>CAIMPC010000020.1 GCA_903843285.1 Candidatus Omnitrophota bacterium
AAATAACCGGGTATCTTCTATTCTTAAGATTATATTACAAGGGGAAACTATCGTCAGGATTTTAGATGCCCATGCGTCATGATACGCTTACGAGGGAACCACCGTGATTACTTTTGGTACCGTTGTCATGATCGCCAACACGAGCGCACCCCACCATGAAGAAACCGTATAAACTGCCGTTAATAATATAAAAGCCCCCGCGATAATCGATAATAGGAATATGGCTTCCCGTCCGAGGCGCCTGACTTTAAGTCCGAGAATAAAATAGCCGGCGAATATTATCCATGCGATGTGCCAGTGCCACACCTTTAAACATTCGAATATAAGCATCGGTACAACGAATATCAGCCGGTGAAGCTTCGATATAATATATCCTAAGGAAACAGCGCTTGGGAATGTAGCGTGGTCAAGCCTGATATACAATGCCTTAAACCACAACCAGGGCAGATAAAGAACTATAAAGGTGCCTATAAGTAAAAATAGATGTTGTAAAAATGGCTCCTGCCGGCGTCTATTTTTATCAAATATAATTATTGACCCGGCAAAACCTATCGTAAAGATAGCCGCATAGTACAACCCTTCGAGCTTCGTGAACGCGCAGAAAAATAGAACAAGCCCCGCAGGGACGATGATCTCTACGCGCCTTTGCTGTAAATACTCCATAAGAAATAAAACGGCCGCCAGGCAATAGAAAGCCAGCGGCACGTTTGCCAGGCACGTGGCGGCAGAACTGCCGCCAAGTAAAAAAATTGGCACCGTGGATAAAAGAGCTGTGAAAAATAAGGCGCGGGACATTAACAAAAATCTTTTAACAATATCAAAAAAGGCCGTTATAAGCATGACAAAATATAAAAAGAATACGAGCTTTACCATCCTGTCATTTGCTTCGCCAAGAAATAAATATATATTGACCATCTCCAGCGGCACCGATAACGGATAATATGGGTGGCTGAACGCGTAATGGCTACCGTTAAAATAGTCTACATAAACGCTCTTTTCCGAATATATCACCTTTGCCTTAAAACCCCATCGGGCCATGCCATCCCAACTATTTTCCGGCTGTTCCAAGCATACGATGAGCACACATATCACCTGAATGGCAATGATAACAATGCATACGATGCGAATCAGTTTTTCGCATCCGCCAATATCGTTTTTGATATCGTCAGATCTTACCCTGCACAGCGACCATCGGATTTTTCCACCGCGCATAAATATATTCTTTAGCATAGTTACGAAAAGCAAACCTAAGAAGACTGCGATACCTGTATGGAGGGAGATTTGAATCTTAAATAAAAGGGCTGCAAAAAGCGCAAATGATATAAATCCGGAACCGAAACAGAATAATAGATAGGGCCTTTTAAGCATGTCTCTGTGGCAATATCCGAGTAAGGATAGGACCGTTGCGCCACATATATATATGAAAGCTATGCCTGCAAGTAATCTAAAACCGGCAATCATAGCCCCACCTTTTCTACCGTGGGTTTCCCGGTCTGATCATATACCACATAGTATTCTATTCCTTCACTTCTACAGTAAATAACGATCTCTTCTATGGAGTCTTTTTCTTTGAAATCAATAAGACGTGGATATAGATAATAATCCAGCTTAAAATCTTCATCATAAGGAAACCCTACTATCAATATTCTTGCGTGGTCGGGCGTGGATGCCAGGCATGCTTCGATAGTAGGAAATAGGGCGCCGGCGACGAGCCTTTTTCTCTCTAAATCGGGCTTACCGTGAAACTGTTTAAAGATATCGATGGATGAGCGCATATTTATTGCGCTTAAAATAATCGCCAGCGGTACCCATAATACGAAAAATAGCGGTACGAGATCCTTGTGTACATTCCCCCGCACATTTTCAGCTTGCAATTCAGCTATAGGCATACATTACCATTAATAGGTTGGCGTAAAAAAAATGAGCGGCAACTTTTTTTAAGTCACCGCCCATATTATTCAGTATAAATGCTTATCTCCTGGGGCCGCCTGCGCCGGGTCCGCCGCGCGGACCGGGAGGATTGTTCCGGGCTGTTCCAGGTCTTTGATCAGGACTTGCGCCAGGGCCGCCCTTAGGACCTGCGGGGTTTTCCCAGTTTGTTCCGGGGCCGCCGCGCGCACCGGGAGGATTGTTATCATTGTCTCTTCTGGGGCCTACTCTGTCAGGGCCTGCGCCGGGGCCACCCTTAGGACCTGCGGGGTTTTCCCAGTTTGTTCCGGGGCCGCCGCGCGGACCGGGAGGATTGTTATCATTGTCCCGCCTCGGCGGTGGAACGCCTTCGGTGATGACCTCTTGCTTATCCTGACGAAGCTCTTTTCGATCAGATCTCATTGCCTGTCTATCCTGCTGTTTCTCCTGTACATTGGCTTCGTGCATAGTCTTTAGTTGTGCTCTTAATTGCTGTGCGGTCGCTTTATCTCCGGATTTCTCAGCGGCCCTTATCTGATCCCGCAATTGTTTTTCCTCCTGCCTGGCTGCTGAGGCATGATCTTTTATCGTACTCTTTTCGGTCTTAATAACTGTCTTGTCGCCTGCTATATCCTGTTTATAATCGGCATTTTGCGCATTCGCGCCGGAAAGCGCTAATATGCAAAAAGTAAAAACAAATCCAAAAAATATCCATACTCTCTTCATTCCCCATCCCCCTTTCTTTGTAATTGCAAAGGCGCGAAGCGCCTAAAACAATCTCATAACGAGTATACCCTGCATTTTTAATATTGCAAGGCCAACAAGGTGCGGGGTCATGTCTTCACACTTCACAGATGTTTTGAAATGTAAGCTGAAAAATCTACTTCATATTTTATTTTTCTTTAAAACCTGCCAATAATCCATCTTCCGACAGCGTGGCTTGCCACTATCACAGTAATAGCAATGCTCATGTGTTCCAGTATCGCCAAAAACGGATTTACTTTTCTACCTCTTGCGATCATATAACTCATGATAGCCAGTAACGCTAAACCCCATATTACAGAACAAGATACCGCTAACGTTATAGGCAAGACCGCTACCAAAATGATAAACGTCGCAGAAATGAAGGCACGAGCAAGAAAATTGGTTACTGTAGAGAGCCATGCCTCTCCCTCATTAATACCCTCCGATTCCTGATATATGTGGACTGCTACCGAATCAGATATATTATCGGCCACCGCGATTATCAGTATGCCTCCTAGGATGCTCCATTTCGGATGCGCCAAAGTATCGAGACCGGAAATGAGTGCCAAGTTGGTAATTATAGCCGCTGTGGCGCCAAAACTGAACTTGGTCTGATAGAGCCGTCGCTGGTCTTTAGGTATTTTCAACATGTGCTAATTTTACCTCAAACAAAACCTCTCTACAACATAAGATTATAGACGTAGTCCATAAAAAATTAAACCACGGTTGATATTTATATGCGAATGTTGTAGCATATATATATTAACCAGTAAAAAAAATAAAGCGAGAAAATATCTATGAATATTTTTTTAACGGGTGCTTCGGGATTTTTAGGAACGGCTCTTCTGCGTGACTTACTTTTAAAGGGGCACTCCGTGACAGCTCTAGTGCGCCCAAGGCACGGAACGACCGTGCGACATTACCTTGGTTGTCGTCTATCTGAATATGATCCGGAACTTCCGCTGAATAAATACCTGGACAAGACCTTGCATGTGGCAAACGGGGATGTGTCCCATAAGAATTTCGGCCTAAATGCGAAAGAATATCTTCACTATGCCAATAGCGCTGATATACTGATACATAACGCGGCCACCACAGTGCTGGATACGGATTGGAAAGTATATGAGCAGATCAATATAGGAGGCACTCGCGAAGCGATCAAATTTGCTTCTCACACACGGCAAAAATCGATCGTTCAGACAAGCTCTGCCTACGTGGCCGGAGACAGAACAGATACTGTTTATGAAGACCAGCTCGATCTGGCAGTGGGTTTTCGCAATAACTATGAACGCAGTAAAGCTATTTCCGAATCCGATGTGCGAAATGCAGGAGCTACGGAAGGCATCCGGTTTATGATATTAAGGCCGAGCATTATCATTGGGGATACACAAAGCGGCCGTATGAGCGAAGATCATCATCTCTTCAATTTTATTTTACGTCTCTTTTGGGCCCGCCAGATGATATATAAACGGCTAAACGCCTCGAGGACCCAGCACGACGACAGATTTCGCATCCTCGGGAATGTGGATGTAACAAAAAACTTCATTCCCGTGGACTATGTGGCGCATCTTATATCGATATTAATCGAGACTAAAGGAGCATGGGGAAAATCGTTTCATCTGACCCACCCGCATCCGATTCGTCTGGGAACCCTTGGAACCTATATACAAAGGGCCATGGATTGGCCGGGGTTCACACTATGCCCGATGGAAACCACTAAAGATCTTTCACCGCTTGAAAGGCGATTCTTCCGCACGATCAAGATTTATGAGCAATATTTCTGGGATGAGCCTACTTTTGATCAGAGCCAGCTTAAAGCGGTGTTAGGCAAACGCTTAACTAATCCGTCCCCCATATCTCAGGAAGCAGTGAATCGGCTGGTTCGATTCGTACTGGAAAAATTTCAAAGTAGAAAAAATATTCGTTAAAAAATTATAAGTATTTACCGAAATCCGCGACCACGTCTTCTACCGCGTTAATATACCGGATCGCGTTCTCTTTAGTGCTCTTAACGCTCACCAGCCCGACCATATCGCCATCCTTCGTGCGCATAGAGAAATTCCCGAACGCGATAAAACCATCGAGTATGATGTCGCTGAATGGCGCTACAAAAAAATCTGCATCCTTAATCGTAGTAATAACTACGGACCCGATCATCTCAGAAAGTCCTGACCTCACAAATTTCTTCGCAAGCCGGTATATGGGTGACGGCAATAATGCCAGCGTCTCAAATAATTTATAGATCTCGCTTATCCTGGCCTGTGTCTTATACAGCCTTTTGTTAAATTCCATCTGATATACCAGGAAGCCGTCTTTATCCGGGTGGCCGCTAAAATAAGAAGACGGACGGATGGCAACGAATCCCAGCGTACGCTCATTTTTTCCGACAGCCGGCAGATCCACCGGAAACAGGAATTTGCGTCCGGCAAATGCATCATGGTGCGCCAGGCCCCAGCCGAGCATGCTGATTACCGTGATGGGCGCCGATAATTCACGCGCATAGCGGGCGGTCAATTCTTCTCTCATTTTAAGAAATAATCGGAAATCGATGAATTGGCTTCCGCTATATAGGCACCTTTCGGAGCCTTCGGTAGAACACGGATCAGGGACGATCTCTTTGCCTTGTTTTTTTTCATATGTTACCGAAGGAAATACCGGATCACCGCATGTCGTCCATTCAGCCTTAAAAGTGTTCAGGATCTCCTGCATAGGAACCCCATCGATAAGGATGTGAGATATCTGGAACCAAAAGTCTGCCTCGGCATAATTCGCCGTTAATCTACAGCATATGTTAAAGATCCCGAAGCCGGGATGCTTCCGTTTCATAAAATTTGGATATTTAAAACGTTCGGTCGTGCCGCGCTTATCCGGATAAGGCAATGTCTCAAAATGGATAAAGGTGCTGTTCAAAACCTTTTTCAGGTAATCGACGCTCTGCGCGTGTTCTTCCCTCGAGACGGATCTGTTGGCGCGTATCCATTTCATCAATCTTTTTTTCAGTTTTCCGGGGCGCTTCTCGTCTTTAACGTCTTTCAGGGCATTGTAAGCATTCACGATGGAAGCATTCAATAACTGCTTACGGCCTTCTGAAATGGCCCCGAACACATTCCACCGACTGTCGAAATGTGGATCGATACTATTTAACGTCCCATCGTCATTAAAATCGGCGCAGACTATATCAACAGGATATTTTATCTCCTTTTTGGCCGAGAAACGTCCCCACTCTAACCGCAGATGGGTGATCAGATGATTCCTTAGAAATAGCGCCAGTCTCTCGACGACATGGGCCTTTGTAAGAGCCAGGTCATTATCGTCTCCGGGCAGCATATCGGACCACACGTTTAATCTGAAGGCAGCTAAGATAAATTTCGAATGCTCCGTCCTTAAATACGATTGCGTTATTGTTCGCCACCCACTTCCTTTTGATCTGTACCCAAATCGCTTAAGCACTTTAAGCGGTAAAATAATGAAAGATAGGAAAACGATGAAGACCAGGGTGGATGGTGTCCATTTATCGATAAGTTCATTTATTTTCATTTTAACGTTCGTCGGAAATGTGGCTATTTTTATGGCCAGAGGATTGCTTTCGGACTTTTCTAAAAACTCCAGAACGATCTTTGCCGTCTCGCCAGGACATTCTTCCTGCGGAGAATGTCCGCACTGGGGAATAACTTTTAGCTCTACATGCTGAAGATCGCGCTTCAGATAATATGATTCCTGGACCGGAATCAACCGATCATCCACCCCGCTGATTATGAGCGTAGGGATATCGATTTGACTGAATTTTTCATGCACATGTTTCATCTCCTCGGATATAAATTGAGCGGCGCTTCTTATAAGGCTTGTTTTTGCGCCCGGTAAGTTCAGGTATTGCGTGTATTCATTTATCATCTCTTCGGATATTTTTAATTTATCATAAAAGGCTTCTTCCATTACTTGCCGCACTAATTTACGCGATGAAAGAAGCTCCAGCTCGAGCATGCTTACCACAGGTATTCTCAATTTTGCTATAAATTCTGGCATATGCTTAAAGTACGCCACGCTATCGATCAGGACAAGCCCTCCAATAGATTTTTTTATGCGTCCCGAAAGCACGGCGAGAAGGCTCACCATTCCTCCGAAGGAGTGACCGATTATTATCGCGTTGTCCAGATTGAGTTTATTGATAAACTCGGTTAGTATATCTGCCTGATCATATGCTGAATATGCTTTGTCCCGGGGTTTATCGGAACGTCCGAAACCTTTCAAATCCAACGCGATATATCTGAAGGTAGGTGGTAATAATTTTACCAGGGATAGCCATGTATATGAGGATGAAGCAAATCCATGAACAAAGACTACAGGGCGGCCTTGACCCTGTTGGCGATATGCAATATTTATACCATTTATGGTAATTTCATTTGGGGTCATGTCTTCACACTTCACACTTAGCTATCTCCGCTTCCAGCTTCAATCTTCATTGAGGTCTTCCATTAGTTAGCGGCATTAATAGAAGCTCTTTCCATTTCTCACGCCAACCGTCTTTATGCGTGGCGCCGTCAACGGTGGTAATGCAATCACAATCGGTATTACCCTCTTTTTTTACGAAAGAGCCGGCTATGAAAGATGGAACCACTTTATCTTTCGGGCCGATAAAGTGACGTTGAGGTATGCCGGCCACTTTTTGCGCGACATCGAGAGGATCCATCGAACCATCGAGCTGGTTTACTTTGTGATAATCGCATAATGCCTTTGGATCAAGGTTGGCCGCTACGGTGCGGATGGCCGAGACATCGTTTCGCCGCGCAGCTACGAGGACAGCGATCGCCCCGCCCCCGGAATACCCTACAAGCTCTACGTTCTTAGCCCCTGATTTTCCCTTCAATATATCGATAGCTTTGTCGAATGCCTCAACGACTTCCGGCGCAAACCGGCGGCTGGACCAATACGCAGGATCGCATTTAGTAGTATTTGGCGGAGGAAATTGACCGGGTCTTGCGATATAAACTACGGTATCGGAAGGATCGTCTGTGGCTAATACTAAGGCGAGAGGATTTGAAGGGGTGGGATCTTCGGAGAGCCTGCTTTTGGTCTCCCATGCCCTTCCATCACCTTCTATATAAACTCGGATGGTGTCGGAAGGAACGCCGAATCGCCGGTATGTAGCGAGCGTGAAGATGCCGGATTTCATATATTCTTTATTGAAACCGGCCTGACATGCTCTTTTCTGGGCCCCATACGCCCGCTCCATAAATGAAGGCGCGGCTACCGAAAGTCCGGCCGATAAACAGAATGAAAGCAAGAGGGCAACACATAAGGCGGAGAAGATCTTATCGGTCATGTTAAAGCTTATCAGAAATCATACCTCAGCGTCGCCGAGCCATAGATCCCGAAGAACTGGTCCTTCATCTCCGTATCGCAGTTGCCTATGATCGAGATGTCGTTCTTAAAATCGAATATCAACTGACCGCCGGCATTGAAGCTATTGAGCGCGGGCTTGCATCCATTGGAACCGAATCCCGCGCCGCCGCCGTTAAAATTAGACGTGGACGCGAATGGATCTCCGATGAAGTCATAGAACCATTTACCGTGGGCTTCCGGAGTGAAGGTGCCCCATTTATACTTCACGGGGGTTGCGATCCTTGCGCCTAGCCCGGACTGCAGCTGGTCGTAGTCCTGGCCGGCTACGCTCAAATTAAGCGCTCCTGCCTCTGTTTCGGTATAACTGCCCAGGTGGAGATGGTTCCACTGAAGCGACATAAGAGGCGTAAATTCTATATTTTTTGTTGCATTGATCTTGTAGCCACCGCCGAGATATACACCATATTGCTGGCCCACATATGAAGCATTCGCCGTGCGGAATATAACGTTTCCGACATTTATATCACGCGTTCCATCATACCAGTTATACGCAAAAGATCCGGCCGCGTCGATGAAATAAGGTTTGTTCTGATTTGTATATCCTCCGTATAGAGTAACCTGCGCGCTATTGATATAGGTGTTTGCGTTATTGACATCCCCATCGACATTCCCGTAGGCATAGCCGCCGCTCGCGCCAAGTGTAACGCTGTCTCCGAAGAGATGATCGGCGCCGAGCGCGGTGCCGGCGTTCCACGCATCATATCCGGCGACATTGTTACGCGTGCCCTGCGTCAGATAACTGCCATACCCTTTGCCCCAGATGCCGTTGGCCTTGCCCTCTTCGCCGGCGGACATGCCGGTTATGGCCGAATCCTGGGCGCGGGCAATAGTCAGGACATTCTCCACCCTGTCGATGGCGACTCCGACGAAATTATTGAGAGCGGTCGTGCTTGTGTTAATAACACCGGCATCGACCTGGGGAACCATCATATTCAGACTTGAGGCCACTTGCGAGTTGCTTAAGTTTCCCATAGTGTTCAGAACCGTTGTCATATCGGTTGAAGGGCTTGTGATGGTATCGAGAACGGTGCCAACCGCAGAGGCGTTGGAGTTCCCGGTCGTGGCATCGCTGGCGAAACCGTTCGCAGTGCGGTTTGCTGTCAGCACCAGATCTGCGCCGACAGTTGTCGCGGTAAATGTCGCCTGGTTGCCTCCGGTGACGGTAATGGCGGGGGGGCGACCACACCCGCGCCGCCGGCGCCGTCTACGATCGTATAAGTGGCGTTGTTCGGAACATAATTCGAGACGGCCAGAATGAGAGGGTCGCCCGCATTCACAGTAGCGTTTCCGGTCGCGACTATAGAACCGCTGGCGGTGCCGTTAATGGCGACCTTGAGCGTTGCGCCCGCGCCCTGAATATAATTACCGCCTATATTCAAAGTCGTCGATCCGATATCGAGCGTGGCGTTGTTCGCAACGCCGCCGGCGCCCGTACCCAGAGCTCTTGCATTACCGGCCTGTAACGTACCGGTAGTGATCGTCGTAGTTCCTGTATAGGTATTGGCACTGTTAAGCGCTACGGTTCCCGCCGTGGTCTTTGTCAGACCTACGTTACCGCCGAGAATAGCGGAAACCGTGCCTGCCTGCATATCAAAATCCGTGGTGGCCGTTAATACGCCGGTAGTGCCGCTGATCCCGCCGCCTGTCATTTGCACATTATTAACTGTATCGTTAAAGGCGCCGACATTAAGCGTGCCGCCTGAGACTTTAATATTTGCAGCGTTAGCGATAATATTGTTCGCGCCGTAAGCCAGCGTGCCCGCCTGCACGTCGGTAAGTCCTGTGTAGGTATTGCTGGCCGAGAGCGTGGCCGTTCCGGCGCCTGTCTTGGTGAGCGCAATGCCCCCGCCACCGAGTATAGAACTTATGGTGCCTGTATTTGTAAGGTTATAGGAGGCTCCTGTCAGCGTCCCGGCTCCGCTTATCGTCCCGCTTGAGAGCTCAACAGCGCCCACAGTATCGGAATTGGCAACGTCGAGGGTGCCGCCGCTGACTTTGACCGGTGCCGCATCCGCTATCGTGCTACCGGCTCTTCCCAGCGACAAAGTACCGGCCTGCACATCGGTCAGCCCGGTATAGGTGTTATTGCCCGATAGAGTTACCGTGCCAGCTCCGGTCTTTGTGAGAGTAATGCCCCCGCCGGCAAGGATGGAACTTATCGTGCCCATGTTAGTAAGGCTATAGGAAGATCCGGTGAGGGTTCCCGCCCCGCTTATCGTTCCACTCGAAAGCTCGACAGCGCCTACTGTATCGGAATTAGCAACGTTGAGGGTGCCGCCACTGACTTTAACCGGCGCCGTATCTGCGATCGTGCCGCCGGCCTTCCCAAGCGTTAAAGTGCCCGCCTGCACATCGGTCAATCCTGTATAGGTATTACTACCCGATAGCGTAGCCGTGCCCGCTCCGGTCTTTGTGAGAGTAACGCCCAGACCTGAGAGGATGGCACTTATCGTGCCGGCGTTCGTAAGGCTGTAGGAGGAACCTGAGATCGTACCCGTGCCGTTAATGGTGCCGCCGTCGAACGAAAGGCCTCCGTTAAAAGCATGTGTGCCGGCCCCGGCAGTGTAAGTCCCGGCTAAAATGGTCGTAAGCCCCGTCACGGTGGCATTAAGGGCATTGGTCTGCAGATTGGCACCACCACTGAGCTGAAGAGTGCCATCTACTATAAGCGAGTTCAAAAGCATATTCATGCTGCCCGTGAAGACTGCATTATTGAAGTGCTGGCCCGCAGTAATAAGATCAGGGGTCCCGCCTCCGTTGAAGGTAACAGTACCTGCGCCTGGAGTAAAAGTGCCGTTACGAAGATCACAGCCTCCCGATATAGTGAAGGTAGACGAGGTAGGCGCAATAAAAGTCCCGCTCGTATTATTGAAATCATTGATCGTTACGGTCTGATTATTGCAATCGAACGTACCGGTGCCATTACTGGTCAGGTTGAGACCTACATTCAACGCATCCTGGAGAACAAGTCTTCCGGTGCCGGAATACCGCAGATTATAGAATGACTGTCCGTTAGACGTAAGATTCTGAGTGCCCGCACCGTCCAGAATAAATGCGAGAGCGGCATTGGTTCCGGCATTAAGTGTGCCTCCGCTCAGATTGCAATTCCCGCCGACCGCGAAGTCGCCATCAGAAGCGGCGAGCGTTACAGCTCCACCCGAAATAGTAAAATCACCGGCAAGATCTACGACTTTATTGAGCGCCAGAGTCCCCGTGCCTGCTTTGGTAGTGCCCCCGGTCCCTATGACCTCTGCACTGATGGTAGTCGTCCCGGTACCCAGATTACCAACGGTGATGGTCGGCGTGCCTCCGTCGAGTGTTAAAGTATTCGCCGCTATGTTATTGTTCGATATAATCCACCCATGGTCGGACGGTGTAGTATCCCCGAACTTCAGGCTACCGATCGTGCGGGTAACGCCTCCGCTCAGATATACCGTATTATTTGCTGTAATGTTAATCGTGCTAAAATCACCGGTTGACCCTGTACCATTAGCTATAGGGCCTAAACCGTAGTTCCAATTCCCAAGATCGCTCCAGTTGCCTCCGGTGACCGCATCGGTATAAGTGCCGTCCGCCGCGAATGCGGCTGTCGGTAAGAAACATAGGATGATAAATGCGCCAACAATAAATAATACCCGCCTAATCTTCATTGTGCACCCCATTTTTTAACCTATCGGATTATGCCGAGCCATGTCAAAAGTATACACCTAAAAAGTTAGATGTCAAATCATCATAACCATTACATTTGTCTTACGCTATATTGAAGGGATCTTTGCCCCCTATTTTAAAAATCAGAAGGTCTTACTGCCGAGCGCGGGCTTATCAATCTTTATCTTATTCTCGCCATATGAAGAATAGCTTAAGTTCGTTGATGAGGTCGCTTTATTTTGCTCATTTAAATAATAGGAGGCTTCTTCTGATTGTTTTAATGGTAAATAATTATTTTTATTTATCCAGATTTCATATGTTCCGCTTACTTTGCTATCTATGAATTCTGGGGGTAAAGATTTCATATCAACTGATTCTTTGCCAAATAAATATTTGATCACAAAACACTCTATTCCGTCTTTAGTAACAAGCCTTATAGAGTCTCTCTTGTATGTCTTTTCGATGCCTTCTAATTGTCTTATAATACCTTCGGGAGAATAGGCTTTACACATTGATATGCGATTTTCATCATCTCCCTTTTCCCAACCGAAGGCCGCATTAAGAACATAATAATCATTGCCTATCAATATCCAGCCGTCCCACAAATTCTCATCCTTGCCCTCATCTATAACTTGCTCTATCTTAAATCTGTCCGGGCTTATAAAGACTATATGTAACTCTGCGGAATTACCTTTATTTTCTTGCGAGTTAATTGTAAAGGAGTTTTTATATTCCATCTTAGCACAGTATGATTTTGCCTGCTTAATCGCCTCACTGCACTTGGCAACCAATTGTTTATAATCAACTGATGATTCTTGAGCATAAATACTATTTGTAGTTAAACCTACCGCAACTAAAAACAAAATACATAAAATCAATTTTCTCCCCATATCCCCCTCCTTTTACATCTTTAGATTTCCCTTAAAATAAAAGCCTCCGCGTTCGGATTTCGCCGAGAAGCCTATCTCGCTCCATTCTTCGCTGTCGATGGCGCGAGTCCTCTGCATGCCTTTATAAGATTCGAAATACATGTACTTATAACCGGCCTCTATGAGGAAATTTTTGGTTATTCTGAATTCGAAACCTCCCATTAAGTCGACGGCGGTTCCGGCCGATGTGCCTAAAAACTGTGTCTGCCGCAGATTCCAATAACCTTTATTGATCGCATTCATCCATGGTATAACACCGACGCGGCCCTTAAAAGCGATCCTATCAAATACCTCCCATCTACAGCGGCTTCCTATCCTGAAACCATCAAAAGTATATTTGTCCTGCGAATCATGTCCTGCCAGCGGCGTATTGCTGGGCAGGTAATCCTGGGCAATAACAGTCGTGGTATCGTGAAGATGCACTACGCTTTCTCGGTAATAGAGATATCCAAGAGAGAGATCTATAAAGCTTTTGCCATTATTCCAATCGACACAGCGCAATTCGGCGTTCGCATCCCAGGTTATAGTATTTCCATCGGCAGACGAATCGTACAATGATCTGGCATCATATCGCTCCTGCGGATACCAGTCGTAGTCTTTCTGCTGGCCGACGACCTGGCCGACACCCATGGACGCATCCGCATATAAAAAACCGAATAGATACGCACCTATGTCTATGATCGTCATGCAGGAAGGCAGCTTGTACTCCAACTTAGAAATAGTATCTCCCCGATTTGCGCGGAGGACATTACCGTCTATCCATTCGCTCGAAGAGTAGACAAATGAGTCCAGCCTGTCGGTCGAGGGCCATGCCCCCACCCCAATCTCAAATCGCTCGCTCTCCGGCACGACATCCCGAGCTGTGTACTTCGGCCCAAAAACTTCCTTAATGATGGTAGTCCTTTGTTGTGCATAGGACTGGGAGGATAGAAACAAAAACGCCACAATGCAGGAGACAAGAGCTATCCTTCTCATAATATATATATCCTTTCTATAGGGACTGGTCCGTTTTCAATAAAAAAGTAGCGCAAGAGATCCCGCTTTCGCTACTCCGCGCAAAATTGTGAAGCTTCGCATAGATCATCTTCATTATTCTCACTTTAAGACCGACCACTTTTTATTCTAAAGACTGAACCTTGCGCGCCTCGTCAACTAGGGCATGGAACAATCTCTGGTTGGCATCGCTAAAAATAGCCTGCAGTTCCGGATGCCATTGCACACCGACGACAAACCGTTCGCCGGGCAGTTCCACTCCTTCGATATCCTTTTTACCGGCAATGGCGGATATACGCAACCGTCCGGGATCAGTGATCCGCTGATGATGAAACGAGTTGGTATGTACCGGCTTATCGCCGAAAATATCCCACAGGCGCGTTCCGGGCCTCATATCAACATGATGCCGGGCCAGTCTCCTGACCGAGCTGAAATGGTATTTCATACGCCTGGCATCGTGGTCCTGGCTTTCGAGACGCCCGCCCGCCCAAACTGCAAGCAACTGCGCGCCGCGACAAATGCACAGCACCGGAATTCCAGTCTCACTAGCTCTGTCCAGCAGAGCAAGCTCAAAGGTGTCCCTGTCCAAATTCGTATCACGGGAACCGTGCTTTTCCACGCCGGCATGTCTCGGATAGACATCCTCTCCGCCGGCAAGCACGAGCCCATGAATACCATTGAGCATTCGGTCAATCCGCTTCAAATGATACGGCACCAGCGTCACCACGCGCGCACCTAAGCGCGCCAGTGCCAGGTCGTATGGCAGTCTCCTAAACTGATACCGGTCGGGCCAAGCATCGGACACGGCCAGGCCGATTGACGGACACTTTCTGCCAGGCCTCACGCGCGCGTGAAAAATACGCGGCATAGCGCTTAAAAAGAGCCATCCCTTTTTTAACATTCGTCAATCCGCCGGTTCATCTTTATGTATGCCCTTCTCCCCCACGAGTAGCTCGGGCGTGATCGCGCCATGTTTAACATAGACCAGTAGAGGATAGATCAGGCCGACGATTGGCAGGGGATCATCCCACGAAAAAAATTCACTGATCGCCCCGTGCTCCTCTTTAATAAGTTTCATTACGGCCTGCAGACGCATAGGCAAGCCGATAGCACCGCCGACTTTATTGAGAAGTTGAGCCGCCGCCACAGCACCTTTCTTCTTTTGCTCGCAATTGAATTCATCCCATGCTCGCGCGATAATAGGCATCGAATCCTTGGCATCAACGAAATCCTGGAACATCCGCATTATTATCAACCCCGGGTTCACTGTGCGCACGTCGATTTTTTCGGGTTTTTGCGGTTCAATCTTTCCGGCTACCGCAAGATTGTACATCCAGATCGGATAGATCCAGCCTGACTCGATCGATTGCGCGAGCCCTCCCCAAAAACGCGGATTTACTTCGATAAGCCACGGCTCGGAAACACCGTCCCACCTGAAATCGATCTCACAGACACCGTTCCAGCTAAGCCTTCGTAAAAGCTCCTTGCCAATCTGCTCCAAAGGCCGCGCATCCACCGTCTCCCGTAATGCACCCACTCCCTGATCCCTCGGAAAATCTATGATATTGTGATAGGTCGTCGACGCGCGATATTCACCATGATCAAAAAGAAATGTCGAGCAATAGTCACCTCCCCCAACTGCCGTCTGAAGAATCGGCAATAGCCCGGGAGTCACGATATTATAACGACGGATCATATCACTGATCGCACTGATCGCTTCCTCGCATGACGAGACTTTGCATACACCGATCGAGGCCGAACCTGTCGGCAACTTCACGAAGGCCGGGTAATCCGCCTTTCGCGCACACTCATCAAATTCTCCTGCGCTATTAGCCGCGTACGTCGGAGGGATGCGTATCCCGAGCTGCATACAGTGTTCGGCCAACCGAGCCTTATTACGCACGAGCTCATACGATTCTTTCGGCGGCAATACCATTTTTACCAGCCCTTCGAAACGGTCCTTATGACACAGGATCTGGTAGATATCGGTAAAGATCGGCATGAGAACCAGATCGGTATCGACGGCTGAGTGAGCCTTGACAACAGCTACCAGCTTATCGATGAATCCATCTGGGTCCGTATCAGGATCGGGGTAGACAAAATTCTCTTTCGAATAGCACGAAAAGTTCGCGGCTGCGACGGTGGTGGTATCACCTGTTATAACATGAATGCCATGTTTACCCAGACACCGCGTAGCTGCCAGGCCGATCCATGACCGCGCAAATGTCACTATGCATTTTTGCTTGCGCGACGATTTCATCGGGGTCACGTCTTCACACTTCACACTTAGCTATCTCCACTTCCAGCTTTGATAACAGCGCCGCTACCTCTTCATTCTTTACCCTCATCGCTTCTATGCGACTCCACACCTGACTTACTCCGGTGTATTTTATCCCGG
>CAIMPC010000021.1 GCA_903843285.1 Candidatus Omnitrophota bacterium
TGCGGTTGTCCCAGATCGAAAGTTACCGATTCGAGGCTAAAGACATGGCCGGTGCAGTTAAAATTAGTGCCGGCCTTCGCGCCGTTCCTGAACGGTGCGGATATCCTGATAGCGGCAGATTGCGTGCCGTTCGCGTACGCCGATTTTCATGAGGCACTTTTAAAAGATAAAGTCTTGCTTGTGGGATGCCCCAAGCTGGATGACATTGCCTACTATCGGGAGAAGATATCACAGATAGTCATGAATAATGATATTAAATCAATAACCCACGCTCATATGGAAGTTCCATGCTGTTTTGGGCTTATTCCGGCAATAAGAGATGCGATAGCAGCTTCGGGCAAAAATATTCCTCTTAGTGATATTACGATCGGTATAAAAGGAGATGTGGTAAAACGCGGGTAACGTATAATATTCTCTGTAAATTCAAGCTAAACTTATAACAAAAAAGGGTGTATCCTTTCATAGATCGCTAGATCTAAAAAACGAAAGGAGGAACACCCTATGGAAGCAGTTAGACTACTTCCACAAAGTAAGATTTTACAAGAATGGTGGCAGGAGGTAAAGGAGAACTTTTGGGAGGCTGATGCTAAGCCTCAAGTATTAAAATTAGTCAAAGAGCTTATGGAATCAACGCTTAAAGAGGAACTTGTGTTATATACCGGCAGGGCATCGTATCAAAGAAGTGATAAAATTCCTATTTATCGGAATGGCTACTATACAAGAAGTCTTGTTACGCAATTCGGCCTAGTAACCGACATAAAAGTTCCTACCTTAAGGAATGCTGCTTACAAAACAAAAGTCTTTAGGCGGTATAAACGTCATCAGGATATCGTCGAGGACTTGATCGAAGGCATATTCTTGGCCGGTGTCTCCACTAGACGTGTTGGTGAGTCTATATCAAAGCTATTGGATACAAAAGTATCTCATGGCACGGTATCCAATATAGTGAAAAGATTGGATACTAAAGTAAAAGAATACAGAACCAAGCCTATTCTCGACGAATATCAATATCTATTCCTTGATGGGATAAGCCTGAAGATTCGTTATAATAACGCCTATCATAATCGAAGGATCCTGGTGGCCTACGGTATCACGCTCTTCGGTGAACGAAAATTCATAGGCTTTATTCAAGCTCATGGCGAATCATCCGATGCCTGGGAATCGTTCATAAACGATCTTTATAGACGTGGCCTTATCGGCAAGAATCTCAAGCTTATCGTTATCGACGGCGCTAAAGGGTTACGTTCGGCCCTAAGGTTGGTATATCCGCTTATACCGGTTCAACGCTGCTGGGCACATAAGGGACGTAATGTCGCTAATTATCTGCCAAAAAGACACCAAAAAGAATGCACCGGCGAATTAAAGGCAGTATATGGCGCTAAGAGTAGGCAGGCCGCTATCGACGCTTTTAAGGCCTGGAAGAAAAAGTGGCGTCGAGTATCTGAGAGGGCTGTGGCTTGCGTTGAGAATGACCTCGAAGAACTACTATGCGTATATTCATTCCCAGAAGCACAGCGAAAGAAGATACGAACTACCAATATAATAGAACGATCCTTTAGAGAAGTGAGGCGCAGAACAAGGGTCTTTAGTTGCTTCTCTAACAAAGAATCGTGCGACAGGATTATATTTGCTATATTCACTTACATGAACAATAGGTGGAAGGATCGCCCTATAAAGCAATTTACAGAATTTCGTTGACGTATCCAAAACGCGCCTCGAGTTGAATAATCGGCGTTTGTGTGATACCATATCTATTCCAACAGGAGGATATTATGAAAGAGAAGGTAGAGGCCGCGTTAAAGAAGATACGCCCGATGCTTCAGGCGGACGGCGGCGACATAGAGCTTGTAGATGTATCTAAGGAAGGTGTAGTAAAGGTTAAGCTTACCGGAGCATGCGGATGCTGCCCGATGAGCCAGATGACGCTGAAGAATGCGGTGGAACAGAGATTGAAGAAGGATGTCCCTGGCATAAAGGGAGTGGTATCTGCATAAAGAGTATAAAAAAGGGGGTGAATTAACATGTCATGCGGAAAATGCGGCAAGAAGAAGCCCAAGAAATAGACCGGAGGGGATAATGGATAAATATAAATGCTTAATATGCGGTTACATATATGATCCGGCAAAGGGTGATCCGGATAATGGTATAAAA
>CAIMPC010000022.1 GCA_903843285.1 Candidatus Omnitrophota bacterium
CGTTTTATTACATGTGAAGGGAGATCTTATCGAAGTAAGAAATAACCGGGTATCTTCTATTCTTAAGCTTATATTACAAGGGGAAACCATCGTCAGGATTTTAGATGCCCATGCGTCATGATACGCTTACGAGGGAACCACTGTGATTACTTTTGGTACCGTTGTCATGATCGCCAACAATTGCCGCATAAAGCTGTTTCTGCGCCCAGCATCTTCTTTATTTGGTTACAGTCAGCGCGTTTTTACGCCAGCTGCACCAGACACCCATCCGGTTATGGTGTTATCCCTGCTCATCTGATCTTGAGTAACGATAACACCCTGAGCTGATCGCTCTCCAGAAGATCATTGGTTCCGCCTCATTGCCCATTCAGTAAATAAAACATCTAGCCTTTTGATAAGGCTGACAGTCCTTATTCGGTTCATGAGGCGGGCAGACAGCGTTTTATGCCGGCCATTTATTCAATAATAATCGGGGGTGAATATCCAATCAGTTCTCTCGTTTTTCTACAGTCCCACATTCCGGCTTATCACCCCTGATCTGATTCTTATTGAAACAACTTATCTTCTTGATAATGGAAGTTCTCATCCGTTATCGCTTTAAATGAGATCCTCGCGATCTTGCTCGCGATGATCGCAAGCGCTTTCGCGCTTCCCTTTCTCCTTTTCATCCTCTGGTAGTAATCGCGTATCCTGTCATACCGTAATGCATGAACCGCCGCTTCAGCGTATGCCCATCGCAGTATGGCATTGCCGCATTTTCTGTTGCCCGATCCTTTTATCTTATTATTAGACGTTTTCTTCGCCTCCACCAGCCTGCAGTATGACAGGTAATTCTTAACGCTTTTAAACCTGTCCACGTCTCCCAATTCCAGCATGATCGTCATACCGACTATCTTATCGATCCCCGGAAGCGCTCTGAGCTTCGTAACGGAATCGGTCTCCTTGAGCTGCGCGAAGAGCTCTTTCTCGATCGTCGCCACCTGAAGATTTATCGTTTTTATTATCTCTATTCCGGATTGCATTGCTATGCATAAATTCTTCTCATCGAAAAGCCGGTATAACTCTTCCGTAGTCAGTTCCACCAAATGGCGTTTTCCTATTTTCGCGCACAACCATGTTTGGAATTGATGCCCCATGCTGTTGAGTATCCTGGTTCTTGTGTTTACGAACAGAGTCCTCTTCCTTAACACGAGGCCTATTAATTATAACCCGGCACTGGTCTACTCTCCCAGCCAGTTGCCCAGCAAGTACCATCGACGCTGGAGGGCTTAACTTCCGTATGAGGTCCCTCATCGGGCGGTCCTTCTTCGGGTAGATATATCCCTCCGGCAGGATCCCCAGCCGCAACATCTTGGCCAGCCACCGCGTATCGGTCTCATCATTAGAGTTCTTGATACCATCGTAGTCTCCCATTTTTGATGGGTTCGCCAGCCTTACGTTATATCCCGCCTCTGAGAGGCCATCCATAAGCCAATAGCCATTGTAGGTGGACTCCATTACGATCCCTTTGAGCTCGTTTTTGTGATCTTCGAAGAATTCCTTCACTTCTTCAATGCTATTTTTTAATCTTTTCTGTTTGACCCATCGGTCTTGTTCATCTATGATACCGCAATAACAATTACTTGCATGTAAATCTATCCCGCCATACAATATACTCAAGGGGCACCTCCTTTTTTTTGGGTAATAATATAGATATTTATTTCACGCACACCTATATTATACCCGAGGTGCCTCTTTTATGATTATCAGTTCTATTTATTCTCTTTCGGCCTTCCCCTTTCGAGCCTTATGTTGCTTACGCCGAATTCCTTCTCCATGCGCTTAATGAAACTATCACTCCCTAAGAATAATTGCCGATTGACCGCCTGACCGATGCGCTCGAAGTCCGTTATTATATGTTTTCTATAGGCAGTCTACTAATTGCCCTAACAGTCTAATGAATAACTAACTTTCTCATCCTCAAATAATGAGTAGTTATATTTACATATTTTAGTTATTTTGTCAAGCCGTTTTCGCCAAAGTAATTTATCCGTCTTCGCAATCAATGCGCGGGTAATAAAGCGCTGCGACGGATGACCTCGGAGAGTTTTATAGCGGGTTGTTGTGCTCAAGGCTTGATATGTGCTGCTCAAGCTTGGTAATAGCGCCGCGCGCTTCATTATTATGCTTGGAGTGGGCGTTCTCTATGTGAGTTATGATAATATTATATATGGTCTTGAAGCGATCATAGTCATTTCGTAAGGCAGTTACCTTACATAATATATCCTTTGCATTTTCCTCTATTTTAAGGGCCTTCATACCCTGTAATATGGTCATTAGATAAGGATATATAGTTTGCGGAGAGGTCGGATATACCTTTTTTTTGAGCGCATAATCCATGAGAGTGTTGTCTTCTCCAAAATTCTTATTCTTAACAAACGCCTCATAATAGACGCCTTCAGAAGCAATGTACATTAGGGCGAAGTCCGTCGTCTTCTCATTGGGAAGTATGTATTTGGCCGTCTCATCTATCCTCTTCTTGACGGCGATCGAGAATGACTTCCAATGAATTCGTTTTTGCGCATCATCTGCGGCCGAGAGCATCTTATTGAAATCTTCCAGCGATAGCTTGGAATCAATGGGAACGATATACTCTTTAAACTTAATGGTAAAATCTACGGTTCCGGAGCTCAGGCGTGTTTGCGTTCCGAACATATCCGCAGGCAGGACATCATGTAATGCCTTTTCGAGAAGCCTCTCTCCTATAGAGCCTGCCCCTTTGGGCATAATAAACATATTTCGTAGGCTTGTCACCTCGTTCATAACAGAATTAATCTGTTGAGCCTTCTGGTTCAGGCTTCCGATACGTTCATTAAGGCTCTCTATAGTGCTCGAGGCCTGCCTTCGCATCTCATCCGTTACGGGAAGTTTTTCACTCAGACATTGCACATTAGCAGAAATATCCTTAATGCGTATTATCAGATAAAATATGGCAAGCAGTAGAACGGACAATAGTATGAATAGGAAAATATTTATGCTCATCCGTTTTATTTACCCGCCTTATTTACAAATCTCAGCCTAAGATCGTAGAGAATTCCTTCCAGCGAGGATTCCTCATCTTTGGCAAGATTGTTTTTCGTCTTATCTTTCAGCATGTTCAATGTCTCTATGATAAACTTGGCATGCGGCACACTAAGCTCTTTCTTCTTAGTGATCGGGTGCTCGACATCTCCCAGCGCTATCAGCGCTTCCATGAGCAGGCCGGACATGAATAGGCCAAAAGTTACTTCGGGCACCTCAGGGATATCATTTGCCGGAGGCCCGGGATTATCTCCGAAAACCGATTCCTTACGCGATTCATCGATACTCTTCTTTACCTCGTCTTTATTTTCTTCATTCATTTTATAACCTCAGGTCTTTCTTTATCTGTTCCACCACACTCTCCGCGGCATATGCCCCCCTGAATATGATCTCGCGTGATTTTTCAAACGCCGCTTGATCGGTATCGGGAAGAGTAACCTTAATAATTGCATCGGCATCACGTGACTGATATTGATTTAACTCTTCCCCCATTATCTGGAACGACTGGATTATCATTTGAAATATATTATCGATCTTGCCCTTTTTGATACAGAAACCGACATCGACAGCTATTATATATTCGGCGCCCAGGTTCCCGGCAATCTTAGTCGGGACACTGTGCTTTATCCCGCCGTCGCATAACAGCCTGCCGTCTACCCTGACAGGATTGAATATGCCGGGCCATGAACAGCTCGCGCGCACGACCTTCACGAGCTCGCCATGCTGAAAGATCACCTCTTCACCGGTCTCTATATCGTTGGCAACCACTGTTAAAGGGATCTTACAATCTCCAAATCCTTTATCATCCAGCATTCCGTGAATAGTCTTTTCCAGCTTATCTCCGGCAAGCAGCCCCATCCTTGGCATGGTCGGATCCAATATCTTTTTTGTAGTGAACTTATACGCGCGCTCCTCCAGCTCAGGCACGGTTAAGCCTATCGAATATGCCGCGCCAATGAGTGCGCCCATGCTTGTGCCTACAATATTATCGATCGGTATCTTCTCTCTTTCGAGAACCTTAAGCACTCCAATATGTGCTATGCCCCTGGCCGAACCACCGCCCAGAACCAGCGTCACCTTTCTATTCTTCTGTGATTTGAGAAAATTTAGCATATCCTGTCACCTCCTACTTTATTATCAAACCCGCATAACCCATAACATGCGAAAAGCCACATGATGCTATTATCGCAAACCGCATACCATAGTTTTAAATTATCACCATCTATCTGCTTGATGAGACTACCACTTTTACGATCTTCTGAGGGTCCAGATATTTGTTTGCCGCGTTTTTCACATCTTCTTTTGTAACACTATTTATCGCTGTGTCATACTTATAAACATCATCATAACCCAAACCTCGAAGTTCTTCCACTGCAAAATTGAATGCGAAGTATCCATTGGTCTGCATAGCCATCCGATGCCGCGACGACAACTCTCTCTTGGCCATGACCAGCTCTTCATCTGTTATTAAATGAGCTCTTAGCTTGACCAGCTCATCCATGAGAGCACAATCGGCTTCGTTAAGTTTATCTTTTGTAGTGGCGACATAAAACACGATCATCCCGGCATCAACCCAGAAATCCTGCCAGCACCCGAGAGTATATGCCAGAGAAAGTTTATTACGAAGTTCGCTAAAAAATCTACCGGAGTAACCGGACATCACAGCGCCGAGAACCTCCAGGGAATATCTGTCCGGGTCCTTTTTCGGCACGGTTCTGAATCCCAGCATTATAAGACTCTCTTCTTTGTCCGTTGTGACACAGATCGTCTTCGGCTTATCAATTACCGGAATTACAGGGGATGTAGGAGGCGCCTTTTTCCATTTCAGGCCAGAAAATAGCATTGACACCTTCTCTTTCACCTTTTCGCCGTCTACATCTCCCGAAACAGCGATCACCATATTATCAGGCACGTAATATTTTCCGTAAAACTCGGCCACCTCTCCGATCTTAAGAGAGTCAATCGATGCTATGCGACCTGCAGGATTAAGAGAGTACGAAGAGCCTTTGAATAGCTCATTCCTGAGAACCTTGACACCGGCTTCCATTATGTCATCGTCTTCAATTAAAATGGAAGCTGTTGCGGAGGATTTAGATTTATCGAACTCTCTCTCGGCAAAGCTTGCGTTTCCAAGCACATCCCTTAAAATCTCGAGCGCTATATCGATGTCGGGCTTCAGTATAGTGATGTTAATACCGAAAGCGTTAACTCCGCTAAATGGATCCATCTCGCCGCCCAACTCCTGTATCCTTCCTTTTATCTTTGCGCTTTCCGGCCGGGATATAGTGCCCCTCAAAACCATATCGGCAGTTAGATTTGATATGCCGTTATTATCGATAGTTTCAGCGCTTGTTCCGCCGAGCATGGCCGCGGTTATGCTTACGGATGGAATCTTCCTATCCTCTCTAACGATCACCCTTATACCGTTCGGCAAGGTAATTTTACTGACAATATTTTTGGAGACTTTTTTTTCTGCAGGCTTAACCGGAATGGCCTGCGCCTTCGGCGTAAGGATGACGGTTGTAAGCTTATCTGCCAGAAGATATTTATTAGCTACGGAACGAATATCTTCTTTGGTTATGGCACGCATGCCATCTAAATACCGCACGGAAAACGTTTCCGATCCGGTAAACGCGTAGCTCGTTGAGATATCATTTGCCTGAGCTTCGATAGTTTCGCGCGTCGAAATAAAGTCGGCTGTAAGCATCCTCTTGGCCGCCTCAAGTTCACCGTCTTGAACAAGTTCGCTATGCAGTCTGTTCACCTCTTCCATTATCGTCTTTTTAGTATCTTCGAGTTGATTTTTATCCAGAATAGCGGTAATGACGAACAGCCCGGGGTCTCTTGGAGTATAATTCCATGCCGCAACGGTATGCACCAGGTTCTTATTTTTATACAATACCGTGTTTAACCTTGAGTTATCACCTCGGGCCAGGATCGCCGATAACACATCCATCGCATACAGATCTTCGCTTAAAATGCTTGTGGAATGAAATCCCATAGATAGATACGTAAGGTTGGCTTCTATGTCCTCCCGGATGGACCGAGGCTGGATCTGCTCGGGCTCAGCCGCTACTATATCGTACGGCGAATAGTTAGCCCTACGAAAATCCCTAAATTCTTTTTCAGCTTCGGATATCGCATAAGCCTCGTCGACATCCCCGACAATAGTTACTATTATTCGGTTCGGAACATAACGAGCGCTGTAATAATTGGCCAGATCTCCGGAGGTAAGCGCCTTCAGGTTATCTCTATATCCTATAGTCGGATACTTGTATGGATGTACCAGATATGATTCCTCGTTAAGCATTCGCATTATGCGCCCCTGGGGCTCGTCCTCGTCCATGCTGATTTCTTTTAAAATAACCTCTTTCTCTTTAGTTAGTTCGGCCGGATCCATGCGGGCATTCAGAAGCATATCCTTAAGTATATCTAAGGCTTGGGGTAGGTATTTAGATGGCAGGATTATATAGAAATCTGTTATATCCTGAGAGGCAGAACCGTTTATGACTCCGCCGTAGGACTTCACTTCTGTCTCGATCGCGCCCGGACGCCTTCTGGATGTACCTTTAAATATCATATGCTCTACCGCGTGGGAAATCCCGGATCCCAGATATTGGCCTTCGAGACTAGACCCGGTCTTCACCTTCACATCAATGGCGACCAAGCCTTCAGCAGAGCTCCACCTGGCTAAAAGAGTGAGGCCGTTGTCTAAGATTTTCTTAGAAACGGCCTCATCAGGTAATGCTATTAGTTCTCGTGCATCGCTATACGCAACAGATGTAAGGAACAAAATAGATAATAAAACAAAACACGTCTTCTTGATTATTTCTTCCACGCCATCTTTCTCTTGCGACGCTTCTGCTCGCTGGGCTTCTCGTAATGCTTTCTTGCCTTGAGAGTCTTCAGCGTTCCTTCTATCTCCATCTTTTTTTTAAATCGTCTAAGCGCCTTTTCAATAGGCTCGTTCTCACCAACGGTGATCTTAGGCATTATTTTATATCACCCCTTTTACATGATTTTTTATATAATATCAGTCGATTTACGGGTTGTCAAGGTATAACTAATTTATATATAAATATCATTCCATTTCGCTTTCCAGAGAACGCGATAACTTGCGCCAGAACTCGCCGCACCTGATGGGCGTTGCCGAATAGCTCTTGGCATAGAAATATATATCATTGTCCGAAGATACCACCCTTATATTACGCCTCTGCCTGTCCGGCGTATCGGCTATATATCTTTTTATGTAGGCGTCGGCATCTCTTGCCGGTATGATCTGAAGTCCGGGCGTGTTTCTGTATCCTATCCCCAGGTATTCGTTCGTGCTGTCAAACACAAGCACGATTGGATCGTTATGGGTCTCCTGAAATCCTTCAAGATATGAAATCAAAAGACGAGCCGATTCGAGAGAATCGACATTGTCATCCTTTATGTCGGAATGTCGGTCTCTTATAAAATTCCATCCATCAATGATAATAGGCACAATATTAAGTCCGTTTTAAACGGTAGTGTATTTAATTTAAAGCGGCCTGAAGATCCCGCATTTGATCTAATAGCTGTCTATAGATGACAACTGCAGACTTGGCTATCCAAACAGTAAGAATGATCGTAAGTAGCGTGAGTAATATTTTCTGCCACTTATTTATGATAGGGCTTGCCCATATCAAAGGTATAGCAAATGGTCCGAAGCCAATGATCGCAATAAATACCACCGCGGGCTTGTGATACCACTTAACCATATCTTTACCAACCACCTCACGAGACATTGCAAACACCCCTCGAGAAGGCTCTCTGCTCATTCAGCGCCTCCTCCACATCCGAGTCATTAACTAAATTCATCTGAGTCAAAACATCCCCAAGCCTTATACCTCTTTTCCAATGCGTAGTCAGCGCATCGTCGAGCATATCGGCTGTGATTTTCTTTTGCCCCAACAATATCTGTCCGAGCGGGTGGTAGTTCAAGCTAATCCCGTTATCAGATTTGAATATGTGCGGAGAAGGGTGTGCATCCTTTGGGCAAATTCGCCTGTCGGCCATATATTTGGATCCTGCGAAACTTTTAAGATAGTGCTTAATATCAGCGATCCTTTCATTGATCTCGATTATATTTTTAAATTGACCGGCTTCGTCACTATTTACCACGGCTATTGAAACTCCGACCAATGGTATATTGACCATCCTGCGGTCTCTTGCGCGGGCGACCAAATGCCCCCTTAACCGATCCTCTTTATTGTAATGAAAAAGCATGGTCGTATCATAAGCGGCGATAAAATTCTGACATATAGCGGCGTGATTATGCGGCGTCGTTATGAACGCGAAGTCGTCGCCTCCTATATGGCCTATGAAATCATCCTTGCCGCCGAATTTCTGTATCGTCATATACAGAATATATGCGGCATGCATAATGAATCGGTCTCCCTGGAGATAGCCATATATATCGTTAAAATATTTAAAATTATCAATATCCAGGTAGCCGAACGAAAATGGCTTTCCGCTATTTAGCCTTTCACGCAAATTTTCCTCTATCAGCTTGCCTCCGGGAAGCCCCGTAAGCGGCGTGGAATAGAAGCTGTGCTGAAGGCGCTTTATCGCCATCTCGACGCGCACTCTCAGGTCAAGAGGATCGGGCGGCTTAATAAGATAGTCATCTATACCGTATTTTATGCTCAATAATTGTCCGCGCAGGCGTCTCTTATTGATAAGGGTGATCACGGGTATATAGGCAGTTATAAAATCGCTTTTTAGAAGGCCGCATATCTCCAGGTCGGTGCGCTTTGCCGCATGGACATCTATCACTATGACGTCGGGAGATATCTTCTTTATTGGCGCTACCTCTCGCACCATCGAGTCAAGAAGGATGACATCGTATCCCCATCCTCCGAAGCAGAAACCGAGTACATCGCGCAGGTTTTTATCGGACGATATGATCAATATCTTTTTTGGCCGCTCAGTCTTTTCTGCCATAATTAAACATTGTGTCTTTCGCGGTCTTCTTTATGACTCTGAATAACCACCGCCGGCGATTATTATGGTCCTGAAACTATTTACCATTAAAACTTAACTTCGGGCACCTTTTTGGCCGACTCTTCAGCCTTGAAGTATTGATTCGCCGGCTTATATCCGAAAGCGCCCCCGATAATATTTCCCGGAAAACGCCTTACGGTTACATTGAAATCCATAACAGAGTCATTATATCTCATGCGCTCGACCGCGATCCGGTTTTCGGTACCGGACAGTTCATCCATCAGCTTAAGAAATGTTCCGTCAGCTTTAAGCTGCGGATAGTTTTCCGCAACCGCGATAAGCCTTCCTATGGATGCATCTAAACCCTGGGCGGCCTTAACCTTCTCATCCATGGTATTTGCCGATGCCCATTGAGAACGGGCCTTAGCGACATCTTCAAAGATGGTCTTCTCGTGCGCGGCATAGCCTTTGACAGAATTGACAAGGTTCGGTATCAGGTCATTTCGCCTCTGCAGCTGATTCTCTACCTGCGCCCATTTGGCCGTAATATTCTCATGTTTCGATACTATGCCGTTGTAGGCGCCTATGACCGATACTACGCCTATAACGATAATTACCGCCAACGCTATAAGAAAATTTTTCATGCATCCTCCTTAGTTTTTTATTCTACTTCGGTAAAAACCCGGCTATCGACAATAAACTTTTTTAAAATCCTCCCCCGCTTCCCCCGCCCCCTCCTCCTCCGCCGCCGAAACCACCGCCGCCACTCCATCCTCCGCCGCCGAAACCACCGCCGCTAATTCCCCAGCCGCCGCTATTGCCCGCCCACGTACCGCCGTATGTTTGCGGCCCGAAAAAGTTTTTGCGCTTCGAGGGAGAAAGCCTAAGCCAGTAACTAAATCTAAAGATCATTGAAGCCACATAAGACGCCATTACCAGCAATCCGGAAATGGGGTTAAAGCCAAATAACGCAAAAGCAAATATAATCGTGAGCGGCAGTCCTATATATACAGGCCATGGCAGGTTCCAGGCGAAAAAAAATATCGGAGCGCCTATATAGAAAAGGATAAAACTTACGAAAGGGTCTATTGTATTGGATTCCCTGCTTGGATTATAATCTGCCAGACCGTCAATCGTTACTTTAGAGTCTCTCGCTATAAGTGACGCGATAGCCGCTACACCGCTGTATAGGCCTTCACCATAGTTTCCCTGCTTAAATATGGGGACCATTACATTGCGGCCAATCTCGCCGCATCTCCCATCGGTGAGAATACCTTCAACACCGTAACCGGTCTCAATTCTCCAGCGGCGTTCATCAACGGCCAAAAACACCAGAACGCCGTTATCCCTGCCCTTCTTCCCTATTTTCCAATTATCAAAAAGCAATCTTGCGTAACCAACCTCATCATGCGGCGCAATTGATTTAACAGTCACCACGGCGATCTCGGCCGATGTCTTTGACTCAAGCTCAGATATCAGCGCTTCAAGCTTCTTCTGATACTCGGCAGAAATGACATGAGCATAATCGTTAATCCATCCTTCCGGTTTAGGTATCACCTCCGCCGAAACGGGCCGGACCAGGAAAAATGCGCAGGCCATTAAAAAAAATAGCTTTTTCATAATCGGATCATTTATAATTTGTCTACTGCAGATGCTATAATCTCGAGCTCCGCAACGAACCCGACCAGGAGCGCGTCGATATCCCGATATGTCAGCGCCATCTTCTTATTCTTGGCCCATAATATTTTACTCAACGTTTTTATGTCCCTACCGAAAACAATTTCGTACTCACTCAGGATGGCCTCTTTCATGTAAGGCGGATTAATCCCTTTAAGCCTCAGCATGTTTCGCATGATATGGAGAGTGGATGTGAAGGTTGTAAATAGCAGATTTTCGAGCTCTTTCTGTTTATTGGAAATAAGATAACGTCTTTTAATATTTATCAGCTTCGACTTTAATTCATGTTCGCATTGAAAACGCAGGTTTCGACTATCAACTTTAATGCCGGACATTATATCTTTTCCGTACAATACCGTGTAGTTTTCAACTATATCCAGGAATTCTATCGGAAAGACGTCGAGGGAGGAAAATATATACTCTTCGGTAAAAAAGACCGGGCTTATCATGCTAAATTTTTTTGAGCTTACTAATGGGTGCGCCCTTGAAAGATTAGGAAGGCTTGTCTCTTTCAGAACTACCATCACATTAACATTAGAATATCTATCGGTAAATTCACCGCTTGAGGCGCTGCCGTATAAGATTACCGATACCAAATCTTTTGTGTATGTCGCCCTCAGCCCCACAATGTAATCGTCTAATGCGGCCTTTACTTTTACCGGAAGCTTAAGCTCGTACACAAATACCTCCCCAATGTTGGCGGTAAATCAGGATACCTCGGACTCTATCCTTGTTATTATCGATGATAAATCCTTAATAGTGGAGACCGGAAGCATCTTAGATATTTCGATTTCTCTCTTCAGTGATTTAAGCGTCGTAAGAAATCTTTTTAATGTGGCAGCTCTCTTTATTGCGCGGGCCTCGGCCGGATCCAGCTCCTCGCGTTGCTTCATTATGCCGGTCAGGCTCCTACGCACATCCGCCGCATCTTTACCGGTTTCTAATACATCTTTTTTTAGCGAGGCATAATCTACGCTATCCAGCTTCTTCTTGTCCTTAGCCAGACGAAGAACATTCACTGCTTCATAGCCGGGCGCCGCGGTAGTATCAGGAGATTCGGAGCGCTCCTTATGAAGATAGGCCGGTTCCTCTTGCTCTAAAAAATAGTAGCTTTTAAGGAGCTTCATTGCCGTGTTCTTTTTAATACCTATCTCTTTAGCCGTATACGCCTCGAAGGTCACGTAGCCCCATTCCTTGTAAAGCTTATCCTTCCAGGCGGAATATAACGACTGGCCCAGATCGATCCAGGATGTCTTAAAATGTTTGGCATTCTGAAGGATCTTATACCTAATCGAATCTTCGTCGACGTCTTCCATCTTATTATCTATGTTATCAAGAGATTTTGTAGTCAGCTTTGTCATTGTGCACCTATCTATGCGCGTGTCGCCTTAAGGCTTACAGGAACACCCCAGATATCTTTGGCGTATTCACGGATAGCCCTATCGGATGAGAATTTGCCGCTTTGCGCAACATTCAGAATTGATTTTTTGGTCCATTCACCGGTGTTTAAATACTCCTCCGAGACCATCTCCTGCGTACGGCAATAGGCATCGAAGTCGGCGCATACCAGGAAATAATCCGTATATCTCAGGTTCTGCACTATAGGATCGAATAATCCGAATTCTGATTGTGAAAAAAAGTTTGATTGTATAAGATCTAATACGTTCCTAAGCGCAGGCGAATTATTTATGTATTCCTGAGGGTTATAACCCAAAGAGCGTATCTGGCGGATCTCTTCGGTATGAAGCCCAAAAAGGAATACATTATCTGATCCCACCTCTTCAGCTATCTCGATATTGGCTCCATCATGAGTGCCTATAGTTAAAGCGCCGTTGACCATGAACTTCATACATCCCGTACCCGATGCCTCCGTTCCTGCAGTCGATATCTGCTCTGACAGATCGCTCGCAGGAAATATCTTCTCGGCTAATGAAACTCTATAGTTCTCCAAAAATACAACCTTCATCATATCTCTGATTGCCGTATCCTTATTCACTACGGCGGCGATCGAATTTATAAATTTTATAATAAGCTTGGCCATGAAATAACCGGGAGCCGCTTTTCCGCTGAATATAAACGTCCTTGGTAATTTAACTGCCTTCGGGTCGTCCTTAATCATAAGATATTGCGAAATGACGTACAGGCCTAAGAGCAGTTGTCTCTTATATTCATGGAACCGTTTTATCTGAACATCAAGCAGTGAATCAGTGCTTATTTTTACACCCGTAGTTTTGTAAATATAATTAGCCAGATTTTTCTTATTATCAAGCTTTACCTGCTGCCATTTCTGCCTGAAGGAAGGGTCGTCTTTATACGGCAAAATACGTTTTAATTGATATAAGTCTCTCGCCCAACCATCACCTATGGTATTTGTTATCAATTCGGAGAGCCTGGGATTGGCCTTTCCGAGCCACCTTCTCTGAGTGATACCGTTGGTCTTATTATTAAATTTTTCCGGAGTAAATTCATAGAAATCTTTAAACAGGCTCGTCTTGAGGAGCTCTGAATGGAGCTCGGAGACGCCATTGACCGAATGGCATCCGATGACGCAAAGGTTCCCCATCCTGACCTTCTTAACACTGCCCTCTTCTATAAGCGACATGCGCCTTAATCTATCATTGTCACCGGGAAATTTAATAGCTACATCCTGTAAAAATCGCGCATTAATCTCATAAATTATCTGCAGATGCCGGGGTAATAGCGTCTCGAATAAACTTACCGGCCAGCATTCCAATGCCTCAGGCATAATTGTGTGGTTTGTATAAGCAAACGTCTTTACTGTAATATCCCAGGCCGTATCCCAATCCATAAGCTCCTCATCTACCAGCTTCCTCATAAACTCAGGAATGGAAATGGCGGGATGAGTATCATTTAGCTGAATAGCGGCCTTCGTGGGAAACTTTGACAGATCGGAATTCTCCATCTTGAACCTGCGCACTATATCGGCCAAAGATGCAGCTGTTAATAAATACTCCTGTTTTAGACGAAGCTCCCGCCCCTGGCTCACATTATCGTTGGGATAAAGTACCTTTGTTATATTCTCCGTCAATACCTTGTTATAGACGGCTCTTTCGTAGTCGCCATCGTTAAAGTAGCTTAGATCGAAATCTTCGCTTGCGATAGCAGACCAAAGACGAAGTGTATTCACAATATTGTTCTTATAGCCAACGACCGGTATATCGTAAGGCATCGCCAGGACATCATTGGTATCTACCCAGCTGACCCGGAGCCTTCCGTTCTCATCATGCGAAACATGGGTCCGGCCGTTAAAACGGACTTTGATCGAATACTCCGGTCGACGGAATTCCCACGGGTTTCCCAGCCTGAGCCACTCATCAGGATATTCTACCTGACATCCGTTCAGGATCCTCTGGTTGAAAATGCCATATTCGTATCGTATTCCATATCCATGCGAGGGTATGGATAGTGTCGCCATCGAGTCCAGATAACATGCCGCGAGACGGCCCAACCCGCCATTGCCGAGTCCGGCATCAGATTCGCACTCACGGAGCTCGTCCAGATCCAAACCCATATCACCCATGGCCTGTTTAGTCTGATCAAACAGGTCAAGATTTAAAGTATTCGTCCCCAAAAGCCTTCCTATCAGGAACTCCAGGGAAAAATAATAGACCCGCTTAACATTATCGTTATGATATCTCTGCTGCGTAAGTATCCATCGCTCCACGATCCTGTCTCTTACCGCAAGCGAAAGAGCGAGGTAATCATCATGAGTAGTCGCGGTATACCTATCTTTAGCCAATGTATATTCGCGATTTGCGACAAAGGAGAGTTTGAGGCCATCCGTAGACATATCCTTATACAACTTATTCGTTTCGAGCAACTCTTCTTTCGTCCTCGTCTTCTTCATATCTTTCCCTTTTCGCTTGCGGTAACGACGGTTATTTCGATTTCAGCGCCAATAGGGCTTTTTCATTGTTTGCCGTAGCGACTATCACTCTGGCCGGACAACCTTCGGAGCAAGTAGTGCCATACATATATCTAATGTCAATATTTTCAGAGGCCATCTTGGCTGTTATGCCTTTCAGCGCTCCGGGCTTATTTTCAAGATCTATTATCACAACCTCGTTTTCTTTTATCTTATTATATCCTGCTTTCTGAAGCGCTTCTTTTGCGCGAAGAGTATCGGTTACCACGAACATTAACTTTGCCTCATTACCGGCCTCGTAACCAGCAACACCTTCGATATTAATACCATGATCGGCCAGGATCCTGGACATGCTGGCTAAAATACCAACCTTATTCTCGACAACTACGGCGATCTCTTTACCAAGACTCACGCTTCTTATCATGATCCCCTCCTTGTCTGCAGTAATGCAGGTGTTAATCTCCGGCTTCTCGGTCGCAAAAACGATCCAAGGTCAAAGCCGTGCGACCCTGGCAACAGCGTAATTATACCATATTTATTTCTACCGCACAATCAAGCCTGAAACAGCGGCTATCGCCGGATGAGACTAAATGAAATAATCTCTTATTTTGCATTTGCTATTAAGTTTCTTATGCCATTTTCTATCTCTAAAAACTTTTTAGCATGGATCCAATCATCCCTAAATATGCTTCCGCCGAATGCTACAGCGCTGGCACCGCTATTAAAGTAATCTTTAATGTTGCCGGTATTTACGCCGCCGCAAGCAAGAAGTTCAATATTATTAAATGGTCCTTTAATCTCTTTGATATAAGATGGTCCGAGAACGGACGAAGGAAAAACCTTTACCATGGTAGCCCCGGATCCCCAGGCATTATAGATCTCCCGGGGTGACATAGCGCCGGGAAAGACAGGAATTACGTGCCTCACGCAATATTCGACTACCTCTTCTATTAGCGTCGGCATGACGATAAACGTAGCGCCGGAATCGAGCGCCATCTTTAAAGTGTCTAAATTAAGAACTGTCCCGGCCCCTATTGCGAGCCGCGCGTTGGCAGTTTTTACCGCGCGCGCTATAAGCGCATCGGCCGAATCAGAATTCATCGCTATCTCTATTGTCTCAAGACCCGATGCAACAATCGACTCGACAAGATCCTCCATACAGACTTCACCTGAAGTTCTTAAGATACCCATTATAGGGAGCTTCTTAAATCGCGAATAATCCATCTTAATCCAGATCTTTACCCTTTATACTATCGTAAAACTCACGATAATTCTCTTTCTTATGACTGGCGCGTAACTCTATGGCGGCCTTCGGATGCTCATCGAGCATTCCAGTTATCGCATATGGTATGATATACCCCCATTCCATCTTCTCCCGTAACGGAACAAACTCTTTCGATATCAAATCAAGAATCGGACGAATATCGTATTTGGGATTTTTAAGGAACCCTATTAATAACTCGAGGGGACAATTACCGGCGGCCCTACCCAGGCCGTATACCGTACCATCCAGGTAGTTGACACCGTGTATAATTGCCTCTATCGTATTGGAGAATCCCAACTGCTGATTATTGTGGGCGTGAATACCCAATTCTTTTGTTTTTATGATACTCCTTGCCTTCTTAACGAGAAACTCCGTAGTCTCCTGATACAATGACCCGAAGCTATCCACAATATATATTACATCGGCTCTGGACTCTTTCTCCAGCTGTTCCAACGCTTCGGTGATCTCGCTATCGAGAGCGCGGGATATAGCCATGATATTGACCGCCGTTTCATAGCCCTTATCCGCAAACTGGTTTACGAGATGGATTGCTTTATCGATATCTTTAACGTAAGACGCAACCCTCACCATATCAACCGGAGAATCCTTCTTTTGTTTTACATCCTTAATCTCTACCCTACCGACATCTACCATAACCGACAGTTTCATTTTGGAAGGTATACCGTCGATTACCTGTTTTATGTGGTCATCTTCACAGAACTTCCACTTACCGAACTTCTCATCGGGAAATAAGCTCTTGGAGTTTTTATAACCTATCTCCATATAATCGACGCCGGCTTCAGACAGCGCCCTGTAGACTTCACGCACGAAGTGATCGCTGAAATCATGATCGTTTATGAGACCGCCGTCGCGTATAGTGCAATCGAACACTTTTATCTTTTCTCTGAACATTATTCCCCCTTAGTGTTTTATATTATTCTTATCATATATGCTCTGATACTCTTTATCAGAAACTTTTCCCTGGCCGCTCAGTAGTATATCTATAAATTTAGTCGATGGCTCCCTGAGCGCCTTATCGTTGGAATATGCCGAAAAAATATTCAATGCCTTGAGATACTCCATGCCCATCACGTCTATACTAATACCGTGCTCATCTTTCAACTCCTGCAGATATTCGCTTAAAAACTTCTCTTTCTGTATCTCTGTCAGCATATACCACTCGCGCATCGTAACCATGTTCCCATCCCATTTGGCCTTATCTTTAGGGAAAAAAAAGATTGCGGGAGGATTATTCTCGTCATAAGCATACAGGCCGTTACTTGGCATTTCGGGCGAAGATATGTCCTGATTATCCGCATGGGCCACACCCCAGGAGAGCATTATCAGCGCAAGCGCTTTTATAAATAACAGCCTCTTCTTCATATGCAGGGCCTTATTCAAATTGGATTACAGTATGGACAGTTCGGATAGTACGCGCCGCTGGCAATAACGTCTCTGATATTTACGCATGCAAACATACCGCCGGTAGTGGATCTTTGCAGGCCATGCCTATTCTCGTATATGCCGCAAATGTAAGTCCCGTCGAGCTGCTTAATTAAATTAACACACGGATCATCCGTAGACGACCCACAGCATACGCCGCACCGTCTGCACATAGCCTCGTACGCTTCATCCTGACATTCGAGCTTCTTAAAATATGCCGTATCATCCATGATATCTTATAATTATATCATCCTGAGCATAATCTGCAAAACTCTTTTAACTACCTAATCAGGATAGATAACTGTGAGATTACAGAGGTCTAACCAGGTTAGATAGCTAACTCGCTACGAAACTACTACTGACTTAGGAGCTTGAGGCCTTTGAGGGTGAGGTCTTCGTCGACTATCTGGATAGATTTTGCGTAGCGTTTAATAAGGGGGGCGTTGCCGCCGGTGGCTATTATCTTTGTATTCTTACCCAGGATTATTCTGTAACGCTCGGCGAGTCCGTCGCACATCGTTCCGAACCCGAATAATATGCCGCCGCGCATACTGTTAACGGTATCCCGGCCTATAATAGATACGGCAGATTTTAATTCAACACTGGGAAGCATGGCGGTCTTTTTATGGAGGCTCGTAAGAGACATTTCAATCCCCGGCAATATCAACCCGCCCAGATACTCGCCCTTTCCGGACACCACATCGAATGTTATAGCCGTACCGAAATCCACTATGACACATGGATGCCCATAAAGAACTTCAGCGGCATAAGCGTTCACGAGCCTGTCCTGCCCGACTTCGCCCTTAATTCTGTACAAATTCTTTATAGGAACTTTTATATCTCTGCCGACTATCAGACTATTATACCGGCTCGCCTTATTTAGCTCCACCATAAACCTGGCCAATGCCAGCGGCACAACGCTCGATATTATAACATCCGTCATGTCGCCGCTTTTCCGATGACCGCTAATGCATAAACCGCTCAATATCTTTCTGTAGGAATAATACGAATGGGTCGGTATCTTTTTTTTCTTTAGAAGCTTATAGCCTCCAAATAGACCTATTGTAATATTTGTGTTTCCAATGTCCACCGCAATTAATTGTTTCATAATTTGGCCTATCTAACCATAAGGACATCGCCCGATAATACTTTTTCTAATATGCCCGAATCAAGCCTTACTACGAGCGCGCCATCCGGATCGATATTATGAGCATCAGCTTCGAACGACCTGCCGGGCAACACAACCCTGACTCTCGAACCGAGCGTTGCCGAGAGAGCCTTCCATTCGTCTATTATAGCAGGAGATCCCTTATCTTTCAGGATATTGTAGTGTTCTTCCAGGCTTTCCAATAACTTCTTTGCGAGTTCTACTCTCGACAGATCACCGCACATACAAATCTTTCGAGACTCGTCTAATAATGACGATCCTCCGGCCGGAAGGTCCCTGGATTTTGAATTTACATTTACCCCTATTCCCAGCACTATGAAGTCTACCCTATCCTGCTCGGCTTTCATCTCCGTAAGTATGCCGCATACCTTTTTGCCGTTTATCAATATATCGTTGGGCCATTTTATCATCGCATCAAGGCCGGTAAAGTCCCTTATGGCCTTTGCCACGGCCACTGCGGCTATAAGCGTTATCTTAGGTATCTCATTGGGGGTCATTTTGGGCCTCAATATACAGGACATGTAAATATTGCAGCCCGATGGAGAATACCACATCCTGCCCAGCCTGCCTTTACCCTTAACCTGAGACTCTGTAAATATTACAGCCCCTTCCCTAAGGCCCTTTTCTGCAAGTTCATAGGCGACCGTATTGGTCGAGTCCACCTTCTTATATGATATAATCTCCCTGCCTATAATCTTCGTCTTAAGCTTCCACTTTATTTCGCAGGGTATCAGCGCATCCGGTATCGCGGTTAATCTATAACCGAGATGAGGCGATGCCGTAATGCCATAGCCCTCCTCCCTCATTTTCTCTATCCGTTTCCAGATGGCCGTTCTCGATATTCCCGATAACTTACATAGATCTTCGCCGGAAGTATATATCTCTCCTCCGTCTCTCAATGCGTCTAAAATTTTATCATCAAGGTTCATTTTGCGCCGTATTCTCTCTTATCACTACCGGATTCACCTATCGAGTACTTATTCTTCAGATCCTTTATCTGATCACGCAGCATGGCGGCTCTTTCGAACTGCAGATTTCTCGCGGCATGCTCCATATCACGCTGGAGCTCGGCGATGAGTGCAGCCACATCGTACTGGTCTTCTGTCTCTCCGGCTGCATCCGCGATCACTTCTCTGGCCTTCTTATAAGATTCGATACCTTCCCTAACCGCTTTTTCAATAGACCTGGGCTCGATATTATTTACCTTATTGAACTCCAGCTGAATTTTACGCCGTCTCAATGATTCATCCATTGTCTTCTTCATAGATTTGGTAACCTTATCCGCATACATTATTACACGTCCGTTCAAATGGCGTGCCGCCCGGCCTGCCACCTGTATAAGGCTGGTATCGCTCCTCAAAAACCCTTCCTTATCCGCATCCAATATGACGACGAGCGAAACTTCGGGTAGATCCAGCCCCTCCCTGAGAAGATTTATACCTACGAGGCAGTCAAATTTATTAAGCCTTAGATCGCGTAATATCTCGACTCTCTCTATGGCATCTATCTCTGAGTGTAAGTATTTTACTCTTAAGTTAAATCCGCCCAGATATCTGGCAAGGTCTTCCGACAACCGCTTGGTAACTGTGGTGACCAAAACCCTCTCTTTTTTCTGAGACCTGATCCTGATCTCATTTATAAGGTCATCTATCTGATTCTTTGTCGGCCTCACCTCTATTACCGGATCTATCAGACCTGTCGGCCTGATGATCTGTTCTATTATTCTACCGCCGGACTTAGCCAGCTCGTAATCCGATGGTGTTGCCGAAACAAATATCATTCCCGGTAAGATTTTTTCGAGCTCATCGAATTTTAAAGGCCTGTTATCCAGCGCCGATGGCAATCTAAAGCCATATTCGATCAGGGTCTCTTTTCTTGCGCGGTCACCATTATACATGCCTCGCACCTGCGGGATAGTGACGTGCGATTCGTCCACGAATACGAGATAGTCCTTTGGAAAGTAATCCAGAAGGCACCACGGACGTGATCCGGCGGACCTGTCCGAAAGATGCCTGGAATAGTTTTCTATTCCGTTGCAATATCCTATCTCCCTCATCATCTCTATATCGTAATTAGTTCTCTGCTCAAGCCTCTGGGCCTCCAACAACTTTCCTTTTGATCTGAAATCCGACAGGGCCCGCGCGAGCTCTTCCTCTATCGACTTTATCGATTTCTCAATCCTATCCGGAGTGGTTACAAAGTGTTTTGCGGGATAGATTCCTATCTTCTTCATTTCCGTGATTATATTTCCGGTCAGAGGATCTATCTCGAATATATGCTCTATCTTGTCACCGAACTGCTCTACCCTATAAGCGGTCTTCGTATAAGCCGGAAATATCTCTACAGTATCACCCCTGACCCTGAACGTTGAGCGTTTTAAATCGTAATCATTACGCTCATAATGGATCGAGGTCAGTTTTTTAAGGATCTCATCCCTGGATATCTCCTCTGTTTCACTTAAGAAGACAAGCATCTCGCCATATTCCGCAGGTGAGCCAAGGCCGTAAATACATGACACGCTTGCCACTATTATGACATCGTCCCGCGACATAAGGGAACTGGTAGCGGAAAGCCTCAGACGGTCGATGTCCTCATTTATCGATGAATCTTTTTCAATGTAGATATCCGAGTGCGGAATATAGGCTTCGGGTTGGTAATAATCGTAGTAACTTACGAAGTATTCGACGGCGTTTTCGGGGAAAAATTCTTTAAATTCACTGTATAGCTGGGCGGCAAGGGTCTTATTGTGAGATATCACCAGCGTGCTCTTACCTAATGCGGCGATTACGTTAGCCATGGTGAACGTCTTGCCGGAACCGGTTACACCCAGAAGGGTCTGATAATTATGCCCGGCCAGAAGACCTTCGGTAAGTTTCTTTATGGCCTGCGGCTGGTCCCCTTCAGGCTTGAAATTGGAAGATAGCTTGAATTTTGCCATTTCAGAGAAGGTCGAGAGACATATCGATAGCCCTGACCGAATCGGTAAGCTCACCTACGGAGATCATGTCGATTCCGATATGTGCAAATTTTGAAATAGTATCAAGCGTTATTCCGCCGGATACCTCTAACAGTGGTTTTATATCGCAGAGCTTTCTTGCCTCTACGCATGCTTTTATATCTTCTACATTCATATTATCGAGCATTATCACATCCGGTTTCCCACTGAGAGCATCACTAAACTCTTCAAGGTTCGACACTTCAATCTCTACTTTTATATTTTCAGGGTTCTTTTTACGCGCTTCCTCAATCATGCCTTTAAGCGAGAATTTACGTCCTTGGCCGAAAGCCAATTTGCGGCAATGTATATGGTTGTCCTTTATCAAAACCTGATCGTAGAGACCCATCCTGTGATTAGTTCCGCCACCCATCGATACCGCATATTTTTCCAAATATCGCAACAAAGGGATGGTTTTTCGCGTGTCCATTATCTTTACTTCGGAGGGTTTCACTTTTTCGATATACTGATACGTCCTGGTAGAGACACCGCTAAGGAAGGTAATAAAATTAAGCATCGTGCGTTCGGCGCGCAATATAGAGGCTGTACTGCCTTCCAGAAACGCAACTTCTTTGCCGGGGCCTATAAAGGCTCCATCTATACAGTTTGGCTCGAACCGCACATTACGGTCAATCTGCGCCATCACCATCTCGGCTATCCCGACCCCGCACACAGCACACGACTCCCGAGTAACGATCACGGCCCTGGCACTTGCAAGCCTGCCAACTATGGACTGTGTCGTTATATCGCCCTTACCTATGTCTTCCTTGAGAGCCGCCCTGACTATTGGCAGTACCCTTGCTTTATCTATCTGCATTTATTTTTGAAGATCCATATCTCCATCGCTCTTAACAACGCTCGGAAAACCTGTGTTACCGCCGTAATTTTGCCCCTGAGGCATCACCCCCACCCTCGTAACCGGCTCTTCGCCCAGGTCTATGTTCTTCACCCCTGCATTGGTATTGGTTTTTTGGGTAACTACCGTAGAGTCGGGAGCGACTTTCACATTTTCGTCCGCACCCGAACAAATGCCTGCACATAACACCAGAGCTAAAACAATCGCTGACACAACATATTTCATAGCGCCTCCCCTTGTTATACTCCTATCTCTTTCAGGTTTTCACTCATCTTTTTTATCTGTATGGCAAGTTCCGCTTTGCGCTCTTCCTGTTTTTCGACAACCTCTCTGGGCGCCCTGGAAGTAAAGTTATTATCGTTAAGGCGTGTGGTAAGAGACTTCATCTCCGCCTGCATCCTGGCCTCTTCCTTAACCAGACGCAGCTTCTCCTTCTCAAAATCGATCAGGCCTTCCAGCGGCATATAAACTTCCATGTTTCCGACGATGCTTACGGCTGAACTCTCAGGCTTCGGGTGCGCACCGTATTTGAGGTCTGCTATTCTTGCTAACGATTTTACGAGATCGACATTATCCGCCAATAATTTCTCGACTTCGGAATCATGAATATTTATAACTACACTCGTCTTTGTGCGAGGCTCTATATTCCACACAGCGCGCATATTCCTGATAGATGTAATAAGCTCTATCAGGCGCTTCATATCATCCTCATCCTTCTTTGATATCATCTCGCTCTGTATATGCGGCCATGGCTGTACCATGATCGATTCTCCGGTCACGCCCTTCGATCTCGGGAGTTTCTGCCAGATCTCTTCGGTAATAAACGGCATGAACGGATGAAGCATCCTAAGTGATTTTTCCAGAATCTTGTACAAAATTACCTGAGAGTTTTTTTCGTTTATTGTGGGTTTTACTATCTCTATATACCAGTCACAAAACTCATGCCACACGAATTCATAGATCGCGTTTGCGGCTTCATTGAATTTAAACTCATCCAAACACTTACCGACATAGCCCAGAGTCGAATAGAGCCTCGAGAGTATCCACTTTTCGGGCAGTGTTAATTTCGCGCCTTTATAAAAAACGCACAAATCCACAGATATCTCTTCCGGCTTCAGATTCATCATTATGAACCTTGACGCATTCCATATCTTATTTGCAAAGTTGCGGCCAAGCTCAAATTTGGATTCCGACAGAAATACATCCTGGCCCTGGGTCGTGATAGATATTATGCTGAACCTCAGGGCATCGGTACCGTACTTTTGGATCATATCAAGCGGGTCGATTACATTACCGAGCGATTTCGACATCTTAGTTCCGGTAATATCGCGCACAGTCCCATGAATATAAACGTTCTTAAAGGGTATGTCATGCCTGAACTCAAGCCCTGCCATTATCATCCTGGCCACCCAAAAGAATATTATCTCTTGCGCCGTGACGAGCGAATCGGTCGGATAAAAATATTCCAGGTCCTTAGATTCCTTCGGCCATCCGAACGTGGAAAACGGCCAGAGCCAGGATGAAAACCATGTGTCGAGCACGTCGGGATCCTGCTCCAGTTCAGTCGAGCCGCATTTGGGGCATTTATCGGGGCGAGACTTGGAGATTATAGCCCCTAAACCTATATTTCCGTCATTCTGAGGGAGGCCACTGGCCGACCGAAGAATCTGATCTTTTGGGCGCAGGGATGAACATTTTTTACAATAATAGACCGGTATTCGATGTCCCCACCAGATCTGGCGCGATATACACCAATCGCGTATATTCTCCATCCAATCCAGATACACCTTTGTCCATCGCTCAGGGTAGAACTTTATCTTCCCGCTCCTTACGGCCTCGATCGCAGGCTGAGCCAGAGGTTTCATCTTAACGAACCACTGCAAGGAAAGCCTCGGCTCGACCATGGTATGGCACCTGTAACAGTGGCCGACTGCATGCCTATGTGGTTCTGATTTTATAAATAGACCCCGCTCTTTAAGATCCTCTATTATAGCCTCTCTGGCCTCGAACCTGTCCATACCTTCATAGTCGCCGCCCAATGAATTTATCGTCGCGTCATCGTTCATAACATTTATTTGTTCGAGACCATGCTTCAGGGATAATCCAAAGTCCACAGGATCGTGCGCAGGTGTGACCTTAAGCGCGCCCGTACCAAATTTCATGTCTACCAGTCCGTCGTAAATTATCTTTAATTCTCTGTTTAAAATCGGAAGGACCAACGTCTTGTTCTTAAGGTCTTTATATCTGTCATCTTTTGGGTTAACGGCTATGGCAACGTCTCCGAGCATAGTCTCCGGCCTGGTCGTGGCAATAACGACATGCTTATCCACTCCACCCGACGGATCCTTTATGGGATATTTAATGTGGTAGAGCATGCCATCGACATCCTTATGCTGAGATTCCTCATCGGAAAGCGCCGTCTGGCACCTGGGACACCAATTGATTATATAATTACCCTTATATATTAAACCTTTGTCATATAGCCGTACAAAGACTTCCAACACCGCCTCGGAAAGGCCTTCGTCCATCGTAAAGCGCGTGCGCTGCCAATCACACGAGCAACCCAACTTCTTAAGTTGCCTTATAATGGTCGAACCATATTCGTCGCGCCACTTCCAGACCTCGTCCACAAACTTTTCCCGGCCCAAGTTGTGGCGCTTTATGCCTTCCTTCGCAAGGCGCCTTTCTACAACATTCTGAGTAGCGATGCCTGCATGATCGGTTCCAGGCATCCATTCGGCGCCGAAACCCTGCATTCTCTTAAAGCGAATCAGGATATCCTGGATGGTGTTATTCAGGGCATGTCCCATATGAAGGATTCCGGTAATATTTGGGGGTGGAATAACTATAGAGTAGGGGTTTTTATCCAGGATGGGTTCGGCATGGAAATATCCTTTCGATTCCCACTCCGAATATATCTTATCCTCTACCTCATGAGGATTATATGCCTTCGGTAATTCCATTATAGCTCTTTCGTATTAATATAATTCGATAGTATTGCCATAGCCTTTTCGTTATCGCTGGTCTGGATAATCATTTTTGATATAGCTCCCGGCGTATAAGATGAAGTAACGTATAGACATTTAATATCTATTCCGGCTTCTTTGAGACCGATAGCCACCACCTTGAGTTCACCGGGATTGTTTCCGAGGCCTACTATTAACACTTCAGATTCTTTGATAGATTTGTACTTTTTCTCTTTAAGGTCGTTCATTATCGTGAGATTGGCATCCGTAACAAGTTTAAGCTCGGCCATATCTCCCGCTTCACGCCCAAAGACAGAGTCAATGTTAATACCCCGATTTGCAAGCAGTATCGAGATATCGGCAAGCAGTCCTATCTTATTCTTTGTAGTTATCGTTAACTCTTCACCGAGTGATACGCTTCTTATCATACGGACCTCACAATATGTTATTGACGATGCCCTATTCTTTGGAATCCTTAAAGAGCTTATATTCTACAGAATCAACGAGCGCCTGCCATGAGGCGTCTATGATGTTTTCGGAAACACCCGTGGTCCACCAAGAATCCGCCTTATCCTGTGACTGAATGAGAACCCTGACTTTTGCGGCAGTCCCCTCCTTCTCATCCAGAACGCGGACCTTATAATCGGTAAGGTGCATCTCCCCGATCCTGGGATAGAATTTTTTCAGGGCTTTCCTGACGGCATTATCCAACGCATTAACCGGACCATCCCCTAAAGATGCCGTATGTTCCAGTTCCTTACCCACCTTAAGCTTTACGGTCGCCTCGGACGACATCTTACCGCTCTTACGCTTCTCCATGATGACCCTGAAGTCTTCCAGCTCGAAAAAATTCTTAAACCTATTCGTGACACGATTAATCAATAACTCCAGCGACGCCTCTGCCGACTCAAAGTGATATCCCTGATGCTCTAATTCCTGAATCGTCTTTAATATCTTCCTGGACTTCTCCGCATCCTTACCCAGATCGAGATTCATCTCTTCGGCTTTCTTTAGAATTGTGGACTTACCCGAAAGCTCCGATATTAAAAGCCGCCTGCGGTTTCCGACCATTGATGGGTCTGTATGCTCATATGTCCTTGAATTCTTCAGGATCGCGTTTATGTGGACGCCGGCCTTATGCGCGAATGCGCTATTCCCGACAAAGGGTTGATTATCGACCAGCTTCATATTGCAGATCTCCGCAATAAATCTTGCCGCATCGGTCAGCTCTCTTAATTGCATGTCCGACACACACTCTATGCCAAGCTTCAGCTTAAGATTTGCAATGATGGATACGAGGTTCGCGTTGCCGCACCTTTCGCCGTAGCCATTAATCGTCCCCTGCACCTGGACACATCCCGCCTGAATAGCGGCGATGGAATTTGCAACAGCCATATCGCAATCGTTATGTTCGTGTATACCGAGCGGTGTGGAAATATGCGTCTTTACGTCCTCGACGATCTCAAATACCTGAGAAGTTATCGTCCCTCCGTTTGTATCGCAAAGGACTATCCTGTCCGCACCCGCTTTCGCCGCGGCCTTCAGGCATTTAATGGCGTAGTCCTTATTGTCCTTATACCCGTCGAAGAAGTGTTCGGCATCAAAAAAAACGCTCCGGGCCTTAGACTTCAAATATTTTACCGAATCTTCTATCATCGACAGATTCTCATCCAGGTCACACTTGAAGACCTCTTTGACGTGAAGATCCCAGGATTTTCCAAATATCGTTATGATGTCCGTGCCGGCTTCTAACAGGTTATTAAGAACCCGGTCTTTAGATGCCTTTGTCCCGGATCGTCTGGTACTGCCGAACGCTACAAGTTTTGCCCTATTGAGTTTGAGCGACTTGGCCTTCTTAAAAAAATCCATATCTTTCGGATTTGCGCCCGGCCATCCTCCTTCGATATAATCGATTCCGAGCGAATCCAGCTTTTCACATATCTTTAGCTTATCAACTACGGAGAATGAGATGCCCTCAGACTGAGCTCCATCCCTTAAGGTCGTATCATAAAGTTCTACCTTATTCATGCCCGAGTTTTCCTTTTCTTACCTAAGCCAAATTTGGAATGAATAGCCCTTACCGCGTCAGGGCCACATCTCTTATTGACTACGCACGAGATCTTAATCTCACTGGTAGATATCATTTCGATATTAATGCCGCTTTCGGCCAGGGCCTCAAACATATTTGCCGCGATACCGGAATGGCTCCTCATTCCGATACCCACGATAGAGACCTTAGCGATGTCCTTATCGAATGTTATATCACCGGCCCCGACCTTCTTTGATATATCTTTCGCGGCCTTGATAGTCCTGGCCAGATCGCCGGATGGTACTGTGAATGAAACGTCGGTCGCTCCGGTGCGTGATACGTTCTGTACGATCATATCGACATTTATGTCCTCTTTTGCGATACCTCTGAATATCTTAGCGGCTATCCCCGGTTTATCCGGCACATCACAAATGGTGACCTTTGCCTCGTCTTTATTTATTGCGACACCGGAAACGACTGTATCTTCCATCGAGCTTACCTCCTTGGAAATTATTGTGCCCTGCTTCTTTGAAAAACTTGATCGCACATGTATAGGAACGCCGAATTTCATAGCAAACTCTATCGAGCGCGGCTGGAGCACCTGAGCGCCGAGAGAGGCCAATTCAAACATCTCTTCATAGCTTATTCTATCGATCTTTCTGGCATCTTTGACTATTCTGGGATCAGCCGTAAATACGCCTTCGACATCCGTGTTCATTTCGCAGGCTTTAGCATTCAACACCTTAGCCAGTGCTACGGCGGTCAGATTAGATCCGCCGCGGCCAAGCGTAGTGATATCATGATCTAAGTTTGCGCCCTGGAATCCTGCAACTATCACTATCTTATCATTATTCAACGCATCTTCAATGCGTTTTGCGTTTATGTCTATTATGCGGGCCTTGGTGAACGAATTATCGGTAATTATCCCCACCTGGGCACCGGTAAAGGAGATGGCGTCTTCGCCGAGTGAATGTATCGCCATGGCAAGGAGCGCGCATGATACCTGCTCGCCTGTCGAAACTAACATGTCCAGTTCTCGTTCGGCGGGGTTATCGGTGATCTGACGCGCAAGAGATATTAAATTATCTGTAGTATCCCCCAGCGCGGAAACAACCACCACGACATCGTTTCCCTCCCGCCTGGAGCTGACAACCCTCTGGGCCACTCTCTGGATTTTTTCCACATCGGCTACGCTCGACCCGCCATACTTCTGTATAACTACATCTCTCTTCATATCCGCAGCTTTCTCATCTCTTCATTAATGCTTCGGCGAGCTTTGCGCCGGATTTAAACAATACGTCTGCGGCCTTCGCATTAGCCTCGTTGTAGGCATCGAAACCGTTATGGCTGACGCCTTTACCGGCCATCACAAACGGTGCCGGGTCCGAGACGTGAGTCTTAATCGCAACAGGCGTGGCATGATCGGCCAATACCATTAATCTGTAGTCACCCACCCCCTGGAGATATTTCCACACACTCCCGACAACAAATTTATCGAAATTCTCGATAGCCTTTATCTTTTCTCTGACTTCACCGTTATGACCGGCCTCATCGGGCGCCTCTACATGGACGAATACGAAATCTTTATTTCTTAAGCACTCTACCGCGTACTCGCCCTTACCCTGATAGTTTGTGTCGTAATAACCAGTAGCACCCGGCACGCTCACTACCTCGAGACCGACAAGCTTGCCTATCCCGTTAACGAGATCTACGGCCGAAATGACCGCGCCTTCTATTCCGAATAACCCCTTAAAGCTCGGCATGTTTGGATTTGTGCCCTGACCCCATAACCAGATCATGTTTGCAGGATTCTCCTTGAGATCGATACGCACCTTATTGATCTCCTGAGCGACTAATATACGCCTCGATTCTTCCATGAGCCTTATTAAGGTATCAGCGCCTTTACCGCTCGGCAGATGCTTCGAAATCGATCCGCCGCTTATATCATGCGGCGGAGTGCATGCTGTTCGCATCAAATCTTTAATCTCATCCGCCGACCTTGTCTTAAAAACAACCAGATTTCGATAACTTTTTCCATGATAAAATTTAACCTTATCGGAACCAAGCTCTTTATCTAAAAGTTCCATCAATATCTTCGACTCACGCTCAGATATATGTCCGGCGCTATAATCAGCAAGAATATCGTTATTTGCGGTAATAAGATTGCACCTGAACGCTATCTCATCCTCCGCGAGCTCAATTCCTATGTTCGCAGCCTCCAGAGGGCCTCTGCCGGTATAGTATATTTTAGGGTCATACCCCATTATCGAAAGATTCGCTATGTCGCTGGCGGGCTTCATACCGGTCGGCACCGTCTTAACCAACCCTATCGTACCATGTTTAACGATATCGTTCATATTTGGTATCTTGGCAATATCCAGAGGAGTCTTATTTCCAAAGTCCGCTATCGGATAATCGCTCATCCCATCGCCGACTAATATCGCATACTTCATTGGCTATTCCTCATCATCACAGCCCGATCTCCTTCATTATCAATTCCATCTTCGGCTCAAGCACTGTTGGCTTTGGAACATTTGATATAGCGATATCGGGATCTTTAAGACCGTGTCCGGTTAAGACGCAAACGATCTTAACCTTCAATCCATTAAAATATCCCTTCTTAGCAATCTTTAAAATACCGGCTACGCTTGCCGCGCTTGCAGGTTCTACGAAAACACCTTCTTTCACAGCCAGTAACTTGTAAGCAGATAGTATCTCATCATCGGAGACCATATCTATTAATCCGCCGGATTCATCACGGGCAGATTCAGCCGATTTCCAACTCGCGGGATTACCTATCTTTATCGCGGTCGCTATGGTGTGAGGATCTTTAACGGGTCGTCCCAGCACTATAGGCGCAGCCCCTTCGGCCTGAAAACCGAGCATTTTCGGTAATCTCAAACTCTTCCCGGCGGCCTTGTACTCCTTATAACCCTTCCAGTAAGCCGTAATATTACCGGCATTACCTACGGGAATCGCATGAAAATCAGGCGCATCCCCGAGAGAATCGCAAATTTCAAAAGCCCCTGTCTTTTGTCCCTCAATCCTGTATGGGTTTATCGAATTCACTAAAGTAATAGCATGTTTTTCGGATATCTTCTTTACAAGCTCCAGCGCCTCATCAAAGTTTCCTTTTATAGCCAGGACTTTTGCCCCATGTATGAGGGCCTGCGATAGCTTACCGAGGGCTATATTACCGTGAGGGATAAGCACAATGCATTTAATCCCGGCTCGAGCGGCATAGCACGCAGCAGATGCCGAAGTATTTCCGGTCGACGCGCATATAACAGCCTTTGCGCCTTCTTCCACAGCGCGCGATATGGCCATGGTCATGCCACGATCCTTAAACGATCCGCTGGGATTCAACCCCTCATATTTAAGATATACGGTCGCATCTTCACCGATAAGACCGGAGACAGCGGGAGCATATATAAGAGGAGTGTTACCCTCATTTAAACTTATTACAGGGGTAGCATCTGTGACGGGGAGGTACTTTCTGTACTTCTCTATGAGTCCATTATATAACACTAGTTCTCCACCCTTATTCGGACAATATTTTTATTAACTATTTTCATATCGTTTATTTCGCGGAGTGCTCTCGACATATCTTTCTCGAAAGACTCATGAGTCATCATCACTATTGGTACCAGCCCACCTATGCGCCCTTCCTTCTGGTTAACGCTCGATATGCTGATATCATACTTCGCGAGCACCCCCGAAACCTTCGCAAGCACACCGGGTTTGTCGGGAGTTAAGAATTTTATATAATATCTGGTCCTGACCTCGTCCATCTTTTTTATGCCGGGCGCGCTTTTAGCAATATTCAGCCGTTGACCTGCGGGTTTATTCCCCCCACAGCACGACACATCGACATTCTTCGCAATAGAAATAATGTCGCTTATGACTGCACTCGAAGTAGGCAGCGCTCCCGCGCCCTGACCATAGAATAAATTTTCGCCTACCATATCACCTTTAACGAATATGGCGTTATACACACCGTTAACATCTGCCAACAGATGTGTCTTAGGAATTAGCGTGGGATGCACGCGTAGCTCTATCTCACTACCCGACCTCTTCGCTATTGCGAGGAGCTTAATTGCGTAACCCATATCCCGCGCGTATTCGATATCCTCGCGGCTTATGCCGGATATGCCCTCCGTGTAAATATCGGTACTCTTAGCGGCTATACCAAATCCTAATAACGCCAGTACTGAGAGCTTGTGCGCAGAATCCCCGCCGCTGATATCGAGGTATGGGTCTCTTTCGGCATAACCTTTCGCTTGCGCATCGGCGAGCGCCTCATCAAATGAAATATTTTTCTCGACCATCTCAGAAAGTATAAAATTACTCGTGCCGTTAATAATGCCGTAAATGAGATCGAAGCTATCGGCTATAAATCCTTCCTTCATCGCCCTTATTATCGGGATCCCGCCGCCCACGCTCGCCTCGAAACCTACCGATAGGCCCACCTCACCGGCCAGCGCGAATATATCCCGGCCGAAATTAGATAACAGCGCCTTATTGGCAGTTACTACACTCTTGCCGTTACGCAGGCTCTCCATTACGATGTCTTTCGCCGGACTTATTCCTCCTACGAGCTCGACGACTATGTCGACCTTCGGGTCATAAATAACTTTGGCAATAGAGGTCGTCAGGATCTTCTTATTGACCTTAACCGGTCTCTTCGATTTAATATCTTTATCGCATATCCATAAGATATTAACATCGATACCGCTCTTTTCACGTAAATACGAGCGCTTGGACTGAAGAGCCTTAACCACTCCGGCGCCAATAGTCCCAAATCCGATTATCCCAACATTTATCGTCTTCATATTATTCGCTTTCGGATTATTTCTAAACTACTGACAAACAACTCTTAACCAAATGGTCGGGGGGACGAGATTTGAACTCGCGACCCCTTGCACCCCAAGCAAGTGCTCTAGCCGGGCTGAGCCACCCCCCGAAAAATTTATACACGTCATTCTTAGGCCCAAAATGGGCCGTCTCCGACCCTGACGGGTCGTAGGCCCGCAGGGAAGAATCTAATCTGTACGCTTGCAACTTTAATGGCGTGTTATTATATCAAATATAACGTTTTTTAAGCAATAAAAAAGAGGCTCCGAACCAAACGAGCCTCTATCGCATGAACTGCTCCTACTGATAAATACCTGTCACTTTCGCCCTTCAATTTTTGGGGCCCGGGTCATCAGATCGTGCACTGCGCTATGGGGATCTTTATTTTCATAAAGCACTTTATAAATTTCACTCGTTATCGGCATCTCGACATTATATTTCTTAGCGAGATTAAATGCAGACTTTGCCGTAACTACACCCTCGACCACCATATCGGTTTCATTAAGCAGATCCTTAAGTTTCTTCCCTTTACCTATCTCCTCGCCCAGCCACCTGTTTCTGGAATACTGACTTATGCATGTCGTCGTAAGATCACCCAACCCGCTCAACCCATAAAAAGTCTCCGTCTTTCCGCCCATAGCGACCCCGAGACGAACCATCTCGACGAGGCCTCTGGTTAATAGCGCCGCTTTCGCGTTCGTTCCGAACCCGAGGGCATCTACGGCGCCCGCGGCGATCGCAATGATATTCTTTAACGACCCTCCCATCTCTACACCGACAACATCGTCTGTCGCGTATATCCTGAAACGATCTGTCATGAATATTCTCTGCACCTCACACGCCAGGGAGATGTCTTCAGACGCGGCCACAGCCGTGCTGGGAGAACCGTTCGCTACTTCCAAAGCTATCGTCGGACCTGACAGGACCGATAGGCTCAGCTTCCCGAGCACCTCATGGATAACTTCGGACATGCGCTTAAGAGTGCTATTCTCTATACCTTTAGTAACGCTTACGAATAATTTATCCGAAAGGTCTTCCATCTTAAGCATGTTCAGGACACCTCTCATGTATTGAGATGGGACAGCTAATACCACAAGCTCACTACCCCTGAGAGCATCGCTCATCACTGAAGTGAATTTTACATTATCCGGGATCTTAACGCCTGGAAGGAATTTAATATTATCTCGGGTGATTTTTAACGTCTCAATATATTCAGGAAACGCGCCCCAGATAGTGACATTGTAATGCTTTTTAGCGACCAGCACGGCGAGCGTCGTTCCCCATCCGCCATCACCGATAACGCAGATGTTCTTAATATTTTTCATAGCTTCTTATATCATGCCATGTTCTGAAATGTCAACAAAATAGGGCAAAAATACAGTGACTGCCCCAAACGTTGTTACGCCGCTGTCGCCACCGCCTCCATAGTTCGTATATAATCCCCGATCTCTTTGTAAACCCGGTGTATTCTCAGCGGTACTTGTAGGAACGCGCGCAACTGATCCAGTGTCTTTATTTCCTTCGCTCCATCGGCAACCTTTCTGAGTAGGTCCTGAATATTTGATAGGGTTTCTGAGGGGTCAGCCCCATTCTCCAGCCCGTAACAATGCGCGATATTTCTACCCAGGATCAGTCGCACCATAACATCGGGCGGAATTCCTTTTTCCTCATTAGTATCCGAATAGGCATCGGGGATAATTATTGCATTGCCCACATCTTTACAAAATCTATTTGCCGCATCTAAAAGCTGCAGACCACCATCCTGCTGAGGTGCATATATAACAATGTGTCCCTTAGTTCCCGAAGGAGCTTTTTCTATATCGGTACTCAATTGATCGTTGGCTAACCGCACGGCCTGTTCTAAGCTATTTTCAGTATCGGTTTTATCGGCATATACATAGAAAGGTATTATCTGTCTGGTGTCAGGCTCCGAACCTCCGGTGCCGTCAAATCTCGATATTCTGCCAACTCCATTACTTGCCAGATTCTTACTTATTGCATTAGACAACCATCTGTTTCTATCTTCGTGATTCTTAAAGCTGCTTGGTAACGCCACAACAATTTTAACGATATCGGTCTTATTGGGTACATCAGCGCGTGCTTTTATTAATGTTGCTTTGCGCGATTCAAGAGCTATTTCTGAAGATGTTTCCGTATCTTCAGAAATAGCCGCCTTTTCTGGGGATGTGGTGAGCGCTTTTTCATTTTCACTTATTTTTTCAAACGCTTTTTCATAAGCCAGTGCGGAGGATTTCCATGCGGCCGCGGCATGTAAGCCCTCTATCGCCGTAGCATACGATATTACCCAGAAGCCATCGTGCGGTCTAAGACTGTCATGTAATCCCATTGCTTCGGCTATTGAGCTTAGCCCTGTTCTGCCGGCATCTACTGCATCACCAAGACCTCCATTGACAACATCGGCAACTGCATCCTCAGGAAACCCACAGAATAGCCCTACAATATGTGAATTGGAGTTGATTACAAGTTTCATTAAGGCATCTATCCTATCATCTGATAGTTCCTCGCCTTCCATCGGCAGAATATTAGCATTGTCTATGTCTTTTAAGGCAACTCTCAGCAATTCTCTATTATTATTAATTATGTCTCTTACCAGTGAACGTCTGTAAATAAATGATCGATATACCGTCTTTCCTTCCCAAACGTGCGATCTTTCTGCAGAGACCTTGACCAAGCCGAGTTTTTGTAAAGAGTTTCGCAGAATCTCCGACTCGTGTTGATTTTGTTTTTGCATAGCTATAAGTGCCGCCGGTTTTTTACCACCTATAACGGCTATGACATCCTTAACCTCTACCAAATCAACGATTTCTCTTAAAAAAGTCTCAAGCTCATTGATTGTTATATTCGAATTTACTATATTATCAACGTCACCTTCATTTATTTCAGTAGACTCATTCAGTATAGATCTAACAAGATCGCTATCGGCCTTTAACCGTGTGGCCATCTCTTGCATAATATACTCATTTTTCGTTCGACGCGACGTTTTCCGGAGCATATCACTTTGAAGCGCCTCTGTAAGCATCTGCAATTCAGGCGCAGGCGTCGTGCCGCTCATAGCGCTGTCAATGGACGTCCTTTTTGGTGGCATACTTGGCGCTGTCACTATAACCGGTGCCATATTTGCAATTCCTGCAGTCGCAGGCATGGGAATCTCACTAGTATCATAGCTCTCTATTGAGCTGGATATTTTTTTAACAGTTGTCATCCTGTTAAGCTTAAAGTTAAAATAGAAATGAGTAATTGAAGCGATTATAAGGGCTGCATAAAAGTATTGCGCTAGCAGATGATATGTTATTGCGGTGAGTAAATTTAATGCCGTGATAATACCTGCATCTTTCGCCGGAGGCGAACGGTTATCTCCCCATTTGACAAAGTGGCCGAGATAAAATACTATAGCTCCCAGTGACAATATAGATACACCGGCGAAACCGGCTATCTCTAATGATCTACTAATACCCACAGCCCACAAACCTTGCTCGATCACCACCTGCGCTCCTATTAGCGCTGCCCCCTTTAGTCCAAACCATTCCAGAAGACTTCGCAATAACGGCAGTTGCCCACCACGTGCCTCAGGCGTAGAGGCTCCTGCGGTCTTGTTCAATTCTGTATATGGTAATAATCCTCCTCCATCATTTTCACTCCTTAGATTTGTATAATCCCCTAAGATACCCCCTTTTCCGCGTGCAGTAAATCCTGCCTGCGCCGCTAATCTCGCCTGCTTGATCGCTTCAAAGTCCTTAGCAAGTTCTGCGCGCTTATCTTTGTAAGATTCGAATCCGGCTTCTAAGCTTGCATCGATCTCCTTCAAGATCGGGATGCGTAAATTTAATTCTTCTTCTGATAATCTCCCCCGCTCTATCGTCTCAAGGTCCATAGCAAGTTTTTCGCTCAAATAAGCTTTGGCCACATTCTTCACGGATCCAATTTTTAACCTTTTATTAATCTCATCTAAGCCCTGTTTGCGTGAATTTACATCAATGATTTTTGTATTTATTATGTCATTCAAAAATAAATTTAGCCGCCCAAAAAATAGATCCAGCGAGGTGTTTCGCATGACTACTTCGGGCTTCTGCGACAACCAACTCATCATCGGAAAATCTGCCGGTAAAAAGCCACTCATAGCCTCCATCCACAGCTTTAAATGTTTCTGTCTGCGACTAAGATCGTCTATCCTTTTCAATTCATGGTTCAGTCTTTTAAGCGATTCCACTATTTCAGATCTACTACTCTCGAGCATCCTGATTTGCGCATTAAGCTCATACTCGATTGCTTTTGTTCTTTCTGCATCATTATAGTATTGCACCGACCTATTCGGGTCATTCAGCTTACCTATACGCGTATCCACATTTTTTAATGATACCCCTGATATCTTCGCTAAATCACCACTGACAATGTCTTTTAAGTCATTCACATTCTTGTCTACTATAGACAACCTGTATTGCTTTATCCTGTCAACGATCAGTGCCGGAGAAGAAATCGCTCCGGATAGAATAGATATAAATGAGTTTATAAAACTGTTATACATAAATTCAAATAGGCCTGTAAAAAATGGGACAATATCTAATATCCCCTTCGCAAGCGGTAAGAAAATGGCAGTTACGGTAATAGTAGCTACAGGCATCCCAATCCACCATAAGAATATCTCACTCAGTCTGGGGCTTATACACATGCTTACCATAACAAATCCGGTAATGACAGATAAAGCTATTAGCATTAGCGCTACATTTGAAGCTGTATCCGCGGCGGATTCATCACTAATTCTTTCACTATGTTTAATAGATTGCGCATTATTAGTTGCCGCGCCAGAGATCGTCTCTAATCCGACATCTGGTGAATTGATATATCCATTAAGCTCGCTCATGAGCCTCGTAAAATCACTTAAATCATACTTATCCCTATTATCTGATATAAAACCCTTAATCTTATCTTTTACCGAATTGCCAAGAACGCTACCAGTCGAATTTTGGAAGTCAAAAACACGCATAAGTCGTAATATAAAAGCGTACTTAATCCTATTCATAGTTTCCTGTTCCGACAATATTGCCGATCCTGCATTAACTCTAATGGTTTCCCTTAGATAATTTAATAGGTCTTTTCTATCAGCGTTACTTAGCTTAGAGACTAATAATTCGATCACTTGCGGCACCGTTATATTCTTTTTTTGTGCGATGTTAATAACAATGAAATTTATTACCGCGGTCGGAATAGCAACTCTTTCCACGTATTGTATAAATTTTGCCTCGTAATCACCTGCCTTAGGTTCGAGTGAATATGCATATAGTGAAATTATGTCCCCGTCTTCAGACATTTTGTCTAATATTCTCTGGTGTGCATAGCTAATACCTGAGGTGCTATCCTTTGGCGCATAATACTTTGAGACCTTTGCCGCTTCTTGGTGCGTGAGCCCATCAATCTTCTCGGAATATTCATGATCTATAGCTTCGGCGATGAATAGAGGCGAAGCGCCGACAGACTGCCACGCTGTAGCTTCGTCTCGATAAAGTTTTTCTGTGACGTAAAGTATTATCTTCTTCGCGACCTTGTCCTCTACGCAGATAATCGGTATCTGATCTACTATGTTAACTGCCCCCTTGCAATTAGGAATACCTAACATATCGTCATCATTCGTATCGCTTACCATGCGAACCTCTATGATAGCTCCGGATATTTTTTCTCTTGTGCTATCCCTTATAAAGCGTATAGCATTAACATAGTTTATGGCTTGCCTTATAACTTTATCATCATTAGATACAGCGTGATAACCATGTTTTCTTATATACTCCATTGCGTAAGTTACATCGTTCTGGAATATTCCCGGCGTATGCATCGTAGCGGGTTGAGGATTATTTCCTGGGAGAATTCCGGCAATCATTTCAGCCCCTGGGGCAACCGAAATTGCTGATGATGCTGATAATGAACCCGTAGAAAATACGGTCGTAACGATTCTTGTCTGGTTAAAGACACTGAAAAGATCACCAGCATTTGACACCACAACAGGCTTACCGTTAATCTCCAGCACTTCTACCGATTTATCGGGATTTACGTCTACTACGCGACAGCCAAGCTGACCATTCGTTACTTCAAATATTATGCGCTTACCATTACTTAGATTTACCGCAACGCTCCTACCCGTCCTTAAGACCTCGGCGTAAGCCGCAACGCCCACCGAGTCTAATTCCGCTTCACTCCCACCCAAATCCCTCCCTAACATATTCCACGGGCTCGGAACCTGCATGGTAGAAAAAGCTGTTTTTATCTGCGCAATAAATACGGGCGCACCGCCTGATAGTATATTAAAATAGGGGCACTGGTATCCGTTGGAGCTGTTAAAAGTAGGCATGATCGATATATATGAGATGCCATTCTCCTTTAATTTCTCACACAGGTTTTCTGTGTGAAATCCACCGGTGATGAGGATGGATACGCGAGGTCCCTTCATATTCTTCAAAAACAGATCGTCTCTCTTGAATGAATATTCGTAGAACTTCGCTATATCTTCGCGATATTGGTCGAGGGCTGCGCTATTGGACTGCTGAGAAACATATACCAGGTCATCCTGAAGCGCTCCTGTTACTCTGTCATTCTGAGGCACTCC
>CAIMPC010000023.1 GCA_903843285.1 Candidatus Omnitrophota bacterium
AAATAACCGGGTATCTTCTATTCTTAAGATTATATTACAAGGGGAAACTATCGTCAGGATTTTAGATGCCCATGCGCCATGATACGCTTACGAGGGAACCACTGTGATTACTTTTGGTACCGTTGTCATGATCGCCAACAGGCACTTCGTGCCCTCGCAAAGACGGGATTGTTATATTACTGGAATGTTACTAAAAGTCTAACCTGGCATATCTAACCAGGTTAGAAATATCTGTTAAGAAATTGACGGGGGTTAAGAATAAGGGTCTTTAAATAGGTCTTCGTAGGATAATGCGCCAAATTCCCGGTTATTAGACACTCTGCTTTTCCGGATATCGCAACCTCGAGAAAAGGCTCATCATCCCGATCACGCAGATGTTTCTCTAAAGGCACTGCGGCTACGGGAATGCCGACATGCTCAAGATAATCAAGAAGGTTATTAGTAAGGGTCTTGTCAAAATCAAATTTTGGCCTTCGCAATACATCCTCATACTCAGATAATATCCGCGCATCATAAAGTAGTTCTATGCCACCAGATACAATGATACGAACCATTTCACTGCTTGCGCCATATGGAGAGAGCAATCCCGAAACAAGGACGTTTGTATCCAATACCACTCTCATCCATTCGGCCTTTCGCTACGTGCTTTTTTAATCTCATCGTTAATTTCTCGGAGGTTAATTAGATGCTTCCTCTTCTTGACCGAGCGGATCTGTAGTTCAGTCACAGAGCTTGTAACCCGGGAACGTCGTATCGCAGATAACGACTCCTCCAGCGAATCTTCTGATATAGCCATCATAATAGCAATTGGCTTACCATTCGATGTAAGGATCATCTCTTTGAGCTTGATAAGGTCATTCTGTATCTGGCGGGATTTTGATCTGAGATCCCTTATAGTGACAAATTTCATAGTTACCTCCTGTCACCTATAAGTGTACACTATTGTAACACGATTGTCAACCATCCTGAAGATCGTTTGAAGTCTAACCTGGCATATCTAACCAGGTTAGAAAACGTCCCTTAGCTTTCCTTTAATGCCCTCGAGCGTGAACTAAGGCATGCTCTATCTCTCCGACTTTTAAATATAGGTTGGCAATGTAGAATGTCGTGCTGATGACCCATATTATAATCGTAATGATAAGTATTTTAATGTAGATAGGCTTAATTGGCTTCATCTTATACCTCCGTTATTCTATCAAATGTCAGTGGCTCTTTTGTTGCGTTAATTTTTTTATGCTCTTTAGATCCGGATCAAAATTCTCGAATTTTAAGAATTGACATATAAGATTGAAAATGGGCCTGAGGGCCCGGTTGCGAAGCTTAGCATAAATATAAAGTGGGATAAACTCAAATCCCAGTCTTCTCTTTGGCTCATAACCGGTGGTACCCATTTCATATTTTTTTATACCATGTTTTATGCACCAATTTAATGTATCTCTAAATTTAATGAAGTAAAGATGGTGCGTATGCGCAACCGAATAGTCAAACCCAACGTAATAATCGATCATGACATCCTGCGAGGACAAACAAAACAAGAATGCGACTAATTTTCCATCTATTCTCCACAGAAAATATTTAGTCTGCTTCGGCATGATCTTGGATACATTTCTGAAAAAATCAATAGATAGTACTTCAAATTGCATGTCATGCTTATCAACAATATCGAGATAAAGCCTGTACAGGTCATGCAGAGCGCTATCTTCGAGCGTATCCACTATTTCCAAATCGATCGCAATGTGGTTGTCTACTTTTTTAAATTTTCTTCTCAAATCGTACCTCGTCGCGCCGCTCAACGTCTTTAAATATTCGTCGAAGGTCTTAAAGCGAATGTCGAGTTCGGTCCATGGAAGGCTGGTAAGTTTTGAAAAACCTTTCTTTCTTAAAGGGTCGAGCGCCTTATTATAAGTTTTATCAAAATCTTTGAAGGCAATTATTGCAACCTTGTTCTTCTTAGCTATCTGTTCCATGCGGCGAAGAATAACACGCATACAGTCCGGATGATCCCCTATGCCGATCCTGCCCTGGCCAAGAGGCGTGCCGCAAATAAGGGCCTTTAGGTTAAAGATATTCGGCATACGTTTTTTAATGGCGTTTGTTATTCGTTTTATAGGTCCGGATATACTGGTATCCAGCGAATAGTTCATTAGGAAGCAGGGAGCCGCGCAAATAGGCGTTGCGCGGTGATAGACCATTATGTAATAGAAAGAAAACTGCCCGAGGTTTGATTCATCCAGGGTCTTAAAATAATCATAGCTCTCAAGGACATCTGGAAAAACCTTATTCCAGTCGCCGACGGGTATGTCGGATATCTTTTTTACCACTTTTGTCTTAAGCCCTAGCTTCTTGCGCCGGGGTGATACTATCATAAAAGATATCCCTTATACCGTTAATATTCTTCTGCGGGTTTCCGTTGAATTTTAAGAACTAAGGAGCTTTATTTTGTTATTGCGGAAAAATTTTTCAATACCATCCTTATAATCTTTGCTCGTCACGAAGACATCGTCGTCATGGCTTCCGTTATACGAGATGCATTGCTTAGGGGCCGGCGCTATTTTATACAGAAGCTCAGCCTGGTCATAAGAGACCACCTCGTCATCCAGGCCATGCACTATCAGTTTCGGTATATGAATATTCCGTATCTTAGATAGGGCATCGAATCGTCCGTGCAGTAAGAATCCCACCGGCAAGAACGGATATAGGTCATGCGCTTCGGTCTCAAAAGAGACGAAGCTAGATTGAAGGATCAGGGCTTTCACTTTTCGATTAAGACATAAATCCGTAGCCACGGCCCCTCCTAACGATCTGCCGTAGACCACGATATTATCCTTATCTATATCGGGTCTGGATGCCAAAAAATCATAAGCAGCCTGGGCGTCTCTGTATAAACCCGCCTCATACGGTCTACCGGAACTCTTGCCATAACCTCTGTAATCAAATGTAAATATGTTAAGGCTCATGTCATGGAAAAAGATTATTTCCCTGAACCTGTCATTAAGATTTCCGGAGCTTCCAGGACAGTACAATATGGTAACACTGGCATTTTCTGCAGGGATAAACCACCCGTTTATAGCCTCTCCATCCTTTGTTTTTAAATAGACATCTTCATAATGAATCTTTAAATTTCTTGGGGTAAGGGATACGCACCTATCGGTACGAAACATCGTCACTTCTTCCAGATAATATAGATTTATAGCAAGCGTCAATATCACGGTAATGCCTATTATCGGCATAATGATAATTACTGACTTGAGGAGAGTATGTTTTATATTTGATTTCGAAATACAGCTACCTCATTTTTTATTTATTATATAGCCTAAAATACAGAAAACCAAGCTAAATAATCCGCTGTGTCCTATGTGGGTAAATGTCATTCTGTGGAGGGTTAAAATCTGCTAAAGAATCTAAAAACAAGGATCAATGACGCTCATCGCGCTTCTTCTTAACTATTACACTATTTACTATAAACTAACCTATCCTCGATAATCTTCTTAAGCGCCGCCATCCCGGGTGAGCATAACACCGCGGACTTTTCGTAATAATCTTTGGCCATTTTCGAATTATTTAATTTCTTATATATATCACCGATGCGTAAATATATAACGGCTTTTGCCTGCGCCGAACGGGTACCGTCCGCGGCGTCAGAATATATCCGGATGGCCTTTTCGCTCTGAGCCATCTGATCGTAAGTGGTAGCAAGGTTTATATAGCCGTCGATGAATGACGGATCCGTCTTTATTGCCTTTTCAAAATATCCTATCGCTTCCTGATATCTCTTTAATTGGGCCATCGCCACTCCCATGGAGCTCAGGGCTTCGAGATTATAAGGCTTTATCTTTAACGCATCATTAAGAATATTAACGGCATCGTCGTATCGGCCCAGTTCTGTGTAACAAAACCCTAAGACATTTTTTGGCGCGAAATATTCTGGCGCGAGCGCTATAGCTTTGGCCAGAGGAAATATGGCCGTTTTGTAGCGCGCCTGATCCGAATATGCTACTCCAAGGGCTGTTAAGGCCCATGGGTTAAGAGGATCCAGTTTTAATATTGAGTTTGTTATCGCTATGGGGCTTCTCCAGTCCTCGTTACGCATCATCGTCCTGGCTGAATAGAATATAACTAATATGATAGCTATGCCGATAGCCAGCTTCTTATAATTCAATTTTGGTAATTGAGATCGAATCCTCGTAAGCTTGTCCAATAAGATCGCTATGACTATGCAGAATCCTATGGACGGTAGATACAGAAACCTCTCTGCTATAAGCGCCTTCAATGGCACAATATTTGACACCGGCAATAATGTAATGAAGAATAGGCATATCGCAAACGAGATGCCTCGGGAACGCTTAAATATATACGGCATGGCCGCTATTAAAACCGTTAAGCCCAGCGCCGGGAGAATTACATTTATCGTCGAAAAAGACGTATGAACCGGTGAGACATAAAAAGCGCATAGGTTAACAGGCCAGACCAGTAACCTGGCGTACTCGCCCAGCATCGCCATCATACTTAAGAACGTATAATATGGATTACCGCCCCACCAACCGCACTGGCCTACCTTATTCATCACCAGGAACCTGATCGCTACGAAAAACGCGGTTAATAAAAAGTACGGTGCCCATCTCACTACCTTTTTACTCAACTTTTCTTTTGGAGTAAAGTGAATATCATACGCGACGAGTAAAAGCGGTAAGCTGATCGCCATCTCCTTAGAAAATAATGCCGTGAGGCCTAGCGCTAAAGATATGGCGAAAAATATTGCATTGCGCCGGCGCGCGTATAATGCGTAGAATATAAATGACGCGAGATAGAAGAACAGAAATAGCGCGCTCGAGCGGCCCGATATCCAGGCCACAACCTCCGTCTGCACGGGATGACAAACAAATAATAGGCTTGCCAGAAAAGCTATGAGTATGTCCCCAAATATTAGATGCAGAAGGATGAATAACAATATGCCATTAAGTCCATGCAGTAACACATTTTCCAGGTGGTATCCGAATGTGTCCAGGTGCCAGAGGCGGTAATCGAATGCGTATGATATGGTTGTCAGCGGCCTGTATACATCCTGGGCGAGCTCGGCGAACGCGACCGCCTGGGGATTAACGAAAAATGACGGTATGTTTTCCAGATTTCTTATGTGAATATTCTTAACTATGAAATACTCATCATCGTATACGAACTCTCCACCCAGGGAATTGGAGTATAGGACTACTGCCAATATTAAAAGGAGCAGGGCCGCTTTTATATTGTTATTGAAATTTAGTTTTTGAAAGGAACTCGGCATAGCTCACCAATCTTATTTTTTTCTCATCGATCACCCTATTCACGCGGCGACTCGTCAGGGCAAATAATTCTGCCTCGGAATTTTTATGGAATCTGTACCTGTCCAATACTTCCCTTCCCAGAAATCCGGGATGGCATACGAGCTCTGTGGTGCCGTCTTTTAGATCGGATAAAATATGGAGCAGGACATTCTCTGTGATATTGCCCGAATCGAAGAAACCCCGGAAATGGTCCGGTGATATTAGGCCGGAGGAGATTATCGCGCCGGACATATGCTTTTCGGCTAAAGACAGCGTCAGCTTCTTAGCGATAACCATAGGACTTGTTTTCAGATAGGAACGATCAGCGTGCGGATACCTGATTGCGCTAATATTGTATTCCATAGCTAATCTGATTAAAATATCGAGGATACCCGGCAGTATATGCAAATGCTCGTGGCTGGATAGATTGGTTATCTTTAGACCGGTGGCAATCACGCGCTCCATCTGAGTTTTCCACTCAGTATAGACTTCATCAGGCCTGATGACCCCGGATAAGTACTTCAGAAAGAATTGTGCGTGCCCCTTAGCAAGCCTTCCATCCCGTCCGATAAGCGATCGTATTCTATCCGGATTCGATATGGGCAATGTCTCCGTAAGGGATAAATGCGCGCCGGCTTCATCGAGGCCTATCCTTTTGGCGAGGGTTACGGCATCGTCGAAGGCTTCACCGCTCGGCAATAAATTCAGCGAAGTGACTATGCCCTCTTCATAGGAGCGCGCTATGCCTTCGTTTACGCTCTTTGTAAGCCCGAAATCATCCGCTACTACGATCAATTGTTTCATGGCTACACGTCCCTATATGGCGAAAAATCTCACCATCCGAAGCGGTATGCAAACATGTCCCAGAATGTCCGGGTGACGACGCTCATGCGCGATATCGTGGATGAGCCTTTCGCTCGAACGTCAAATACCAGTCCATACGGCTTAATCTTAAATCCACGCCTTACGACCTCGGCGAATATCTCAACGTCAATGAACGGGCTCTTCGACTTTAAATTAAGTCCGGCGAGAACATGCTTCTTATATATCTTAAGGCCTGAATTTATATCCTTCAGATGAAGGCCGAATAAAAGCTGGACGAGAAAGTTATAGCCTTTTGACATGACTATTCTCTTAGGGCTTGCATCCTTTATCACTAAACTATACGCCGTCACAACATCTGCTTCGCTAAGGAGCTCGAGGGCCTTCTTTATATCTTCCTCTTTAGCCGGAAAGTCCGAGTCGGTATAGATCACAACGTCTTTGGACGAGGCCATCAATCCGGCGTTAAGCGCTCCCCCGAACTTCGAGTTCACCTTAAGATGTACCGGCTTTATGTGTGAATCGGCAGAGGCCATGCGGTCGATGATATCCCCGCTTCCATCGGTGGAGGCGTCGTCAGCCACCACTATCTCGTAATCGTCGGATATCTGTCGGGCTAACGTAGAGGCCCTTCCGACCGTATTACCTATATTCTCGGCCTCGTTAAACATCGGGAATACGAAAGAGACGCTATTTATCTTCATTCTGGCCTCTCCCTCTTTATAAGAAAGCGCCCACCCTCGGGCAGTTCGTTAGTTATGATCGAACGCTTTCCCACACTGGATACGATGTAAGACGGCCTGACGTACTGTTTGGTAATCTCCGGATTATATAAGTGGCCATGGTTCTTATTCTTCATCACCGCCCATACCCTCTCCTTGGAATTAATAAAAGAGATCTGTATATGGTGTTTGTCCAGGTTCAGTGGGAATTTTCCCGTATAAAATGCAATCCCCGGAACATAATTACTCTCCGCGGCCAGCTTTTCGCCCGGTTTCATGAGGGCCAGCAGTCCGGTGGAAACCTCCTTGCTCGTCTCATATCGCTCCACCTCCGGCAGGACCATTGCGCTTAACGGAATCATAAATACCGCTACAGAATAAGCGACGAAAGCGAATGCCCATGCGGGCCTTTTATTTATAAATGCCGTAAGTGATAGCATCGTTCCGAAGGCAAGGCAGAGGGCTGACACTACTACGCCGGGTAATATAGAGGGAAGATCGAGCTTTGCGTAGATGGCGGCGCCTACCCATCCGAACAGCATTATAACGGCAAGCGTATAATAGGAAGCCCTGACGCCATTGGCAACGGCCGTCGCCGCCAGTCCTCTTAAAAACTCATCCAACAGAACACCCACTATTAACGCAACGGCTAAAAAGCATGGAAATATGTAGGTGGGGAGCTTGGTGCTCGAAGCGGTAAAGAAACCGAAGATGGCGATGAACCACACCATAAGAAATATCGCGCCCTTATCGCCGAGCCTGATCTTCTTAAATAATTGCCAGAAAGCTACCGGAATAAACAGGCTCCAGGGGAACATCCCTCCCAGGACTATCGGAATGTTATAGTAAACTTGTGAGCCTATCTTATGTTCGGATACGAGAAACCTGTTTACGTTATGAAATCCGAAAAACCCGTCTATGAATGCCTGGCCATGGATTCTGTACATTGCCAGATACCATGGCAGAGCCAATACGATAAATACGAGCGCCGATTGCCAGACAGGGATTCTCTTCAGAGCCTTCAGGTCCTTGGCTATCAGCAGAAATACCAGGATCGCTAAAATAAAAAGAATAAGAAATATCGGTCCCTTTGTAAGAACTGCCATGGCCATAGCTGAGGCCGATAGTAGATAGTAATGGCCTCTATTCCGCATATACCCATAAAAGAAGAACGTCACCGCCAGGAGAAGAAAAACAAATAGCACCATATCCGTTATACAGGCCCGTGACAGCACCACATATTCAACGTTCGTAGCCAGAATTATGGCCGAAAGAAATCCCGCCCTGCTATTAAATAATATTCGTCCTAAAAAGAAAATAGCTATAACGCCTATCATCCCAAACAAGGCCGATGGAAGACGCGCGGCAAACTCATTTACTCCAAATATCTTAAATGATGATTCTACGAGCCAATAAAATAAGATGGGCTTTTCAAACTGTGGATGGCCATATATATACGGCGTTACCCACTCGCCCCGGGCCAGCATCTCCTTAGCCGTCTCGGCATAGAAGGTCTCGTCGGGATCCGTCAGGGCCAGCTTACCCAGCTGAAAAAAGAAGAGAAATCCGCATAGGATCGCGAGAAGAGATACCGCAACTACTATATTTTTTAATAATTTATCCATTTTATCCCGTTACCCGGATCGATCTTAGTTTTAGTCAGAATAGAAATACAGCGGCGGCGACAACTGTGGAATAATTACCTTCGGAGCCGACTACCGCAGATTGCGTGGTATTCGAGGTGCGGACTATTTTATCGCTAAGCTGATAGATAGCTTTGTTCTCATCCCACGATTTATCCTCGTCGAATTCCAACCCGAGCGTGGACGCTAACATTTCCACCGCGAGGTCTTCGGCCAGGTCGCCCGCCACCTTCTCATTCTGTCCGAACGCATGATGCTCACTCAGGTATCCATACGCATTAGGATCGGCCGGAACCGCGCACCCGATACTCGCGGCGATAAGACGATGCGGCTCATTTCCCGAACACCTGGAGACAACCGCGAAAGTGATCATGCCCGGATACAGCTCTTTTAAGCCTTCGTTTTTGGATATGACTTTGCACGCCGGAGGCATTATGCTCGAGACATGGACGAGATTACACTTCTCTATACCTGCATCTCTTAACGCAAACTCAAAACTCCTAAGCTCCGCCTTATGGGCTCCTACGCCCTTAGTGAAGAATATCTTCTTAGGCACCATCAAATTTTTTCTGGGAATGAGTATCATATGACCCCCGCTATTTCTTGGCCGGAAATACGTATCCGAGTAATCTGTAGATCAGTTTCGCGGCCAGAAAATCCGACCTTATACTGCCTTTTATCGGGCATAGCTCTACGACGTCAAAGCCGACAACTTTCTTATCTTTAGCTACCTCTTTCAAGAGGGACAGCGCCTCATACCAGCCGAGACCGCCGGGCTCGGGTGTGCCGGTGGCAGGAACTAACGCCGGATCGAACACATCGAGGTCTATCGTAATGTAAACGCTATCGCCGAGACTATTCGAAACGCTATCCTTCCACATCGGCTGTTCGAGAATATCATAGACGCTAACAGTCTTTACCTTACTACCGACATCGGTCGACAGATAGTCTTTCTCTTCCTTAGACATGCTTCTGGTCCCTATCTGCACTATCGGACAAATCTCCGAAATTCTTCTGGCCACACACCCATGGTTAAGCTTAGATCCAAAATAGATGTCCCTCATGTCGTTATGGGCATCGAGCTGTAGGACTGAAAGATTAGAGTAATTCTCCTTAAATGCCTTTACGGCTCCGATGGTTACAGAATGTTCGCCTCCGAGTATTACAGGAAATTTGTTTGCCTTTAACAGTTCCAGAGTTTGCGCATAAATCTTATCGACCATGGCCTCGGAAGAGAGATCCTTTATGGCTAATGGATCCATCGTGTGGATGCCCATTTTGAAGGTTTCCTGGTTCAGCTCGTCATCGAAGCGCTCCATGTATCTGGATGCCTCGAGTATCGCCTCCGGACCATTCGCGGCGCCGTGGATATAAGTGGTGGTCCTATCGTAAGGAGCCTGCATGATAACGGCCTTAGCTTTCTTGAAACTGGAATACTCCTCCTCCAGGCCAAGATAGTTCCTGGATGGTGTATTTACCGTTATCGCCGGTGAAGCAATTTTCTCGTCCATATGTCCTTAGATTATAGCAGAAAGATTCCTATTATAACAGCTTAAGCTGCGCATATAAACCTACTGCTGCGGCGTATCCTTCAGCACTATCTCGCCCTTTCGGACAACGCCGAGCTTTTCCCGCGCCTTCTTTTCTATATACGTTATATCGGTCTCCAGCCGCAATTTCTCTTCTTCCAGGCGCTTATTCTCTTTACCAAGAAAATTTATCCGCTCCTCGAGCCTGTTGTTCTTAACCTTAAGCTCCTGGTATCTGGCGAGCGATGGCAGAAATATAATAAGAAGAACCGCCATTACAAGAATGATTTTCGAACGGTTTATCTTCTTAGCCATTCTTCCTATTTCCACTTCGGCCGTTCGGGTGAACCGAACACGGCTTTTTTGCCCAGGCTTTCCTCTATCCTTAGAAGCTCATTGTACTTACATATCCTGTCAGTCCTGCAGATAGACCCGGTCTTTATCTGGCCGGTATTGGTCGCTACCACCAGATGAGAAATGGTGGTGTCCTCGGTCTCTCCCGATCGATGGGAGACCACGGCAGTATAGCCATGCTTCTTGGCCAGGTCTATGGCATCGAGGGTCTCTGAAAGAGTGCCTATCTGATTAACTTTAATCAATATGGAGTTGGCTATCTTTTTATCAATGCCCATTCTGAGACGTTTCACATTCGTCACAAATAGATCATCGCCGACGAGCTGTATCTTTTTACCCAGCTTGTCGGTAAGTCCCTTCCAGCCATCCCAGTCGTCTTCGGCCAGTCCGTCCTCGATAGATATTATAGGATATTTCGAAACCCACCTTGCGTAAAAATCTATCATATCCTTCGAGGAATTATCCACTTTCGGTTCCGCCTCTAATATATATTTGCCGTTCTCATAGAACGAGCTGGATGCCGGATCCAGGGCTATGCTGATATCTTTTCCGGCTTTATATCCCGCTTTATCGATCGCGGCGAGGATGACTTCGACGGCTTCTTCGTTAGACTTCAAGTCAGGCGCAAACCCTCCCTCATCGCCTACGGCTGTCGAAAGCTTCTTGTCGTGCAATATCTTTTTCAGGCTATGGAAGACTTCAGCTCCCCATCTAAGCGCCTCAGCAAATGAGACGGCTCCGATCGGCATGATCATGAATTCCTGAAGATCGACATTATTATCGGCATGCGAACCGCCGTTCAATATATTCATCATAGGTATGGGAAGCACATGGGCTTTGTTGCCGCCGATGTATCTGTAGAGAGGCATGCCCTTTGAAGCGCTCGCGGCCTTCGCTACCGCCATGGAGACCCCGAGTATCGCGTTGGCCCCCAGCCTTCCTTTATTGGGCGTACCGTCCAGGTCTATCATAATCTGGTCGATCTCACCCTGCATTAACGCATCATACCCCTTTACGGACTTACTTATCTCGCCATTAACATTGGAGACGGCTTTCAATACACCCTTACCGCCGTAACGCGACTTATCACCGTCTCTAAGCTCGACCGCCTCATGCTCGCCCGTCGATGCCCCGCTCGGCACAGCCGCTCTTCCAAAAGAACCATCAGCTAAAAACACATCGACCTCAACGGTCGGGTTTCCACGCGAATCCAGTATCTGCCTTGCTATCACTTTCTTAATGCTCGTCTTCATCTTACCCTGACTCTCCTTTTTTCTACCACCAGTCTCCCCGTTACGAATAATCTTATCGCCTCCGGATAGATCCTGTGTTCCTCTTTATGGACGCGTTCTAAAAGCGTCTCCTCATTATCATCATCCCTGACCTCAACGGCTTTCTGTAATATTATCGCTCCGTCGTCAAGGTTCTCGTTAACGAAATGGACCGTAACCCCCGTCACCTTCACGCCATACTGAAGCGCCTCTTTTATGGCATGCGTGCCTTTGAATGAAGGCAGAAGCGCCGGGTGCACATTGATTATTTTATCTTTATACTCTTTTATAAAATACGGGCTTAAGAGCTTCATGTAACCGGCGAGAACTACAAGCTCTACACCTCTCTTCTTCAAATTTTTAATTATCTCTTTATCGAAATCTTCCCGCAGTTTAAAATCTTTACTATTCAGGGCGACGGTTTCGATCCCGGCAATCTCGGCGCGCTTTAGCGCATAAGCGTCTTTTTTATCGCTGACCACCAGCGCTATATCGGCGGGAATATAACCGGACTTCACGCTATCTATGATAGCCTGAAGATTTGTGCCGTGGCCTGAACATAATATAGCGATTTTCATATCAGAATAGCGTGTAAATAAATGGGGCTATGGCGCTGCCTTCGGTAAGAACGATTAAAAGGCCCAGCAGAACCAGCATGACTATTATAGGTAGAAGCCACCATTTCTTGCGCTTCATTAAAAATCCCCATAACTCTTTTATTATTCCCATATTCATTTTAAGCCCGCCCTCCTAATGTATTTTAATACTGATTCTCGTAGCTCTCTTTATCTTTTATCGTCGTAGAACGATCGCGCCAATATGAACTCTTTTCTTTGCATAAACGCTGATCGAGCACGTCATTGCCAAAAAGTCTGGTTAATACCCCTATAGGAGTTATCACGCCGTAGAAGATGGCGGTCAATATTAGACGGCTCATAAAGAAACCCATCACTACGGCCAGCGCCATCCATATCTTCTGAAGGGGCTTTAATATATTCGGTACGACAAGCCCTGAGACGACGAATAAGATACCCGCTATCCCAAAGTACGGGAAGGACGCCTTGCCGCGCCATAGAGCCAGACCCGATAGTATCAGGAGAACCACGCCTATAGTTATTCCGAACTCGCGAAGTTCCTTCCTACTGCTCTTAATATTCCCGATATCCTCAATAATACTAATCAAGCTCGTACTCCTTCAGCCAGTCGCTGTCTTTATCGAGAGGTTTTTGCCTGGTCTTATCGACGAGGATACTGCCGATGATAAGATAGTCCATGTTCGTGCGCATAAAACACCTGTACGCATCTTCCGGACTCTCCACTATCGGCTCTCCCCTGACATTGAAGGAGGTATTTATTATAACAGGGACCCCGTATTTTTCATAAAAGATTTTAATCATATCGTAGTAGAGCGGGTTCGAGCTCCTGGATACCGTCTGAACGCGCGCCGAGTAGTCGACATGCGTCACGGCCGGTATCTGGCTCCTGGCCACGTTCAGCTTATCGATGCCAAAGAGCGCATCTTCCTCCGGAGTCGTCTTTATTCTCCTGGACTCCCTGACCGGTGCCACGAGCAGCATATAAGGGCTCTCGATATCGAGCTCAAAATATTCGGAGGCCTTATCGGCCAGAACGGATGGAGCGAAAGGCCTGAAGCTCTCTCTGAACTTTATCTTAAGATTCATCGTCTCCTGCATCTTTGCAGACCTCGCGTCCCCTATTATACTGCGGCCCCCGAGTGAGCGCGGGCCGAACTCCATCCTGCCTTCGAACCATCCGACCACCTTCCCCTCGGCCAATATATCAGCTATCTTTTCGGGTACTTCGCTGTCTGTAAGTTTCGTGTAGGGGATATCCCTGCCTTTTAAGAATCCCTCGACCTCGTCATCGCCGTAATGCGACCCCAGAAGCGATGCCTTCATGAAGTCATTTTTGTCATCGGCAACGCGTTCATTGCCCAGGTATTGATACCAGGCAAAGAGCGCGCATCCGAGCGCGGCGCCGGCATCACCTGCGGCGGGCTGAATCCATATCTCTTTAAAAGGGGTTTCGCGTATTATACGGCCGTTGGCAACGCAATTAAGCGCTACGCCGCCGGCCAGGACGAGATACTTTTTGCCCGTAACTTTATGGACATGCCTTACGATCCTGAGCATAACATCTTCGGTGGCTTGTTGTATTGACGCGGCCAGGTCCATTTCGCGCTGTGTGACCTTCGATTCCGGCTTACGGGGCGCGCCGCCAAACAGTTTATGAAAATTATCGTTGGTCATCGTAAGTCCGGCGCAATAATTGAAGTATTTCATATCCAACTTAAATGACCCGTCTTCCTTAAGATCCATAAGCTGATTAAGGATGATATCCTTGTACACGGGTTTCCCATAGGGCGCCAGTCCCATGACTTTATATTCGCCGGAATTAACCTTGAATCCGGTGTAGTATGTGAATGCAGAATATAGAAGGCCGAGGGAATGCGGAAACCTTATATCCGACATGATCGATATTTTATTACCCTCGCCTACCCCGAAACTTGCGGTGGTCCACTCGCCGACGCCGTCCATGGTGATTATCGCCGCTTCTTTATAAGGCGACGGAAAGAAAGCGCTGGAAGCGTGAGATTCGTGGTGCTCCGGGAATATCATCTTCCCGTCATATTTCAGCTCTTTCTGTATCATCTCCTTCATCCAGAGCTTCTTCTTTATCCAGAGCGGCACCGCTTTTATGAATGAGCGTATACCGGATGGGGCGTAGGCAAGATATGTCTCGAGTATCCTTTCGAACTTTATAAAAGGCTTATCATAGAAGACTACATAGTTCACGTCCTTGATCGTTATGCCGGCTTCACGAAGGCAATACTCCACTGCCTTGGAAGGAAACGAATGATCATGCCTCTTCCTCGTGAAACGCTCCTCCTGCGCGGCGGCAACTATATCACCATCCCTGATCAGCGCGGCGGCGGAATCATGATAGAAACATGAAATGCCCAGAATGTGCATCAATGACCTCTCCGGTTTGTTGTGTTTACTGCCTGTATGGCGTGATTATTCTACCGAATGCAAAGTCTATACGCAAGATAAAAGAACGATCGCTCCGCTTGACAAACCCTCGACGGTTACATAGAATGTGCCTATTATGATTAGGCTCATATTAAGAAGGCTTACACTGTTACTATCGCTGATATTATCGATGGCCCTGGTGGGCGAGTTATTCTGCCGGCTCGTCATGCCGCTGGATAAGAAACGCGTCCGGTATATGGCTACCCGCAATATATTCCATATGGACGAGCGCAATGTGCGGTTCGATAATGAGCTCGGCTATGTGATCAGGCCGGGCATATCCGCCAAATTAAATAACGAGGAGTTCCGCACCTCAGTGTCGACGAACTCTCAGGGCTTCAGGGACGATGAGGAGTCGCTTAAAGACCCATCAATACTTATGTGCGGTGATTCGTTCGGGTTCGGCTGGGGTGTAAACCAGAACTCATGCTGTGATAAATATCTGGAGGCCCTTTCCGGATGGCACACGCTGAATATGGGCGTGCCGGGATATGGCACCCTGCAGGAGTTTCTCGCCTTAAAGAAGTTTGCGGATAAAAATAATATACGCGGTAAAACCGTGATATTCCTCATGTATCCGAACGATGTCTTAGATACGGCGGGATACGGCTCAGGCTCAATAAAAATATATGACGGTACCATTAGTTATTCTAACTTTGACCTGCCGGCATTCAACGACCTCATGAAGATGTATAGAACGAGATCCTGCCGCGGGATTTACCAATCTTCATATCTGGCTTATCTGCTTAAGAACGCCGGGAAGGAGTTTAAGGCTAATCTGCGCGGTAAGAAGAAAAGATATACTGCGCCGGAAACGGCTACCGTGGACGAAAAGATGAAATACAGGATATTTGCCCTCGTCATAGATGAGATAAAAAAATTCTGCCTCAGGGAAAATCTCAAACCCGTATTCATGTGGATACCTTCGGTGCGGCACTACGAGGACGGTAAAGCAAAGTTCGGAAACGACTATGAGGATACGGTCTTTGCGGAAGTAAAAGATATATTCATCAAAGCGGGATTGCCGCTAATAGACCTGACGGACCGCCTTAGGCATAAAGACTACTATCTGCTCGATGGCCACCTGAAGCCCAGCGGACAAAAGAAGATGGCCATCCGCATAAACGACTTCTTACCTGAAACTAAACCATAAAAGACTGTATCTTCAGCTCGATAGCTGCTTTAGAATTAACTCCGACCATCCGCGCGACCTCTTCACCGGCCTTGAATAATACGAGCGTAGGTATATTTAATACCGAAAGGTCTGTGGCGAGATCCGGGCTATCGTCGACATTGCATTTGGATACACTCACTTTTCCTTTCAACTCTTCGGCGAGCTTCTCCACCGTGGGGGTCATCATCTTACACGGCATACACCACGGCGCCCAGAAATCCACGACCACCAGCTTATCGGACTTCAACACTTCCCGTTCAAAATTCTCATGCGTTATCTCTATCATCTTTCTCTATCTCCTTGATATCACTTTAGTGGGACATACTTCGAAACATTTACCGGCATTCTTACACTTACCGGGGTCTATATAGGACAGGTTAGATTCTACCTTTACCGCATTATTCGGGCAAGCTTTTTCGCATCTAAAGCATGCTATACATCCGGCCTTGCAGGCCTTAACCGTTACAGCCCCCGGATCTTTTGAGCTGCATTTTACGTAATAGCCGACGGAGCGCGGCAACATTGAATATAAATTCTTAGGGCAGGCCTTTACGCAATGACCGCATGCGGTGCATTTTTTTATATCTACTACCGGTAACCCGCAGGATCCCATCTTTATCGCATTAAAAGGACACCCGCCGATACAGTCCCCAAACCCGAGACAACCAAAACTACAGACCTTCTGGCCTCCGAAAATAAGAGTAGCGGCCTTACACGTCGCGATGCCCTCGTACTTATATTTATCTTTGGCCCGAACGCCGCCACTGCATAATAAAGTCGCTACCGTCCGCGCTTTCTCCTCGGACGACAATCCCAGCAGCTCCGATATAGCCGTGCGCGCATCTTCAGTGCTTACTACACATCCCGATGGTATCGCTTCTCCCCTGGCCAGGGCATCGGCAAAGCCGGCACACCCGGGCCGCCCGCACGCGCCGCAGTTTGAGCCCGGCAGCATGGAAAGAATCCTGAATACTTTTGGATCGAGTTTTATCCCGAATATTTTCAGAGTGTACGCCAGGCCAACGCCGAATATAAGCCCCAGAAAGGCCATAGCTAAGACCGGTGTAAGTATCCGCATGATCATATCTTAAACCCGCTGAATCCTAAGAACGCCATCGACATGAGGCTGGCGATAACGAATGTTATTGGCACATCTTTCATGCTATGCGGAACGTCCGCATATTCGAGCCTCTCCCTTATGCCGGACATTATAAGCATCGCCAGCGTATATCCGGCGCCGGCGCCGAAACCCTGGACGAGCGCCTTTAAAAAACTACCGGGCTCCGCATGGCCATGAAGAAAAAATACATCGGTATTCAGTATCGCCACCCCGAATACCGCGCAATTCACCGTTATGAGCGGCAGATAGATGCCGAAGGCCCTATACAGCGCAGGGAATTTCTTCTGTATGACTATCTCCGTGAACTGCACAAATGACGCTATCACGAGAATAAAGCTTAAAGTTCTCAGATATTCCAGATTGTACGGCAGAAGTACGTAATTATAAATCAGCCACGTGATTATCGAGGCCATAGTAGTGACGAATGTGACGGCAAGGCCCATCGAAACGGAAGGCCCGGTATTTTTAGATACCCCTATAAAAGAGCATAGCCCCAGGAATCGCGAGAGTATGAAATTATTTATGAAGACCGTGCTGATAATTATCGTTATATAGCTTGCGATGTCCATATCAGCTTCGTTTGCCTTTCATAGTGAGATAGTTTATCAACGCTATTAAAAGCCCTATCGTGAGGAGCGCTCCCGGGGCAAGTATCATAAATAGCGGAGGCTCGAAACTATTACTGATAGTAAACCCGAGTATAGTACCCTTACCTAAAGATTCTCTTATTGCCGATATCAATACCAGCGCCCACGTAAATCCTATTCCCATTCCCAGGGCATCCAGTATTGACCTGATGGGCGGTTCCTTCGAGGAGAATGCCTCGGCGCGCCCCAGCACTATGCAGTTCACGACTATCAGCGGGACGAACATCCCCAGTGAACGTGAGAGAAGCGGCGCATACGCCTTCATGAATAGATCCGCTATCGTCACAAAAGTTGCGATGATAACGATAAAACATGGTATGCGCACCTTCTCCGGAACGATATTCCTGACGAGCGATACGAAGATGTTGGAGCCTACCAGGACGAATGTGGCGGCGACACCCATGCCGATACCGTTAGAGACGCTCGTCGATACGGCAAGCGTCGGACATAATCCGAGCACGATCCTGAAGGTCGGATTCTCCCTCCATAAGCCCTTTACAAATTCCCCCATCATCTTCATGCGCATACGCCCCTTATATAAGCGATTCTGTCATTACGCACGCTATTTCACCTATTGGATCTCTTCTCAAAAAAGTCCTTAACCGCCTTAGTGACCGTATCGGTTACAGCCTTCGATGATATCGTGGCGCCGGTAATAGCATCGATGCCCTTACCCAAACTAATGGTCCTGGCATCCTTACCTGCAAACTGCTTTAGGAAATGAGGTTCCGACTCTCCGGGAAGCACTTCATTTATCCTGGATCCGAGGCCGGGGGTCTCCTGCTGCTCCAATATCCGGATGCCTTTAATGACACCCTTCGTATCGATACCGATTATCATGGTAATGTAGCCGCCGTAACCGGGGCCTGTTGCCTTCAGGCAATATCCTATTAAAGCCGACCTGCTTAATGCCTCGAAATATTCCGCTCCGTCCACCGTGCATGTCTTAAAGAAATCTGCCTCGGGCATCACGGTCTTCAGGGCATTCTGTTCTTCGCTCTTCATCGCGGCATCGATCCTGGGTTTGGTGACCTCATATGTAAATGCCAGGACGAGCGTCGAGGCCAAACAGATCACGCCTAATATAAGCCCAAATTTCACTATTTGGTTCATACGATTACCTTTCTCGCTTAAGCTGACCAAACCATTTCGGAAAAGCATACCTGTCGATCAGAGGGACCAATGCATTCATTATCAATATCGCGTAGGAAACACCCTCGGGATAACCGGCGAATTTTCTGATAAGGAATGTTAGCGCGCCGCATCCTATGCCAAATATTATTTTACCCTGAGAGCTTAACGGGCTCGTCACATAGTCCGTCGCCATGAAGAATGCCCCGAGCACCAACCCTCCTGCCAGTGTAAAAAAGAGCGCATCACCGGTAAACAAACCGGATCTTCCGTTGAATGCCCAGCTTAGCAGGGCAACCGAACCTATATATGTAGCCGGTATGTGCCAGCTTATATACTTTTTTATCAATAGGTACGCCGCTCCGGCGAGTAGCGCCGCCACGCAGACCTCGCCTATACATCCTCCCCTATTACCAATGAAGAGATCCCAATAAGACGCGCCCTTAGCGATAATTGCTTCGCCGTGCTTATATAGCGCCAGCGGTGTAGCGCTCGTCACCGCATCCACGCTCCACCTCGGGTTATGCCATGTCGTCATGTATGCGGGCCACGATATCATCAGAAAAGCCCTGCCGGAGAGCGCAGGATTGAATATATTATGGCCGAGCCCGCCGAATACCTGCTTTCCGATCACTATCGCGAAGAGCGATCCGGCCATCGGCAGCCATAACGGCGACTGAGGCGGTAGATTATACGCAAGGAGCAGTCCCGTCAGCACCGCGCTACCGTCGAAGACCGCGCCAATATCCTTCTTTCTCATTGCCAGCACCAGAACTTCAGCCAAAACAGCGGTGATGACGGCCGTGGCTATCACGAGCAGGGAATTCATACCGAAAATAAATACTCCGGCGCACCCGGCGGGCATAAGCGAGAGCGCCACGACCCACATGATATGCTTAGTAGATATCTTATCTTTTATGTGAGGCCCTATCGCGACTATTAACTCTTCACTCATCTCAAAATCCTTTAATTAGACTTTCTGAATTTTTGCCTTGCCGTATTTCATATAATCGACCAACGGTATCTTAGCAGGACACGTGTAGGCGCACGAACCGCATTCATAGCAATTCGCGATACCCAGGCTCTCCGCCTCCTGAAAATTTCCCTTCTTCACACGGTACATAAGCGTCGTCGGAACCAGGCCGATAGGGCAGACATCTATACATCGGCCGCATCTTATGCAGACACTCTCCTTACCCGTGTCCACTTCATCGCCCGTTAGAAATAAGACGCCTCCGACGCCTTTCGATATCGGCACATCCATCGTATATTGGGCCAGGCCCATCATGGGGCCTCCCATAATCACTTTTCTTGGCTCTGCAGTGAAGGCGCCGAACGTCTCTTTGAGATCGCTGAGGATCGTTCCGATCCTTACCCATATATTTATCGGTTCCATGACGCATGAGCCCGTGATTGTAATAGCTCTCTCGATAAGCGGTTTGCCGAGATAGACTGCTTCATATATTGCGTATGCAGTGCCTATGTTATTGACAATGCACCCCACATCCATCGGAAGCCCGAGAGAAGGAACCGTCCTGTTCAATACCGCCTTTATGATCTGTTTCTCCGCGCCCTGAGGATATTTTTCATTTAATACAACCAGTTTCAGCCGTTCTACCTGTGCCAGACCCGGCAATGCAGAACGCTGGTGGCGATACATCTCTAGAGCCCGCTCCATAGAATATATCGCTGAGAGCTTATTGCTCTCTATCGCTATATAGACCTGTTTAACGCCCAGTATCCTTACGATTATATCGAGGCCTTTCAATATATCGGATGCCTTCTCCAGCATAAGACGATGGTCGCATGTTAAGTAGGGTTCGCACTCCGCGCCATTCAATATCACAGCGTCTATCTTCTTATCGTGAGGCGGTGAAAGTTTGACGTCGGTTGGAAATGCCGCTCCCCCCAGGCCCACCACTCCGGCGCTACGTATGATATCGATAAGCTCCGGGCGAGAAAGCGATTTAACATTAGGATTATGTATCGGGCTGAAATCCTGATCACCGCCATCGCTCTCTATGATGACCGATAGGACTCTGGGGTGATTATGCGTGGGAAGGCGCATTATGTCTGTTATTTTACCGGATATTGAGGCGTGGACTGCGCTCGATATATATCCGGAGGGTTTGGCTATAAGATCCCCGATCTTAATATCGTCGCCCACGTTTACCACTGGCTCAGCGGGCGAACCGACATGCTGCGACAACGGGAGCACTATCCTCTTTGGGATGAAAGGCCTTTTGATTGGTTTATCGGAAGTGAGACTCTTAAATGCATCAGGATGAATGCCGCCGTGAAATTTATACCGCATGTAAAACATTATACCCCACGACAGGTAAATGTCAACGCCATCGCTTGATAACATGGAAACATGGAAACAAGAAAACATTTTCTTATTGCAATTTGATGGCAAATGTTGTATTTTGAGACTCAGGAGGATTTATAAATGCCCCAAACAAAGATCAACTGTTGCGAGACGTGCCAGATATACTGGACATGCGAGATGAAGTGGTACAGAGGTGAGAAGGGCGAGGAAAGTCTTTGTTGCCCGATATGTAACTACTACAAGACTTGCAGAGAAAAAACGTCGAATAACGCCTATAACCCCAAAGCTAAGTAGATCTCTCCGGTTTAGGGCCGGATAGAGTACCGGCGATGCCGCACAGAGCAAATATTGCTCCTACAGTAAACAGTATCCAGAACCTTCCAACAAATTCTGCCGCGTATGCCGCCACAAACATGAATACGAGAAACGCCAGATGTATCACGCCTTCCAATGAACTGAATATCCTGCCCCTGGCATCTTCAGGTATCGTCTCATGCGTCAAAGTGTTAATCGCTATCATGATAGGACTGATTGCGATTCCCAATAGCCCCGTAATAAAGCCCGCTAAAAATATATTCGGATAGCCATTTACGGCGATCGAAAAGACGGCTATCAATACGCCCGTAAACGCAAAACTCACATTAATAGCCTTTCTCTTATCTATCCCCTGACAGAGCTTGCCATATAATACGGTGCCTAGAAATAGCCCACATACCAGATATGTTCCTAAAAACCCTAGGTGTCGAGTCGATGTGCCGAATGCCCTCTGTATAAAAACTATGATGACACACGATATGGCTCCCATTCCGGACAATAAAAGAGAAAACGCGTAAACGACAAATCGCATATCGCTGTATTTAGCCAATAATTTCAGCCCTTCTTTCATCTCATCCATGAAAGATCTTTTAATGGAGCCGCCCAGTGCCTGAGCTGTTACTAAAAGGCTATCTTTGGCGTTCTCCCCGGCCCTATTATCTTTTAGCGCTATCATCGCTATAAGCACAGCTGATACGAAGAAGGTAGCGCTGTCTATATAGAATCCTCCTATGGCCCCAACATATCTAATATTCACTATGAAGCCTGCTACGAGAAGGCCTACAACATTGCCTATCATGTGCGTGGTATCTTGCAGTGTGTTCGCTATTAATAGTTTATCTTTTGCGACCAGATCAGGTATCACAGCCATCTTAGACGGTATGAAGAAACGGGATATCGAGAAGGTGACGAATATTATAAGGTAGATAGGCAGAATTTGCCTCATCATTATAAATGCCGGCACCATGAGGACTAGAGCTCCTCTCAATACGTCGGATATGATCATGACGTTCTTACGGTTTAGCCGATCGACCCAAACACCTGCTATCGGGCCTACGATGAATACCGGTATTATGGTAAATGATATGAGTTTTGCGAGGGCGACTTCATTGCCGGGATGGCTCTGATATACAAGCGCGACGAGGGCCATCTGGTTTAAGCGGTCGCCGAAATTTGAGACAAGCTGTCCCATCCAGAGGAACAGAAAGTTGCGGTTAGATAGGACTTCTCTGAAACGTGCCAATTATAACTCCCGAACGAGTGGAGCCCACGAGTGGACTCGAACCACCGACCTGCGGTTTACGAAACCGCTGCTCTACCAACTGAGCTACATGGGCTTTAATCGACTGTATTCTAAAGGATGCCGCGAATTTAGGCAAGAGAAATAAAAAGGGGTCAGAGTGATTTTCTTGGTCTTCCCCTCGGCTTTAATGCAACGCTTCTCCCGAGGTCTTTCTCTATTTTGTTCTGGAATATGCTGCTGCCGATTATTCCGCATTTTTGGGTTGCCGATCGGATAAGCTTCAGCTCATCTTCCGGAATGCCTCCTAAAACCCATTTCGAATAATTACATTCTCTCTCTTTGGCCGTCCTCCCCGTGCTCATGTAGACGGGATCTAAATCTATTATATCTTCAATCTTACCTGATGCCTTATACCTGAAACTGGACCAGCTGTAATCATCGGGGCGTCCGACTATATTTGCCCTCACTGGATTCAGCTCAATATATCTGCTACAAGCGGCGAGATACTCATCCTTGTCAACCAGACTGCTTCTGTACCTTCCCTCCCACAAGGTTCCTGTCCTACTATGTGTAACATTTATATATTGCACATATCTCCTGCCCAATGACTGCATCATTTCAGCAAGCCCTGTCTCTTTCGAAGGCTCTATGAGAAAGTGTACATGGTTCGTCATGAGGCAATAGGCATATATCTTCGAATTAGTCTTTTCCTTTGAGCGCCTCAGGCATTCAATAAAAAAGCGCCTATCTTTATCATCATAAAAGATAGCGCATTTATTATTGCCCCTCAAAATGATATGATACGGATATCCTAATGCTATTAATCTGGGTTGTCTTGGCATAGGGTGATTATACACACACTGGCCATCACCGTCAATTAAATTGACTCTGACCCCTTTTATCAGAGCGCAAGCGGCAGGACGATCTTGACAGTGGTCCCCTTGCCCTCTCGGCTATCTATCAATAGCTTGCCCTCATTGCCTTCTATTATCTTGGTGGTGATAAATAGTCCAAGCCCGGTTCCTACAACTTTTCCTTTAGTGGTAAAGAAGGGCTCAGCGATCCTGGGCATGCTCTTCTGCGAGATCCCCGTACCGGTATCGATAATCTCTACTACACACGAGTCATGTTTGTCCGATAATTCCGGTATAATCGCTTTGTATGCCTTTATAGAGATTTTTCCACCCTTCGGCAGGGCCTCCACGGAGTTCATTATGATATTAAGCATGGCTTGATGCATCTGGTTTTTATCGACAGAGATCTGCAAAGCTTGCTCGAATTCAGTTTCGATAGTTATGTTTGCCAAGCTCGCCTTTCTTGCAACCATATCGAGAGCCAGCTTAACGATTTCCGAAACATGTACCGTCTCTTGCACCAAATCAGATGGTCGAGCATAATGAAGGAGCGATTCCAATATAGAATTAGCTCTCAACGTCGCTCCTTTGATCATTTTGACCATCTTTTCCACTTCCGCATCACCATGTTGCAGCTTAGCTTCCAGAAACTCAAGCCCGCCCAGTATTATAGCCAGCGGGTTTTTTACCTCGTGCGCGATATTAGCCGAAAAGCGCCCGATAGCGGACATCTTCTCTGACTGGAAGAGCTGCAGTTCCGTCTCTTTCAATTGTTTATATATTTTCTTCTGCTCAGCGATGTCGCGAATAAAGATCAGATATGCGTCTTTACCGTTCCATTCAGTCTGACTGTATCGCATCTCACCGATTCCAAGCTCGCCGTTTTTCCGGATAATGCTGATCTCCGTCATCTCGTCTTCAACAATTGGTGTGCCGAAGCTCTGACCTATAAAATCCTCTCTTTTAACTCTGAATATCCGCGCTGCGGAAGGATTGGCAAAACAGACCGTACCGTTAAGATCCGTAACGATGACACCATCTAAGGACTTCTCCACAA
>CAIMPC010000024.1 GCA_903843285.1 Candidatus Omnitrophota bacterium
CTTATAAGATTCTATTCGGAATTCGGTGAAGCTACCGAGAGACAGCTCTACATAGGGTTGACAGGATTATTGTACATGACACTGGAGCTTGCCGCAGGCAAAGAACCTCCACAAACCCCTGTAATAACCTCGTATGATAAGAAGAACAGGATTATATTCTTCCTACCGAAAGTCGAGCCTATCGAATACGAGGCCCTCAGGAAGGCTTACAACGCTGAGGTAAAAGCATTGACAGCAGCTTAAAATCGGGGTAAAAAAAAGGGGTCAGAGTCAATTTGTTGTGCCATGTTCGATTAAGAAACATCTGCACAAGCATCTTCAAAACATGAAGTGTGAAGACGCGGCCCCTACGAACTCATAAGAGGAGCATACAGATGGGAGCGATCAAATGTATAAAATAAAAAGATCCGTTTGCCATAGATTAATTTCATGCCTCCTAATATTCTCATTCATTTCGCTCGACCTGTCTTCAGCATATCCGATACAACACTCACCAAATACTAACTCACTGGCAGTTCCATTAGCTTCACAAACCCTTGCCATTAAAGATGATGCTAATTTTAGGGCCTCTATTCTTTGTATCGCAGAATACCTTTTAGGTAACCCGGAAAAAGGGATAAACCCGCTTCCGCTCAAGTATTTATCATATGTAATTCAAGCCGAATTAGGTGGGGTAATTCATGAAATAGACCTAGAGCATATCTCTTTTTATAATGGAATAATATCTATTCCTGTCGTTAAGAATGGTAGGAAATTCATCGTGCAACTCACCTTAAAGAATATGCCATCATTGCAGGGTGTGGAAGGTAATGAGCTAAGCCTATCGAATACCTACGCAATAAGAATTACCTCTGTAAATACGGGTCCAAGTTTTAGGCCAGATAAAAGTGAAGATACAGGGCATCTAATTATTGCAAAAGTATCTACGAAGAATGTAGCAGATATAACTCAAGAATTACAGAATGCTTTAGAGCGATTAGATAGGCAAAGCATTGATAATATGCTTAGCCCTGTCGGCGAAGACAATAGGCTCCACCTATTTTATATGGTAGATACTCTTATTAATGAAGTTGGATTTATAAACGCTTCTCCTCAATTGCGCTACAGCTTTGTCAAACTTTTAACCTGCGGTGATAAAAAAATGGTAAATATATCAGCTGTTTTAAGCCAGCTTTCCAAACAAAAATTGATAACCTTATTTAGCAACCCTCAAGATATAGATTTCGCTTCCGTTGCCATATTGGTACTTTTGTCTGTTGTGGATAGACAGGGATTTACTAGAATCAATAATACGGGTAAATTGACCGGAGCTCCAAAGGTATTATTAGTAGGTCCATACAAAATAGGCGATGTAAAGATAGGCCAGTTTCTTGCGCCGCCTATCGGAGCCCATAGAATAGCGTCGTTTTTAGAAGTATTTGGCATAGAAGTAGATGTGTATGACACAGACCTATCCGGAATGAGTGGGTTGGAGAAACTGGTCAGAGAAAAGAAATATGATTTTATCGGATTCAGTATGTTGCACCCGACATTGAGTAGCGATATTAAATTAATGTATCACATGAAGAAACTTTCCCCGAAATCTATATTCATTGCTGGCGGCCAAGGAGCCGCATTTAATTATGATATCTTATTGAATAAGGCTTCAGCCGACATAGTTGTAAGAGGTTTTGGTGAGTTTCCGATGCTTAATTTTGTGATGTCTTTTGATGAATCCAAAGATTTGATGCTTAATTATCGTAACATAAGAGGGATATACTTACGTGATAAAGGAGGGAAAATTATAAAAACCGATTTTGCGAAGCAATATACGGCTGATGATATGCATGTAATCTCACTTATATGGGATACGGCCGCTATCCCATATGAAACATACTGGCAGTATATGAGAGGGCAATATACTGATGAACACCTTAAGGTAATGAGGAATGAGGGTATGTTAAATACCGTAAGAATATATACAGAATCACACTGTCCGATGGGCTGTGCGTTTTGTTCTTCTACAAGATTTTGTGATGATGCGGTAGGTGGCACGCAGAAAGTTATCTTGTTATCAGCCGAAGATATTATAAGGATGATTAAAGAAGTGGTCAGGGCCCATCCCGAAGTTAATTCCATATATTTTAACGACGATAATTTTATGATAAACCGGGACAGGGTGAATAAATTATGCGACCTTATTGAGAAAGAGTTAAGCGGCCGCAAGCTTAATTTCTTCGCTTTATCGCGCGTAGATATGGTTGATTACAATATTCTGAAGAGAATGCAGCAGGTAGGATTTAAAATGATCATTTACGGAGCCGAATCATTCTCCAATAAAATATTAGAGGATATGCATAAAAATGTGAGGGGTGGGGATCAAGCCGCTGTGGCATTGAGGGCGGTAGAAGATACTGTGCGCGCAGGTCTGATTGCAAGGCTTAATCTTATACTTTTCTATCCGACGGCAAGGCTGGAAGACATAAAGGTTACTATTGATGAAAGTGTAAAATTGATGGAATTAGGCGCGATTATGGACCCATTTACTTATGTCGAGGCTTATTCAGGTGCAAAGATAACTACACAAGGGTTTGAAACTTTAAGCAGTAAATTTTTTATCGAAGGTACAGGCCAAGAAATAGAAGTCCCCGATATTATTCTCCCACAGGATCCCGATGTTAGAAAAGTATCCGAAGCAGCTATAAAATTAAAGCCAACGATTGATGAAGAAATCAAATCTAAATATGGTTGGAAAAAAAAGCTACCCGCCCCCGTTAATTCATTGTCCCTATTTAAGGCTATATATGTAGTAGCTGGTTTTGACACTAGCAAAATAGACGAGTTAATAGCTAAGTTAATGCCTAAACCTACGCAATTTGATGCGAGAATGATAAAAAACCAAATATTAATAGATGGGCTAATCCGTAATAATTTACCGGATGAATATCAAAACTCATTTGATATCCCAAATCTACCATTGGATTTTCACAGAGAAGGACCACAGCTCAGAGATCATCTTCAGGCGATGCTTAATGTTTTGGATAATCCCGACGCTTACAAAGAGATTCCGTGGCAATATCGCGACATACTTCGCGATCCGGCCAATAGACGATTCTTCGAATATTTTATCCTGCTTCATGATATAGGAAAGACCAAAATTCTGCCTGAAACTGTAAGTGAAGAAGGTCGACAATTTAAACTATATCCGAGGCACGAAGCTAAATCGGTAGAAATGATAGACTTTGATTCGCGGCTTGCCGGGGGCATGTCTGATAGGGATGTGCTTCGGGAGGTAGTAAAGCTTCACGGCGCACTATATTTTGCATCATCAGAAAAAACAGATTCGGGTCTATCGGGGGCGGTTACACCCGAAGATGTGGATAAATTTATCAAAGATAACAAAATACCTGAAAACATAGTGGAGAAGGTTATCCCATTATTGATAGCCTGCGATTTTTTGGACGTAATAGGCACGCACAGGCCGGATCCATTTCAAATACGCGTTTGGAGATTTGCACAGGCCTATCCGTTCCGTAAGATATGGGCCAGGACTGTAAAAGCTAAGGAAATAAAAAACCCGAAAATTACTAAAGAACGGATCACAACTAAGGGAACAGCTACCACAGTAATCATAGGCTCCCCTTTTCCCGGAGATATTATTAAAAAATTGGAAGACATACAGGGCACATTAAGTGCAAAATTAAAAAACAAATTCTCACCCAATAATCCGGAAAGTTTGCATATAAGCGTGGAAACTATAGCCGATACGGATGAAGACGCTCTTAGCGGAGAGCAAAAAGACGAGCTCACTACACTTGTGCAGGGATTAGCTAATAGTACGAGTCCATTCAATATCCGAATAAAAGGAATTACTGTGGCAGCATCGGGGGCAGTGATGGCGCAGTGCTATATGGAGACGTACGAGCTATTGAATATAAGAGCCAAGCTTAACGAAAAATTCAAAATTAAAGATCCGAAAAACATAATACATATTACTTTGGGGTATGTAACAGAACCTCTGGATCAGAAGGAATTCTCCGGTTTAATTGATATGGTAAAGACCCACAGGGCAGATGATTTGGGTCAGTTTACGGCGAGTGGTTTAAGTATTGTATTTGATTCCGGCCAGATATTTTCCAAAGATACGAACGAATTCTTAGTCTTTCCGTTTTTTACAGGGCATAACACAGCAGTCGATTCATTGACACGGTTTGATAAAGCCGAAACCTCTGTAAAGGGCAGGACAGTTAGCTTGAGTAGTTCCGGCAAAGAAGTGCTAAGTTCCTATGATCTAATTGTAGAGGCGGATAAGACAGAAAAGTTCGCAGATAGATTTGTATCCCACACAGCAGGAGCTGAATTTAAAAATGAGCATGATGTGCCAGGAGCTTCGGTAAATAACGAAAGGGCAAAATTTGTCGCATCCGGCAATAATTTGATAGCCTCGCTTGTTCGAAACGATGTGAAAGCAGCGATGGATTTTCTTGCTGCCAGTGATGAACTGCCGGAAAGGTGTGATGCATTGATGGTCCTCGGCAGTAGTAACCCGGAAGTTCCAAGGGCAGCCGCGCGTCTATATAAAAAGTTGAGTGAAGAAAACAGGGCGCCCGGTACTGTGTTATTCTCCGGTAAGGAAGCCAGAGCATTCTCTTCTGTGGAGGTACTGAAGAAACGACTTAATAATTCTGAAAAATATTCGCACATGAAGACCGAGGCAGAAATATTTCATAGCCTGTTCATCGATGAGCTTCATGCTGTCGGTTTCAAATCTGAAGATATAAAATGTCTACTTGAAATGGAGTCAAGGGATACAGGGCAAAATATGAATTTCTCTAAGCGACTACTCGAAGATCGTGGTATAAAACCGCAGTTTGACGGTCAAAATATCAGACCGGTCAATGTTATCTTAATGCAGACCCCCGCGATACAGAGGCGCGCCAAGGCTACATTTGAAAAGGAGTTCGGCGGCGGATGGAATTGCTCAAGCTATGCTCATATGCCCGATGTTTCACGGATGGATGACAGCGGCCTCTTGGTAGCGGCGCATAAAGTTATAACGGAGATAGAAAAGTTTGAATCGTATGGCCCCGAGGGTCATGGATATATCGTTAAAGTCGAGATACCCGCCGAAGTTTCAGTACCGAGTCAATCAGCGATTTTGACATAAAACAGCCAAAGAGTTTACTCGAAAATCGTCCTTTCTTACAACCTCTTCCAATACTCCGCTTCCTTCACTTTTGATACTTTCCACGTTTTGTAAAGCGAATACCGACTCTAGGA
>CAIMPC010000025.1 GCA_903843285.1 Candidatus Omnitrophota bacterium
ACCTGTGCTTTGCCTTTTGCGGCAAGGGTAGCGAGGATTGATGCTGTCAAGGTTGTCTTGCCATGATCGATGTGGCCAATGGTGCCAATATTGACGTGCGGCTTAGATCTTACGAATGCTTCTTTTGCCATAACTTCCTCCTATCTATAAAAAATATGGAGCTGCAGATCGGGATTGAACCGATGACCTCGTCCTTACCAAGGACGTGCTCTACCGACTGAGCTACTGCAGCCGCTTCAGCTTATACGCCAGCGGCTGTTTCCGACGGAACTAAAGATTGACTACGATCATACTAGAGCAGTCCATCTTCCTATGTCAATTATTTTACACATTAAATATATTTTGAGTTCAAAAAATTAAGTTTGATTATTATAACAGAAGACATATTTATGTCAAGTATTTTTTTATATTTTTTTATATCTCTTCGACAGCGTCTCTCTTTACCCATCCTGTCTTACCATCCGGCCTTGCAATCTGACGCCAGGCGTTCCTCGTACTTAGTATCCGTACATCGGAGCCTTCACGCAGAATGTAATATGTCGTGGACTTATCTATAGGCTCATACTTGCAGGCTATATCCTTTTGGATAACGATTCCGTGTCTCAGGATATGATCATCAAAGTATCTTACCAGAGACCCGAGAAGGCTGATCAGGAATAATATCGCTACTAAAAAAATCGGAATCTTTAGACGTCTTGAAGCAAAAGGATTGGCAACAAAAATGCCTACAAGGATAATTAAAATCAGATACAAGACCGTAGCGGCCAATATAATCTCCCTGAGATTATAAGAACCGAAAATCGCGCCGACGACTTTCATTAATATATTTTCCGACGAACCATCGTTCACGCTCTCGGCGAGCGATCTGGCATAAGCGAGATTGGCCCTGAGGTCGCTATCATGAGGTATCAGTCGCCTGGCCTTTTCATAACATAGAATGGCATGCCCAAGCCTGCCCAATTTTAGAAAGCTGTTGCCAATGTTATAATACAGGTTACCGCTCTCTATCCCCTGGTCGAGAATAGCTATGTAGTTTTCCATAGCCTTTAAGTAATCTTTGGATTCGTAGCTATGATTCGCCGTGTAAAATAATTGATAAGGCTCCGGCTTCTTCTCCTGAGCTTCCGATGAGAAATATATAAACACAGCGCATAGCGATAATATGATAAGGCCTCCGCATATTTTCACTAAGTTATAATATTTTTGCTTATCGTTTTTTAACATAACTACCTATCCGTCTTACTTTGATCATATTCTTCTATTATTATACTTTCTTGCGTTCCATATATTTTATCACGTCCTCAAGGACGCGCTTATCATCGCGCATCTTCCTGCCATCAACCTCTATATAACCAAAACGCGTCAGATCGCAAGCATCGAACAATTTTTTCACTTTACTAACAACCGCCGGATCTATCTCTTTTTGGACTAGACCTTCTATAGCCGCATTAACTGTTATGCCTGCCGGTGGAATGTGCAGTCTATATCCAATATAACTCTGTAACGTGTTAAATAAGGCCTCATAAAATAATTTCGCATCATCTGTTTTAAGTCTGGTAGATAAGTCCTTAAGGCCTCTCTTCGAAGCTCCGATTGCCAGTATGCGCCCCGAATAAATCGAGTCCGTCTGCATGCGCGTCTGTCTCCGGCGAAACACATATAAAGTCATTAACAAAACAAAAGGTGCAGATACTACGCCTAAATAAATATTTGTTGTATAGAAGGCCTTGCCTTTCTTAAACCAAATCCCGGGAGATTCTTTTATGTATATGATATCCCGCCCGAGATCCGCATCTCTTGACGGGGCCGGAGCTTGAATTCCGGGGGTCGGACCAACCACCTGTGAAGGAGCCTCCTCCTTAGCCTTCTCCACCTGAAGCGAAATCGGACCCTGAATAATGGTCTTAAATTCTCTACTGTTCGGATCGAAATACGTGAACGTCGCTTTCGGCACGCTCTTAACGGTATCGGTCTCAGGAATCAGAACCTGAGTGAAGCTCTTGCGATTCTCTTCGGTCTTCACTTGCGGTTCATACGTCTTAAATCCGGATGTGCTTTCAAGGTTCGGTATTATTACTGTATTAAAATTACCGGTTCCATTAATATCCATATGTACAGTGACAGGATCACCTACTTTTACTTTGGTGGGGCTTGCTGTATATATAAACTGATAATCTCCCACGGCTCCGGTAAAATTTGCAGGGCGGGCTTCAGTGGGTACAGCCAATACCACTATATCGACTGATTTCGATTTTAATTCTAAGGGGTACCTCTCGAAACGCGTAAAGAAGTCATCGAACATCGATCCGCCATAAGGATCGTTGGGGAAGAAATCGTCCGACATCGGCCCACGCGACGTAGCTCTCGGCATCATGACGCTGCACTTAATCTTTGCAGGGCCGAGATGATAATCGCCGGGTTTTGTGCCAAATATGCTTGTCTTAAATTCGAGAACATCGTATAACGCCCCGCCAACTCGTTCACGATACTGCTTTGGTTCCTTAAATTCAACTTTAGAAAAACCCGCCTGATCAAAAGAAGGTAACTGAATATCGCTGACATTAAGACGATTCACATAAAGTTTCACAGTGACAGGGATCAGCTCATTTGCATAGGCGGCGGGCTTGTCAACGAATAGGGTCAGGTAAATCCTGTCCCCCATATTAAATTGCTGTAACATATTGGCGCCTGATGCCTGCGCAATAGGCGCTACTCTTTCGTCAACAGCCTCAAGAAATACCAGGTTGGACGAATAGTCGTCACCCTTATATTTAAAAGTAAACGGTCCGAGCTGGAATTTTCCGATCTTTAAGGGTTGTATAGAGTACATATGCGTGATAGAGCTGGAAACCTGGCCGTTTATGACTGTCATCATAGTAGATGGGCCAACATATCTTACGTCAAGGCCGTCGATATTGCCCAGATCGGGTGCGGGCATAGACTGGGTTCCATAGAAAGACAGGCCCAACTGCGCCTTCTCACCGATAGAAACTCGATTTCTATCCAGATTAACGACAAACTTCTTATCAGCCGCGACGGCGCGACCTGAAACAACGGTCAATACCATCAAAACTGATATAATTATTTTTATGAACTGCCTCATACGTTACCAGTCCCTTGAAGGCTCTGACACATCTATAGCCTTTCGACGCATTTTTATACCACGACCCGTGGCTTCTTCTCCCTTATAACCCTCTAAAAGCATCTTTGCCTCAGCCTCAGTCATCTCTCCGGGCTCAGGTTGAGACTGACCGCTCTGATATGCGGCTAAACCGTCCTGCTTATCTTCGGTTTTTTTTGCCTCTTGTGTTCCTTCTCCTTCCTTTGGAATCGGCTGATCCTGCTTTTCTCCTGCCGAAGCGCCTTTGTCGGCATCTTCTTCCTGTTCTGGTTTCTGAGCTTTTTCGCTCTCGGGGCTACCTCCTTTTTCACCACTCTCCTTACCCTGACCAGCCTCGTCATTTTTCTTTTCGCTGTCTTGTGGCTGTTTTTTCTCTTCCCCGGCATCCGGCTTCTTATCTTCCTGTTTTTCTCCGCTATTGTCGGCTGTTTTCTCTTTCTTCTCTTGTCCTTCTTTAGGCTTTTGATCTTCCTGAGATCCTCCCCCGCGAGCCTCGTCTTTTCCTTCTTCCTTATTTTTATCCTGCTGATTCTTCTGGCCAGAGTCCTTGCCCTGAGACTCTTGCTGTTGTCCCTGCTGTTGTTGTTGGTCTTGCTGTTGATTTTGCTGTTGATTTTGCTGTTGGTTTTGCTGTTGGTTTTGCTGTTGGTTTTGCTGTTGGTTTTGCTGTTGATTTTGTTGCTGATCCTTATTTTTCTCTGATTTTTTCTTCTCTTCTTCCTGTTTTATTTGATATAGCGGACTCAGCTCCTGCAGTTTCATAGAAACGAACTCATAATTGAATTTGGCATCTTTGTCATTTGGATTAAGATCTATCGCCCTCTTATAATACTGTAAGGCTGTACCGTACATTTCAGCGGTACCCTTAATATCCTTCTTCTCCTTATCAGTCTTATTCTTTGCCTCTCCAATCTTATAAGTAGAGTTACCTATATTATAATCGGCCATGGGAATAATATAGGCCTGATGCTTAGCTATTGATTTATTAAATGCATCGATTGCCTTATTATAATTGCCTGCTTTATACACCGCCGCGCCCTGATTCAGATTAGGAATCGCGCTGTAAGATTTCTCCAATGAAGCCTTCTCGTAAAGTTTCGCCGAGGCGGCATAATCACCTTTATTATATAGTATGTTGCCCTTTTTAACATCCTCTTTTTCATCGGCGAATGAGGGTGTAGACAGGAAGATTATTATCAATAGTATTGGTAGCAGTATCCGTCTCATCTCGATATCATCTTTCGTTCGGGCAGTAACGGCTCCAGGGCCAAGAGTATTAAAGCCACGGCTAAAAAATACTGGAATCGTTCCTGGTAATGCTTTCTCATCTTGGCTTCTATATCTCTCTTCTCCAGCTTTGAGATGCTTTTATCGTACAATAGAACTAAGCCAAATTCAGCCTGAGTAGCGTGCACGTAATTACCGCCGGTTGATATAGCAATCTTCTTAAGAAGATCTTCATTAAGTTTAGACTTTACCACCTGCCCGGATCTGTCGGCGATATATATTCTGTCGCCTTTATCATCTATAACGGGAATAACATCTCCGTCCTGGCTTCCTACTCCAACGCAATATATCTTTATCCCCAGATCTGCCGCCTCCTTTGCGGCTCTCAGGGCATCACCCTCCAGATCATCTCCGTCGGTAATGATCACGAGCACCTTATATTTTTTGTCGGGACCTTTAAATATGTTCATAGCGTCCCTTATGGCGCTGGTAATGGAAGTGCCTCCGCGAGGTATAGTTCCTATGCACAGATCGTCAAGCGCCAGTAAAAACCCATTATAATCTATGGTCAACGGACATTGAAGAAACGAGGAGCCGGCGAAGGCTATTAAACCCACACGGTCACCGTTAAGCTTTTTTACCAGATCTTTCACGGCGAACTTAGAGCGTTCAAGCCTATTAGGTTTTACATCTGTGGCAAGCATGCTCTTCGAAACATCTATCGATATAAGCATATCTATGCCGGACTTCTTAGTCTCTTCCCAGATAAATCCCCACTGCGGACGGGCGAGCGCTATGATCGCCAGCACCGAAGCCGCTATTATAACCATAATTTTTATGGTCTTTAAAACCATGCTTGCCGTGGGCGCCATATTCCCCAGAAGGCTCTTATCGACAAACCGTTCTGTAAGCGCGCGGCGGCGCAGATTAACCCATATATAAAATATGGCCAGAATAATTGCGGCAGAATATATCAGCGCCACATATTGCTGGTTAGCAAAGTTCATTAAGGTATCCTCAGAAATATCGTATTGGCCAACAGTATCTCCAGTCCGAGCGCTATCAGCGCAGGTATTAAGAAGAGGTAGAATAGCTCGTCATATTCGGTGTAACCGAAATGCTCTATATTGGACCTTTCCAATTTATTGATATCGTCATATATTTTTCTAAGTGTCTCCGTATCGCTTGCCAGATAATACTTCGCTCCGGTAAGGCTCGCGATCTTTTTAAGCACTTCCTCGTCTATCTCGATAGGGATGCTCCTATATGCGGTCCTGCCGTAAACATCCTTAAGAGGGTAAGGCACCAATCCTTTCGACCCCACGCATATAGCATAGATCTTTATATTCAATGCCTTGGCCGCTTCTGCCGCTACTAACGGTGATATGGTCCCGGCATTATTTACGCCATCCGTAAGAAGGATTATCACCTTGCTTTTTGTCTTGGAGGTGCGCAGGCGGTTAACCGATGTGGCTATCGCCGATCCTATAGCAGTCGCATCCTCTATCATGCCTACCGATACTCTGTCCAGATTCTCATTTAACCACGAATAATCTGTCGTTAGCGGGCATACGGTATAAGCGCGCCCTGCAAACGCCACCAGCGCGACCCTGTCATCCTTACGCTTTCGTATGAACTCTTTAACCACATCCTTAACTACCTCGAACCGGTTCACCCTGGCAGTCCCGATCATGAAGTCTTCGGCAAGCATGCTCGTAGAGGTATCGAGATCGAGAACGATGTCCACCCCCTCAGATACAGACTTAGATCCCTGCAGAACCGTCTGGGGCCTGGCCAGCGCCAGTATGAATAATATAATGACCGCGCCACGGAACAGAATCAGATATTTACTGAATCGCATTCGCATGGTCGGCTTAATGCCCTCCATCAGATCCTTCGATGAAAATAAAAATGCGGGCTCATTACGCCTGGTTCTTGCCAGCAGTAAGATCATTGCGATCGGAATAATCAGAGCCAATACCCACGGATCCTTAAAGACAAACATCTATTTCACTTCCTTAGTCTCGTATACAAAATTCTTAGCCGTCGTGTATACATTATCTATCTCGTCACGCTTCGGTGAATATTTGGCAAACTTAACCATATCGCATGCGTTCACGAAACCTTTGAGAAGTTCCCTATGTGAGACGGAAAGCACGGAAGAATTATGCAGAGAATTAAAGAATTCCTCCGACGTCATCTCGGGGGCTCTGAGTTTAAACGACCGCTCGACATAACCCCTGATGCAATCAGATACACCTACAAAATACTCCTTTACGTCTCCTTTATTTATCAGGCCGGCGCGCAGGGCCTCCAGCTCTTCCAGCGCAGTCTCGTGCGGCAGTTTAACAGGTTTTCTGTTACGCATCCTGAGATATATGATCAATGCGGATATAAGCACGGCGACTAAGGCCAATATGAGGATAATAAGTATCCAGTTCAGCTCGAAGAAAGCCAAAGGACCTTTGATATCTTTAACGTCGGCAGGCATAACCTTAGGCAGTACACTTCGAACTTCCACAGAAATCGATTTAGTCTTCTTCAGGCCCCAGTCTTTAGATCCTTTCAGCTTATACTTAACATCAATACCCTGAATCTCTTTTTTTCCGGTAGAGTATATCGTGATGTAGTATAGGTATCTGTAGGTCCTTCCGCCAAAAAGATGGTCTTGCTTTTTTATCGAAGAATCCTTTATCTCGAATTCTCCTATGAGGCCGTCTTTAAATGCGGGCATCTGAATCTGCGAAGATCGTGGCGCAGTTACATCAATGGTTAACTTTATCCTATCGCCTATCGTGATCGAATTCCTGTCAATACACGCGCGCACGCCTATTTCATCCGCGGCAAATGCATTCGAATAGATTATAATGAGTCCGATGATAATTATCTGCGCGATTCTGATCGTATATTTCATTTAAGACTATCCATCTCTTTTAAATCCGCCTCTTTCTCATCTTGAAAAACTTAATCAACTCTTCGAGGTACGGAACATCCGTGCGCACATCGATATGATCGACACCTATAGACCCAAAGGTCCTGGAACGTTCCTCTATTTTACGATTGGCCCTCTCCGAGTAGATGCGCCTTATTTTTGCGCTGGATGTATCGACCTGAAAGAATGACCCGGTCTCGGCATCGGTCAGCTCTACTATGCCGGCTTTCGGCAGTTCCATCTCCCTGGGGTCGGTTATGGTGATGGCTACGCAGTCATGCCTCTTATTCGCAACGGACAGCGATCGCTTAAAGTCCTTCGCGAAAAAGTCCGAGATGATAAATGTGACGGCCCTTCTGGTCGTAACGCTATCCAGATATTTCAATGCGCCTTCAATATCAGTGCCCTTACTCTTAGGCTTAAAATATATGGCTTCCCTTATCACCCTCAAGACATGCTGCTGGCCTTTTCTGGGAGGAATAAATTTTTCTATCTTATCCGTAAATATTATGAGGCCGACACGGTCATTGTGTTTCACAGCCGCATAGGCAAGGACGGCGGATACTTCCGCGGCGAGCTCGCTCTTAAGGCATCTCGTGGTGCCGAAATAAGACGATGCCGAGGCATCCAGGAGGATCATTACGGTGAGCTGGCGTTCTTCGATGTACTTCTTTATAAATGGGCGGCCCATTCGAGCGGTAACGTTCCAGTCGATACTGCGGATCTCGTCGCCGGGCTGATATTCCCGGACCTCATCGAACTCCATGCCGCGCCCCTTAAAGACGCTTTCATATTGGCCCGACAGAAAATCCGTGACCAGGCGCGAGGTCGTTATCTGAATACGGCGTATCTTCTGGATTACTTCTTTAGGAAGCATTTTATCTTCTTCAGGGAACCTTCACTTCATCAAATATGGATTTGATAATATCCGACGAAGTTTTATCTTCGGCTTCGGCCTCGTAACTAACGATAACACGGTGCCTGAGCACATCGAGACCTATGGTTTTTATATCCTGCGGCACCACATAACCACGCCCCTGTAAGAACGCATAAGCTTTGGCGGCGATGCTTAAGTATATGGTTGCCCTAGGAGATGCTCCGTACTGTATCAAAGGCGCAAGGTCTCCCAGCCTGTAAGACTTAGGATCTCTGGTGGCAAACACCAGATCTATTATATACCTCTCTATGCGCTCATCTATATATATCTCGTCGACGATTTTTCTCGCCCTGACAATATCCTGCGGACCTACGACGGGTTTCACCGATATCTTCTTATCGGTCATCGCCATCCTCTTCATAATCTTATATTCCTCTTCTTTTGAGGGGTATTGGATATTAAGTTTAAGCATGAAACGATCGACCTGTGCCTCAGGTAGAGGATAAGTGCCTTCATGCTCTATGGGGTTCTGAGTCGCAAGAACCATGAACGGCTCGTCGAGTTTATATGTCGTGTCGCCTATGGTCACCTGACGTTCCTGCATGGCTTCGAGGAGCGCGCTCTGTACCTTGGCCGGCGCACGATTGATTTCATCGGCAAGAATTATATTAGCAAATATCGGGCCCTTCTTTATCGTGAATTCTCCGTCCTTGGGACTATATATCAATGTGCCGAGAAGATCTGCAGGAAGAAGATCGGGAGTGAACTGAAGCCTCTGAAATTTAGTATCTATAGACTGTGCCAGGACCTTAACCGATAGCGTCTTGGCCAGCCCGGGGACACCTTCGATCAATATATGGCCGTTGGCAAGAACGCCAACCAGTAACCTCTCGATCAGATATCGCTGACCGACAATTACAGTTTCGATCTCCTCGATCAGCTTGCTTATAAAGGCACCCTCTTTTTTGACTTTTTCGTTGATCGCTTCGATCGTCTGGACCATTTAAACTCCTCCTGTTATGACCTCAAATATTTATTGCGGTAAAATGACAGCAGAAAAACAAAACAGAGTGGAGCGGGAGATGGGAATCGAACCCACGTATCGAGCTTGGAAGGCTCGTGTTCTACCATTGAACTACTCCCGCACATACTAACATGTATATATCGACATATAATATCATTGAGAAAGCCGTTTGTCAATGTAAGGGGAGTTTGTAATATATAATAGCTTAGCCATAGAAGTTCATGCGTCATTCTGAGGCACCGAAAAATACGTTCTAGCGTCACTCTTATACGCCAGAGGTGCCGAAGAATCTAAAAGCGAGATCCCTGCCTACCTGCAGGTGTTCGACAGTAGGCAGGCAGGCTTCGTCGCTTCGCTCCTCAGGATGACAACCGTAACCTGAGATATCTATTAAATTGCGTTGGCAATCTTGGCGAATTCGGAAAGGCTCAGCATCTCGGGGCGGATATACGGATCTATGCCAAGGCTCCTGAGGATGTCCAGCATATCTTGCTTAGGCATATTGAGTACCTCTTCACGTGATAATGAGTTTATTATCGATTTACGCCTCTGATTGAATGACCCGCGCATTATCTTAAACAATAGCCCCTCATCCTTCACTTTAACCGATGGAACCTTCAGCATTTCTAATTTGACAATGCTCGAATCCACGTCCGGCTCCGGATAAAACGAAGAACGCCTGACCGTATAGACATAGCTCGGCTTAACGAAATACTGGACGAAACAACTGAACGAGCTGTAATCTTTGGTTCCGGCGGATGCGAGCAGACGATTCGCTACCTCTTTTTGAACCATAATGACCGCCGAGTCAATATATTTTCTATTATTTATCAGATACTCGACTATGGGCGTCGTTATGTAGTATGGCAGGTTCCCTACAACATTAATTTTTTCGGTGGAATAGATCTTATGTATATCGAACTTCAATATGTCACCGTGAATAAGCTTCAGATTCGGAATGTCTTCGGTAAGTTTTCTCAGGATATTGAAGGCCTTCTCATCTTTCTCTACGGCAAATACTTTAGCGCCCGTCGAGGCGAGGTCCACAGTTAAAGCGCCCAGGCCGGGCCCGATCTCTAAAATCGTATCCTTTCTCGAAAGATTTACCTCAGCTATTATCTTATCCTTAATATTGGAATCTATTAAGTAATTCTCGCCGTAACGCATTAGCGGACGAAAACCATATTGGACAAATATCTCTTTTAATCCGGAGATGGTAAGCAATGTCTATCTGGCCTCCGGGGAAAGGCGGCAGGCAAGCTTAATCGCTTCTATCATCGACGAAGGATCGGCCCTGCCCTTTCCCGCTATATCAAATCCGGTCCCATGGTCCGGTGAAGTGCGAACAAACGGCAGACCCAGCGTGTAATTAACCCCCGTGCGAAAGTATAAGAGTTTAAATGGTATAAGCGCCTGGTCGTGGTACATCGAAATAACCGCATCGAGTTTTCCATCGAGAGCCATATTAAATATTACATCCGGACTCACTGGCCCCACTATTCCTTTAACTCCTCCGGCGGCCTTTTTGATGGCAGGCGCAATTATGCGAATCTCCTCACATCCAAATATACCACCCTCGCCTGCATGCGGATTCAGCCCCGCAACACCAATCCGTGGACTACGAATTTTGAAATTATTCTTAAGGCACTTGCCGGTAAGCTCGATCGCGGACAGGATCGCATCGGTAGATAATTTCTGAGAAACATCGCAAAGCGCCATATGGCGTGTAACTAATGTTATCTTGAGTTTTTCGCCTACAAACATCATTGCAAATCGTTTTGCGCGTGTCATTGCGGCCAGATATTCGGTGTGGCCTTGAAATCCCACATAGCCCGCGGAACAAACAGACGCCTTATTTATAGGAGCTGTAACTAAAGACTTGGCAGGCCCTTCGGCTAAAATATCTATGGCTTTATCGAGATATTGCATGGAGGCCTTACCGAATGAGGGATCTGATTTACCGTAGGCAAATATTCTCTGCGGAACGTTATCAATATTTACAAAATTTATATTTCGGGTAGAAAATTTCAGGCGTAAATCACGTATGGTTTTATCAAAGACGAAGGTACTGCCCACTACGGTAAAATCAGCGAGAGATTTAACCGCCGGATTTGCCAGGGCCTTCGCTGCAATCTCAGGCCCTATGCCGGACGGGTCACCTAATGTTATTACGACGCTCGGCCTACTTAAACGCGATATAGGCATGCTTCCTCAGTTCCTCCACCCACCCTCTGGATTTCTCCCTCATCTTGCCTACCCAGATCGCTTCCTCGATGCTCCTACGGGCGTCTGCGACACTGACGGATTCGGGCATCTTCCTGTCTTCCACCTTAAAGAAGTGATAGCCTATCTTGGTCCGTATCACTCCGGAGGTCTCTCCTGCCTTCATATTGAATACCGCCTTCTCTATCTCCGGCATCAAATCCCCTTTGCCCACATACCCCATGTCGCCGCCTTCTTTAGCTCCGGGCCCCTCAGAGTAGATCTTCGCCAGCTCGGCAAAGTCCTCACCGGCTTTTAGGCGTTTCAATATTTCATTGATGAGGTCTGCCGTCTTCTCTACATGCACATTTTCTTTAGGCCTAATCAAAATATTTCTCAGGCGGATCTGTTCGGGCTTGGCGAATTCGTTAATATGTTTATTATAATAATCCACTACCTCGGCGGGAGTTATGAATATTTTAGATCCGACTTTCTGGTCTATGAGTTTTCTCGCCATCAGTTGTTCTTTAAACTTTGCCTTGAGATCTTTAATAGTTAACTTCTGTGAGGCCAGCGCTTGTTCAAAGATCTCGTTCGATGGAAATTTCTTCCTCGCTTCATCCACCTTCGCCTTGATATCCTTTTCCTCTATCTGGATATTCTGTTTCTTGGCCTCGCTCAGGATCAGCTTCTCTTCTATGAGCTGTCCCATGACAGCCTGCCTGGCTTCCTCGATCTTCTTAATTAAATCCTGGCCGGATAGCTTATTCTTAAATTGTTCATATGCAGGCCCGATTATTCTGTCAACCTCACCCTGCGTTATGATTTCATTATCCACCACAACAATAACTTTATCTACCACGGTAGCATGAACGGCGGCGGCGGAAGCCAATACTGCCAGCATTATAAATAGCATGCGCATAAGCTTCATATCTTACTTTCCGGTTTATCTTCTTTGACTAAAGGATCATTTGCGGCAAAAGCTCTCTCATCGATATTCACACCATATTTCTTCTTCAGCGTCATTATCAGATCGTAGAATAATTCTGCCCGTTTCTTTTTCTTAAGCTCGCTCTCTATAACAGGTTTTGCCTTCTCGTAAGGCTGGACACCAGATTCCTTCCTGTCTGTAAGCTTGATTATATGGTAACCGAATTTAGTCTGGACGATATCGCTGATCTGGCCTACGCTCAGCTTAGTAGCGGCCTTTTCAAATTCCGGAACCAACTGTCCCAACCTGAAGAAACCCACATCGCCGAGTCTGGCGGCAGTCGCATCCTTACTCTTTACTCTTGCAAGTTCATCGAAACTCGCGCCGCTATTCAACTGCTGTAATATATCTTTTGCCTCCTGAATCGTAGGGACGAGGATATGCGATGCCCGCCACATTTCAGGGGTCTTCATCTTATCTTTATTCGCCTCGTAAAAGGCTTTTATCTCGGCCTCACTGACGGTGACTTTATCATCCACTTCATTTTTAATGAGCTTCGTTATCACTATCTTCTTCTTCGCCTCGACCACTATCTCAGCGACCTCTTTATCATTATTAAGGCCTCTGCGCAGGGCCTCCTCATAAAAAAGTTTTTCCGCTATCATCTCTTCGAGATAGCGTTTCTTGTTCTTCTCGGCTATCTCCTTGTAGTAGGAGGGTAGTTTCGCGATCCTGGATTTGAATTCTCCTACGGTGATAGTGCTGTTACTAACCTTCACCAGGACTTTATCATCGGGACTTGGCGCCATAGAGCACCCTGACGATGATAATGTAGCGAATATCAGGATTGTTACAAGAAGGATATCTGTCTTCATAACTTGGTATATACTATCATGAGTGCGCGTCGTTTTCAATCGAAAATGGGCGCCTTATTTTATAGCCTTAGCGCCTATTTCTTTTTCAATAAAACCATGCCGAATTTCTTATCACTGCTTTGCGGAGATCTTATAAATATTTTTGAAGCATAGTTTTTATTGACCCATTCCTGAATAGCTGAACCATAATCGTTCCCGAACGCATTAAATCCATACTCTGAAATGTCGTGATCGATTATTACGACATAATCCGGAGCGCTTTCATCAAACGCCTTCAATATCCTGCCCTGACCAAAGAAGCGGACCTCCGGAGGCATGACCATAATGTATGGAGTGGGATTTTTAATTCTTAGAAGATAATTAAGCATAGCGCCTTCCGGCATTACTGAGAGGCTGCTGCCGTTTTTCACTTCTTCCTTAATTTTGTTTAAAGCGCTATTAAGTACCGCTCCTTTTGGAGATACCTCAGTCCTGTAAGTAAGAATCAGATCCTTCCCCGAGCCCACGGGATAGGTTTTAAAACTATACATATGCCCTATTTGCGCTATATGGGCTAAGATAAATGCCGCCACCAGGGCCATTCCCGCATATCGCAAAAATATACTGCTCCCCGCAACTTTTTCAAAAAGCGCCGGAACCAGATAAGAGAATATCATAACCAAGAGAAGGGTTGCCGGCATGGCTAAGGCGAATCCGTAGTGGTATATGTGGACATTGAGAAATATCTTCAATAAAAGAACCAGGCCGAATAGCGTTAGAGAAAGCAGCACCAGTAGTCGAGGCAACTCCTGACATTGCTTGATGCACCGGGTGACATATATCGAATAGATGGCATACCCCAGCAATAATGTCATTGCCAAGGGTAGTCCTCTCAGGCCATAATCCAACCAAGTCGAAGTGTCGATCAAAAATAGCGGAAGAACAAATATCAATAAAATACCTGCCAGCGACGAGAATATTCTGCTTATACGACCTTGAACTCGAGCCATTATGATGCCTATAGCCCCGAGCGTCGTAACCACAACTATATACCAGATTGAGCTATAAGCAAATTTAATAATATTAAGCTTCGGAGTGTCAAGCCCCATAATAGCCCTGTAAAACAGATTCGATGATATCTCTGGATTAAAGCTCGCACTATAGGATGTGGTAAACGCCGAAAATATATCGCGAAGAGGCATGTGAAGTAAGAATAAGGCCGAGAAAAAAAACAATGGCAAAACCGCTACGCCGCACATTAAAGTAATTGATTGTACTATTCTCGATAAAGGCATCCTTTCCGTAATAAAAAATGCGGCTATACCCGAGGAAAGCGCAAGCGCTATAGCGAGAAAGACCTCCATCTTAGTAAGAAATATCAGCCCGACGAGCAATCCCATGAGGCTCAGCCAACCCATCTTCTTAGATTTTACATATAAGGCGAAGACGTATAGCGCGATAAACGATAAAACTATCCCTTGAGTTAAATCATGCGAATAAGGACAGACGAAATTATAATTACCCGTAATGACATATTGAGAAAATGCAAATAGGGTTAAAAAAGCGATTCCGGCGGCGAGGGCCGTCATTTTATCCGCAATAATGTTGAATATTTTATATATTAATACGGTAAGCAGGACTATCAGGAATATATTAAAAAAGACGAGCGTCGTCAGGGATACGCCGAAAATTTTAAATAGAATGGCGTTAACGCAGGATGCGAGAGGACCGTTCAGATACGCAATATCTCTGTACAAAACTGCGCCGTTACTGATTTGCCACGGCACATACAACTCCCTGCCAAAGTCGATCAATATGTCCGGCCATCTGCGCCAACTGATCAATAGCATCGGCGCGGCCGTGGCTGCGAATATCAGGTATGCGATAACGCTATTAAACCGGGCTTTGATATTTCGCATAAACAACATTATCGAAAATTTCATCACGAATAAAGATCTCTATCGCTTCGGGGTGCGCCCCACCCAGGTTCCTGTCGCGGCATAATGCCATTCGAGTCCCGGCATATTGGGCTTTGCGTTGTATGCACCACCTACGACGAGTCTATCCTGCGGCCTCATCTTCTTAACCCATGGCTCAAACGCTTGGTAAGCCTCGGAATTCCATTGGATCTTTCTCATTATAGCAAGGTCCTCCGGAGGCATCATGGCCGGTTCAAAGCCGAGAATGTAGCGCCATTCGGCTTTCGGATTTCTGAAGAAGGTCTGATAAAATACTCCCATATCGGAACTATAGATGATACCTCCCGGTTCCGGCAGCCATTCGGTCTGCGAAGAGTCACCCACAGAGAGATATTCGGTCGTCAAATTATTTGTCCACCTACCGCCGATATCTGCGCTTACAGATAGAAATAACGCCGCTGATATTGCCAGTGCCAATCCGGCTCTCGACCATGATACAAGATCAAAATGCTCACTCATGGCGCTGTCAATCTCTGTCGCTATCCAGAATATCGCCGCAGGCATACCCCAGTCTGTCCAAAAACGAGTAGCCACAAATCCGAGCGTCCAACCGGCTGCGGCGAGTATAAATACCGGAGAAAATAGTGGCTTGCCGTGGCGTTTCAGGTAAGGCCTGCGCCAGATAAGAATAATTAGCACTAACATGGCCGCCATTCCGTCACCATTGAATGGCCGGAATTCCGTTACCAGTAACCGCTGGGCCGATACATTTCCAAAAGCAAGCATCATATGAGTTATCGTCTGTTTAAAGAACAGGATCGGATGTCCGGTCATCGCGGCGCCGGCGGATACGCCGATGATAGCGCATAATGCAAAACGCAGCCCCGAACGCAACTCCCCCGCTATGAAGAAACATATTACGGGCAGCGCAAATAGATACCACCCTGCATGAATCCATGTCGACGAGGCAATGAGCGCCGTTAAGATACCCATCACGGCCAGAGGCATCTTCTTCTCTTTTAAGGCCGGCCATAAAAAGAACAGAGCGAGCAGGGTCGACATTGTAAGTATAAATGGGCGCCCTAAGAACAGACGAACGATGAGACCCGGCGAAACTACCGCTACGGCCAGTAAAGTTGCCAGCCACGCCTCAGCATGTTCGAGAAAGAATATCGGTATGAGCGCAAATATTATGAATAATATGACGACGGAGAATAGTATAAGCGCGTCCTGGTCACAACCCGTTACGTTGTGAACGGCAGTGAGTATCGCATGCCAGCCGGGATGGCTATCCATCTTAAACTCCGGCCGCACCACAAGTATCTGGTCCCAGCTTTTCCCGGAGATCGCCTTTGCGGCATGGCGCATAGCATCGTCGGGAGGGATAAAACCATATGACATGATGCGTAGAGGCAAGCAGGCTATTACCGCAATCGCAAGACATAAGATTAATACCGGTATCAACTCATTAAGACTGCCGGATGCCTTCTCATTCATCTGTGTCATAACCCTCCCCTAAGTTTCAACCATGCTACACTCGCCCGGCCCTGTTGTCAACATGGTAATGGCTAACCTGGCATATCTAACCAGGTTAGATATCTATGGCTTTTTATAGCTATCGACGGCGGTCTTTAGCAGCCGGCAATACATATCAAACCCGACGGAGCTGATATAGCCATGCTGTTCGACGCCGAGGAGGTTACCCGCCCCCCTGATCTGCAGATCCTCCATCGCGAGCTTAAACCCACTGCCCAGCTCCTGGAACTTCTTAATAGCGACTAATCTCTTCTGCGACTCCGCGCTAAGGACCATTCTCTTCGGCACCAGTAGATACGCATATGCCGCTCGCGTAAACCTGCCGACCCTTCCGCGAAGCTGGTATAATTCAGATAACCCGAATGCATCCGCTCTATTTATAATTATAGTGTTTGCGTTTGGTATGTCTATGCCGGATTCGATGATAGTCGTAGAGACCAGGCAGTCAATCCGGCCTTTAATGAAGTTTATCATGGTCTCTTCGAGCATCTTCTCGGGCATCTGTCCGTGGGCCACTACTACATTGACTCCCGGCACCAGGCTCGATATCTTCCCGGCAATAAGCTCGATACCTTTAACCCTGTTATGCACGAAAAATACCTGGCCACCCCTGGCTTTCTCCCTCAATATCGCTTCTTTAATCAGACCATCGTCATAATGCGTAACCTTTGTCTCGACCGGTAGCCGCGCGGATGGAGGAGTGTTAATAACGGAGATATCTCTGCCCCCCATGAGAGCAAAATATAGCGTGCGAGGTATCGGCGTTGCCGTAAGCGTAAGCACATCCGTATTAATGCGGAGTTTTTTCAACCGCTCCTTATGCCTAACCCCGAATTTCTGTTCTTCATCTATTATCACCAGCCCAAGATCTTTAAAGACGATATCATCCGATAAGAGTCGATGTGTTCCGATTATTATATCTACCCTGCCCGCAGCTATCCCGCCTATGATCTTAGACTGTTCCTGAGGCGTTCTGAACCGCGATAACATCTCTACCATCACCGGCATATCGCGCATCCTGTCGCGGAAGGTGTTAATGTGCTGTTCGGCCAGGATCGTCGTCGGCACAAGTATGGCGACCTGCTTATTATCCATAACCGCCTTGAACGCAGCCCGAAGAGCGACTTCCGTCTTCCCGTAACCGACGTCTCCGCACAGGAGCCTATCCATCGGCTTAGGCGACTCCATATCCTTCTTAACCTCGGCTGTCGCGCGCAACTGATCCGCGGTCTCTTTATATGGAAACCTTTTCTCTAACTCTTTTTGCCACTCGGTATCCGGAGAAAATTTAAACCCGCCAACAGCTGCGCGTTTTGCCTGAAGATCCAGAAGTTCCACGGCTATCTTTAATACGCCCTTCTTCGCCCGCTCCTTAGCGGCCCTCCAAAGCTTCGACCCGATCTTGTGCAGTTTGGGCAGGGACTTCTCAAATCCTAAGTACTTATGCACTTTGTCGACATCGCCGAACGGCACATACAGCTTTTCGCGATCCGCATATTCTATCGCGAGATGCTCAACATATTTCTTATCGATCTTCAGTTTCTCTATGCCGAGATATTTTCCTATGCCATGCTCGGCATGCACTATATAATCGCCGGCGTCTATATCTACGAAATTGTCTATCGGAGATTCTTCCGACATAGCAAAGCTTTTACGCTGGATCTTCCTCCTGTATATGCCTTTAACGGGTATGATTATCGCTACGCTGTGGGATTCTATATTGTCATATGTGATGGGATCAACGCTTCTTATCCTCTCGACCTTATTATCGAGAAGCTCTATCCTGAGAGGATATTCGAATGTTAGGGGATAAATCGTGATGGTATCGCCAATGCGGGAAAAATCGCCTTCTTCGGCGACCCTTTTTGTGACATGATATCCGTAATCGACAAGCTGTGAAGACAGCTTCTCTACGTCTATCTCTTCATTCTGACAGATCTTTATCGAATCGAACACCGTTACATCTTCTTGGGAAGTGAAACCCCCAATAAACGTAATCCGTTGGCAAGGACTATTCTGATACAATTAACGAGGACAATCCTCGATCTTGTGAGATGCGGGTCATCACCCACGATTCTATGTTTGTTATAGAATGAATGAAAAACGCCTGAGAGATCCTGGATATATTGTAATACGACGTACGGCTCGAATGTCTTTGCGCTTAAGATCACTATCATGGGGAATTGCCTGAGCATCCTCATAATCTCTATCTCTTCCGGTTCTTTCAATAAACTCGGATCGAAATTATTCGCTACATCGGCATCCTTGCCATAATCGAGAATCGACCAGATACGCGCGTGAGCGTATTGAATATAGAATACCGGATTCTCGGAAGACTCTTTCTTAATCATATCCAGGTCGAAATCGAGATGGCTGGACATCCTCCTCATTATGAAGCAGAACCTCGAGACGTCCTTTCCGACCTCGCCCATGACTTCTCTAAGCGTCACAAATTCACCGGCTCTGGTAGACATCGAGACGACCTGGCCGTTCCTGTAAAGAGTGGCGAGCTGCACAATCAGGACGGATAATGAATCATCAGGATACCCGAGGGCCTTTATGGCGGCCTTCATCCTCGGGATGTATCCGTGATGGTCAGGGCCCCATATATCGATCAGCTTCTCAAATCCTCTATTATATTTCTCGAGGTGATATGCTATATCGGGCGTCAGATATGTCATGCTACCGTCCGATTTATATATTACACGATCTTTGTCATCACCCAGGAGTGTCGACTTAAACCATACAGCCCCTTCGCTTTCGTATATAAGGGCCTTCTGCTTAAGGATCTCCACGGCCTTTTCTATCTTACCCGAACCTTTAAGTGATTTCTGGCTATACCACATGTCGAACTTAACTCCGAAGTCATCGAGATCCTTCTTTATGTCCGAGAGTATCCACTCCAGGCCGAATTCCCTGAATATGTCAAAGCCTTCCGCGCCCACCAGAGTCCTGCCGTATTTCTTCTCCATATCGCTTGCAATGTCTATAACGTAGGATCCTTTATATCCGTCTTCCGGAAATTGCTCGTTCAAGCCGCATAGGTTCATATAACGCGCCCTGATAGATCGGCCGAGCATATTCATCTGGTTGCCTTCATCATTCAGATAATACTCTCTCGTAACATCGTACCCGATAAACTTCATGATATTGGACAGGCTGTCGCCGAGCGCGGCCTGTCGGCCATGCGCTATCGTAAGGGGGCCTGTCGGATTCGCGCTGACAAACTCTATCTGCATCTTTAGGTTGCGGCCGACATCGGACCTGCCAAAATCCTGATCCTCTTTAATGATATCGAGCAGAACACCTGAGAGGTAGTTTTTACTGACGAAGAAATTGATAAATCCTGGGGGTTTTATTTCTACCTTATCGATAATATCTTTTAAAGCAGATGATGAGATGATCGGTTCGAGCTTTGCCTTAACGATATTGGCAAAATCTACCGGAGATCTTTTTGCAATCTTAGATGTTTTTAACGCGATATTGGATGAGAGATCACCATGGGATTTATCTTTAGGGATCTCCAGCTCTACCTTGGCTTCGAGGATGGATGAAGTCTGTGCATTAATGTCCGAAAGCGCCGCGCCTACGGCACTCTCTATCGCAAATGCTAATTTTTTTTCAATCTCGCCATAATGCATCGATATGTTATCTAATCTTCTTTCGGGACGTCTTCTTATTCGTTCTTTTCTTGGCCTTAACCATAACTCGCTTAGCGGGCTTTTTGGTTTTTCTTGAAGCGCCCGGTCGCTTTTTGGCAGTACGAAATGGCTTCTTCCTGTAACCGGGTGCGCCTTCTTCTTTAAACTGCTCCTGGGGCGCGATCGACCATAACTTCTCTAAGTCGTAGAATTTGCGCCTATCCTTCAGGAAGACATGAACTACAACGTCGCCAAAATCCGAAAGAATCCACGATGCTTCTCTCTGGCCTTCCACATGGCGCAGTCTATTCCCTTTTTCGATCAGCTTCCTGGTTATATGGTCCGATATCGCCCGCACATGGGTGGTGGATGTCCCGCTGGCTATAACGAAATAGTCGCAGATGCCGGAGACCTTTCGCATCTTTATGGTTACTATGTCTATGCCCTTCTTATCCGAAGCGGCATTAGCCACCATCAACGCCTTACGTTTAGAATTAATCATTTATCCTCTTCTTTATTGAGCACAAAAAAGATTACACAGACTATCGGCCTAAATAAATTGCTTCTAATCTGTGTAATCGTAATATTACTTCATTATCTTATACATTCCGGTGTTGCAGGTTGTGCATTTCCCCTTCATAGCTGTTCTCTTATTCTTCATTGTGACCTGTTGTGTGTCCTTCATCTCTTTCTTAGATTTACACTTTACGCAATATCCGACTTCTGCCATTTTGCATCACCTCCTTAAGATAGCTTCTGTAACTAAATTTGTCTTAATTATACACGCTAAAAGCTGCATGGTCAAGGGCAAACAGGCACTTATTTATACAACTTGCGATCTGCTATATAGTTTCGCACTTTCTCAGGAACGAGGTATCTGATCGATTTTCCGGCGCTAAGCCGCTTTCTAATATCCTCCGATGACACCTCTATGGGGGTTATGACCACCGTTTCGACCTCCTTAGGAACATCCGTAACGGGATAGCCGGGACGATTGGCGACTACAAACTTTGATATCTTAAATATATCGTTAACATTTTTCCATGAAAACAAGTCCTTCAGGAGATCGGAACCGGTTATAAAGTATAGCTGGGCATCCTCTCCATGCTTTGCCCTGAATTCCTTCAGGGTGTCAATAGAGTATGATGTCTTCTTCCTGCCTATCTCGAAATTTGACACCTCAAACGCCGGATTATCCTCTATAGCGAGTTCAACCATCTTAATTCTGTCACCGGGCTTAATATCGCCTTCGACGTTTTTATGCGGAGGCATGTAAGATGGCACAAAGATGACCTTGTCCAGCTTAAGCTTAGAGAGGGCTTCATTGGCAAGGATAAGGTGCCCTATATGTATAGGATTAAATGTTCCGCCCAATACTCCTATTCGCATCTCTCCCGCTCTCCTATCTTCTAATCTGCCCGCTACCGAAAATCAGATACTTATATGAAGTCAACTCCAGAAGGCCCATCGGGCCACGTGCGTGTATCTTGTCCGTGGATATGCCCATCTCGGCGCCCTTGCCGAACTGCCCGCCATCGGTGAACCTTGTAGATGCATTAACATACACGCATGCGGAATCGACTTCATTCAGGAATTTTCCGGAGGCCTTCTTATCCTTAGTGATTATGGCATCCGAGTGATACGACCCGTATTTCATAATATGCGCGATGGCTTCATCGATATCATTAACCACCTTTACCGATAATATCAGGTCGAGATATTCCGTATACCAATCGCTCTCCACTGCGCGTTTCACGCCGGAGGATATTCGCCGCGTCGCATCGCATCCCCTGATCTCTACCCCGGAACCGGCAAAAGCTTTTATCATGCAGGGAAGGAACCTGCCGGCAATTTTTTTATGCACCAGCATCGTCTCCATCGCGTTGCAAACTCCGGGCCTCTGGATCTTTGCATTGAGGCATATATCTTCCGCCATCTTAAGATCTGCGCCGGAATCGACGTAAGTATGGCACACGCCTTTATAATGTTTTATTATCGGTATGCGCGATCTCTTCACGACCTCCCTGATCAGCGATTCTCCACCCCTGGGCATGACGAGATCTATCAGGCCATCCTGAATCAGCAGTTCATTTACAACTCTTCGATCCGTGTCCTTTATTAATTCTATCGAACCCTTAGGAAGCTTACTTTTATTAGCGACGCCGGTAAGAACATTAAATATGGCGGTATTGGACTTTATGCTCTCGCTCCCGCCCCTAAGAATTATGGCATTAGATGACTTTAAGCACAGTCCAATGCAATCGCTGGTAACGTTCGGCCTGGCTTCGTATATTATTAATATCACTCCGATCGGAACTCTGACCTTCTTAATAAGAAGCCCATTGGGCCTTCGCACAGATTCAATGATCTCTCCTACGGGATCCTTCATCCGCGCGATATCAAACATCGATTTCGCCATGCCGGAGATCCTGGATTCGGTAAGCCCGAGACGATCGATAAATGCGGAAGGCATACCTCTTTGTATGGCCGTAGCCAAATCCTTCTTATTTTCTTTGATTATGTAAGATCTATTTTTTACCAACGCCTTACCCATGGCAATAAGCGCCCGATTCTTATCCCGAGTACTGACTAAGGCGAGTTTTCGGGACGCACATTTAACGCGCTCACACAATCTTTTGATTTCGCCAGAGGTCATCATAATATCACCAGATTATTTTTATGAACAACTTCATCCTTTGCCTTACATCCGAGAATGCCTTTAAAATCACGAGACTTCAAGCCTTTAATTTTATTCACATCAATAGCCGAATAATTGGATACCCCGCGCGCAAATTCGGAGCCCTGCCTATCCGATATTACGATAACGTCACCGGATGCAAAATCACCGTCGATGCCTACTATGCCGGAAGCCAGAAGGCTCTTATTTCCATGACATAAGGCCGATCTCGCGCCATCATCCACGCAAATGGAGCCTTTGGCCTTAGATGAATATGCTATCCATCGTTTTTTTGCATCATGGCTTTTTTTGTCGCAAATTATTTTTGTGCCAACGCCCTCACCATCCACCACTATCCTGTAGAGTATATTCTTAGCCCTGCCATTTGCTATAATGCAGTCTATTCCGGCTTTCGATGCCGCCCTGGCAGAGGCAAGTTTAGTCGCCATACCGCCGGTACCCAGATCGCAGTGGCTCTTCCCGGCGAGCCTCATAACCTTCTGACTCACATCGGTAACGGTGTTTATAACCGACCCATTCTCATCGAGGAGCCCGTCTACATCGGTAAGCATAATCAGCGTATCACACCCGGCAATATCCGCCACAAGGCTCGACAGACGATCGTTGTCACCGCACCTTATCTCGTCCGTAGCCACTGTATCATTCTCATTAATTATAGGCACAACGTTGTGTTTAAGGATGGCATCTATCGTATGTTTAATATTAAGATATCTCTTCCTGTCATTAAAGTCCTCCTGGGTCAGAAGAATCTGGGCGGTCAGGTAACCGTACTCTTTAAAATATTCGCTGTAGAGCTGCATCAGGTAATTCTGACCTATAGCGGCTGCGGCCTGAAGGCTTGCAAGTTCGAGAGGCCTCTTCTTCATGCCCAGAAGCCACATACCCGAGCCTATCGCGCCGCTCGTCACGATAAGCACATCGATGCCCTTCTTTCGTATATCGGAAACCTGAGACGCTATATCTCTGACACGGAGCTTATCCAGGCCCCTGTCCTTGGACGTCAATACTTTAGTGCCAACCTTTATGACAATCTTTCTATTCTTCTTCACGATCTGACCTTTAAGCTCTTCACTTTCTTATATACCGCCGAGAGCAACTCCTTAATACCCTCTCCCGTCAAAGCGGATATCGGGAATACCTTCTTCTTTGGAAATGCCTTCCTGAACTTCTTAATATTAATTTCGGCGCCGGGATTATCTATCTTATTTAATGCAATGAACTGAAACTTCTTGGCAAGCTCCTTACTGTATGCCTTAAGCTCAAAGATTAATTTCTTATAGTCACCCACGGGATCCCTGCCTTCGAATCCCGATATATCTACCAGATGTATAAGTATCTTCGTGCGCTCTATATGCCTTAAAAATCTGTCGCCCAGGCCCCTGCCTTCATGCGCGCCTTCGATCAGCCCCGGTATCTCGGCGACTACCATGGATGCTTCGGAATGAATTCTGACCACGCCAAGCACGGGCTCCTTAGTCGTAAAAGGATAATTGGCTATCTTAGGATGTGCGCTGGATATTTTGGAGATAAGCGTAGATTTGCCGGCATTGGGATAACCTATGATTCCGGCGTCCGCGATTAGTTTTAACTCCAGAAGAATGATCTTCTCTTGTCCGGCAGAGCCCTTAGTGGCCTCATGATTTCGGGAGTTTCCCCTGCCGCCGGGTCCGCCCTTGGCCACAATGACTTTATCGCCAATATGGACAAGATCACGTATGATAAGCCCCGTATCGGAATCCTTAATTAATGTGCCGGGAGGCACTTTTATGACGAGATCCTTGCCTCGCGCGCCCTTCTTCTGGGTTGAACTGCCATGGTAGCCGCGCTCGGCCTCATGATGCTGTCTATATTGGAAATCTAGGAGGGTCTGGACATTCGCGTCGACTAAGAAGACCACATCTCCACCGTCGCCGCCAGGCCCGCCATCGGGCGAGCCTACTCTATTATATTTATCTCTGTAGAAACTACTGCAGCCATCTCCGCCATCACCGGCCTTAATGTACACCCTTGCTTCGTCTATGAACACTTTTGGGAGCCTTCCATGTCAGGAAATAAGGACCAGAGAAAATAGGAACGGACACCTATTTTCTAGCCAGCTTCGGTTAGGAAAATGGGTGTCCGCCCCTATTTTCCATGAATTACTTTTCGTCGGGAATTACGCTTACTACCTTATTAGGCTTAAAATTAACTACGCCCGAGACGAGCGCAAAAAGCGTGTCATCTCTACCGATGCCCACATTGGCTCCCGGCTTAAATGATCTCCCCCTCTGCTTCACGATTATACTGCCGGCCTTGACGACCTCACCCTTATACTTTTTTACGCCCCTGGTCTTCGGATTACCGTCGCGGCCATTTACCATGTGTGCCATTATCTTTATCCCTTCGCTATCTCTATTTCTTTTACTTTTAAAACGGTTACATCGCGCCTGTGGCCGATCTTCTTCTTTTCGCTCTTTCGCTTCTTATATTTAAAAGCCGTGACCTTGGCTTCTCTTTCATGACGAAGAACTTCACAGACTACGCAAGCTCCTTTTACGTAAGGGCTTCCGACATGTGTCGAATTACCCTCTTTGGCAAGAAGAACCTTATCGAGTTTAACCTCGAGGCCTTTTTTGGCCTTTATCTTCTCCACTGAAAAGACATCGTTTTTAGTTACTTTATACTGCTTACCGCCCGCCTTGATTACAGCAAACATTGATTACTCCTCCGGATTAGTTAACAGCTCGTGGTTGATACCTCAATATAAATAAATACAGAAAAGGCAGTGTATCATAGTATCGACTTATGGTCAAGCGCTTTTACCAATACGAATGGGAATGGCAAAATACATATGTACAAACGCCTATTTTCTAACTATTTTATAGCTCAGGTCTTCTGTTCTATCTTAATCTCTTCTACATGTATATTGGGATCTTCTATTATCCTGATATTCTTTCTGAAACGCATTTCGAGCGACTTGATCATATTCTTCTCAGGGCTTGAGATGTAATATGCCACTTCGGGGTGCATCGAAACGAAGACCTCTCTGGACTTGGTATCCTGGAGAACCCTCTCCAATTTTCTTACTAGATCTATAGATATAGTAGATATGGATTTAACCATACCGCGGCCATTACAATAAGGACATTTCTGATAACTCTTTGACTCTATCGATTCACGCACCCTCTGTCGTGTCATTTCGACCAGGCCTATACTGGATATATTCAATATATTCGTCTTAGCCTTATCATCTTCCAATCGTCTTTCCAGCGTTCTAAAAACCTGTTTTCTATGATCAGCGTAATCCATGTCAATGAAGTCTATAATAATTATACCGCCCAGGTCCCTGAGCTTAAGTTGTCTAGGAACCTCGTCAGCGGCTTCGATATTTGTCTTAAATGCCGTATCTTCCAGATTCTTCTTACCGACAAACTTACCCGAATTCACATCGATGGCCACCAAACTCTCCGTCTGTTCGAATATCAGGTATCCACCGCTCTTTAACTGAACAACCCTGTCATATATTTTCTCGATCTGCTTCTCTATGTCAAACTTTTCAAATAACGGAACCTTATCTTCGTAAAGCTTTAGTCTCGGCTTTAAGTGAGGAGCGAGAATGTTTAGAAAACGCGAGATACGCTTAAAATCGTTCCGCGAATCCACTTCGAGAGCACTAACATCATCCGTAAATATATCCCTGACCACCCTCAAAACAAGATCATATTCAGAATGTATTAAGGCAGGTGCTTTTGTCTTCTTCGTCTTAGCCTTTATGTTATTCCAAAGATTGATAAGATAGCGAGACTCTCTCTGGAAATCCTTCTCGCTCACGCCTTGAGCGGCGGTCCTGACGATGAAACCCAGATCTTTGGGCAGTTTCAGACTCTCGATTATCTTTCTTATTCTGTCGCGCTCTTCTCTTGACTCGATCCTCTTCGAAAGCCCTATATGATTATCGAATGGCATAAGAACGAGGAACCTGCCTGGTATGCTTATGTGAGTCGTCAGGCGAGCGCCCTTAGTGCTTATCGGCTCTTTCACTATCTGCGCCAGAATCTCATCACCCTTCTTCAGCAGCTCGTTTATCGGAGGAAGCTTCTTCTGCCGCTCGGATCGTTTCGCCTCTTCTACGTCCACGCCTTCTTCCAATAACTTTTCATAGCTACCCATACCAGCAACTACATCGGTCACATAAAGGAAACCGTTTTTCTCGAGTCCTATATCTACAAAAGCCGCCCCCATCCCCGGCAGAACGGAATCCACTCTCCCTTTGTAGATATTTCCTACCAGGTTGACATCGTCCAAACGCTCCGTATAGAACTCTTCTATACGCTTATTCTCAAATATGGCGATCCTCTTTTCCTGCTGAGTTACATTAATAAAAATCTCTTTTTGCATCTATGCGATCTCCTCTGCGCTTAGTATCTTTACTCCATCGGGCAATTTGGCATTAACGGCATCGATGAAAAATTGCGGCTGGACCCTTTGGTCCATATAAAATACCGCATCTTCACACCTGCTCTCAACGCCAAGCTTTAGAGCCTTCATTATGCTCATCTTTATGCGAGGGCTGAATCCTTTGGTGATGGTCACCGGTAGACCTGCCCTGCGCAGCGCCCTATGGAAAAGCCTTAACAGATCCAAGTGCGATATGAAGCGCATATCGCCGGTCTTGGAAAAAATAGCCTTTAGTTTATAGTTAACGATTACGGGATTAATACGTCTTCTTAAGCCTCTTTTTGTCCTTAGCTGTGTCGCCATGCTGGGTATCAGAATATATTGGCACATATGCCTTATTCGGCAGGGGACTGCCCTCAACCTCTTTATCCGGCGACATTATGTGGACCGTTATGAAGAATATGAGCTCAACCCTTTGCTTCGTAATATTCTTCTTTGAAACCAAAAGTCCAAGGCCCGGGACATCTCCTAACAGATCCCCTATAAACGGAAGCTTCGTCCTCCCCTCCACATTCTTATCCGTGATCAATCCACCTATGAATATGGTCTGTCCGTCCTTTATCATAACCTGCGTATTAGCCTGTCTCGACCTGAATAGGGGCGCATATATATCGCTTCCCGGGGCTATAGGTTGAGAACCGAGATACTCTGTTATCTGTGGAATTAATTCAATGGCAATTTCCTTATTATCATTGATATGCGGAGTGACATTTAAAATAATTCCTGCATTCCTCTCCTCGTAGCCTGTAATCTCCATCTTGCCTGTGGTCGAGTTTCTTTCGAACTTAGGAAAATTTAGAACGTCACCGACATTTATCGTAGCCTTATTGTTATTCAGTGTAGCTATTCGGGGATTAGAGATCGTATCCGTATCGGACCTCTGTTTCAGTAACTCTAATACGGCCTTGAACTCGGTAAAATCCAGAGTACCGAACATAAAAGCATTTTTCATTGTATCAACAGTATAATCAACGAATGGAAAACCCTTATCATTAGAAGATATTGCACTGCCATTTTTACCCGTTGGAAAAGCCCCGGGGACAGTCGTGGTTGTAGTCGCCGGTGGTCCCGGGAGCGTCTGAGTAACGGTCTGGCCTGTCTGCACAAGCGGCGAATATTTATCCAACAGATTACTGCCCGGACTATAATAATCAAACGGGAAGGTAGTCGGCCTCTTAGCTCCGGAGGCTGTTATCTTCACATTCCAATCTATGCCCAATCTTTCATCATTACCTAAAACAGTTTCTATAACCCGTGCTTCGATAAGGACCTGCTGAGTCTTCTTGTCGAGCCTGTTTATTATCTGGCCTATCTTGTAAAGATTGGTCGGGATATCCGTCACCAGCACGGTGTTTGTCCTGTCATCATAGACCACACTGCCTCTGGGACCGACTATATTTTTTAACGCGGCAACGACCTCTTTAGATTTCGAATAGTTGAGGCTGAAGGCCTGTGTAGTGAGCTCTTCCTGTTTCAATCTATCCAGAGTTACAACCCTTATAATATCCCCCTCCCTTTCATATGCATATCCGTAATTGCGCATAATTATATCAAGCGCTGACATCCATGGTTTATTTATAAGTTTTAGATCGATGACTCCTTTAACATCCGGAGCCGATACTATATCTACGCCCGCGACCTCGGATATGTAGGACAGAACTGTCCTTATATCAGCGCCCTTAAAATTGACTGTCACATTACCGGGCTCAACCACCGGGGCCTCAGGAGCCTTGGCCTCCTCTTTACCTTGTGCGGCGGCACCTTCGCCGGTGGCGGCCGATGCCTGCGGTGCAGTTTCCTGAACCTTGACCGGTGTAACGTCAGTCACCGTAGCCGTCTTTTCAGTAGGAACACCCGCCTTCTTTTCTTCAGTCTGGGCCTGAATACCAAATGAATGCGACAGAATTACCGTGGTCGTAAGTACTATACTTAATAATTTTTTGAGTTTCTTATTATTGCACACTCTTTACCCCTCCCTCTTCAACAATACTCTTATCGAAACTCTTTCCGTCAATATTTATGGTAACGGACTTCTTCGTTATCTTCTTTATCTCAATGCTGCCGAACTTATCACCTTCGTTTACGATCTCGCCATTCAGTATCGCAATCAACCTACCCCTGGAGCGGCTTGCAATACCCTCCAGCTTTATATCAGCAATCGATGTAATATCCTCCAGGCGGGAGATAGCCGGCGAGTCTATGCCTACCAGAGGGACGAGTGGATCCCTTTTACCGTGAGCATCATACTTATAACCTTCCCCGGCTCCCTGCGATATAAAGAATAGGATAGCCACTGCAGGCAATGTCAGCACAAGTGCAACTCTTAAATACTGTTTCATTTGCTCCCCTGCATAACATATGCTACCACGGTAAGATCTACATTATGCATCCTGGGCGATGACTTATCGCCCCTGATCTGTATGTTGGTAACCTTAATAAATCTGTCTGAATTTTCGATGCTTGACAGGAAATGTCCGAGCTCATGATATCCTGCTTTGGCCGTTATATTTATCGGTATTTTCCTGTACACACGGCTTGTGCCGTCAATCTCTTTAACGGCCATCGGCACTATCCCGACGATGCGCATCTCCGCATTCTTTGCCTTTTCAGACAGACTCTCCAACAGCGCCGGTATCTTATCTTCGGAGGGAAGCGCCTTCTCGTGCTCAGTTATTTTATTATTATACGAATCGACCGCGCGACGCATTTCGCCGATCTTAGCGATATCGATTTTAGCAGACTTAAGGCCTGTGGCAGCCTTGCCGAGCTTCGACCTGACGCTAATGATGTTCACGATCTGAGGTTTCAGCGCAAAGTTTAGATATGCAAATACGGTTAACGCTATCACAGCGGATATGGCTATCATCATCTGTTTCGGATTATTCTTCAGCGCGTTTAGTTGGGACTTTATCTTATCCAATATTTCCATAACGTTTAATCCTATTTAAACAAACATGTTATACGGAAACTCATGACATCCTGGTTGTCAATCTTATCGCTCTTTGTGGAGACCAAATCTATGCCCGCAATATCCAAATAAAAATCCTTGTTCTCCTGCAAGCTCTGTATAAATTTACCTATAAGGGATGTTCCCTGATCGCCTGCGCCGATGGCATATCCTGCTATAACCAGCGAGCCGGGCATAATATTTTTAATCCGGCCCGACGCCGGGCGATCATCGTAAATCACTTCCGATAGCCATACGCCCGGGGTCATGGAATCGCTCAGCAGATTGATCTTTCTCGACCAGATAAACCTTTTCGCCATGAGCTCATCGATAGTGCCTGTCCTATTATTTATATCCGTGACTCTAGCCTTCAAGATATCGGCTTCCTTTTTCTCCGGTAAAATAGCATTATATCTCTTCGTGATCGAAGAAAGCTGTCCGGCGGAAACTATTCCTAAAGCACTCACTACGATTTGAATAAGCACGATTAGCGTACCTATTCCGGACGCTATTTTAATGATGGGTATGCTATTAATATCTATCTTCTTAAAATCGAACCCGGACAGCGACGAAGTCTTTTTTTTAAGCTCAGGGGGAAGAAGGTTAATCTCTATCATGCTCTCTCCCTTAAAGAAAGCCCCGCGCAAACAGCAAATGAACTATTGACCTTAGCTATCTCGTCCACATTAATCTTTAACGGATCAACATCGAGAAACTGCATAGGATTCCATATTTCAGGTTTTATACCAAACGCATTTTGAAAAGCCTCGTCAAACCCGATAAAATTAGATCCTCCGCCTGAGAGATATATCTGATCGACTCCGTGACCGCTCTGATTCTCGTGGTATCCGAAGGATAATTTAATATTATCGACGAGGCCTGCCAATACGCCCTTTGCCGTCAAAGCAACCTCGGATGACTTCTCGGCAGGAACGCCATTTAGCCCGGAACATGACTCAAGATCAACTCCGCATTTTCTTAAGATCGACGCACGGAAATCGCTGACACCGTTTGTCAGATCTCTTACGAAGGATATAAATCCACCTCTTAAAATAACCAAATTCGTGCACACATCTCCTATGTTAATAAGCGCGACCGTCTTAACGGGATCTATAGATGTAAAATTCTTCAGGAACACATTGCTAATGGCGAAGCTGTCCGTATCGATGATATTTACGGCAAGACCTGCATCTTCTACGATCTTGATCTTAGTAAGGACAGATTCTCTTTTTGCGGCGGCAAGAAGTATGTTTGATGAGTTCTCTTCCCTGGTATCTTTGCCTTGAATGAAGAAGTCAAGCGTGCACTCGTTTATATCGAATGGTATGGATTTTTCTGTCTCAAACCTTACGGCATTCCTCAGTTCTTCACCTGTCATGTCCGGCATTGAGACAACACGCGCCACCACAGACGAACCGGCCAGAGATATATTAATATCTCTGGCGCCTATCTTAAGCTCCTCGGAAAGCGACCTTACGGAATCCGATATAGCTTCACCGGACTTGCCGTACACCTTCTTCATACCGAAAGATACCAGCGACATCTTATCCGAAGAACCGGAAACCTCCATCATCTTTATCGAATGGCTGCCTATATCCAGGCCGACATTGTTGCCGGCATGCGCGCGAAGTTTCTTTGTTATATCGAAACCCATCATTCCTCTATTTTTTTACGCTTAAAACTGTTGCCATACCATTACTAGTTCTCCCGCCATGACTCTACACCGTTAGAGGTAAAAGTTGGCAGGAGGTCCACATTTAACAAATCCAGATCGAAATGCATCCCGGCCTGGGTCCCACCTGAAAAGGTTTTACATATAAGCGCGCCGTATATATCCCCCTGAGTTGTCAGGGAGACGGCGGCATTAGGCGCATATATAGCCCCGCTAAAATCTGTCTGGGTAATCAATGAAATACTATTTCCCGTAGAATATAATATCAGGTTCTTCGGCACACCTACGTTATTTATGCCGCCTTGCGTTGATACAGTTACGTTTCCACCTAGAACGTAAAGCACAGTGGTGCCGTTTACATACAGATTTGACTGCGTACCGATACTCACATTACCCCCGTTAGATATTCCGGCCTTATCCACATATATCTTCGAGGTTCCGCCGACGTTAAGTGTTGACTGCGTGCCCAATGTAATCGATTTGAAATAATAAGTACCTCCCGGCAAGGTCGCGCTCTTTTGCGTACCGAGGCTAAGGTTATTATCAGCATCTATGGGGGCCGGGTCATTAACATTGCCCTTGATGATATTACTATTACTGTTACTACTCACAGCGCCCGATAGCTCTAATGTGTTATCCGGTATAGGCTCGGTCGTAAGAGGCGCCTGTAATGTGCCCCAAGCCCCGGAAACGTTCGATGGTTTTGAAGAGAAGGGGTGGTCGGCTCCAGGACGGGCGTCACCCCATACCTTAGCCTGCGTATTAAAGACTATCGACCCATTAGTAGCTATATTACCGTTCGCATTTTGCTTTGTTGCATTATATGCCTGGAGCGCTGTAGTATAAGAAGCGGAATTAAAAGAATCAACCTTGTCTTGCACACCAAAAGTGATCGCTCCGATCTGGTTTCCCGATGCGCCAATAGCCCTCGTAACGAAATTATGCTGCGGTTTCAAATAAACAATGTTGACCGTCTTCCTGTCGGGTGACGTCAATTGCGGTGCATATCCGGTAGCGGTGATATATATCTTGTTAGTATTTGGGTCATATGTTTTATTCATATCATTCAAAACGGTCATGCTATAGTAACCAAGCGTCATCGGGTTTGCCCCACCCGATTGAAAAACATTACCATTTAACGTGCTTATAGGGTTACCATGACCATCTGTGCTCGGTGACCATCCGGTTATGTATCCCGTGGCCGTGAACTGGCCTTTATTCGGTCCAAAATTTATTTCCCACAAAGCCCTCTCTATGCCCGCCTCCGACATATCGAGCGCCGCGGTAGAATTATGGATCTTTGCCATAAGCTTGTATTCTGTAGCGACTCTGGAAACATATGGCAGAGTGAGAATTATCAGGATAGACGTGGCTAAAATAGCTGTGATCAGCACAAAACCTTTACGCCCATTATCCATCTTATTCGCTATTCTCCGTGGCCATTCGTGCAATTTTATCATTTTATATATCCTGCAGCATTTTTTTAAACACTACTTATTCCGTAATCTTACTATGGTAGTCGGCGCTATAGAGGCTGTATGCGTGCCTGATCCGCTAAGAGATATTGTTGATTTATTTAGAGGTAGATATACGAATACGTAATTAACCGCGGAAAGCGGATCTGAACCATTATTCACGAAGTAAGAGAGGCCATGCATGGTATCAGTGCCGCCGGACTTCGATACCGCGCTGAAGGATAGCACACCGCAGTATCGGGCAACGATACGGTTAGTATCCTTCCGCATCAATCCTGCCGAATACGGCTTAATAATCTGATAGAGATTGCTACCCTGAACCATGTATATTATGTGGTCGTTGCATCCTGTGGCTAACATGCTCCCCGCGGCGCTCACCGATGGAACCTTAAGAACTATCACATTATCGGAAGTTTGATATAAGGCGGTGCCGGTATCCGGATACTGCTCTACTATCTGAGTTGCGGATCTGACATCTCTGGATATCAATGCTATGGCAACCCTTGAATTAGAATAAACGTCCAGCATATTATTACCGATCACAAAAGTACGCCAGTAGAAAATATATAGGCAGGCGGCAGCCAATAGGGTTATAAGCGCTATCGCCGCGGACACCTGAAGCTCGATCAGAGAAAGGCCTCTACCATTTTTACGTAATGACATAATCAATCTCATTTTTCATACCTGATTGTGTTAGCGCATCGTTACCAGCGATAAACTATTTTTTATCGATACCGTTATGCGTCAATAAGGTCGCCAGCTGAACCTGCAGTTGTCGACCGGAAAGCGATGTCCAGTTTACCGCGACGGATATTTTCTTTATGTCGGATCCGTAACTATTCTCTACCACTACGGCTCCTAAAAAACTATTCAAATACGCCGATGCTACCGGCTTATTCTTTGCATCCATAGCCCACGATGAATTAATATGTGCTATATCATTATTGTCCGGGTCGTCCTGGTATGGCAAGCCCCTTAGCTTCTCTATGTATTCCTGAGCGACCAATGTCGCGATCGCTTTCTCTCTATTCTGATAAACGAAAGTGAATTCAGCATATAACGCCAACCCTACTACGAACAGGCCCGTAGCCAGCACTACAGATGCCAGGAGAGCCTCTATTAGAGTAAAACCGCGGTTATTTCTTATACCGCCACTTTTCGACATATCTATCCCTATACGCTATTGTATTATATGTATTATTTGTTCTATGTTAACACACAATTCAGGAAAGTAGAAATATTTATTATGACTTGAATGACGCGATTAGAAAAAACCCCGCATCCAACTTAATGGGTGCGGGGCTAATCCTTGCTTTACGCGTATTACTCTCTACTTATTAGATAGTATGCGTAACGTTATTGGTCGGACACACAGGAGATGCGCTCACTGTAGATGGGCACACATAATCGACCGTACCCTCTTTCGGCCACGTCTTCAAATAATTAGTGGCTATATCCGCCTTGTTCACCGCAGCATCAGATGCCGCACCCGTATCTATGGCCCAAACCTGGATAGCTCCCTGGATCTGCTTCAGGTTGGCGATACATGCGTTTCTCTGCGCCGTTTCCCTCGCTTTGATGAAGTTTGGAATGGCTATCGCCGCTAATAGACCGATAATTGCGACAACAATCATTATTTCAACAAGCGTAAAGCCCTTCTTGTTCATCTTTATCATCATATAACTCACCGTCCTTTCTCCCAGAATTGGGTATGTTTTTGAACACTCTTAAGGCCTATTGGCCTTATATTAAAAAGAAAACTCCAAAAAGACCTACTAAACACCTACCTGCGTATGTTTCACAGGTTGTGAGGTCTTGTTGGAGCCACAAAAATAACTATAAAATAATTGCACTTTAATCATTACAATCCCCAAAAAGACCCTTACAGTCGAAGTATACGCTATGATATGCAGGTTGTCAATAGACCCATGCAATAAAAATCTTTATATGGTGTGGGTAGGATTATTGCTCGGGCACTTTGGGACAGTGCTTATATCAGGCGGGCAAGCATAATCAACAATGCCCTCCTTTGGCCATACCTTAAGATAATTAGCCGCAAGTTCGACCTTATCGATCGGCGCATCAGATTCCGCGCTGGTATCAATAGCCCACCTCTGCACAGCCCCGCTGATCTGTCTCAGACTGGCTATGCATGCATTCCTCTGAGCATTCTCTCTGGCTTTTACGAAATTCTTGATGGCTATTCCAGCCAGGATGCTGATAATTGCTATCGCAATCATTATTTCAACGAACGTAAAGCCTCTCTTATCCTTTTTTATCATAACTACATACCAATGACGGTGGTAAGCTTAAATATGGGCAGAAACATGGCTATTACCACAGACCCTATAACTATCCCTAAAAATGCTATTATCAGCGGTTCTATTATACTGGTGAGTCCACTCACAGCCGTATCGACCTGTTCATCATAGAAATCGGCGATCTTCGAAAGCATCTTCTCAAGCTCACCCGATTGCTCACCGACCGAAACCATCCTGGTCATTATCGATGGAAATATTCCGGATTTAGCCAGCGGTGAGGCAATACTCTCCCCCTCTCTAACATTCTTCCTCACATTGTCCACAGCACGCTCAACCATCTTATTGCCGGCGGTCTTCCCAACGATTTCCAGAGCCGCTAATATTGGAACCCCCGACTTTATCAGTGTAGATAAAGTTCTCGAAAATTTGCTTATCGCAACCTTACGTAAAAGAATGCCGAAAACGGGCACATTTAATACGAATCCATCAAATCTTAACCTTCCCTTTTCCGTATTAAGATATTTTTTAAATAGAACTACTGCGGCTACGGCGCCTACTATTATGAGCAGGAAATATTTCTGCAAAGCATTGCTGACATTTATCAGGAACATTGTCGGAGCAGGAAGCTTAGCGCCAAAGCTTGAGAATATATCTTTAAATATCGGCACGACTTTCAGTAGAAGCAGGAATGTTATACCTATGGCCATGCTTGTCACTATGGCCGGATATATCATGGCTGATTTTACCTTCTTCTGAAGACTGCTGGTCTTCTCCAGATATTGCGATAGCCGGTCCAAAATATCATCGAGCATACCACTGGATTCGCCGGCCCTTACCATGTTAATAAATAACGGAGAAAAAACTTCTTTATGTTTGGCCAAGGCCGCCGACAAGCTCGAACCTGTTTCGACATCGTTACGCACCGTCAGTACCATCGCGCCGAATGTCTTATTGTCCATCTGCTCACCCAGTATGTCTAATGCCGCAACGAGCGTGATCCCGGCATCCACCATAGTTGCCAGTTGTCGCGCAAACATGGCCACATCATCGAGTTTCACCTTCTTCTTGCCACTTAACATTGCGCCACTAAGCCACGACTTGGGAGTGCTTTCGGAAACGGATATTATAATAAGATCTTTCTTTCTTAAAATATCGATAGCCCCGGCACGATCCTTAACTTCCATGACCGCGCTCACGGTTTTACCTGATCGATCCTTAGCTACATATTTGAAATTCGGCATGACGCCCTCAATCCTCCGATGTCACTTTCAAGACTTCTTCAAGCGTTGTAACACCTGTTATAAAATTCTCCATAGCATTATCTCTCAGTGTTAACATATCCTGCTCTTTTATCGCGTAATTTTTTATGTCATCACTCGGACTCTTCTTCATTATCATTTCACGCACGTTATCATCTATAAAAAGGGCTTCGAGTATACCGAACCTGCCGCGATACCCCGTCTTATTGCAGCGCGGGCAGCCGGCACCATGATAAAAATGTTTAACCCCTTTATCCCGGACCTGATCGAGGTTTACTCCGGCTTTTTCCAAGACAATTTTAGGTATGTCTATCTCCTTTTTACAGAAGGAACAAATATTCCTCATAAGCCTCTGCGCCGATGACAGCACGAGGCTGGATGCTACCAAAAACGGCTCCACACCCATATCTATTAGCCTCGTTATCGCTCCTGCGGCATCATTAGTGTGAAGGGTGCTCAATATCAACTGCCCTGTCAATGATGCCTTTATCGAGATATCGGCGGTCTCAAAATCTCTTATCTCTCCCACCATAACTATATCAGGACTTTGTCTTAATACGGACTTAAGTCCGCTCGCGAATGTTAATCCTATATCTGGCCTTGCCTGAATCTGTGTTATACCTTCGACCTCATACTCAACCGGATCTTCGAGCGTAATTATATTTCTGTCGGGAGTATTCAGCTGGGTTATTATCGAATAGAGCGTCGTAGATTTACCGCTGCCCGTAGGCCCTGTCACAAGGATTAATCCGTATGGCCTGGCGAGCGCGGCCTTAAACGTGCTTAGAGGTTTAGGTAAAAATCCCAGCTTATCCAGCCCTATGCTAAGGCTCGATTTGTCGAGCGCCCTTAAGACTATCTTGCCGCCAAATGTAGTCGGCAGTACAGAGACCCTAAAATCTATCTCCTTACCCTCAAAGCTTATTTTAAATCTTCCATCCTGAGGAGTCCTGGTTTCAGTTATATCTAACCCCGACATTATCTTAAGCCTTGCAATAATGGCGTTCTGGTTCTTCTTCGGGAGAGTAAGTGCATCCTCCAGACTTCCATCGATTCTATAGCGCACCAATAAGCTCTTTTCGCGCGGCTCTATATGGATATCACTCGATCGTTTCTTCATAGCTTCGTTCAGTATTAAATTAACCACTTTAACTATCGGCGCCTTATTTGATTCCTCAGCCACCTCACTTACATTTATCTCTTCTTTCTCTTCGTCAGACTCTATCTCCAGAACATCTGAGGATTCAACCTGTTCCATCATAAGAGATATATCTTCAATGGGAGAACCATAATAATTATTTATAGCCTCTTTTATATCATTCTCCGCGGCTATGATCGGTTGGATTTGATAACTGGTAAGGGTCTTAATATCATCGATCGCAAATATATCAAGAGGGTCGGCCATCGCCACGGTCAACACGTTTCCAATTTTAGATACCGGCATTACAAGATACTGCTTTACCATCTTTTCCGGAATTAAATTTACCAACGTCTTATCTACCTGATACTTTGAAAGATTTATCGGGGGAATATTCAGCTGCTGGCTCATAGCTACTACTATATCTTTTTGAGAAACGTATCCTTGCCATATCAGTATTTTACCGAGAGAGCAACCGATATTCTTTTGTATCTCCAGGGCATCGGTCAGTTGTTTTTGAGTTATCAGCTTGCCACTTATAAGTATGTCTATTAATTTATCTTTAAAAGCATCCTGCATATTACACCGTATCCATATCTTGATCCCCGATGGTCACGCGCACAACCTCATCGAGCGTTGTTATTCCGTTTAGAGCATTCTGTATTCCGCTCTCGCGGAGAGTCTTCATACCCTCGCGCCGTGCAACTTCTCTGATCGTATGCTCCTGCGCCCCTGACAATATCAGCTCTTTTATTTTCGGAGTAAGCGTAAGCACTTCTATTAACGCAACCCTTCCCTTGTAACCTGTCCCAAGACAGCTATGGCATCCCTTACCACGATATAGCGTCACTTTATTGGAAGTCGTAGACAGGTTTATTTTATCGGCAAGGTCCTTATCGAGCTCGTACGCCTCTTTACATTTAAGGCATATCTTCCTGACAAGCCTCTGGGCGCCTACTATTATCACGGATGATGTTATGAGAAATGGCTCTACGCCCATATTGACAAGCCTTATTATAGATCCGGTCGCGGTAGTCGTGTGAAGAGTGCTAAGGACAAGATGCCCCGTAAGGGCCGCTTTGATCGCAATATCCACTGTCTCAAAGTCGCGTATCTCACCTATCATTATCGTGTCGGGATCCTGCCTCAATATAGAACGGAGGGCCGATGCGAACGTCAACCCCATCTCCGGACGCGCCGTCACCTGATTGATACCCTCTATGAGATACTCGATAGGGTCTTCTACGGTAATTATATTATCTTCCTTGGAGTTCACAAGCTGTAAAATTGAATATAGGGTCGTTGTCTTCCCGCAACCCGTCGGGCCGCAGATAAGAATCATCCCATGCGGCCTATCGGCAGCCTTATGTATTTCATCCAGAGACTTCTGATCCAGCCCGAGCTTCTTTATATCGAGCATCGCCTGCGCCTTATCCAATATCCTGAGCGCGACCTTCTCTCCCATACTGGAAGGCAGGACAGATATTCTGAAATCTACCTCTCTGCCGCCAAGCCTTATCTTAAACCTTCCATCCTGAGGTAAGCGATGTTCGGCGATATCTAATCCCGACATGATCTTTAATCTCGACACTATAGAACTATGCAAAATTTTTGGGGGACGCTTTCCTTCTTGCAGGATGCCATCAACCCTATATCTTATACGAACTTCACTCTCCAGCGGCTCGATAAGAATATCGCTCGAACGCGCATTAACGCCCTCAGCTAAAAGCATGTTTGTTATCTTTACCACCGGCGCTTCCTGCGCTATTTTGGCTAACTCCTCCGCATTCTCCAAACCCTGATCTTCGACCAGTCTTATGCCTCCGTCGACAGTCTTCATATCGGCCACTATCTTATCTATGGCTGAATAAACATTCTCATCGTAATACTGGCTTATAGCATCATTTATATCTTTTTCTGTTGTCACTATAGGCGATATTTTAAATCCGGTCAGGGCCTTAATGTCATCTATCGCAAATATATTCAGAGGATCGGCTATAGCAAGCGTCAACACTCCACCCATTTTCGAGATCGGCATTATCTTGTAATGTTTTACTATCTTTTTAGGGATCAGCTTGAGGACTTCCGGGTCTATCTTAAAGCGGCTTAAATTGATCGGAGGTATGCCCAGATGCTCACTAATAGCCATCATTAGGTCGTTCTTCGATACAAGACCGAGCGTTATCAATATATCGCTAAGCGAGCCGCCTTTTTCCTTCTGGAGATGAAGGGCCTTCTGAAGACCGGCTTCCTTGACCAGTTTTTTATCTATAAGAATATTTGTCAGCTTCTCTTTTAAGCCAAGCGCCATTTATGCGATCATTTCTTCTGATAGTATTTTGATATCGCATTGGCGATATCTGACATGGTACTGACGAAGACCTGAACGGTACAATGCGATATCATCTCTATATCTTCTACCGCCTGTATGTTCAGAGGATTAGACATTGCTATGGTAAGCATATCTGCCATTCTATCTATGGCTATAAGATTATACTGCTCAGCGACATTTTGAGGAATGAGCTTCATAGCTTCTACGTTCACCTCATATGATGAAAGCGGCAGATACGGAAAACCGTATTGCACGGTTATGGCCTGCGCAATCTCTTCCTCATTGGCAAAACCAAGATTGACGAGGACACGGCCTATCAGGCCTCCCTGTTCCTTCTGGACTTTAAGGGCACCATTAAGCTGGTCTACGTTAATAATACCCCGCTCCAGAAGCAGCTCTCCTAATTGTTTTAAGACAACTCTTTTTACGCCCGCCATCATATTTCCTATTTATTTTTTAAAAAGCCTTCCCAGGTCATCGACATCTGAAGAACGTTCGAATGCTTCATCATACGATATCATCTTCTTAGTATACAGCTCATATAAAGACTGATTCATGGTCTTCATGCCTTCATTCTTAGATGTTTGAATAACAGAATATAACTGGTGAAGTTTTGACTCTCTGATCATACTGCGGACCGATGACGTCGTGATAAGAACCTCCGCGGCCATAACACGACCAGGACCTTCCATCTTCGGGATTAGCTGCTGTGATATCACCCCCAACAGGACGAACGAAAGCTGGGTACGTACCTGATCCTGCTGATGCGCCGGAAATACATCCACGATCCTGTTAATCGTCTGCACACAATCCGAGGTATGAAGCGTTGCGAATACCAGATGCCCCGTCTCAGCGATCACCAATGCGGATTCGATAGTCTCCAGATCCCTCATCTCACCTATGAGTATTACATCGGGATCCTGTCGTAAAACATGCCTTAGGGATTCATCAAATGAATGTGTATCGCTATATACCTCGCGTTGATTTACTATCGATTTTTTGCTCTTATGCACATATTCTATCGGGTCCTCGATCGTGATTATATGACATGACCTATTGCTATTAATCCAATCTATCATCGATGCTAAGCTCGTCGATTTACCACTTCCAGTAGAACCGGTTATCAGTACCAAACCTTTTGGCCTGTTGCATAGGTCGAGTACAACATTTGAGGGAAGACCGCACTGCTCAAAAGACCATATGTCATGAGGTATCAGTCTTATCGAAGCCGCAACTGCATCCCTTTGCTTAAAAATATTAATTCTGAATCTGCCGTGCCCCTCTATGCTTAATGCGGCGTCGAGTTCCAGATCCCGTTCAAACTTTTCGATCTGGGCCTCGGTAAGCATACTGAATACAAGAGTTTTAGACTCCTGCTCGGAGAGCACCCCATGACCCACAAATACGAGCTCCTCATCTATCCTCAAGCTAACGGGAGACCCGGCAGTAATATGCAGGTCAGAAGCATTCTTCACTGACATTGATTTTAACAGGTCGTTGATATTATGCGGCATACTGCCTTCTCCTCATGTTAGTAGGATAGCGGTGCGGCTAAATGACCGACTCTTTGGGCCTTGCCAATGAAGCGATCGCCTTGCCCAGTATCTCATCACTCGTGGCCCCATCTATGGGGTTCTCGCTAAAACCCACGCTTATGGAAAATGCCGGCTTACCGTTCTTAAGCAGATTGGCACCTTCAATCCTCCTATGCACCTCTACGGCTATGTGGGAGGCTTCCCGCTTATTCTTCTCCGGAAGAAGCATCGCAAATTCTGCACCGTCTATGCGAGCAGCTTTCCCGATCGGTATGATATTATCCTTTATGACTTTTGCGATACGTTTAATCGCTTCTTCGGAAACAAGCTCACCGTTGGATTCCCGGAAACTTTTGAAATTTTCAACCTTAAAGACTATAAATGAGCAAGGTCGTTGGTAAAATATTGCTCTCTTGATCTCTTCTTCAAGCTGAGTTAGCACATAACGCTTGTTAAATAACCCCGTAAGATCATCCTTAGTGGCTAGCTCTTTCGCCTTCCGGTCTAACATGTCTTTCTCAATCGCTATGGTGAGGTGTTTGGCAAACACTGTTATCAGCTCTATATCATCGTTCGTATATTTAAAATCGTTAAGACGGTTTCCCGTAAGAAGGAGACCAAAGGCCAGCCTATCGGAAAATAAGGGGATCCCGATTAAGTTCTTAATATTATGTGACCGCCTGAAATCATCCAGTTCTACCGAAAGCTTCATGCCTTCACATGCTTGAAACATTTTTCTGCTTTTGATTGCTGTCTCCAAAATACCGAAACCATCCGCCTTTATAATAATTTCATTCAGGCCCTCGTTTTCCAAATTAAAGCACATTTTGGCGATAAAATCCCCCCCATCCATCCTCCTTGGCATATACAGCACTCCAAAGCCCGTATCAAAGATACTCGATACTTTCTCCACTCCCAACTCAAGAAGTGAATCTATCGGCACGGAACCAGCCGAGATCATATCATCCAGCTGTAATAAGTTGGAAAGTGCTGAGATCTTTTTTTGTACCTCGACATTGATCTCCTTCATCTTCTGACCAAAGTCCTTCAGCTCATCAAGGCTCGTCTTAATCTTCTTAGTCATAACATTGATCGACCGGCCAAGGCTGCCTATTTCATCATCGTTTACCAGGTCTATTCGTCTATCAAAGTCACCTTCAGATATCTTCTTGGCTTCTGAGGAGATACCAATGACGGAATTAACAACACTTCTGGCTATAAAAAGCCCAAGAACTGAAAGAATTATTGAGGTAAAGATCACGATGGCAAGGTTAACTAAATTTTGATGTTCGGGAACAAGGTATGGGGACATGAGGTAGACGCAAGCCAAGAGGGGTATGATGGTCATGAGACTAAATGAGATCATCAGCTTACGTCTCAAACTCTCATTGACTATGGATAACTTCTTAAGGATGGACATTATTACCTCCCTGACTGCCGGTAGGCAGGCTTACGATAGTTATGTCGTCAATACGACGCACCATGATAATGTCCAAAGTATACTATATACATGTATCTTTGTCAAATTACCGGGTTTTTATGAAGTCCCAGGGTAAGATTTCGTTTTCCTTTCTCGGCCTAAAAACATAAAAAGATCCATCTGCGTCGGCATGCTTAAGAGCCGATTGCCATATGTCAAATTTAAAATGCTCCTGCCAGCCGTCAAATCTCGCTCCCGACTTCCAGGCTTCATGTATAACCCTTCCTAATCTTCTATCGCCTCTGGATAGAGCCGCTTCGAGAAAACTTTTATCGAAACGGTTAAAATCAATATTTATTAATTTGGAGCGAATACTACTTCTTAGTATATCGCGCTTGCCATTCAGCGATTCCATACTATCCATGACTTCCCGCTCAAAGTACGTATGCGGTTTAGGGACGAATGCATTGATGCTCGCCGTCACCTGGGCCGGGCGCCCATCGATCTCTCGCTTGAGATTGGATATCTTATTTATAAGCTCGACTATACCGGCAATGTCTTCACCGGTCTCGCCCGGGATGCCTATCATAAAATATAACTTAACCTTTCGCCATCCCTTCTTAAAAGATTCTGAAACGGTTTCGAATAATTGTTCTATTTTAATATTTTTATTTAGCGCTTTTCTCAGTCTCTGGCTTCCGGCCTCCGGCGCAAAAGTCAGCCCCGACTTCTTTATCTCCGATATTAAAGCGGGTATATCTTTCAATGAATCTTCGATGCGAAGCGATGGAACGGAAAGCGACACACCATGACGGCAGAATTCTTTATTCAGGCTTGCAATAATCTCATGCAGTTCGGAGTGGTCTGCGCTCGATAGCGACAGTAGCGACATCTCATCGTAACCGGTTGAGCTATATGCCTCTTTGGCAATACGCCGGATTGTTGCGCCGGAACGTTCTCGGGCAGGCCCATAAGCAACGGTTGCCTGACAAAATTTACATGTGTGCTTACATCCTCTCATTATCTCTATCGCTATGCGATCGTGTATAATGCCGATATTAGGCACGATCTGGTCGACGGGATAAAAGGCATTATCGAAATCCATCACTACCCTCTTCTCGATCTTAGCCGGAAGACCTTCCTCGGAAGGCAAAAAAGATTTGATCGTGCCATCCTCGTTATATTCAATTTTGTATAGCGACGGAATATATACGCCTTTTATCTTGGCCAATTCTCTTAATATCTCAACGCGTTTTTTGCTTCCGGTAGCCCGCGATCTTTTATAGATATCAATTATCTCGCCTATCGCATCCTCACCATCACCTATAAGAAATAGATCGATAAATTCGGCGATAGGTTCAGGGTTGTAGACTGACGGCCCTCCGGCGATAATTAGCGGATCGGAATCGGTTCTGTCCGAACTTTTGAGAGGGATTCCACCGAGATCGAGCGTATTTAATACGTTTGTATAGGATAGTTCGTAGGCAAGACTGAAACCTATTATATCGAACTGTCCTATCGGCCTTCGCGACTCCAGGCTAAAGAGGCTGACCCCGTTATCCCTCAGCACCTTTTCAAAATCAACCCATGGTGAGAAGACACGCTCGCAGAGACAATCAGTACGCTTGTTTAATATCCCGTAAAGTATCTTGATCCCGAGATAGCTCATGCCCACTTCGTAGACATCAGGGAATGCCAGCAGGACCTTAACCTTGTCATCGGTCCATTCCTTGCGAACAGCATTCCACTCTCCGCCGATATATCTTCCCGGCTTCTGTACAGTCAAGAGCAGCTCGTTAAGTTTATTATTATCCATAATCCATTCGTTCGTAAATTTTTTCGAATTACCCAAACCTATGGCGAAAAATCTCCCAGCCCTACTCCCTATACGGCTGGAGGAGCTTGATAAGTTCGGGCTTCACTTTATAGCCGTATTTTACAGCGAGATCGCAATGCTCGATGGCAAGATCATATTTCTCTAAAGTATAATATGCTACCGCGAGGTTGTTGTGGGCCGTGGCATTCTTCGGATCCAATGCTACCGCCCTCTCGCATAGCTCAGCGGCCTTTTCAAAATTACCCTTTTTCACCTGTATCGCGGCAAGGTTCACGTAGATGCCGGGATTATCAGGATCCCGCTCCAGCATGCGGCAATAAAGATCTGCGGCCTCCTCGTGCATTCCTGCTTTCTCATAAGAGATGGCCGCGCTACTACTGGTCTTCAGTCTTTCGGTTGTATGTTTTAACTTCCACGCGGTGAAGCCGAGGATTATCAGGATTATTATTGAGACGGATAGGATGATGCGGGAGAGTTTCACTAAGGCTACAGCTTATTCTTAATAGAATCTATAGTCGCTACCTCTGCGCCGGGATAATAATATTTCAGGATCTCTTCGGCTTTTTTCCCCTGAGAGGCCATGCCGAAAGCTCCCCACTGGCACATCCCTACTCCGTGTCCCCATCCCCGGCCATCTATGATAAGGCTTCCAAACTTCACCGATATATCAAATTTGGTGCTCCGCAGATCGTTCGGACCTATCAACTGCCGAAAATCTTTTCCGGTCAGAATGATCGAGACGCCGGCGTTATCTTTTATCTCCATCTTATCTACACGGCCTGACTGATTTTTTGACATAATATTTACCGATACGATTTTGCCTATCTTATAACCGCTCTCGGATAACTTCCGCTCCAGCGACCAGAGAGGCATCTCCTTAGTCCATTTATAGTGGGGTGATCGCGCGCAAAAACTGCACTCGACCCCGCGAAGCGGCGGCATATTGACGCTCCACAGGTTGTAACCGTTTTCCGTATGGCCGGCGCAGGTCGCGTGATAATATGCCGGCAACAGATCTCCGTTATACACCAGCACCTTCCCCTTTGTTACATTCACGGCCATCGTAGTCGACCATCTCTCAGATGTACTGCCTCCGTACACCTGCGAGTATATATCGCTGCGCAGGTCGTATGGCTGCATCTTATTCTGCCTGGCCTGATAGAGAGCAAAAGATCTGGCAGCTATCGCCTGGGCCTTCAACACCTCCATGGGCCAACGATGCGAAACTTCATGATATAGCACCCCGTAAAGGTAATCATCCAGGCTTATATCGTTTACCAATATCAATTTACCGTTATCTTTTCTTACTATATCCACATCTCCCCTAAAAAGCCTGCCGCCAACGTATATCCTGGCCTTACCCTCGGCCTTAATCTTTATACCGCCCATCTTTAATTCTTTCGCTCCGAGCATAACTCCATCCTTTGTGCCCGATACCGTAGTTGCAAGCCTTGGACCGCTCATCAATACCCTGTCGGAATTAAGGGCGAGGATCTTATATGTATCCTTGACCGATATGTATATAGACTCTTTATCGTCCATTATACAGACGCGAATAATAACAGGCTCCGTAGTGCCGGCATCAAGCGCTAATGCGCGGAAACCGAACATCGACATGATCAAACAGCATAAAACCATCGACCTGAGCACTTTCGTCATTTCTTCTTTTCCTTGCCGTGGGCGGACGCCTTCTTCTCGAGTCTCTCTTTTTCCGAGAATATACAGCCGCAATAGTTCTGGCAATATATTGCTTTAGACTTTGCTTCTCCAAGCGCCTTTTTAAATCCGGGCCTGAAGTCTTCATAATAGAATTTGATCCCGGCCTTCTGCGCAACATCTTCGGCTATATTTTTTATAACATCGTGATCCTGGTATGGGCTTCCCAGAAGAGTGGTCGTGAAAGCCTCGAAACCGTTCTCTTTGGCAAACTTCGCGCTCTCTTCAAGCCTCATCCACCAGCACATCGGGCATCTGTTCTCAGGTTTTTCGTTATAATTTACAAATTGGAAATATTTTTCCAGGTCATACTCCCCGGCCATCAAATTTATACCAACCTCTTTAGAATATTTATCGGCCTCCTCCTTGCGCTTAAGATATTCCGAGTAAGGATGAATATTGGGATTGTAATAATATCCGGCGATACGATGCCCCTTGGCCTCTATAGATTCTATCGGATAGATCGAGCAAGGCGCACAGCAGATGTGAAGCAAAATATTCATTAGTCAATACCGTTAAAATCTGTTTTCAAAGTAATTTCTTTTCGGCAAACGAGCTATTCGAGATTCCCATGTGAGCATATGCCGGCTTAGTAAGCTCTCTTCCGCGCGGCGTCCTTTTCAGAAAACCTATCTTCAGCAGAAAAGGCTCCACGACATCGACTATGGTGTCAGGTTCCTCATTCATCGTTGCGGCTATCGATTCTATTCCGACAGGTCCTCCGCCGAACGACTCGTGCATAACGCTTATCACTTTTCTGTCGACGTTATCGAGACCCATGCTATCTATCCCGTGCGCCTTAAGAGCTTCCTCGGTGAAATCCTTAGTAATTCTGCCGTCCTTCTTCACCTGTACCCAGTCACGCACGCGACGCAGGAGCCTGTTCGCCACACGCGGAGTTCCTCTGGCGCGGCGGGCTATCTCTAAAGCCGCGGACTCCTCCATCGGTATATTTAATATCTTCGCAGAGCGAGTTATGATCGTCACCAGATCCGCCACGTCATAGAACTCCAGGTGATATAATATCCCAAAACGCGATCTCATCGGCGCTGTCAATAGTCCGGAGCGTGTCGTAGCGCCAATCAGAGTAAACGGTTTTAAATTGAATTTATAAGTCTTCGCATACGGCCCTTTATCCATTATCACGTCGATCTCGTAATTTTCCATCGCCGGATATATATACTCTTCTACCGTAGTAGACAGCCGGTGTATCTCATCTATGAACAGGATGTCGCCGGCCTCTAAATTTGTGAGTATGCCTACCAGGTCTCCCGGACGCGCTATTGCCGGACCGCTGGTAGTAGTTATGCGCGTGCCCATCTCATGGGCGATAATATTGGCAAGCGATGTCTTGCCCAATCCCGGAGGGCCTGAGAGCAGTGTATGTTCCATGGGTTCGCCGCGCTTTTTAGCGGCATCGAGAGAGACCTTAAGATTATCGACGACGCCGCTCTGGCCTATGAATTCTTTTATCTTTGAAGGGCGGAGCGATATATTTACTATCGCATCTTCTTCCGTCTCGCTTACTATAAACGCCGCATCCCTTCCGGACGGTTTCTTCAAACCGCTAAGATCTTGTTCCAAATCTATCTTATCCCTGCCTTGCTTTGGCATATCCTTAGGGCTTGTCATTTTATATTCAACCTTACTTTGGACCCCTTATAAACCTCGTTCAATATCTCTTCGCAGTTCGAGGCCTTTGGATTACGCTTAATGGCTAAATCAACCATATCGCGCGCCTCATTCCTCTTATACTGCAACTGCACCAAAAGATTCACTGCCTCGTCTTTTATGTCCTCTTTCAGCTCGGTAAGATCCTCTGAAGATGCATCCTGAATAAGCCCGAATTTCCCTACTTTGCCCTGCAATTTAGCGATGATTTCGCGCGCCTTCTGCTCACCGATTCCCGGCATCGTCTTCAATGTCGCTATATCGCCGCTGTCTATAGCGGAGGCGATCATCGAGAACGGCCTGACGAGCGCCCTGCAGGCGGCCTTAGGGCCAACGCCGGATACCGAAATAAAATGTTCAAAGAATTCCTTTTCGATTTCATTTAAAAATCCTACGAGCACCGGCACGGCCTTAGACGGGTCCATCTGATAATAGTGATAGGTGGTTATGGTAATATTTCCGTCCTCACCCACGGCTTTATCTATCCCCTTAATTACTGCCGCGGGCATCATCACTTCGTAGGATATGCCTGCGCCTGCGTCAACTATGACGCTAAGCTGTTTCTTCTTCCGTATCTTCCCCGATATGTATGCTATCATGTCCGAGCCTTCATCAAATCGTCTTTTGAATAGCAGTAAGTTATAGCCATTGCCAGAGCATCGCTAACATCGACTGGCTCCGGTAAGCGCTTTAATTTCAATAGCCCCTGAACCATGCGCTGGACCTGTACTTTAGATGCATGCCCATTGCCTGTTATTACTTTTTTGATCCTCGTGGATGGATAATTGACCAATTTGACATCAAATTTGCCGCAGACAAGGCACGCCATTGCGCGCGCGTGAGCCATCAATATTGCGGTAGTAGGATGCTTGTAATGTGAATATATCTTTTCCAGAACCAAAACCTCGGGACGATGTTCTTCAATTATCTCCGATATCTCATTAAATATCTTCGTAATTCGCTCCTGAACCGGCGTCTTAGATTTGGTCTTTATTATACCCGCTTCGATCACCCGAAAACTATCGCCATCTATTACGCCGTATCCTGTGGTACCTAACCCCGGGTCCACTCCGAGTATTCTCATTATTCCTTTATCAGATCATCCGGTATATCAAAATTAGCGTAGACATGCTGTACGTCTTCGTGATCTTCCAGAGCATCTACGAGATCCAGAACCTTCTTAGCATCATCGCCTTCCACTTTCACGGTCGACTTAGGCAATAATGTAATCTCGGCATCTTCCACCGCTATCTTATTATCCTCAAGGGCCTTCTTTACCTTAAAGAAGTCGACAGGGGCGGTCTTGACCGCAAAATTTTCATCTTCTACGACCAAATCTTCCGCCCCAGCATCGAGGGCTATACCCATCAGCTTGTCCTCATCGATCGTATTTTTGTTTATTACAAAGTAGCCTTTCTTTTCGAACATCCAGCTCACCGAGCCGGCCCCGGCCATATTACTGCCTCGCTTAGAAAATATGGTCCTGATCTCGCTTGTGGTTCGGTTCTTATTATCGCTTACACCTTCGATAAATATTGCCACGCCACCGGGGCCGTAACCTTCCAGCGTTATATCCTCGTAACTTACGCCCTCCAGTTCACCCGTACCCTTCTTAACCGCACGATCTATGTTATCGGACGGCATACTCGCTTCTTTTGCGCGCTCTATAGCTACCCTCAGCCTTGGATTGGCTTCAGGCTTACCTCCGGATCTGGCCGCTATAGTTATTTCTTTTATTAATTTTGTAAAGAGCGATCCGCGCTTTGCGTCAGTTGCCGCCTTTTTATGCTTAATCGTCGCCCATTTTGAATGTCCGCTCATCTCATTCCTCCACTTCCACTTTTTTAGTTGGTTTCGCTTTTTATTATTACATCAGGATATTATAAGGCAGATAGCCCAAAAGTCAAGCTAATATGCGGGTCGGTAATTTGTCTATTTTAGCTCTATTTATACCTTAGTTTCATGGCCAGAATATAGCTTGCCAATACAAACGTAACACCATTTGCGATTATTACGGGCCAGCTACTTATAAAAATTCCGTATATAAACCACAGGAGAACTCCGCACACAAATATTACGTACATAGGTAGCGACAGGTCCTTAGTGTGCTTAGTGCGGTACACCTTAACTACCTGCGGCAAAAAAGATACGGTCGTACATATTCCCGCTATCGTTGCAAACAGATTTGCTTTATTCATCTGTTAATACTACTGATCCTGCTGGGACTCGTGAGCTTGAGGACCGCCAGAAACCTTGGTATCATCCCACTCGATCTGGGCGTTAGAATTTGACGGCGCCCTGACATTTCCGTCCTCGGCTTGCTCTACCGCCTTCTCTGCGAACTGATCGGCATTTTCTATCGCTCTTTGTGCCGGAGATGATACGCAGATAACCAGGCTTACCAAAAATACCGCTATACAACTATACATCAATTTTCTATTTTCCATACTCCCTCCCATGTTATGTATTATGATATTACCTGTCGGACTTTATATCAAGCAGAATCTAAAAGCGATTTTGCATTGCCATTTCGGAGTATTCATGGTATATATTCATCAGGAAAGGAGCGCTGAATAATATGGATCGTGAAGATAAGAGGGAATTTTTTCGTTACAGCTGTGATAAGCCTATAACATTCAGAATACTTCTGTCACCAAAACAGGGGGGCTCGAAGCCTGATATGGTTAGCGGTATATCACAAAACTTGAGCGCATCCGGAATATTATTTAAGAGCGATATCCTGCCGGAGATATCGAGCGTACTCGAACTTAATCTCGATTACCGCACCACCAGCATCTGCCGGGAGATCGAAAAAAATGCTATGACGGTCGATGATAAGCTAATAGGCAAGGTAGTTAGGCTCGAATCGACCGAGGACGGTAAATACAACGTCGGAGTGGCGTTCATAAAGAAGAGTGAGCGTCTTCCTCCCGAAATAAAAGATATCCTTAAATAAATACCGATTAAATAATTATTATACAGTAAAATACCCGGGTATCATCGCCCGGGTATTTTTTTATTAGATCTTCTGGATATTATTTTGTAGGTTCGCCCACTGAAACATTTACAAAACTATAAATATCCCGTTTATCGGCATCATGTTTCTCGGCCTTCGTCTTATCCGTCCATTTTATGCCGGGGCTATTGTGGTCGAGGTTTCTGTTCCCTGAGGTCTGCAGTGCCGACTTAACGGCCTTCTCCTGAAACTGCTGCGCGTTATTTATCGGCCCGGCCATGGACACACCGCATAACGCCACGCATGAAGTAAACAGAATCGCTAAAGCCAAAGTACGAATACTCCTACCCATACTCGAACCCTCCTCTATTTTTTCCTAGCCCTTCGCTTTCTTTTCCTCATATCGCGCGCCTTCATCTTACGTGTATATTTTTTTGGCATTACATCCTCCCTTTATTTATTAATACGAATCAACACTATCCAGAATATGTTACCACATAAAACGCTAACCTCAAAGAATCTTTACCGGTATGGTTTCATAACGGCTCATCATTATGCAATGATCCGGCAGATTTAACAGAAGTATTTTTTGGCACCTTCTGTCCAATGGCGTTTCTGGTGAACTCTTCCGTATTTGCCGGCTTATGAACCGACATCCGAAGATCCAGATTTCCGGATAAAAGTGCGTTTGCCTTGTTGAACGTCGTAGCAACCGTATCCGATACCATATCCCACCCCTGGGCTTTAGGTTTATCCTGTTCTTCATCGGCATAAGACATAATACACGCCCCTGATATTATAAGGACTGCAATTATTACCAAACGTATCATCATATGAAATATTCTTCTTAATATTTATATAATCCGCCACATCCACATATTAATAGACGGTACTGATGCCCCAAATTCATTATCTAAGTTATACCATCGAATAATAGTATTGGCAACGCTACTCCGTAATTAATATCATACGGTATATTGCCCGATACGATTATATGGCGGCTGGCTATATTACGGGACTATTGCGAAATGCAACTTCCGTCATTCTGAGGGAGGCCATCGGCCGACCGAAGAATCTATTTACCGTCTAGATTCTTCACTTCGCCCTTTGGGCTTCGCTCAGAATGACATGGAATTTGGCATTTCGCAACAGTCCCATTACAATAAAACTATTTTTTCATTTATAAAAAATAGACGACTGACATTTGTGCGAGATAATGTCTATCGCCTATTTTTATTATAATTATTACTACTTGCTATTTCTTTACAGCGCTCTTCCATTTTAAATACAACTGAATATCTACGGCGTTCATTTGTCTCTGGCCGGATGGGGCATTTGTCCAGTAGTATTGCCCATTGACCACCTGGACACTTTCCCATGTCTTCCAATATACCGCACCTTGAGTGCCCGGCATTGTCTTCAAGGAATTGATCACCATGCTCAACTCATCTGCGGTGAGACGTTTGCCGTCCTGCTTAGTAAAGTTAATGGTTACACCGCTAAGAACCACGGAATTGCCTCCTCTGGCATAAGCGTAGTTTATAGCGTTAACGTCCGGCGCAGACAGTATGTACGGATTCTGGAAATTATAGTTTGTTATTACACTGCTCAAAAAGGGGGCTTGCTGTTCAGGCGTCTGTGCCGACTTCACGATATTAGCCGTAACAACGCCCGCTTGCTGTTCTTTCTGAACCGCAGGCTTAACATAGATAAGGTTAGATGCATCATTGGTGTAGGTGTATGTGGCTACCAGAGTGGTGAAGTTAGCATCCGAGTAGCTCTTCTTTCCTTGAAGTCTTCCTGTCGAGTCTAAGTAGTATGCGCATGTGAATGATAGCTCGCCGTCAAGAGCTGTAGATCTCTTAGACTGGTCTACCCTGCCGTAACCCTGATTATTCCAGTTCTCATTAAGATAGTGGTAGTAGCTCATACCTAAGGCGTCTGGGGTGGCGAGGGTTTTGGATGATAGGCGATTATTCACGTCATTGGTGTAGGTATATGTGGCTACCAGAGTGGTGAAGTTAACATCTGAGTAGCTATTCTTAGTCTGAAGTCTTCCTGTGGAGTCTGCGTAGTAGCTGTATGTATGTGATAGTTCATTGTTAATAGCGGTAGATAACCTGGATTGGTCTACCCTGCCGTAGCCCTGATTATTCCAGTTCTCGTCGATGTAGTGATAGTAGATGTTACCGATCGAGTCTGGTGTGGTGAGGGTCTTAGAGGATACTCTATAAGTAGTATCGGAGATAGTGCATGAGTCGGCGTTTAAATATGATAAAAGATTCCACTTATTATTGGTGTATTTGTACATGCCGCTGGAACCGAAATCACCGATTATCTCATAGGTGCCATTACTAAGAGGTGTTAATGTGAATGAGTCGGCGTTTAAGAAAGAGATTTGATTCCACTTATTATTGGTGTATTTCCACATGCCATTAGAAGCGAAGTCACCTATTATGTCATAGGTGTTATTATTGAGAGGTGTCAGTGTGAATGAGTCGGCATTCAGGTAAGATAAGAGATTCCACTTATTATTAGTGTACTTCCACATGCCGCTGGAACCAAAGTCGGCTATGATGTCGTAGGTGTTGTTATTAAGCGGTGATAGCGTGAATGAGTCGGCGTTTAAATAAGATAAAAGATTCCACTTATTATTAGTGTATCTGTACATACCATTAGAACCGAAATCACCGATTATCTCATAGGTGTTATTATTGAGAGGTGTAAGTGTAAATGAGTCGGCGTTTAAGAAAGAGATCTGATTCCACTTATTATTGGAATGCTTCCACATGCCGCAAGGGCCGAAGTCAGCTATTATGTCGTAGGTGTTGTTATTGAGAGGTGATAGTGCGAATGAGTCGGCGTTTAAGAAAGAGATCTGATTCCACTGATTATTGGAATACTTCCACAT
>CAIMPC010000026.1 GCA_903843285.1 Candidatus Omnitrophota bacterium
ACACTTTTTTATTTTTATAAACAAGCCTTTTATCCACATATTCACACTATTCACAAAGAAAGAAAAAGAACCAAAAAGAAAGAAACGACCGCTACTATTATTTCTCTCTTCTAAGCACCCCACTAAATCTTACACTAACTCGCCCATCTTCCCTCCCACCCCACCCCATCGAAACCTGTTGCTCTGACACATCATTTAAGGTAAAATCCGAAATAGCCGAATGAATAGACATCTCTTCAAAATATTTCCCGCATTATTATTATGGATGACCCTGACCGGTGATCCTGCAACCGCGGCCAATGCCGGCATCGAATCGGGCACTCTGCGCACATCAGATAATATCAATATCTCCTATACTCATTTCGCTAAAGAATCTGACTCTGCCATTATAATCTGCCCCGGTTTTTACAATAGCAAAAATAATCGCTGGCTGCGTAAGACCGTGGATATTCTATCCACAACTTATGATGTCATTATTTTTGACTTTAGGGGGCATGGAAATAGCAGCGGAAGCTTCACGTGGACGGCCAAAGAACACCTCGATCTGGAAGCAGTCTTAAATTATGCGAAGTACAGGGGTTATAAACATATAGGCATAGTTGCCTTCTCCCTTGGCGCAGCCACAGCGATAATAACGGCTTCATCGCGAGACGATATCGAAAGCATGGTTCTGATAAGCTGTCCATCGAAGGTAAGCATGATTAATTTCCACTTCTGGGAGCCTGGAATGCTATCTGATCTTAGGGAAAATATTGAATGCGGCTGGGAAGGAAAAGGCGCGAGAATCGGAAACATATTTCTTCCGAAGGTAGATCCCGTAGAAGCGATCGGCCGCATAAAGAATACATCGACGCTCTTCATACATGGTGATAACGATTGGGTGGTAAAGGATTGTCACTCTAAGGTGTTATATAAAGCCGCCCACGGTAAAAAAGATCTCACGGTAATAAAAGGCGGGCTTCACGCTGAAAGGCTTATTCAATATCATCCGGAAGAGATGAAAAAACTTATCATTGATTGGTTTTTTAAAACACTGGCGTAGTATTCTATTATATAATATAAAGATTATGAAAACTCTAAATTTCAAAATTAAGTTCGTCACCATCGCAGTAGGAATTATTCTACTATCATCCGGATGTTCATCCCTGCCCGTTCGGGGCGCGAGAAATTATTTTGACAACCTCTATAAGCGCATTCCATATAAGACCGATGGCAGTTACAGGGTGATCGATATCTTTTATGCCACAGACAGGGAAATTTTGGGCCAAGCCTCATCATCGCCCGAATTTGGAAAAAAAATTGCCAAAGAAATGACTTATGGACAGCTGGATGTGAAGATCGATCCGGGCATAAGGATAGGGACGATGCTTCCTAACAAACTAAAGCGGCATGGCATAATAGGCGTGCAGGACGTCGGCACGCTGGATAATGACACATTCATAAAAAAATTATCGGAGGCAGTTCAGGCCTCGCCTCATAAGTCTCTAATGATCCTCGTATTCGGGTATAAAGATAATTTCGAGGCCACAGCAATAAAGGCGTCGTATTTCACATATATACTGGACATCAATACACCGGTGCTGTTATTCGACTGGCCCGGCGATCAAAACGTCGATATCGAAGGTTACTTAAAAGCCCGCGACTACGCCAAGGAATCGGGACCACATCTGGGAAAGCTGCTTGCCGATATCATTGATAAAGTCAAATATGAAAAATTATGGATAAATGCGTCGAGTCTCGGTTGCCAGGTGGTCTGCGATGCCTTCGATTATATGTATGATATCCCGAGCCTGGCGGATCCTGAGACCGAGATAGATCATGTCGTCTTTGCAGCGCCGGATGTGGGACAAAAGGAGTTTGATGAGAAGTTTAAAGATGAGATCTCAGCTCTTTCAAAGAAACTCACTACTTATGTGTCATCAAATGACGATGCCCTTCTAATGAGCGCTTTCATAACAGGTGAACACAAACTCGGACGCCAGTCGTCAAAAAAACAAGACCAGATGGATGGAGCTAAGGATATGCTATATTTAAAGTCTCTGGCACCCGACAGAATAACATTGATCGACGTCACCCCTATCAATCAAGCCTCTTACGGCCACGGTTATTATCTGGAATCGCCCGAGTTTTACGACGACTTCTATGCGCGCATGCTTGACGGGGCTCCGAATGTAAACCGCCGGCTATATCTGATGAAGTATAAGGGAAATACCGATTATTGGGTCCTTCAGGGTGGGAACAAATAATAACGTAAATGGCTTATTTAGTTTATTTCGATCGGACTAACGCTTACTTTATTTTTGCCTGTATGCTTAGATTCATATAATGCCTTATCAGCTCTCTCGATGAGCTCATTCTTAACCTTCTCCTTATAATACTCTGCGACTCCTAAACTTATCGTGGTCGAATAGACAGCGTCGCCGAACTTAAATTTCTTCTCCGACACAGCTATCCTGATTTTATCCGCCAGGGCCGCGGCATCCACGGCATTGGCGCCACTCAGCATTATGATGAACTCTTCTCCGCCATATCTGCCAGCAACGTCCATATGCCTGCATTTAGACTGGATAACAGCGGCGATCTCACGCAGAATTGTATCACCGGCTTGATGGCCATATGTATCGTTTACACGTTTAAAATTATCAATATCACACATTATTATAGAAAGCGTACGGAATTTAAGCGTAGATACGTTTCTGAATTCCGCCTCAAACAATAGGTTGAAATGCCTTACGTTGTATAATTGCGTTAATCCGTCTCTAGTTGCCTGCTTAAATAGATTGGCCCTCTCTATCGATTGCAGTAGTTGCGTATAAGATGCGGTCAGCACATAAGCGAAAGCAACGGCCAGCATTGGGTAGAACGTAATTACCGAAATATTGAATACTATAAAGAGTATTATAGAAAACAGCATGTACAATATTATGGCCGCTACCGCTATAATTACTCCGCTTAATAATCTTAAATTGCATAATGCAGTAGTAGCTACCATAGATATGATTATCAAAATAAGAATGTTGACCCATTCGGGCGCTTCCCGCACAAAGTTTCCTGTTAATATACTCGATATCACCATCGCATTTGTACCGACTGCAGGATAGGTGCTGTCTATCGGGATCGGCTTGATATCTATCAATCCTATGGCGGTGAGCCCTATTATGCATATCTTATCCCTGAACTCATTCAGGTCTATGATCGGCTTGTCACCCTCCTGAATAGCAGCGTAGCTTTTTATGACATCAATGTAGGAGTAGTGTTTAAAATCTTTACCCCATTTCCCAACCCAGTTAATGATTAGCTGATTATTCCTATCCAGAGGCACGTTCTCAATCTTGCCATTAACAAGCCTTAACGATAGGTTGTGTCTTCCCGGGTCAAACGATATGCCATCCGGACTGACACCCAGAAGATCGGCACCTACCCTTATTCCCAACTGATAGGTAATATGTCCGTTCAATGCGATTACAGGCGGCGCCCTTCGTAATATACCGTCCGAGTCAGGTACAGCATTTATGTGGCCCGTACCTTTTATAACATTCTTAAAAATAGCCAACGGTTCATGAATGGCCTCGACGCCCTCTCCTCTGTAGAACGTGGGACTATGCTCTATATCTATATCATACACGGACGGCATATAGACAACGCCGGACTGCCTAATAGCCTCGTCGAGCGCAGTATCATCCATCTGATCCTGTGTCTCAGAGAAGACGACATCGAATGCTATAGCCTTAGGTTTATACGATGAGAGTATCTTTATAAGTGCTGCGTGCCATTTTCTCGGCCATGGCCAACGGCCGATAACATTTATACTATCCTCGGCCATATCTATGAAGACTACGTCGGAAGATCTAACCTGACCGGGTCTTACATGAAAGCGGTAATCCAATGTGAGCAATTCCAGTCTTTCGAGAAAACTGGTATGGTAGGAGATAAGTATGAATGCCGTCACGATAACAGCCAGTATCACCGCCACCTTATTTTTATGCTTAACGGTGGCCTGATATACAACATTGTAAATATTTTTCAATACGTCTGTCGGCATAGGCTATCCAGTCAGAATACCTAATATGGCAATGTTTGTCAAGATTTGGTATAATAAAACCACATATGAACAACGCAAATATCGGTATAGATTGGGACTGGGTGAAAGATATCCTTGAGAAAAAAGAAAGGATACCTGCAGGCAGTCAAAACGCGATAGCAAAATCTCTTTGCAATTCGATTGAAGCCGCTAAGAAATTGGCTTCACCGGAAATAGCCGCCATGAAGAAGATGATTATGTCCTTTGGAGAAAGCGCTATAAATATTGTAGAAGGTGAAAGACTTACCGGTTCCACCCTCGCATCACATTTAAGAGGCTCAACGCATGTGCATCTCTTCATCGTGACTTTAGGACCCGCTATCGAGAATAAAGCGTCGGCGCTCATGAAAAAAGCCGATAGCCTGTCCGGATACCTTCTCGACAGGATAGGCTCGTTTGCCGTAGAATCGCTTGCGGAAAACCTGGAGCGCGCGCTACGCGCAGAATATGAATCGAAAGGCCAGAGCGTATCGATGCGTTTCAGCCCCGGTTACTGTGATTGGCCCATTGAGGAGCAGGTAAAATTAAATGCACTGTTGGATTTCTCAAAAGCAGGCGTACGGCTAAATAAGAGTTGTATGATGAAGCCCACGAAGTCCATCTCAGGGGTAATAGGCATAGGGCCCAGAGACCTGTTTTTCAAAAAGAAATCTCAGTGTGTTATATGTAGTATGAAGAGTTGCGCTTATCGCAGGGCCTAGGCTTGTTTTATTTCAACTGCAGGTGCTGTGAACGACTCTTTCTTCAGAAGCATTTCCCAATTCTTATCAGTAGCGGCCTGTATATCATCCAGTAACGGTTTATTTTCCGGCTTCAATATATGCCTGAAACGACTCTGGAGCTTCAGCCATTCGTAGACCGGCTTCTTCTCTTTCGGCTTCGAAACTTTATATTGACCGTTCACCACTTCGTATAGCGGCCATACGCATGTATCGACAGATATCCTACCCATCTCGCATGTCATCTCCGGATCATACCCCCAACCCAGTCTGCATGGCTGAAATACATTAATAAACTTAGGGCCATCTATAGAAAGCGCCTTCTCAACTTTAGAGGTAAGATCCCTCCAATTACCGACCACAGATTGGGCCACATAGGGTACTCTATGAGCGGCTATGATCTCGGTGAGATCCTTCCTGTATTGCTCTTTACCCTTTTTGATTTTACCCACCGGAGCCGTCGTTGTGTCAGCGCCTTTAGGGGTGGCTCCTGACCTTTGTACACCCGTATTCATATATGCTTCATTGTTGTAACATACATACAGTATATTATGGCCTCTCTCCATCGCTCCCGAGAGCGACTGCAATCCAATATCATATGTGCCGCCATCCCCGCCGAATGCGATAAAATTAATCTTCTTACTATATTTACCCTGGCGCACCCAAGATTTATACAGCGACTCCACTCCGCTAATAGATGCGGCCGCATTCTCAAATGCGCTATGGACAAACGGCGTATTCCAGGCGGTAAATGGGAATATTGTCGATACTACTTCCAGACAACCGGTAGCGCTCGCCACCACGGTGTTCGGGCCTGCTGCCATTAAAACTTGGCGCGCCACTATAGCCGCGCCGCACCCTGCGCACGCGCGATGTCCACCCGTAAATAGAGCCTTCTGCTTCGATAGATCTTTTAGATTTGCCATTTTATTCCCTTACACCTAAATAAGATATTCTGTTCTTCGACTTCCCGCTTACTGCATCCGTAAGTTCGTTGTATACAAAATTTATATCTTCTAATTTAATTTCACGTCCACCGAGGCCATAAATGTAATTTAGGACCGGGACTTTGATGTCGGCATCAAATAAGGCGGCTTTAACTTCGACGCACAGCGGACCTTCCTGAGCGTTCATCGAATCAGACCTATCCATAACGGCGATCGCTTTCACATTCTTAAGCGCCTCAGCCAACTCTTCCTTTGGAAATGGCCTGAATACTCTGGGTTTAATAAGCCCCGCCTTTACACCGTTCTTCCTAAGCTCATCGACCACCACCTTAGTGGTACCGGCCGTGGATCCCATAGCAACTATGGCGATCTGAGCGTCGTCCATCTTATATTGTTCAAATAATCCGTATGTGCGGCCGTATTTTGTGCCGAATTCCTTGGCCACATCCAGTATAACCTTCTTAGAATCCTTAATAGCTTCGACCTGCTGGCGCTTATGCTCAAAATAGTAATCAGTCAGATCCAGAGCTCCTACAGTTATAGGCTTGTCAAAGTTCAAAAGATAGTTTTCCGGCTTATATTCCCCGACAAAATTCTTGGCATCCTCGTCCGAAAGTATCTCCAGTCTCTCCATGCCGTGGCTTATAATAAAACCATCGGTCGTGACGACTACAGGAAGCTTTGCCGTCTCGGCTATCCTGACCGCCTGCAGCATATTGTCATACGCCTCCTGGCAATTTTCGGAAAATATCTGTATCCAACCCGCATCTCTGACCATCATCGTATCCGAATGATCGCAGTGGATGTTTATGGGACTCGAAAGCGCTCTATTAACATCGGCCATAACTATCGGAAGCCTTAAGCCTGCGGCTATATATAGCATCTCTGCCATAAGCGCCAGACCCTGGCTGGAAGTGCCTGTCATCGTCCTGCCGCCGGCGGCTGAGGACCCTATGCACGCAGACATGGCCGAATGCTCACTCTCTACCGGAACAAACTCCGTATCTACAATACCATCCGCTACGTAGCCCGCGAATATCTGCACAACCTCAGTAGCCGGTGTTATAGGATATGCCGCAACGACATCGGGATTGATCTGGCGCATGGCTTCTGCCATCGCCTCATTACCGGTTCTTGCTACTATCTTCTCGTTCGCCATAATTATTTCTTTTCGTTAGCTTTAGCTTCTTTTTCGGAAACCATCATTATCGCCTTGCCCTTCACCGGACATTCATGATAACAGATGCCGCAACCCTTACAATGTTCGTAATCGTATCCGACTACTTTACCATCCTGAGTTATTATGGCTGCATCGGGACAATACGCCCAGCATGTAAGGCAATGTATGCATTTATCTTTCAGGAAGATGGGTCTCTTTGATCTCCAGTCGCCTGTCTTAAACTCAAGCGCGGTACCGCCGCCTATTATGAGATCACCTTCCGGCAGTTCTTTCCAACCCGGCTTCTTAGCTTTATTCTGAATGGCCATTTATATCTTTACCTCGCTATACGCACGCTCGATAGCTTTTAAATTACCCGCTATCACTTCCGGCTTCGTCCTAAATTTCTTCTCGAGCTTCTTCTTAGTGTCATCTATCATCTCTTTAAAATCCAGAATACCTGTGGCTTTAATAAGAGCTCCGAGCATCGGCGTGTTCGGGATATCCCTGCCTATCGTCTCGGTGGATATTTTAGACGCATCGACTGTGGCGATCTTTATTCCTGCGTCGATCCCAAACTGAGCTCTGACCTCAACGGGCGTCTTCTCTATGTTAACTAGGAGAGTTCCGCCGGAGGTCATGCCTTCGGTAACGTCTACGCTGTCCATAAGAGTGGGATCCAGGACTATTACTATGTTAGGGCTTGTAACTCCGGAGTGCAGGCTTATCTGGGAGGATGATATCCTATTAAATGAAGCTACCGGGGCCCCCATCCTTTCGGGACCATACTCGGGGAACGCCTGTATGTATTTACCTGATGCCAAAGCAGCATCTGCAAGCAAGAGAGCGGCCGTCTTTGCTCCTTGGCCGCCTCTGCCATGCCAACGAATTTCTGTAAAATCTTTCATCTTTCCAATCTAATTCTTATATATGCTTCAATCTACCGCTTACTATTAATTATATACTGCTTGCCGCTTTTGCCGGGCTATCCTTTTTGGCCAGATAATAAGCCATGAAAGCAGCCGTAGCGACCACGCCCAGGTAGCTATTTACAATACTCGAGACTACCAGCATTAACATCTTCGCGGCACCTGTCGGAATAACTACCGACACAAGTCCCACAAGTAAACCAATAAGGAAACCCACGCCAAGCGCGATCAGGACTAGCAGAACCACAAGAAGAAGAAGTGTAAATACCCTCGAGAACGGGTTTCTTCCTACTGCGATACCTTTCTTAAGCGCCTCTATGGGGCTTAACTCATCGCATACGATGGCATATGGTGACAGGATAAAAGGAATAAAGAAGTACAGCGCAAGCGCTATCGTTATAGCCAAAACCGCTACGATCGCTGTCCCCGATACCACGGCGCTGTTTAGTGGGGCTGTGAGACCTATGGTAAGAGCCGCCAGAAGCGCAACCACCGCCACGAACAACAATATAATCAATCCGAGAATGAATAGGCGGACGTAATACTTCGTTCCATATTGCATAAGAGCGGAAAGCTTCATACTGCCTTCCTTTATTATGTCTCTGACAAGGCCGAGTGAACCGCCCTGTATAAAAATACTAATCAAAATGAATACGAGGCTTATGGCCAATAAAGGCAGAGTTGCCTGAGCTGTTACGGCCGAACCCGGGGTAGGGGCAAACGGAAGTGTAGCCAGATTACCTAAAAGGTTAAACACGAACAGGACCGCCACAAGACTCATGCCTTTGGCGGTAACGCCAAAACCTTTTTTAATAGCCTCGATAACTCCCATAACGAGCCTCCTTTTTATGTTCCGACATTACTAACAGTAAAAATTAATCTGTCAAATATAGCTTCCATATCGGATAAGTTTTGTCATTATACCCGAAACATCCGATAAGGTCAAATGCTTTTTTGCGCATTGACCTGGCGCCTGCCCTCAAATGCCTTAGAAATTGTGGCCTGGTCGGCGTATTGAAGATCCCCCCCGACCGGAATCCCGTAAGCTACTCTGGTAATTACAGCGCCGCAGAGCTTTAACACTTTTTGCAGATAAAGCGAAGTGGCCTCGCCCTCCGTGTTAAAATCTGTAGCTATTATTATCTCTTTAAATTTCTCTTTCTTCACCCTGTCGAGAAGTTCTTTTATCTTAATATCGGATGGGCCTATGCCGTCCAGTGGTGATAGCGATCCGAGAAGAACATGGTATATACCCTTAAAATCACCCGAACGTTCTATCGTAATAATGTCATTAGGTTCTTCCACTATACATAGAGTCTCTTTATCGCGTAAAGAGCTCTTACATATCTCGCAGTCTTCTTCATCGCTTAAATTATTGCACACCTTACAGAACCTGACCGAATCCTTTACCTTTAATATAGCTCCGGACAACGCGGAGGCATCTTCTCTGGACGCTCTTAGTATATAGAAAGCCAGTCTCTGCGCGCTTTTCGGCCCCACTCCCGGCATCTTAGCTAATTCGTCTATCAGACAGCGCATCGATACAGGAAAACCGTTCATGCCGCTTTCCCTTTGCCGCTTCCACCAACCGCCAGCTTACCACCGAACATCTCGAGCGCCTTCTTAACTATCGGATCTGAGTCGTCGCTCACAATTTCGCCGGCGACTTCATCGCCCACGTCTGTACCGACTAGATTTTTCAACTTCTGATTGGACGTACGCGCGCTCGAGTCACCCGATGCAGTGACGGTAAGGCTGACTCTCAGGTTCAGTCCGAGCATCTCGCTTATAGCCTTCTCAATTATCTTTCTATTTTCATTCGACTCCAGGACTTCTTTATGAAACTGATACTCTTTCGCAAAGCCTATGGTGAGCACGTTGTCCTCCAGGTTCAGAGGCTCTCCCTCTTGAAGGTATGAAGCAACGGAAATCTTCTTCGCCCTTATACTGCTTATCACTTTAGACCAGGCGCCTGAAATACCATCCAGCGAGTTTCCCGTCTTAGTGTTATTTTTAGGCTGCACCTTCTCATCGTCATTCTGGGGCAATACTTTCTCATCGTCATTCTGAAGGACCCTGAGCATAGCGGCGGGGGCTGTCTCCGACACTAACGGATCGTAGGCCCGGGAGGAAGAATCTACACTCTTCAAATCCCTCACTCCTCCATTCTCCAGAGCCTCCACCCTCTTAATTAAATCTGCCATAGGCACTATCCCTGCATTCAAAGTCAGCTTTACGAGCGCTGTTTCAAAAGGTATCCTCGCCATATCGGTCTTACGCATAAAGTCTATGGTATTCGACAGCGTGTATATTATGTATAACATCTCCTCGGTAGAGAATTTTGCGGACTCTTCCACGTAACGCGCAATCTTCTCCTTGCCCGCATCGATGAGCGCCCCGGGCTGGGCGAGAACCTTAGCGACAGATATATTGCGGAAATGCCCTATAAGCCCCTGCACCGTCTGAATAACATCTTTGCCATCGTTAACCAGAGAATCGATAATCTTCAGAGCAGATCTCGGATCTTTATTATGCATGGCCTCCGATAGTTTGAAAAATATTTCATCATCCACAACGCCCAGCACCTTAGCCACATCTTCGACGCCCAGGACGCCTTTGGTAAATGCGGATATCTGGTCCAATACGACCTGAGCATCACGCATACTGCCGTCGCTATATTTTACGATCAGCCCTAAGGCCTCGTCGCTGGCGGATAAATTCTCTTCCTTGGCGATCTGCTTAAGATTTTTCAGAATCTCCGATGAAGGGATACGCCTGAAATCAAACCTCTGACATCTGGATAATATCGTAGGTGGAACTTTATGCGCGTGTGTCGTAGCAAATATGAATTTAACGTGCGGCGGCGGCTCCTCGAGCGTCTTTAAGAGCGCATTGAAAGCCTCGTTCGATAGCATGTGAACTTCATCTATTATGTAGACTTTGAATTTGCCTCGCACAGGGGTGAACTTCGAATTTTCCCTCAGGCTCCGTATCTCATCGATGCCCCTATTTGAAGCACCATCTATCTCGAGGATATCGAGGCTCGACCCGGAGGCTATCTCATTACAAGATATGCACTTGCCACATGGCTTAGGAGTCGGGCCCTTTTCGCAATTCAGGGCCTTTGCCAAAATTCTAGCAGTAGTGGTCTTACCCACGCCCCGGGGACCCGCAAATAAATAGGCGTGGGCGACCCTAGAGTGCTCGATAGCGTTCTTCAGAGTGGTCGTTATATGGGATTGGCCCGTTATCTCATCGAAACTCTTAGGTCTGTACTTGCGTGCGAATACTATGTAACTCATGGCGAGGTATAAGGTATCACACCGGGAGTGTTAATTCAATTGAAAACAGGAAAATGAACTATCCTTAATTTCTCTCCTACGCCGCTTCCAATGCTTTTCTATCGCCCTCGTAAATTCTCCTTAATGCTCCATATTCGACAGACTCGGCCTTCGGTAGAAAAAATACAAGTCTGTCATTTCGTTTGTAACTGGTTATAACCGAGGCCTGCGGAGGCTCTTTACCTGCGGCGAGCTCTAACGTCATGTATAGAAGCCCTGCAAACCTTATGCGGAGCTGCTTCTCGATAGACTCGTTATGCCTTGAGTAAAATTCTATTAGCTCCGACCAGTCTATGCCTGCCAGAAATGGCTTTTCACCGCTTTTTGCATCCCTTAGCGCCGAAAAACTATTGGATGTTATCGTCTGGATTGAGGCCATAACCACTACGTTGCGCAAGCTCGTATGCGTAATATTTGCTCTATCGATAATAGAAGCGGCCAGATCACTGCCGCTTCCACGAACGATTTCTACGTTATCCAACCCCTTAGATTTTAGCGCATCCCCTATCGAGCAGATCTCCTTCATCAAAGCGCTGATAGCGTCATGCTGAAGGCTTCCCCTTACATCCACTCCCGGTATAGAGTCGGCTTCGAGACCTATTATAATCTTCTGATTCTCTTTCTTTGCATTTCTGGCCATAACGATCAACGCCGCCATAGCACCATCAGCCTCGATCTGGCCAATATTACTCTTTAAATAATTTATCTTATCCCCGATACTCCGCGAAACACCATACTTCTCCAGGCTATTTACGGTAGTAAGTGTTCGAGCCACCCTCCGCGTTATCTCGTATGATGTCATGTCATTATTGAGGGCTCTTATATCAATGTTGATTTCTAAAACCGATTTTGCTATAAGAGAATTGGATAGTTCGTTCCCGGCATTGATGAAAATAGTTCTTCTGCTATTTAGTAAGGATGCCACAATCTCGAAAAGCTTTGTTGTGTTAGAAGCGGCGGGGCGTGGAGAAGTAGAAGGTGTGAGCGTCTCTGCTTTTTGCTTTTTCTTTTGAGCGTAACCGGCTCCCGAAATAGCGGAGTTATATCCAATCCTGTTGAGAGCTTCTGCGGAGGCAGTGCGGACGCGGTCATTTTCATCAAAATAAAACCTACCGGTCAAATACGGAACAGCAGATCTGTTTCTCGGATCGCCCAAAGCTATGGCCGCGGAGACTCGCGTATCTGCATTATTACTACTTAATTTCCATAAATTATAGTTTACCGGATCTGTTTCCTTCCATATTGTGAATAATACCCCAGCTACACTCCATATTCCAACAACACTCGTAATTATCGGATGGGTGGAAGCGAAATACATTAACGCGGAAAATACATCGGTGAGTATGATCGCGCTGAATCCGATGGCAAACGGATTCAAAAAATACATTGTTGTGCTTCCATTGCTCTGTATCTTTTTCAATGCGATTTTGGCGCGTGGGCGAACAGCTGAGACTTTATCTTTTAATGCTTCATTTAGGGCAGGCATGGCTGCTACGGCTTTCGAACCCATTTTCCCGAACACTTCCATGGCGGCCCTACGGACATCGTCATTCTTATCCTCTACCGCTTTTACTATGGCAGCTACTACCTCCGGCGTGAACATTTGTATTGCCCCGAGGGCTCTTATGGCTCTCATACGAACACCAGGGTCTTCATCTGTTAGTACTGATTCTATAAGGGCGGGTACGGCGCTCCCTGCCCCTGTGTGCATATCCTTGAGAATATGCGCAGCGTAATTGCGAACATTGGCATTCCTATCTTTTAATGCCATTGTGAGTGATAAAATTACCTCCGGTGTAATATGATCCATATGTCCTATATTTTGTACAGCATGTATACGGGCATAGTCATTTTTACTATTTACTAATATGTCCGTTAATGGCCGGATAACCTCGGATGGGTTGCTAAAGCTTATATTTTTAAGAGCATTCATGATGACCGTAGAGACATACAAATCTTCATCATCTAGTGCTTTTATGAAATCCGGGATGGCACTGGGACCCATCTTCCCGAGAATTATCTCAGCGCGTTTACGTAACTCAGAGTTTGTGTCCTTTAAAAGGTTAATCAACGCGGGGACTGCGGGTGAGCCTATTTTAGTTAAAGCGTTTACGGCGGATGATCGAACATCAGAATCTGTATCCGTCAGCGCATTGATCAGCGCAGGGACTGCCTCAGAGTCGCCAATACCACCCAGGGCTGCAGCTGCTTTTGCGCGAACACGCCATGTATTATCACCCAAAGCTTTGATCAATGCTCTAACTACAGTCTTATCACGATGATTGCTTAAAGCTTTTACCGCATCTGTGCGAGCATCTACATTATTGCCCCCCAATTTATATAGATTGTAATTTAGCGAATCTAATTTCTTCCAGATTGCAAAAAATAGCGCAACTGCACCCACCACTCCAGTAATACCCACAATTATCGGATACGCAAAGATGAGGTCTTTTATTGCAGACAATACCTCCGTGAACATAATGGTGCCAAATGTTATGGCAAATGGATTGAAAGAGAGCAATTTACTTGAAGAGTTGGGGGTATGTTTTTTCTCTTGAGCGCTTACCTCAGCTATGGGTTCGCTTATAGTGACCTTCGGAGACTCTTTCATTTTAACGGTAGTCAATTCTTGCGCAACGGGTGCGGATGGCGTCTCAACGGTTTGCGAAGAGGTACCCGTATAATCCTCCGGCACATACTTCACCAGATACTTATCCGAGATGTCGTACCACTCATAACCGGGAAGGTTATCGGCAGAGACGCGGGGTTTCTTTGCAATCTGCATCAGGAATCTCTCATTGTCCTTCTCATATAATATAAAGACTACTCCTTTATCGGGCAGATTGCCTTCAAAGCCAATTTCGTCAAGGGCCAATTTGAGCTTTTCGAGAGATTCCTTATTTTTAATATATTCGACAGGGACTATATTGAGGATGGTGATTCCGGTATCTGTTAACTGCTTTTCGAGATCAGAACTTATGACTTCGAAAAGATGGCCGGACGGAAGCGGGCCTAAGCCTCCGGAAACATTGCCAAAATAGTATTCTCCTACAGCGTAAACTAATGCAATAATTGCGCTTTGTGAGAGAAAAGACTGTTGGAATCTTGCCTGCTGTTCATTAATTGGAGGTTGTTGAAGCAGGGACGGCACGGCAAGCGTTGAATCCCCGACATTATGCTCAGGAGGATAAGCGTAGGCAATGTCGAGGGTCAGGAAGGTTATGATTAAAAAGAAAGATATACACTTAAAGAGATGTGAATGCTTTATTCTATTCATAGACGTGGCTCCGTTTCCTTTGTTATTTTATCAATGTCTATTCTTCCTCACCTGCTATAAGTCCTGAGGCAACATTGAGGCCTGAAGCTATTTCGGAGATTATTCCTATCTTCCTGTATATTGGATGTATGAGCTTCTTAATTAAAGGTAATTTCCTTGCAAAGAAAATCGAGACTGCGACACAGGCCGCTCCTCCTATGATAAGAGTGTTAACTACGCCAATATGCCCTGCCAGCACACCGGAAGCCAAGCTACCTATGGGAGCCATACCCATAAATGACATCGTGTAAAAACTCATAACTCTTCCGCGCTTATCATCATCGGATATCGTCTGGAGAATCGTATTGCAGGCGGCCATATTCACCATCATACCAAATCCGCCTATTGATAACAATATCATCGATACCCAGAGCGACTTCGATAGGGCAAATAACATAACGCTCACAGCGAATATCGTGGTCGAGATCGGGATCAGCCTGCCAAGGCCTACTATTGATTTCCTGGACGCAAGATATATCGTCGCGGCTAACGCGCCAAGACCGCCGGAGGACATAAGAAAACCGAGCGTCTCCGGGCCGCCTTTTAGTATATCCCTGGCAAATACCGGCATAAGTACCGCATATGCCATACCCATGATGCTGGTGATACTTAAAATAATTAGTATTAATCTTATGGGCTCGAAGCCAAACGCATACCTAAACCCTTCCTTCAGCTCTTTCATGACGCGGGGCCGCCCAGGCTTCGGCCTCTGCTTCTTAATATTCATGGCAAGAAGCGACCAGATAACGGCGAAAAAGCTGGCTCCGTTGACAAGGAAGCATATTCCTTCCCCAAACAAAGCTATGATCAATCCCGCGACACTTGGCCCGATAAGTCTGGCGGCATTGAACATCAGTGAATTTAACGCGATGGCGTTACCCAGATTTTCTTTTTTCTCGACCATCTCAACCAGAAACGACTGCCTTATGGGGATATCGAATGAATTTATACAGCCCAGAGTAAAGCCTAAAACTATGATATGCCAGACCTGTATATGGCCCGTCAGCGCAAGAAGAGCCAGTATAAGCGCCTGCACCATCGATAATATTTGAGTTACTACAAGCATCTTATGGCGATTGAACCTATCGGCCACGACCCCACCGATGGGACTTAATATGAACGTAGGTATCTGGCTGGAAAACCCGACGACGCCCAGGAGTAGCGGTGAACTCGTCATCCTGTATACGAGCCAACCCATCGCCACCTGTTGCATCCAGGTGCCGATTAGCGAGATATTCTGCCCCATGAAGAATAGTCGAAAGTTGCGATAATGCAGTGTCCTGAAGATGTTGTTCGCTTCCATATATTCCTTATCCAATCATTATAGCGAAAATATCGTATGGGTGACGCGATGGATGCCCTTGAGGCCGTAGGCGCGAAGTATGGGATGGGGCAGTACAGGTACCCGTCTCATCTTACTCAAATTGTAAACCCCATACGAGCGCCAAGACGAAAGGGCGCCTCGCGGCAGCCTGCCCGACTGACATAGTTTACATCGAGTCAGGCGGGGCCCCGAAGTATATTTTCGCAAAACCATAATATTTATTCCTGCCTATATCCGCCGGCGGATCCTTTAAGCTGGCCGCTCCTGTCGTAATATAGCACCCTCTCGCCCATCATCGGCTGAGCTTCGAACTGTTCGTAAGGATCGAAGTCCTGATCTCCAACCATCTGTCTGACGACAAGCCGCCCTGACGAATTATATATCTTGCGGGCCACCAGCTTTCCGTCCTCACCGTAGAAACTCTCCACTACCGGCCTCTTATCCTCATAACGCGCTCTCATAGCTGCCCAGCCATCCACGTTTGTCTGCATCTTTCCGTCGGCATTATAATGAATCTTTACGACCGTATTACCCTCTAGATCATACCTCTCTTCCTGCTGAAGAGTTACGCCGTCCTTCCAATAATAGAGCTTTTGCCTAAGGTGCGCCTCGCTATCATAGCGCCTGCAGGCTCTTACGGTCTTAGTCCCCTCCCAGTAGTCGAATTCATCATAGCCCACGCTGACAGCCCATGACTCGATACCCAGCACTAAGATTGTCAGTAGCACGATGGCTATATGCGAGCACTTGATTTCGATTTTACCCATACCCATAAGTCTATACCTGTGCCATCATTTTTTGCAACATAATCTTATGCTTACTGCCGGAATATTGCGTTCGCTATTCCGCCCACAACATCGCCGAAATTCGCCTGAGTCTTATACTCCGGCTTCCCGATAGTTCCCGTTATTTTAATAACGGTGTTGCCGCTGACGGCCATCATGATCTTCTCATGGGTTCCGGAACCCATCGCGGATTCCTTGATCTCCGGCCTAAGCATAGCATTGATAGATTTATCGATTCCTATGGTCCCTGAGCCATATAGGTTTAATAGATCGCTCTTCAACACAAAATTATTAATTACGAAATCTTTGTTCGACATCTTCACATCGGAAGAACCTTCGGTGAATACTATATCGTTGAAGTCGCTTGAGAATATTAATGACCCCAATCCTTTAAACAGATTTAATTGCCATAATCTGCCGCTAGTGATCGAAACCCTGCCGGCTCCGGAAAACTTCGTAGTATCCTTGAATGTGCCGGATAAGGTGGCTAACGCCTTCATATCGCCGGAAACATATTTATCCTTAAACCCCATATCCATCTTAAGGTTCTCGAGTTTAACATCTTTGGCATCGACGTTGAAAGAGTATGGAAGCCCTTTCGTGGTCCAATCGATCTTACCCGAGGCATACAGGCTTCCGCCATATAATCCCGATCTCAAAGATTTGACCTGGCCAATGCCTCCGGATTGCACATAGTCTATAATTACGTCGGACAGTTTTAAACCGTAAGCATATATTGATTGACTTCTCACCTTAACGCGCATAGAGCATGTCTTAATATTTTTTACGTCTCCCTTAATACCGCACTCTGCTTTTGCCTGACCGGAAAGTTTCAATTTTTGGAGGACTGCGGAACTCTTATACAGCTTCTTAAGATCCTTCAGGTCTATGTTAACAGCGCCGCTGACTGTAGCTATAGCTTTGTCTCCGATAAAATCTATGTCGCCTACGCAAGAGAGCGCAGTCCCCAGATATCTGCCTTCCAGCTGTAGGATCTTGGTTACATTTTTATTTACGGATAATACTGACTTTATCAATATGTCTTTCGAAGAGACATCCATCTTTATTTTCGGGGAGACGAAATTAGTAAGCTCACCGGATGACAGATATAAGGCGTCGCGGTACTTCAGCTTGACCTTAGACCATTTCGCTCCGTTAAGGTTGAATTGGACCTCACCGGTGACACCCTCGATCGGAAAATTACCGCTGCCTAGCGATATTGTCGCGGATCTAAGCATAGCGTAACCATTGACGTTGACCGGAGCGCCAGACTGGGATTGTATAGCCAGATTAATGTCGGCCTTGCCTGAGATATCGTTCGGAAGCTTAATATTAAACTTGTTCTTCAGCATATTTTGAATATTGCTTAGCCTGGCCGTGGAGTCCGCGTATATGTCTATCACCGGCGCGGCAAAATTAAATATATTTATCCGGGCATTCCATCTTACGCCATAAGCTTCCGCCATTACGTTTTCCGACCAAAGCCTGGAATCATCGAATTCTATCAACGCCTTAATATTTTCTAACTTGCCTATGACATCGATGCCTTCTATATCCATCCGCTGAACGTCAAACTTGCCCGCATATTCCAATGTCTTCACCTTCAGGTCATATCGCAGCATCATCTTTATAAACGAATCCGCCTTAAAACTAAACTTATTTTTAATTATCGATAAGCCATCTGCCCGGCCGGTGATGTCAAGCTCCAATGCGTTATCCTTTAAATGAGTATTAGCTTCCACATCTATATCCCCATCAGGGAATAGAACACCGGTGGCTTTATAATAATCTTTGAATTCGCTTAGAATCAGGCCCTTAATAGCTGTGTGCCCGGCTAATTCCTGGCTCGATATGAAATATACGCCGGCGAATTTAAAATATATGGGGTTATTTGCGGGAATACTGCAGGAGAGATTCAGCGCTATCTTATCAGGTAAAGAAAATTTTACATCCGCGGTTATATCGTCAATCCGTTCTTTAAATATTGGATTAAGTGTCCTATCAATGAATATGGCCCGGCCGTTATGCACTATGATTCTATTGACCAGGATGGAGGCGGCACTGGGTTTATAGCCCGCCCGAATAAACTCGGAGATATTAAACGATCCGTCAGGTCTTCTGTCGAGATATATGGCCGGGGAGTCGATAGTCACCGAAGGTATTGCGGTAGACGATCCTGATATATAAGAAAACGGGACGCCGCACGATACGCTCCTGGCCCATATAAATATTGAGGCGCGATCATAAATTACCACATTTTCTAAGACCAGCCCCCTGAAGAGATTAAAATTGATCGACTGTACAAAAACTTTCTTGCCTGAAGAGCTCTCGAGTTCTCCGATGACTGTATCGTGGATTTTAACAGGTAGTGTAATGGCAGTCAGGTAGCCTAAGGCTACCGCGAATACCACAGCGAACATTACGATGACGTGAATCAGTCTTTTGGTCATTTCAGCTTATAGCGATTAGTATTATGCCTACTGCAACCAGGAGGGTTCCTATTAACTTCATTTTGTCGATCTTTTCACCCAGAAGATAATGCGCCAGAAACAGTATCAGAATATATTGAATGCTTCCTATGGAAAATACAATGCTGAGGTCCGCTTGCGCCAGAGCTATCAGCCACACAACCATACCGATCGACATAGATAATAGCCCTACCCATATCATAGGCTTGGAGGTAATATTTTTTATAAAACGCGCCATATTTCCGGTGGTGCGCAGGCTATGGACCTCGATAGAATTAGTGCTCTTTTTAAATAGGACCTGCCCAACGGCAGTCCATGCTTCGGCTACTATGATTAAGAACAAAACTTTTATCATGTCTTCGCCTCTCTTCCGCCTTTCGTACTCTGCGAAACAAAGTGTATGCCGAATACTATAAGTGCTATCCCCACCCATCGAAGTAAGCTGACGTGCTCATGGAGGAATACCATAGCGACTATTGCGACAAATATATAGGAGGTGCTTCCCACCGGCATAGCGATGCTCAGGTCAACGCGTGAAAGTATTACGATCCATAAAAAGAAGTTTAGTATTAATACTAATATGCCGAGCCAGACCAGCGGCGATGATGAGCCTTTGACCGCAAATTCCGCTATATTGCCAAGACCTATATCATTGATTCCTACTTGATTCAAACCCTTCTTCATAAAAAACTGTGCGATCGTATCGCCTATATCATTCAGCACTATGAGCAGGAATATTTTTAATGTAAGCCCATTGTTCTTCATTTGCGCGGCACCTGTTTTCTAGATGACTCTTTAGCGGCCTTTAATGCAGGATCGAAGTTCTCAAATTTCAACAGCTGGCACGCGATCTTAAATGCAGGCCTCATCCATCTGTTGCGAAGTTTCGCATAAATGTATAGCGGCACAAATTCGAAGCCCAACCTTCTCTTGGGCTCATAACCGGTGATACCCATCTCGTACGTCTTTATTTTGTTCTTTATACACCAGTTCATGATGTCTCTGAACTTAACGAAGTACAGATGGTACTTATGGGCGATTGAATAGTCGAGCCCGACGTAATAGTCTATCAGCCGATCCTTGGAAACCAGACATAAAAGAAATGCGACGAGCTTTCCGTCCATATGCCACAGAAAATACTTCGTCTCTTCAGGCATATTCTTCGAAATATTTTTAAAGAACGCCATCGGAAGAAGCTCAAAACCCATGTCATGTTTATCAACTATATCCAGATAGAGCTTATATACATCTCTCAGATCATGCTCGCTGAGCATGCTGACTATCTGCATGTCCAGCTTAAATTGGCCGTCAACCTTCCTAAATTTTCTTCTTAGATCGTATCTGGACGCAGCGCTCAGAGTATTAAGATACTCCTCGAAATCTTTAAACCAAACGTTCATTTCGGTCGTGGGCAGGCTATCGAGCTTAACGTATCCCTGCCTTTGAAGCGGGTCGAGATCTCTGGTGTGCTCGCCATGGAAATCTTTAAATGCGATCACCGCGCACTTCTCTTTCCTCGCTATCTGCTCGATTCGCCTGGTCAAAACATGGATCACCTTTTCCCGTTCACCCACGATGCCTATGTGGGCCGGGCCTATGGGTATACCGCACGCTATGGCTTTTAAGCTAAATATATTCGGCCTAAGCTTTTTAATGGCGTTTGACAATCTGCGTAGCGGTCCGTTTACACTAGTATCGAGAGAGTATTTCATCAGGAAGCATGTGGCAGCGCCTATAGCCTTCTTGCCCTCATAAGCCATGATATAATAGAAGGAGAATTGATCCAGTGCGGATTCATCGAGCGTTCTGAAAAAATTATACCCCTCCAGAACATCCGGATATACCTTATTCCATACCTCCGGAGAAATATCTTCTATTTTTCTAAAAACCCTGGTCTTAAGCGAAAGTCTCTTATGTCGCCTGGATATTATCATTTAGCTCCGTAGAAATTCATATTTATTGTCACCATGCCATTATCATATTACATAATCGTTTATATCAAATCAATATCCTATTAAATTGATTCGTGCTTAATTATATTCTTGCCCTCTTCTTTCGCCAGGTACATCAATCTATCGGCTTTCGTTATGAGCGTATCTATATTAGACGGCGGATTTATGCATGTCAGAACTCCCATGCTTATAGTACTGAACCATCTGTTCTTATCTATCATGCTTAATATCTCTCTGCGTATTCTCCCGGCTACGACATCTCCGGATGCGTAATCTGTCTCCGGAAATAATATGGCAAATTCGTCACCGCCTATACGAGCTACCGTATCTGAAGCCCTTACACTATTCTTCAGCACATATGCTGTGGTACGCAGCATGGTGTCCCCTGCAACGTGCCCAAAAGTATCATTAATTCGTTTAAAATTATCCAAGTCTATATAAGCTAACGTCAGTGGCCTATCATATCTATTCGTTCTATTCAGTTCTTTATAGGCCATTTCATGGAAATATCTGCTGTTCGCTATTCCGGTTAGGTAGTCTATCCTTGATACGGTCTTTTCGCGATCCAGCGCCCGCCTCAAACCGTGCAAGGTATAAATAAATATCACAAAGAAGATTATTTTAATAACCAGATTCCAATAAGGAATGGCAGGATTACCGTAGTCGGGGGACCTGAGAGTTTCGTCAAAGAACCAGATCAGAACGCTCAACGCCAGAGGCGTAATACTAAACCACAGCCCTGCAAACCATGCGACCAAGGCAATAGGTATAAGATAAAATATCTGAAAGGAAATATAAGGCCCTGCGATGTAGTCACTGTATCCCAGCGCCAAAACAACGATAGAGGAAATAATAAGAGCGGCAAATCGCAGTAATCGATTATCGCGTTCTTTTCTATGATCCGGTATATACTCTGTAAGCATCGAATATATTATACACAATGAAAAGCTTCTAAGCCAGATTATATATTTCTACTTATTTCGACTGTGGAGTTTCTTTATTATCTCCGGGAGGGTGTCTCCTGCTGGATTCAAACTTAGAGAATATTTCGTAAGCGCACGGAACTACAAATAGCGTTAAAATCGTGGAAAGCGTTACTCCTCCAATAACAGAAATAGCCATGGGCACCATCGTCTCCGATCCGGAACCTTTTGAAAGCGCTTCCGGTATGGCGGCGGCGATTATCGCTATGGATGTCATTAAGATCGGGCGTAATCTTATAGGGCAGGCATCCAGAAGCGCCTCTCTGACCCCCATGCCTTGTTTGCACCGTTCATTCGTAAAGTCGACCAGGAGGATAGAATTCTTTTTAACGATACCCATGAGAAGAATGAGCCCTATCATGCTGTACAGGTTAAGGGAGTTGCCGGTCAGGAAGAGCAATAAAAATGCTCCGGTGATGCTGAATGGCAGGGCTAAAAGTACCGTGACGGGATGAATAAAACTGTCAAACTGGACGCCAAGCACCATGTATGCTACAAAAATTCCCAAAATGAGGGTAAATATCAATCCCTGAAAGGATTCTTTAAAGGCCTGGGCTCCCCCGGAGAATACTATGCGATATCCTTCCGGCAGGACCTGTTTTCCTATTTTCATGACTTCATTGAGCGCTTCCTGCTGCGAATGTTTAGGGGCTGGGTTCGCAAAGATGCTCACGGCACGCTCACGGTTTTTACGGGTGATCGAAAAAAGGCTCGGCTTAACTTCTGCCGTTACCACGCTCGATAGCGGCACGACCTCTCCGAATTGGTTGCGGACCCACATCTTATTAATATCTGCCGGGTTTGACCTGTCGGATTCGAGTAGCCGCACCCTGACATCGTAACGTTTTCCCCGGCTGGTGTACTTACCCTGACGAACTCCTCCGACCATGGCGTTGATAGTGTCGGCTATGGAGAGCACGCTAACACCGTGTTCCGCAGCCTTTTCACGGTCAGGGTGGATCTGTAATTCCGGCATGCCAAGCTGATAGTCGGTATCGATATCGGTCATGAAGCCCGAGGCCTTCATCTTCTTCATTATCTCCTGACCGCACTCTCCGAGCTTATCCCAATCAGACCCCCTTACCGTAAATTCGACAGGAAACCCGCGCTGGGCGGTAAAGCCACTTAAAGAAAGATCCTGAATTACCGCACGATCGACTCCGGGAATCGCACCGAATGCCTTACGGGACTCCTGCATAAATTCGGCCTGGGTCTCATGATGCCCGTTTATCATAGGACGTTTGTCCCGGGGCTTCATCGTAATAAAGAGAAACCCTGAATTAACCTGTCCTCCGGTAAAACTGCCGACAGCACTAAAATATGTCTCTATATCACTGCGTCCCATGAGATACTTTTCGGCCTTAAGAAATATTTCATTGGTATTCTCTATTGATGAGCCCAGAGGCAGGGTTATCCTGGCTAAAAAACGCCCCTGGTCCTGCGATGGAACGAATTCTTTCTTTATAACTGATGTTAGTGTTAAGGAAGCGATAAATACAATGGTCGTGATGATAAGCACTAATTTAGGCATGTCCAATAAACGGGATAGGCTGGCACGATACCATCCGGATATAGATTTCATGATCTTATCGATGATATGACCCAGCTTCGTAGTATGCCCTACATTCAAAAATTGCGAACACCTCATCGGGGTAATGGTGATAGCTTCCAGTAAAGAGAACATTACCGCTACTGAAATAGTGACTCCGAACTGGAAGAAGAATTTGCCTATGATGCCCTGCATAAATATGACAGGTATGAATATAGCCAATATAGCGACCGATGTGGCGACAGCCGCAAAAGTTATCTCCCGCGCTCCTATAAGAGCCGAGTTCAGGCGCGACTCTCCCTTCTCCTGATAACGCGAGATATTCTCCAGGACCATAATGGCATCGTCTACTACTATACCTATGACCAGCGAAAGACCGAGCATGGTGAAGACGTTGATAGTGAAGCCCATGAAATACAGGACCAGGAATGCGCCAGCCAGAGAGAATGGTATAGATAAGAGGACATTGATATTAGCGCTCCAGGAGCCGAGGAATACGAGGCATACAACCGATGTCAGGATGATCGAAAGGATCAGATTCCTCTCCAACTCATCCACGGAATCCTGAATAAACTGAGTTGCGTCAAATACTACCGCCAGGTGTGTGCCCGAAGGTAAAATCTTCTGCAGTTCCGCCACTTTCTTTTTTACGCCCTTAGCCACTTCCATGGCGTTAGTCCCGCGCTGTTTTACTATCCCCAGGCCGATTGCAGTCCTGCCCCAACTGCGCGACATTCTGCGGATATCCGCCAGACCATCTTCGACTTTGCCCACATCGCCGATGCGCATATTCTTCCAGATCGGGCCTCCACGTATACGTTGCGGTATTATTATATTTTCAAATTGTTCCGGCGTGGTCGCCTCGCCATAAACACGGACGTTGACCTCCTTAAGCCCGGTATCAATATATCCGGCCGGAAGATCGGCATGCTGAAAACCAATAGCTCCCAGAATGTCTTCTACAGTAAGCTGTTTCTCCTGCATCTTTCCTGCATTAAGCCACACTCTCAGGTTCGGCTCGACATAACCTCCGAGCCTGATCTCGCCGACGCCCGGAACCGTAGTGAATTGGTCTTTCAATGTTTCATTCACATAATGGATAAGCTCTTTGAGAGGCCGCTCTCCTGAAAGCGCTACAAACATTATCGGCTGATCTTCAGGATTGGTCTTGGTTACTATGGGGGGGTCTATATCCTTCGGCAGATTTCTCTGCGCCTGCGCAATCTTAGTCTGGACTTCCTGCAATGCCACATCAATATTGCGATTAAGGTTAAACTCTATCGATATCTGCGTCAGTCCCTGCATGGATGTCGAAGTAACTTCCTTAACTCCTTCGACGCTCATCACGGCATCTTCGACTATATCCGTAACGTCCGTCTCCATAACCTCGGGCGCGGCACCTTCCCAGGTGATCGCTACGGATACTACCGGAAAATCGATATCGGGTAACTGGCTTACACCTAACCGGGAGAAACCGATGACGCCGAAGACGATGACACCTATCATCAGCATCCACCCAAAGACCGGCCGTTTAATAGAAAGATCAGAAAGCGTCATTTAAACTCTCCGTTCCACTCTGTCCTACAGCTACTCTAAGCTGCCAATACTGGCGCTTTGACTCATAGAGCGCATGCATATAATTTCTCTCGGAGTCCTGCAGTGTCTGTATCGAAGTGAGCACGTCCAGGTTGTTGACAAGGCTTCGTAAGTAATCTTTTCTTTGCAGATGGTAATTAAGTTTAGCGGTAGTATATGTTTTACGAAGTGCTTCACATACGGCCATTGCGGTCTTCAGGGTAACGTACGTGTTCTTAATGTCATATGGCGCCGTGCGCCTTGTTCTGTGATACAATAATCCTGCTTGATCCGCTTGTAAATTCGCCGCCTTTGAATTACCCAGCGTCAATCCACCGTCAAATATGGGTACATTCACTACCAGCGCGACATCCCAATCCGTCCCTTTATCCAACCCGGCGCGCTGTGTATAATAGTTGGCCTCGATGTTCACTTCTGGGAAGAAACCACTGTCCGCCACCACTATATTTTCCTTTGACAATAGCCAGGTGTATTTCGCAGCTATAACATCCGGGCGGTTATCGGCCAAAGAGAGATAATACCCTTCCGAAAATAACATTGCGGGAAATTTGTATGTGTCCGAGACCTCCCCGACCGAGTGCCCTATCAGGAATTCCAATAATTGACGCGCGATGATCTCCTGGCTCTTCGAAATCTCCAGGGAGGCATCGACACCATAGAGTTGCGCCTTCGCATAAACTATTTCACTGGGCCTCGATTTACCAATATCTGCCCTGTCCCGCAGTTCTTTAACGCGTCTGGAAAGGGCTGATTTGGTCATAGAAAGCACCTTAATATCCTGCCGCTTCTCGATCAAGAGATAAAATGCGTTAGCCACGTCGACCAATAGCAGTTGTTCGGCGCGTATCTTCTCTTCCGTTCTCTGATTACGCTCATACTTCGAGCCCCTTATGGCGGCTATCGCCTTAAAACCATTAAAAAGGGTCTGCGTATAATTAAAATTACGCGTCGAACTCTTAAGATTCGCGAAAGCCGAAGAAGCGCCCCCTCCTACATCTTCGATAGTATTATCCGCCTGCTGGAAATCGTATGATTGAAATGAGGCGTTCGGCATCATTATCGAAATGGCCTGCAGGAAATGCGCCTCAGTCAATTTAATAAAATCTGCGTCAATAGCGATTATCTCGCTCTGCACCAGAGACATTCGATAGCAATCGGAGAGCGTAAGCGCAGGGTTAACCAGAGAATGCCGCATAGATAAATTACCGGAAGCGCCGGGCTCTATGGTCGACTTACTATTTTTAGGTTTCACTTCCGCGGGTACTTTATGCGCGGCACTAGCCGTAGAATCACCTTCGCTCATAACATAGGATGGATTACAGCTTAGGGTTAAAGCGCAAATCATTATAACCGCGAGTATCTTTTTCATCTTATATTTCAACCTTTAATACCATCTCTTATCTTCGACAATAACCTTAAATATTCATCTCTTTCGATTAGCGATAAAACACTGAATAGTTTAATCACCATCTGCCGCCTGTGGCTATGGATCATCTTTACAGACTTATTACCCTTCGCTGTCAGCCTTATTTTTATGACGCGCCTGTCGGCCGGGTCGCTGATCCTGACCACATGGCCATCCCTTACCAGTCTTTCTACTATGCCTGTCATCGCGGCGGTGGTAACGCCCATACTCTTAGAGAGATCGGACATGTTCAGTTCACCGTTCTTAGCCAGCATATCGAGTATCACGCATTGAGGCAAGGTCAGCTTAACCTTATAATATTCGATCGTCTGATTTCTAAGAAACTCCCTCGAGAAGGCAGACATTATGTCCCCGATCTTGTCGGCAAAATCGGTAAGCGTAAGACTGCCCATAACTAACCCCCTTAATAGTAAATGGCATTGACAATCAATAGTATTATATATCACATCGGCAGCATCTCTGTCAACCCATAAATTAAATAGTAAAAAAAGTAAGAGCTAAGGTCTTATCGATAAAACTGCCCTTATCTCTTACTTTTACAACGTACTTCTTGTGGGCCTATTCGCAAATGGCCTACGTAACGATATCTAATAAATTATTACTTTTTCTTGCCGCCTTTTTTCGTTTTCTTCGATCCACATGATCCGCAACCCATCGTTATTCACCCCCTCTGGCCTTAAATACTCGAATCGCTTGCACTCTTCTAAGTATTTAGCAAGAGCATTTCTGCGATCTTACGATCTTCTCCGCTTCAAGCCAGTTTGCAAGATCACGTCCGCTTTTGCGGCCGCTCTTCTCGTAAAGCTCATAAGCTTTCTTCTTTACCGCATCCGAAAACTGCGTCTGCGAGCAAGATGACGTCGAAGATTTCATATTAATTTTTGCCATTCCAATCACCCCCTTCTTGTTTTTCTATAGAACAAACTTAAAGTAACTATATACCATATATTGCTTTTAGTCAAACAGTTCTCGAAGGGATAATTTAATATGTCTATCTTAATCGGCGCATTTCTGCTATACTATGGTCCTATGAAGGATCGGGCAAATTCTGCATAGAAACCCAACGATATAATCAAAAGAGGTTACGGATAATATGAAGATCAAGGAATTGGCACATCTTATAGAAGGCCTGGTGGAAGGCAGTGGTGACATCGACATTAATGGCTTGAGCGGCATAGAGAAAGCAAAGCTGGGCGACCTTACCTTTGCCATAGACGAGACAAAGCTTGCCGAAGCCGAACATAGCAATGCCTCATGCGTGCTTACGAATAAAACTATAAGAAAATCCTCCAAAACGCTTATCAGGGTAACAAATCCGAAACTTTCGTTCCTGATCATCTACAACACATTTAACACGCCAAAAGACAGAGAGTCGTTCATACATCCAATGGCTACCGTATCGGATTCGGTTAATATGGGGAAGAATGTCTGGATAGGGTCAAGCGTCTCTATAGAGGAAGGCGTGAAGATAGGAGATCGTGTCATAATAGAATCCAACTCCTCTATAAAGAAGAATTGCGAGATAGATTCGTTCTGTCATATATATCCCAACGTCACTCTATATGAAAACACAAAATTACAGAAAAACGTAACTTTGCATAGCGGCGTAGTAATCGGCTCCGATGGATTTGGCTATGTGAAGGATAAGGATAAGATATATAAATTTCCGCAACTGGGCAGGGTGATCGTCGAGAATAATGTAGAGATTGGATCTAATACTACCATTGACAGAGGATCATTAAGCGACACTGTCATCGGCGCCGGTACAAAGATAGATAATCTGTGTCAAATCGCCCATAACGTAAAGATGGGTAAAAATTGTCTCATAGCGGCGCAGTGCGGCATTTCCGGCAGTACCACGCTGGGAGATAATGTTACCATGGGCGGACAATCAGGAATCGCCGACAATCTGACGATCGGAGACAACGTAATTATAGCGGCTAAAACCGGCGTTATCGGTAATTTAAAGAGCGGTGCGACTGTCCTGGGCTTTCCGGCCAGACCCATTGCCCAGGCTAAAAGGCAAATGGCCATCTTAGCACGACTTAGTAAGGACTCCAGAAAGAGAGACTGAATTGGCAAGAGACAATTATTCATATAAGAAATATCAAAGAGAGCTGTCGAAGAAAAAGAAAAAAGAAGAAAAGATGCAGCGCAAGATAGATAAAAAGAACGCGCAGCCTGAGGAAACCACTTCGCAGGTTACCGGCGATCTCGCCGCCAATGCGCCTAAAGAGCAGCCACTAAATGGCAATAATAATAAAGTCCAATAGAAAACGCAGATTCTGCAGGCTTTCCAGCTGTAAGCGTCTCTTAAGTATCTATAATTTTTCTTCGTACTGCCATGCCCATCGTCATCTCGCCTTACCTAAACAGCCTGCGTCCGCGGCCTCGGCCTAAATTTTTTTAGCCAAAATATATAATTAGCCGAATGGTTTGCTTTTTACGGGAACTTTTTTTCTATTCCCGGTGTCTAAGTCGTAGAAGACAAAGAAAGGGGAATCAATATGTTAAAAAAATACTCTAAACACATAGCAGTGGTAGTTATCATATCGGCCCTAGCGCTTGCACTGCCTTGCTCGGAGGCGTTCGCACAGCCTCATGGCGGTAATCAGCATAGGGATGTAGACCGTGGAAGAGGAGGAGATAGGCACTATTACCGTGATGGTAGATGGTATAGGCATGGGTGGCTCGGGTTTGATATCGCCGTATCCGCACTTGTCGTCGGAGCGCTCATCGATGCTCTGCCGCCAAGGCATGCTACTATTATGGCTGGAGGCGTTCCTTACTACTATTATGATAATTATTATTATAGGCCATATGTATACGGTGGCTACATTGTCGTTCCGCCGCCTATGTTGGTCCAACCTGCGATGATAGTAACTGAACCAGCTCCTATTACCACTGCCCCCGTCACGCAGACTTCGTCGCAATCTCAAGAAGCTTTAATAATAAACATTCCAAATTCAAGAAACGGCTATACGGCAGTAACGCTGAAAAGATCCGGTAGTGGATATGTCGGGCCACAGGGTGAGTACTATTCCGATAATCCTACGGTAGAACAACTGAAGGTGCTATACGGGAAATGAGAACTATAAAGGGTGTAATCCCTGCTTATCGCCCGCGCGTATAACAGGGTGATGTTTGACAAATTAAATAGAGCCGTTCCCTTTATTTATATGGCTGAAGAATCCTTAATAGGCATTATACCCATCAGGCGGGCGTTCTGGATGTTGATAATATTATATTCCTGATCCTCTTTTTTTTGAGAATCGAATTTGTCCTTTGCTTCCCCATGCTGCTCATACCCGGTTTCGATCGCCTCGTCGAGTGTTGAATCACCCAGAGCTGTCGTCTCGATATAAATTATCTCCTTACCTTCGCTATCGAGACTAACCGCGATGAACATATGGTCAGGCACCTCGACCAGACTTACGTCCAGGCCTATCTTTCGAAATATAGACGCCATCAGTACAGAGCCATCCACACAATTGGCTTGTCCGTAATTAATGCTCTCCCCTAACAGCCTCACATACTGACTGCTGATATATGGATTATCATCATCCGCGCTTGCAGTCATGGAACTGTAATGCATGCCCTGTTTCCTAAGGGTATCCCAGACCGCCTCAATCTCTGCCTTAACGTCATCTTTATCGCCCTGATAACCGGAAAACCCGCTCACTCTTCCGGCATCGATAGCTTCTTTCATTATCTTTTTTATGAACGGGTGGTTCTCGTTTACATAGGCGGCAAAGAAATATGAAACGTCGTTTGTGTTACCTGAAGAATCGACAAAAGTGTATACGCTCTCGTTTATCGGCCGGACCTGTACTCGAACGGATTTTTCATCGACGGGCTTATTGCCGATCGAGACCTCAAAACTGATAGTTTCTGGCACTGTCTGTTTAACGCCGAGTAATTTTTCATAATCATATTTCAGTGTAGGGTAAACACAATATACGATATCCTTTTTTGCCAACATTCCGGTAAATACACTTGGCTTGATAAAACTGCTGCCGGATATCTCCACTTTTATGAGGCAATCGTCTTTTATACCACGAACCGTTATGCCGATTACTCCCCAAGGATCTCCCATATGCTGTTTATCCGTATCATCCCATAGTCCGGCCTTTAATGTAGCAGTGCTGACAATGACCGATGGATAGATACTTTCGCCCATCTCAAACAAAGGTTCCCATCTTCCAAGGCTCAACTCAGGGAGTTTTCGTTCCTCGGCATTATCGCTGTCTTCATTCTGCGCGCTCGCACCACCACCTGATACAGCTCCCCGGCGCACTGCATTGTCAGTGACTGCATGTGCAACAATGACATGGCCCGCAATAATTAACAGACAGACCACGAGAATTAGTGGCGTAGACCATTCTACAGGATGCCGCATGCAACCCTCTTTATTTGGCCTTCATATCCTGAGTTATATCCGGTGCATTATCCTGATTTTTTTGATCCTTATTATCAACATCTTTACTCTTGACTACTTTGCTCTTATCGTCTTTGCCCTTGACCTTTTTAACTGTTTTCTGCTTTACTTCCCCGGTACCTGCTACAACCGTCTTACCCTCTGTGATATTCTGCACGACAGCTGGTGTGGTAATCGGCATTACACCCTGTTTATTTACGGCCTTCTTCACTGTGCTATTTGCGGAAGGAGGGATGACTTGTACACTATCTTTGCCCTGAGCGGCGACGGATACGCTCGGCTTAACGATTTCCTTGCTTTGCGTGGGTACAGATTCCTTTGGCTTAATACTGCCTGAATTGCGAACATCTCTCACGACAGTCTTCCCCTTGTTCGCTCCGGTTGAAACCCTTGTAACAATTCTCGGATTTTTATCATATACCACGGCCCTTTTTTCATAAGCTGTGGCAACGGTTGTCGTTGTAACCGGCTGTGAGCTGACCACCGGCCCTGTCTTCTCCTCATAACTCTCTTCTACGACACTTTCTTCTACATTTCCCTGATCAGTATTGTCGGTGGGAGTTTCTTCATATTGCGCTGATTCCTCTTCCGCAACGCCTGACGTGCTTTCAGTGCCCACCCCCCCGGCATCCGAAACACTCTCTTCGACAGTTCCTGTGCTAGCGTCGCTCTCTTCCGTGGTTACTGCACTCGAGTCACTCTCTTCGACAGTTCCCGCACCCGAATCACTCTCGTCCGCGACAGCACTTACACTGCCTCCGGCATCCGAGCCTGCGCTACCACCGTCATCATCCTGAGCCATCGAAACGCCTCCGATGATCATCGAAAACCCCAGAACCATCACCAAACACAGCATCTTCATACTATCCATATTCACCTCCATTTATTCTGCAATTTCACTATATCTATCGCCATTTTACGCCACTACAAACAGAGTGTTCTCCCGCAAGCACAAAAATACTATCCAAAGATGAAGTATACTTGATTTATGCGCAAAAGCAAATCTGCTGGCGCGCAATAATTTTAATTTTTTACCTGTTAAAATAGACTGGCGAACCGATCCTTGATTTCATAAATACGCCGATCAAATATTATGTCGTTGTGGGTCACCGGCCGCTTAAGTCTTATACCGTCCAGGCGAGTGCATCTGCTTAATGCTACATATAGCTGGCCGTGAGTAAATGCGCCATATCCCAGATCTATTATGACCTTGTCAAAAGTCTGCCCCTGGCTCTTATGAATAGTTATTGCCCAGGCCAGCTTTATAGGGTATTGCGCAAAATCCCCCACTACCTCATCCTCTATTTTGTCTTCATCCTCATTATAGCTATACTCGATCTTCTGCCACTTAACGATGGGAACATTGCATATTCGCCCGTTAATATCTACGACTATCGAATCGTCCGATAAGGCGACGACTTTCGCAAGCGTGCCATTCACCCATTGTTTGGCAGGATCATTTCTTATCAGCATTACCTGCGCGCCTTTTTTCAGTCTTAAGGATATTTCCGTCGGATATGCCGACTCTTCAAATTTCCCGGTTGCCATCGCCTCATATGTCATCTCTTTCCCGGGAAGCTTTGATAAGCGATCCTTGTTTATTGTGTTTGCCAAGCTGTTTGTAGTTGTCAGGATCACCACGGCATCTTTATTAGAAACCATAGCATCTCCTTGAACCCTATTATTTAATGTATTCAGGTCCTCTTCGGTATGCTCCCTATTCCTGACCCTATTTAATAGCTCCATGAACGAGTCATCTTTTTGTCTATATATATTCGACAACTCTATGGACCTGATATGGCAACCGTCAAACACTTTAGCGCTGAAAAAATAAGAAGTTGCATATAGCTCTTTCAAAAGCTGTCTTGCTTCATTTTCAACCACAGGAGATAGCTGGAAAAGATCTCCGAAAAATACCATTTGAACTCCGCCAAATGGTGTCTTCATCTTACCGCGGTTAAGACGCAATGCATAATCGATGCCGTCCATAAGGTCCGCTCTAACCATCGATACTTCGTCTATTATTACCATGTCAAGATTCCCGATCAAGTCCTTATCCTTAAGGCGTTTTATTGCGTCCTTTTGAATAATCTTGGGAGGTAGCCTAAAAAATGAGTGGATGGTCTGACCGCCTATATTGATTGCCGCAACACCCGTCGGGGCTAACACGACTATCTTTTTACCCGTATGGGCCTTAAAATATTTTAGCAGAGTTGATTTACCGGTACCCGCCTTACCTGTGATATAAAGACATTCCTTGGTATTCTCCATAAGATCAAAGGCTGTCTTAAATTCATCGTTGATATTTAGATGTATAGGTAGCTGGTCTGTTAGTATTGTTTGATCGGAATGGAGTCTCATAATATCTCTTTAATCTGGGTCCTTTTTGCGCGATGGGTGAGAATTAGATTACAATCCGTAATATTCTCTTTACGAATCCCATCTGATATCCGATTAATGAGAGTCCCTGACTCATTATGTCTTTCGCTAATATGTGCCAGAAAGACATGTTTTAGAGCTAAACTATCGGTAGAACCATTCTTAATTTTTATCAACGCTTCAGCGACAGCCTCATTGTTAAGATGCTCTCTCCAGGTTGATTGATTTGGCGATCTTTCCTGCGCTAACTCTGTATCATGGTTACATTCAATTATGAGACACTGGCAATCGTGCAACATCCTAATCATGCTATCAATTACCTTGCTCGTATCTGTCAAAAAACCCACTTTGCGATACGAGTCCTCATGCTTATATTCTATGCAAAAGCCGAACGGCTTACCTACATAGCCGCCGCCGTGGAACGTTTTGAAGGGCATGATCTTCAACTCATTTATTATAAATGGCCTCTCCGTGTGATGTATTATTTCAAATTGATGATCTTTAACACGATATCGTTTCTTAACGATTTGGTATGTATCATGGTGTATATAGATCGGTATATCGTAACGACCCGCTATTTTGAAAGTATTTTTACAGATATGATCTTCATGACCATGCGTTATGACAATGCCGTTAATCTGGGATGGGTATAGTTCAATATCTCTTAGATCTTCTTCGATTTCCTCTAAGTCAATACCAGCGCAATCAATCAAAATACCGGATTTAGCCGTCCAGATAGCGGTGCAATTACCGCTAGAACTGCTTCTAAGCACACATACTTTTAAATATGCCACTTCTTTCTTATCCTCTTTTATGTATTATAGCACGATCGTGATAGCGCCTAAAGTACCCTTTCAATCATGTAGTAAGTACTTCTCAGGATTATGTAAATTAGTTACGACTATCCCTATGGACGTTCTCAGGTTGTCTTTAATAAAACTTGTGCTACAGGCGAACGCCGTGGTATCGACTCAACCTGCGCGGGAGAAAACATATATGATAAGCGGTGGCAAGCTATCCGAAACTGATATATCTAAAATCTATACCTTAGCTCGGCGTAACCGTAATGGCCATAGTAGTCCTCTTTGAGTTCGAAGTCATAGTTGGCGGAGATGGTGATATTGCAATGGGTGATGAACGTGAGCTTTGCCCCGAAGTCGTAGCTCGACTGAGCCGGTGTGAAACCATTCGTCGTGAAAGCGCCGCCGCCCCCGGTGAATGTCGACGTCAGCTGCTGATCGTCACCGATCCAGTCATAGAGCCATTTTACCCGCAGTTCGGGGATGAGCGAGCCTTGCGTAAAGTCGAGCTGGCGCGCGAACTTGACTCCCAGGCCGGTCTGGGCTACATCGGTATCCTGCGCACTAACATTGAGACTGAGGGCACCTGCCCCTGTCTCCTCGTAGCTGTTAACGCGCAGATGCATGTACTGAAATGACACGATCGGCGTCACTGCCAGTTCTTTTATATCGAGACGGTATCCACCCCCTATGTAGCCGGTATACTGCTGGCCATTATAGGCGCCGGATGCGATCCGGTCTATGATGCCGGCTGCGACGTGGCGCGACGAATCATAGATATTGCAGGCGAATGCCGCAAGGACGTCGATATATGCGCGTTCCCAACCATAAGTGCCGTAGAGAGCACCTTGGTAGCTGTCAACGTCGGTGCGAGCAGAAGAGTCTTTGGCCCTGACAAAATCCTGGGCAAATCCTCCCGACGCCCCTACCTTAAGCGGTTTTCGGACCGGCAGGTCAAATCCGAGGGCGGTGCCCCAGACAGTAGCGTCATAGCCATTCGAGTTGGCGCGCGGATCCTGGTGCATGTAGGTGCCGAACCCTTGCGTCCAGACCTCAGGAGTCTGCGGCACATAGTCATCGAGGTGGCTCTCCGGCCGCGACGACGGCTCAGCGAGCGCAGGGTCCTGAAAATTGTCAAGCCGTGAGACCGAAGCCATGACGAACTGGTTCATCCCCACCTGTGTAGTCTGCGGGATACTGTTATCGGTAGTCGGTATCATCGATTCGAGCGCGTCACCGATCGCCTGGCCAGAGGTCATAGAGTCGAGAGAGCTGAGGACTGTGAGTGTGTCGCCCGTAGCTGTGCCGCTCGCGGCGATGGAATTCAGAACAGCGCCGGCGGCAGCACCATTGGCGTTCGGGGCAAAGGAACTGTAGCTGTTCGCGCGTGCCGCGGTCAATACGAGGTCGCCGGTCGAGTCTGATCCGGACATAGAGAATACAGGGCTCGTCGTTGTGATCGTGCCGGGAACGGTCCCAATACCTGCCCCCGAGGCATCCATCACCTTGAAGGTCGTATTATTAGGGACGTATCCCTCTATCGCAACACTTATGGTGGTTGCCGCATTAAGCAGGGTGCCTGTGGTCGTAAGCCTGCCGAAATCGCTGGAGGAATTGGCCTGAAGCGTCAAGGCGGTGATGGTACCGTTAGTCACTGTCAATGCGGTATTTCCTATATCGAGCGTCGCAGGAGTTGCAACCGCCAATTTTATGCCACCCGTAATAACTCCCCTGTTGGTTATGGAGACTGTCCCGGCGCTGGCAGAACAATCGATAGCTGTCGTGCCGGTAATGGCCCCCGTATTGGTGATCTCAGTATTGCCGGCCAGGGCCTTCACCGCGGTATCCACGCCTGCACCCGGGCCAGTTATTGTGCCGTAATTATTTAGGATATTCTTCACGCTGCCGATATATGGCGAAGAATGTGTATCGCCTTTAAAGAGCAGGGCTATATTTTCGCTACCAGTAACATTAAATTTTTTAATACCTGTAGCAGTCTCAATGGTCCCGTAATTGGTAACCGTATAATTTTGAGATCCGACGAGAATACCCTGGCCGCCGCTTATACTTCCGTTCGCGCCGACCGTAATAGTGTTGGGCGTGGCTGCGTCAAGGCTGGATAGCGCCTGAAAGCTCGCCCCAGCCCAAAGGCTGTTGCATGGGCCGGTAACATTAAAGCTGGCGTAACCGTTGCCATATTGTGAATTATTCTTTGTATAAACATAGGATTGGATAGCATAAATACCGACTGTTATCACTACTCCGGATTCATCGGTGCCGGACGGGGATTTGGCTGCGGTATCGCCGGTGCCGCTTAGTAGTATAAACTCGGACATGCCCTGCACCTGGCTCAGCTTTTTGGGTGGGTCTTCAGCCTGGCCCCAATAGTAGGTATATCCCAGCTGCGACCAGGGGAACTTTTTGGTACTGTACGTTTCATTTTCCTTGGTCGTGTAAGCCTTTTTATAATTGTCATATACATTATCTGCCGCAGCATCAGGCTCACTGGTGCAAAGCCCCGCGGCTTGTGCATCAGCAGGAATAGCGCCGCTTGTTCCGTAATCGCTGGTAGTAGTGCTGTACGAGGTGGGATCGGGCATACGCACTGGACGTAAAAGATGGATATTATCGCCGGAATTTCCGACAGTCACCGCCATTTCAAAGATGGTATCACTAGTGCCATTGTCAGGCATACCTAGGCCACGCTCTATGCCCTTGGCTACCGTGCTCGGGATCAAACCCTGACCGTCAATAAACGATGTCATATCATTTCCGGTAGTGACCCATGACTGCATCTTCATCGTCGCCAGATCCGGCCTGTAAATAACATAGTTAGTGCCTGCGGTTGCGGTACTTGACTCACCGTCATAGTACTTGCTCTCGGCAGCCGTTCTGACGATCAACTGATTATTTAATGCAGCGCCGTAGTATCTCAAGCCATACGGGTTCGTTCCTACGGAACCGGCTTCGGATACGTTGATGATATCCCTGACCTTGTTGACGTCAGTGACAACCCAACCGTCCGGACTATCCGCATGCGCCTTGGCATTGTCCACTGAATTCTCATAGGTCTCAGTCGCGGCAAAAGCGGGAGATTCGGCAAGAAAAATAAGGGATAAGAATAGGATGCGGAAGGATGAATATCTTACGCCATTAAAAGGTCTCATATGTATCTTGGGCTAAGTATACCTCGCACTGCTTCTTTGTGCAAATTTTTTCAGAAATCATAGAAAAAGCCCTCATCAGTACATTCTAACGAGGGCTTCGATGCTATCTACCTATTTGTTTCCAGGTAAAATAAGTGGTGAGGGGCTTAACACTATCTTATAAACTCCTATCTTGTGCTTACAAAATGTCCGGTAATTTTTGAATGGAAATCCTTTAACTTATTACTTCATATATAGATACGAATGTCCGCCTTTCCTGACCCGGACTTAATCTTATATGGCTTTCACCTTATTTATCCTGCGAGAATATTACCACCGTGTATGGACCGATACTGGCTTTGCCAGAACAAGGTAGCCCATCAATTTTTTGGGCCATCATCCTCTGCCTCATATCCAGGTGGTGTCTTATGCCACTTATATCCGCTGATCGCGTCATCATATCCGCGATTAAATAGTCTGCGCATCTCTTTTTTGTCAAACAGCTCTTTCAGCTGAGGTTTAAAATCGGCTGGAACATAAGCCAAATTAAAATCCAGACCCCTCCTCTTCGCATTAGCATAGAGCCTGTAGATATCCCCGCTATTCTCCGATGCCACTACCGTGTCAATAGCGCGTACGCTTATAGCTACCAAACTCTTTTTTACCTGTTGCCTAATAGGTGACATAGAACAGTTACTTAAGATATATATTTGCGGCCTGTATTTGGAGGGGTCTATACCTAAGATCTTAGCCGCACCTTCCATATTTTTTGTTAAACGGTCAATGTAGAAGACGCCTCTCATAGTACCGGCGTCGACATGCATCTCATCATAAATATCACCGGACGCGGAAACGACTTTAAAATATACCGGAGGAAACGTCATTGGCAGCGAGTTTGAAGCCAGAATTATTTTACGGAACATCTTCACCGAATCAGGGCCGCCCTTACACGCAACAGCCCCCATGTCCCAAACAACAAATTCCTGCGCGTCAAGATTTACGGTACCTATGAATAGCCTGCGGCCGCGTTTATGCTCTTTGGCCACCCTGGCTATCAAATCCTCATCGACAAATGACGCGATCTTCTTGATCAGCGGCGCGGAACTCATGAAAGAGCCTTCAGATAATATATTGAAGACGTTGTTCCGCTTCATTATATCCTTAGTCGCTAGAGTCGTAAAAAAACTCTCGAGCCTGTCATCGTAATCTCTACCTAAGAACGCATATATGGCGATGAACGCTCCGGTGCTGACGCCTGTAATTATTTTAAAGAGCGGCCGCGAGCCCTCCTTAGACCATCCTCTTAAGAACCCTGCCCCATAAGCGCCGTTAGCCCCGGCGCCTGAAACGGCCAGCACGGGATAAGTCTTTATGCCGAACTCGTTAGTAGGATAATCGCCGCTACCCTCTTCTTTAAATGAATCTATCAGGCTCTTCTGCATAACGACCGGATCGGGGTCATCAATATATGAGCGGATATCCGACATGCCGCTTATAGAAACTTTTTCACCAAAGTCTATCGGAGCTGCGCACCGTGTCCGCACAATAGTACAGCTCCGTATCGATATTAAGCTGATCGGAAGAACAATCACTAGAATACCCGCCAGCCACTTTTTACTTATGGCCCTCACGTCCCCATACCTTATTATCCTATTCCCCATAGCATTTTTATCATTTAGCGCCTACTTATTCTCTCTCTTCGCCATACCTTGCTTCGCATGTGTCTCTCTCACCAACTTTTCACAAAACTCGACATCCTTGGATACGTCGATGTTATATTTTAGGCCAAGCTCTTTTAGTTTTAAGATAGTCTTAGTTAGATATGACTCTGCATTAGCATAAAACTCCGTTGCCCTTTGGGGTTCATGCACACCGTCTCCATTCTCTATCCATAGTATTGCTTTTTTATAGAGCCCGTTTGCCTCACCAAGCTTTGGGTTATCGGTTAGTTCTTGTTTATATTGCGGTCTCCACGCAAAACAGTCCGCGGGAGCAATCGCAGCAACAGTAAACATCGCCAGCATTGCCAAGCTACATATTACGACATATCTTTTCATCTCATCCTCCTGGTTAGTTCGATGATATTTTTCATTCCGTCTTTTCCGCTGCTTCATCCTCCGCCCCATATCCGGGAGGCGTCTTATGCCATTTATATCCGCTGACAGCATCATCATATCCGCGTTTAAAGAGCCTCTGCATTTCTTTCGTGTCAAACAGCTCTTTTGAATTAGGCTTAAAATCGGCCGGAATATACGCTAAATTGAAATCCAGGCCCCTTCTTTTAGCAGTGGAATAGAGCCTGTAAATATCCCCGTTATTTGCTGCTGCCACCACCGTGTCAAGTGAGCGCACGCTTATATCTACCAGGCTGTCTTTTACCTGCTGTCTATTAGGCGACATATAACCGTTGCTTAATATATAGATCTGCGGCCTGTATTTTGATGGATCGATACCGAAAAGCTTAGCCGCTCCTTCCATGTTCTTTGTTAATCGGTCAATAGAAAATACGCCTCTCATAGTACCGCCATCTACGTGCATTTCATCATAAAGCTCTCCGGACTCGGCAGAAACTTTAAAAGTTACCGGAGGAAACGTCATTGGCAGAGAACTTGAGGCCATGAGTATCTTTCGGAACATCATCAACGAATCACCGCCCCCTTTACACGCAATAGCGCCCATATCCCATACGACAAATTCCTGCGCGTCAAGATTTACGGTACCTACGAATAGCCTGCGGCCGCGTTTATGTTCTTCGACAACCTTTGCCATTAATTTTCCATCCACAATAGATGCGATCTTTTTAGCCATCGGAGCGGAGCTCATGAGTGAGTCTCCGAATATAATTTTGAATACGTTATTTTTTCTCATTATATCTTTGGTTGATATTGTGGTAAAAAAATGCTCGAGCTGGTCATCGTAATCTTTTCCTAAAAACGCATAAAGAGCGATTAGCGACCCACTACTGACACCTGTAATAATCTTAAAAGTCGGGCGTGAACCCTCCTTAGACCATCCTTTTAATAGCCCTGCGCCATAAGCACCGTTAGCCCCACCGCCTGAGATAGCCAGCACAGGATAGACCTTTATGCCCAGGAAGTTAACCGGACCTTCTTCTTTAAATGACTCAACCAGGCTCTTCTGCATAACGATCGGATCGGGGTTATCCATATCAGTGCGTATATCCGGCATGCCGCTGATAGTAACCTTTCCGGAAAAATCCATCGGCACCGCATTTCGCGGCCTAATGGTAGCGCAACCCTGAATTAATAACGCACTCATTAAAAAAATAACTGCAAGGAAGCCTGACATCCATCCTGTTCTTACGTTTTTCATATATACCCCATCTCTATTTATTCTTTAAGTCGCCAGTAGGCGACCACGTAAGTCATAATTTGTATTGTAATTAGCAATGCGCAGGATTGACACGCAAATCAGAAGTGCTATCGCTATTAAGAATATCTTTTTCAATTTCATTAGCTCAACACCTTTAAGCTATTTCTTCTTGCCAAGCAGAAAATAAAGAATCATTCCGATAACAGGCAAAATTAGTATCAGGATAATCCACAACAACTTATTACCTGCCTCCGCGGAGCTTTTCAGGATATCTACAATGGCAATAATATCCAGAATCAAAACTATAAGCGACACCATTCCTATCATAACTCCTCCTATTCAGCTTTGCGCCCTATCGCATAATCTCACCACTTATACGGTGATATGTTTCTTTTGTGCGCTCGCTGGGTTGTCGACCTCTATCTTCTTTATCATATCCTTAATCGAATGCGTACCCTTATGAAAGCACCCACATACCGAACGAGAAAACGCCTTAGCATTCTTTGCGTGCGCGGAGTGAATATAAATCTTGGCAAACTCCCACCTGTTTATGAGCGTTGCTATTAACTCTGGCCCGCTTATCTCGGGCAAAAATAAATCCAAAATAATAACATCGGGAGTATATCCTGACTTAGCTAATCCCAATACCTCGTAGCCTGCAAACGCTGTCTCTACCACATGGCCCGAACCCGTAAATCTGCATTTCATCAGTTTTACAAGATCGTGATTGTCGTCGATGATCAATACCTTCATATCTTCTCTTCGTGGAGCGGCCCTATTTTATCAACTTCCGCATGGTATATTTTAGAGCTCCCCGGAGCATTAAGACCCGCTGTCGCTTTTTTCAGGACATCTTCGATTTCCCATAAAAGGTCCTCAGGATCAAATGGTTTGCTTATTAAGTATTCTGCCCCGCTTTCTGTTCCGCGCCGTTGCACAGACTCTCCCAAGAGTGCCGTTACCATAATAACGGGTATATCTTTCGTTTTGACGTTTGCTTTAAGTAGCTTACATACTTCAAAACCGTTTTGCCCCGATAGTAAAACGTCTAACAGTATAACGCTCGGCTTCTCTTCAGCCGCCTTTTCGATACACTCATTCCCGCTGGATGCGGTGATAACCGTATACCCATTTTTTTCTAATCGAATCCTGATCATTTTCTGCACATCATACTCATCATCTACTACTAGAATCTTTGCTCCCATGATCCATCTCCTTTTTCAAATTAACGCTTTCCGATTGTTCCAGCATCTTCTTTACTGCGCTTATCAATTCTTTAGGCTGAAATGGCTTGGCAATGTATCCGTCAGCTCCGCATTCCTCAGCTCTTTGTGCCACAGAAGTGACAGTAGCAGAAATCAAAAGTATGGGGATATGCTTCAGGTCTTTATCCTCTTTTAAGATTCTGGCAACTTCATCACCGTTCATATCCGGCATATGGAAATCGAGTATTATAAGATCCGGAATAATTTGGCGTGCCATCTCCAGCGCCTCCCGGCCATCTCTGGCACCGATCGTCTCATAACCGGTCTTATTTAATCTTAGCAATAAGATCTTTAATACATCCGGCTCATCATCTACTACCAGAATCTTCTTTGCCACGCTTTAGCCTCCACTCTATTTTATGGGCAGGGTAAAATGCAATATCGAACCTTTGCCAGGCTGCGACTCCGCCCATATATTTCCTTTATGCGCTTGAATTATCTCTTTAGATATGGCCAGCCCGAGACCTGTACCGCCTCTCTTCTTTCCAAGTCCGCCGCCTAATTGTTCAAATGTCTGAAAGAGCTTGGGTATATCTGTGGCCTGTATCCCAAGGCCGGTATCCTCTACCATCACGTGCATCACATCAGTCTCATTTTTCGTAGTAATGGATATATTGCCTTTTTCTGTAAACTTTACGGCATTGCTCAATAAATTGGTTAAAACCTGAATAATCTTGTCTTTATCAAACTTTGTCATGGGTATACTATCATCCGCGTTTACTGTGAAGCTCATGTCCTTCTCTTCCGCCAGAAAATTCATCTCCCTACTCGTTTCCAGCACTATCTTATTAATATCGTACTCTTTGATATCGAGCTCCATTTTTCCGGCTTCCATCTTCTGAAAATCTAAAACGTTATTAATAAGGCGCCCCAACCTGTCGATATTGCTCTTTGCGGTATCTAAAATATCTTTCTGCTCATCAGTAACGCTCCCCACCAACCCCTCCAAAACAAGATTGATGCTTTCCATAATAACTGTCAACGGACTCCTAAGCTCGTGGGATACCATAGAGGTGAACTTTGACTTTGATTCCATGGCTTCTTTAGTGGCTTCTTCGGCCTTCTTACGCTCGGTGATGTCTTCGATAGCCAGGAGAATGATACGTTCTTTCCCCAGTACTCTTTGGATTTGCCGGGCATCCAATAGCATTATGCGGCGGCCTATAGCGGTGAAGTCGTGTTCAACCTCATAGTTATCAAAGGTTGTCTTCTGGGGAAGAATGGTTTCCAGAAGCTCCCGTAGCTTGGGAATGTTCCACTGTTTATTGCCCAAATCATAGATAAGCTGTCCCACAGTCTCTTTAGTGTTTACTTTAAAGACTTCATAAAAAGAGCGGCTGGCGGTGACTACCCTTAGGTCCTGATCCAAAACGATCAATGGCTCACGCACAGTGTTGATAATACTCTCCGCGTATTCACGGTCGGCATCTTCGGATATCTTAGTTATCTCCAGTTCCTTCCGGGTCTTTTCCAGTCCATCTTCTACCGCCTTGCGCTCCGTTACATCACGAAACACCAGCACGGCGCCGAACACCCGTCCCTCGCGATTAAGGATAGGCGCGCAACTGTCGGCGATAGCGCACTCGCCGCCGCCGCGAGCAATCAGTATGGTGTGGTTAGCCAGGTTCTTCGCAGTTCCATGTGACAGGACTTCCCTTATTGGACTGGCGGAGGGTTGACGGGTTTCCTCGTTAATTATGTTAAAGATCTCATCCGACGGTCGCCCGGAGGCTTTCGCCTGCATCCAGCCGGTAAGCTTTTCTGCAACAGCATTTAAAAATGTAACGCGACCTTCGGCATCGGTAGCCATTACCGCGTCGCCGATGGAACTGAGCGTAACTGCGAATTTTTCTTCGCTGATCTGCAGGGCAGTATTGATGAGCTGTAGCTCGTTATTCGTCTTCTCCTGAATATCGAGCAAATGTTTTGTTTCGAGATGGACTAAATTCTTAAGCCGCTGATCTGTTTCACGATATATCAAATACACGAAAGAAAGCGAAAAGAGCAATATCAGCAGACTGGCGATAACGATGAAAATAAATAATATACGTAGCTCTCCCTGAAATTGTGCATCGTGTTGCGCCAGAGCGCCTTGTTCTACCAAGACGAAGCTCTTCATCTCGGAGCGAATCGAATCCATCAACCGCTTGTCCTGGCCACCGCGTACATTCGCCAGCGCAGTAGCAATGTCACCACTACTGTACAATTCGATGTTGCGCGCTAAATACGCCAATTTGGCATCTATCAATGGCCTCAGCGCGTCCAGATGCTTATTAGCAGCGCTACTTAAGGAAATTTGACGTAATTTTCCCAGATTACTGCTGATGCTATCGCGCACCGCCAAGTACGGCTTCAAAAAAGTCTCGTTATCAGTCAGCAAATAACCGCGCTGACCGGTCTCAGCATCTACCAATTCAGATAAAAGATCGTCCGCATTGTTTAGCACAATAAAGGTATTCTTTCGCAGTTCAGCGGATTTCTCCATGTGCATGAAAACTGATAACGATATCGTTATTACTGACATCGCCACGATCAATATCGCAACTCCAATAAGCGAAATAATAATTTTATGACTTTTTTCCATGTATCCTTTTAATTTCCGCGATCTGCCGCATGATCTCATCGCCTATCAGTTTATATGTCTCTTAATGCCGCTCTTCGTCTGCTTCAGCTTTCGGCCCTTTGTGCAAACACCTTCAGAAAAAATGGTGAGCATCCATAAGATAAATTTTTTGTTACCCGTTATTGCGTTACAGTTTATTTTCCCCTGTTTCGCTTGGTACTGCTTTCTGCTCGATAACAAGCGTTCCGGCCTGAGCGTCTATAACCTCGAGCTGTCCAATAGATTCCCGTAGGATAGGTGCCGGCATAGGATAAGCGACGATCTTACGGACCATCGTTTCTTCGTCTGTGCCTATAGAGCTGTCGATAAGCTCAATGGTAACAGGCTGGCCTGCTCTCAGATCCTTGATTACCACGTCACTTCCTCCTTTGTCAGTTATGCGCTATTAATTCATTATGTTTTCGACTTGATCTTACTGAAAATTCGGAAATCGGTCAATTGTACATAGGTATAATCACTTAAGTTTCACAACCTCTTCCCTTATACCAAAGGCTATCGCTTCATAATCCTCTTTGGCCCCTAATTTCAGCCCTTCATTTTTGAGCTCTTCGAAATTATGCGGCTTTCCAAATGTTATCGTAATCGGACGCAAAACAGGAAAACGCTTTGTCCTCGGCCAGGATTCATAGGAACCGTTTATGCGTACGGGAATCAGCGGGACATTCAACTCTTTCGCTAATATCCCTACGCCTTTTTTGAATTCCTGGACTTTTCCATCGATAGTCCTTTCTCCCTCCGGGAAGATACAGAGTATTTTATCGTTTTTCAGAATATAAGAAGATGCTTGCATAGATTCTATGAGGTGCGTGCCCGGATCTATGGGAATAGCTCCTATACATCTTGCTAAATTTCTGATCAAGAAATGATCAAAATAGCCTCCAAAACCGATGACGAAAAGGTCTTTTCGCAGACCCGCAGGCGTAGAAGCCATAACTATAAAACCATCTAGATAACTGCCATGATTAACACATAAGATGCACTTGCCATTTTTCGGGATATTTTCCGTTCCAAAAATTCTGAGTAGCCAGAACAACCTGAAAATAAGGCGCACGGTTTCGGTGAATACCCTTATTGCTAAACGCATCATCCGGCTATGCGTCAGATATAATTTATTGATCATATCTTTGGCGGGTTCTTCGCTTAAGATCTCATTCCATGAAGCCTGGCGTTTAGCTTGCGAAACGGGTCCTTGAGATTCTCCGCTTTGGGCCAATTTCTCTATCTCGAGAATAAGCTCTTTTACTGTAAAGACCTTAGTCAATAGTTCATCGGGCATGCGATTATTAAATGCCTGCTCCAGCACCATCAGCAGCTCCACGCGGCCCAACGAATCGATACCGAGATCTAATTCAAGATGATCGGTCAGGCCGATCTTCCTTCCTGACTTTGAATGTTTACTCAGGGCTTCGATAGCCTTCCCACCAACATCAGAAGATAGCAGCTTAAGATCCTCATCTGAAACGGGAATTTCTTCCACCGGGCCTTTTACTTTTACGCCTTTAAGCTCATCCAGATATTTCTTCCTGACTTCATACCTTACTATCTTGCCCATCCTCGTGCGCGGGATATCTTCCTTTACTATAATAAAACCCTTAATGCGCTGGTAGGAAGCAAGGCCAGCGGATATATTTTCCAGTTCCCACTTTAGTTTACTGTTAAGGTTAACCTCCCCGAGTTTACGGTAATAGTCGGGATTTGGCACTACCACGGCAGCCAGCCTTTCCTCCTCGACTCCCTCTTCGCCGACACCGACGACGCATATCTCTTTGATGTAGGGGCTCTTAGCATAATGAGATTCGATCTCATCGGGAAAGATCTTTTTCCCGGAGCTCAAAACGATCATCTCTTTTTTTCTTCCTGTGATATAAAGATATCCGTCCCTATCTATATGACCCAGGTCACCGGAGTAAAACCAGCCGTCCTTTAAGACGCTCGCGGTGTCGTCCGGCCGTTTATAGTAGCCTTTCATGATATTGGGGCCCTTAATCACTATTTCACCCATGCCGGAAGCGTCAGGATCGACAATCTTCACATCTACATCCGACCACACTTTTCCGACTGAACCGATCTTCTGTTTTTTTAACGGATTTAAAGCTACTCCTGGCGATGTTTCGGTAAGCCCGTATCCTTCCAGTATTGTGAAACCGATCTTGACGAGAAATCTCCCCGCTTCTTCATTTAACTTAGCGCCGCCGGATACGAAAAATCTTACAGATTCTCCAAATGGCCGGTGTATCTTCTGCAGAATTAGCCTGCTTATATTTATTCCGGTGAGTCTTCTGAACTGCCACAATACCTCTATCATACCTGACATAGGTACCCTGAGTAAAAAAGGTATTTTCTTTAGTTTTGCTGATATTTGAGTATAAAACATATAAAAAAGCTGTGGTACCCCAGGCAATACCGTTACTCCGGCCTCTCTCATCGATGTCATTAATTCATCGGGCCTCAGGCTTGAAGCATACGTAACCCGTACCTGGCGGAAAAGGGGCAAGATCAGAGTAAGCATAAAAGGGAAGGCGTGATGTAACGGCAATATAGAAATGAAATTATCCTTATCAGAGAAGATCTTCAGCTTATCGAGACTTTGAAAATTAGAGCAAAAATTCTTGTGCGTGAGCATCACACCTTTTGGCGTGCCGGTGGTTCCTGATGTATAGATGAGCGAAGCGACATCTTCGGGCAAAACTTCGGGCCATACGATACCATTGGGCGAGACAGATTTAACCTGTGACAGGCCTATCAGGTTATCTTTTTCTATATCCAGGTCCAGTATAACGATCTTGCTCAGGCCGCTTTTTATCTTATCTATTTTTTTTGCCTGAAAAACGGCATTGGATACAAATATGATCTTTGCGGCACAGTCATTGATGAGATTTTCTATCTCTTTCTCCGCCAGCTGTGGGTCTAAAGGAACACAGGTCAAGCCGGCAGCCATTATGCCTAAATAGATCACTCCCCATTCCGGTCGATTCTCCAGGCATATAGCCGCGAAGTCGCCTTTTTTATAGCTCTGACCGATAAGGAACGCGCCTATCCCCAGATAGAAGTCATCTATTTGCTTATATGTCCACCTCTCCCAGTCAGATCCTTTCTTTATCTGAAAGCATACCCTGTCTGAATATTGAGAAGAAGCTTGAGCAAACATCTTATGTATAACTAATTCGTCTTTCATTTTAGCGTTTCCTTGAATCTGTCCAAACATATCTTCATGAATTGATCCGGGAAGACGTCAAATACCCTCTCCGCATGTCCACCGCCCTTAATGATCGTCAGGGATTTGGGATTCCTGGCCTTGTCAAATAGAAGCTGGCTGTTACTCATCTTTACCAGCCAGTCTTTTTCACCATGAATAAATAGTACCGCTGTGGGCGATATCTTATTAACGATATCGCGGGGCCGGGTCTTCGTTAACGACGGGCTTCCCATCCTAACGCCCTTCCCACGTCCCTTTACCCCAAAATTAAGTTTCAGGTCTTCCCACATATCTTTTTCCCAAAAATGGTAATTGATACTGCCTAAACCTGATGGAGTGCTGACAGCTATCACGCTATCGATGCTCTGATTACAGCTCGCTTCGATCAATGCGATCGCAGCGCCTAGTGAAAACCCGACTACGCCAACTTTCACATACTTAGCTTCTTTCGCGTAGGCAATGATCGCCCGCAAATCCTTCTGCTCATGTGCAGTCCACGTAAAAACATCGCTCGACTTGCCATGCCCTCTAAAATCGAACACGATAACATCGTATTCTTTACTGAATTCATCAGCCATCTTTTTAAACAAATACGTATCCTTATTATTGTAAAATCCGGGCGCAAGTATAACGACTTTAGAAAATCCGCCTTTGATATGATTGAAAGCTATGCGCTTGCCGTCTTCTGTCATCACATAATGGTCAGGTTCGCTCTCTCCCGCCAAAGAAGGTGTCCCGCCCTGGGGGAGATCGGCGTTTGTGTCAACGATCTGTCTGGGTTCTGTCTTATTAAAATTTCCTTCGAATATCGATTTGCCAACGGAACTAAAATAATTCTTGAAAATATCCAGTTCCGATTTCATACGCCACAGGAACAGAAACTGAGAACTATTCTTCTTACCTACCGAAATAGACTTTCTTGATCTCGCATCTTCATATATTTCCAGCATGTGCTTGGCAGAAATGTTGATCGTATATTTCTGCGCTGTAACTCGCGCAGCTTCTTCCATGATCTTCGATTCTTCAGGAGAACTGTTTAACACAGAAAGTAACGCGTCAGCATAGCTCTGTTGGTCCATCTGATCTAACAGTCGCCCGTTCTTGCGGTCTTCTACAACGTCCCGCGCTCCCGGCGCATCCAACGCTACCACAGGAACACCTGCTGCCATGGCTTCGATGAGAACAATGCCCTGAGTCTCGCTTAAGGATGCAAAGGCAAAGAGGTCCATGGCAAAATATGCGTCTACCAGCTCCTGATAATGCAGAACCCCGACTAAGTGCAATCTATCTTTAAGGCCGGCCTCTTTAAATGTATCCTGGATCATCTTTTCGGCAGGGCCCTTGCCGACAATAAGGGCATGGATCTTTGGGTCTTTCTTTAATGCTTCAACCATACAATTTATCAGGAAGTCCAGGTTCTTCTCCGGAGCCAGCCGTCCCGCGTGGCCGATCACCTTAGCCTCGAGAGGGATCTGATTCTTCTGACGAAAGGCCTTCCCATCGCCTTTGGAAAAATGAGCTACGTCTACCCCTGTAGGGATCACGGACATCGGAGTCTTGACGCCTCTTTTAAGCAGGATCTCCTGCACGCTTTCGGTGGGAACGATCACCCGGTCGACCATATTGGCATATCCGGCGGCAAGTTTTACAATAAATCGTTTTACTCCCTCATTTTGAACAGGCCAATCATGCACATATTGTTCAAACATACAGTGATAAGTAAAAATGAGCGGTATCGCGTGCTGGCGACTAAGGCGTAACGCAAAATCTCCCATAAAGAACGGGCAATGGCTATGCACTATATCCGGAGCGAATTCTTCCATTAGATGCGTTAAGAGCCTGGAGGCCGGAAAATTAACGGAGAAAATAGACCCGCTGAATTTTTGAAATGCCGGAATGCGAATAACGCCCGGCTCCTCTATCGGCATACCCTGAAAAGTCGGAGTAACAATTAAAACCTCATGCCCCAGTCTTCTAAATTCCTGACTAAAAGAATAAACCGATTGTTCTAACCCTCCCACGATCGGAAAATAGGTATTCGTCATCATTACAATTCTCATTATTTATCCTTTAGTTCGATAAGCGCTTTTCTGGCCGCCACGCATATAGCGTCATAACTATTTTTTGCGCCCATATCCAGCCCTTCCTTTTCCAGGTCTTCCGGAAGAAGCGGCTTGCCGAACCTCACTCTGATCAGATGGCGCTTGGGATATCTTGCAGTACTGGCCCAAGCTTCGTGAGTCCCTTCTATTGCTACAGGTACTAGCCTTGCGCCCGTTTCTTTAGACAGGACGCCAAACCCTTTCTTAAATTTTCCGACTTCGCCTGTACTGCTACGCATCCCTTCCGGAAAGTAGCACAAACCTTTGCCATGATGTAATACGAAATAACAACTGCGCAGCGCCTCTAAAAAATGCGCTGAAAAATCAAAAGGGATGATCCTCCCCATCTTTATCATATTTCTTAGCACGCGGTTCTTTAGGAACGGCCTGAAATAGTAGGGTCCAAACACGAAGTAAAATAGCTGAAAGACTGGTCTGCGCGGTAGGCTTGCGATAATGGCAGCGCCATCGAGAAAACTCGTGTGGTTGGGATATATTATATATGCTCCTTCTTCGGGCACATTCTCTGCTCCCTCTATCTTAATACCAAAGAACAGTTTTATATATGTGCAAATTATGGCTGTGCAAATAAACCGAAACAGCCACGCAAAAAAACCGGTGCTTAATTCGAGTACTTCCAGATTTTCTTTTTTTGGCAGCACATGTAAAGTTTCTTTCCAGTAATCCGGTCCCAGAGATATGCCCAGGTCCTCCCGGGGTATCTCCTTAGCTCCCTCGAGCGCATCCATTACCCCCAGAATAAGGTCCTTTACACCGAACGCTCTTGAGATCGCCTCATCTTTTATATCGGCGCCAAAAGCTAACTCGAGTCGCGACGCAAGCTCTATTCTGCCTAATGAATCTATGCCAAGGTCCAGCTCTAATGAATCCTCAAGAATTATAGGTCTCTCAATGTTGCCCTGCTCTTTCAAGCATTCCAGAATGATTTTACCGGTCTCGGACCCCGTCAGCAGAAGATCGCCTGCCGAAGGTACCCCCGGCACCGGAAGAGCGCCTTCAATTCCCGCAATAACTCTGGGTTCGTATAACTTCTTGACCGCATGTCTTTCTATCTTACCGAACAGATTATGCGGCAGATCATCCAGTGTGATCGTAAAACCTTTTATTCTTTTATAGGATGGCAGTGATTGAGAAGCATTATCAAACCTTTCCATAAGAACGGAACGCAGGTTCACTTCGTCAAATTCCCTGAATTTATCAAGATCCGGCCAAATGACAGCCCAAAGAACCTTCGCGCCCTTTTCACCCTTCATTCCGGAGACCGTAAAGACGCACATCTCTTTGATAGGAGCAACCTTTGTATAAGCCTCTTCTATCTCCTCCGGATAAATTATATTTCCGGATTTCACCATAATAAATTCCCTGAATTTATCCGTAAAAGTCTCTGTCATTTACCCGCTCCATATTTTAATTCGATAGAGGTCGTTCCGGGCATAATTCTCACGTTCGCAAATCCGGGCAGACAAATGTCTATTGATGGCTCTTTCGTAAGCCACTGTCCATGCCATTCGATATGGATGTTTTGCCCTTTTGGCTTTATGTGTATTTGAATATCTCCAAATTTTGTTGGCGCAGGCCCAAACGCAAGCGCTTGATCTTTCTCCAGCCAAATTCGTGGAATACCGGAACATAAAATTAATCCATCGCATTCTTCGCGTACAAAACAATTTCTTATTATCAAGACCCACTCCGCTGCAGCCCATACATGCTGCCCATCCCCCATACATCCGCCGCCTGTACGTGGATGTACCGACTCAGGCCATTGCCCAGTAGATGACGCCAGCTTCGCCACCGCTGTCATTAAACCAAGATATCTGGAATCACCGGCGCGCAAAAGGTTCTGAGCTAAATGTAACGTAAGATAAGGATTAATCCCCGAATGGGTCATATCATGAAAAAATCCGCCATGGACCAAACAATTTTTCATTAAATACTCGGTCGTATCCAAAATTCTTGGGTCATTTTCTTCAAAAACGTGAAGCGGATATCCGGCAACTAGTGAACCGATCGCTCCCGTATCTAAGCGTCGATAAGGAGATGCCGGTATCGCAGGGCGTTTTAATCGACCTTCCACTTTCTTTATGCTTTGATCGATACTTTTCAGCAACGTATACGCTTCCTCTTCAAAATGGCTTGCCTCGTCATTATCCTTGTATGCGGCGCTCAAAAATGCAGCTGCCCTTAATCCCGCTACAGCCCAAAAGTCATCCCAATAATAAAAATCATTCGGCCCCAAATGCTCAGCGCTAAATCCCGATGGTAATAAACCTGCGTGGGGGGAGAGCAAATCCCCGGATAAGCGCTTTTTGCATATCCACTTGCCAGCCTTGCTTATCGAGTCTTGCCATTCTTTTGGTGGCACATTTCCTGTCATCTCACAATATTGACGAATGATCCACAAGGCCTCGCCGTTGGAATCCCATTCCCCTTCCTGGGACAAGAAATAACCTTGCAATGTTTGACGAGAACGAAAACAATCCAATGCCCTGTAAACGCGTTCCTTCAATCCTACGCACAAGAGACCGTATAATATAAAAGCGGCATCTCTAAACCAAAATCTGCGATAAATATATGGCCCCGGATAAACTTCCTTTGGAGAATGTAAAATCATAGTATGGATAGCGGCATCATATAGAAATTTAAAATTTTTATCGGGTATCTGTAGCGCGCAAATGCCTTTAAGACTCGTCTTCCATGTCTCTTGCGCGGTTTCTTCGTATCCCGAATATGCTACTTTTTCTATTCTATCTTTCGTTAAAGGCACTGAAATTGTAATTTCCTGTGAGCTTCCAGGTTCTATTATATATAGCGCTGCGGAGCTGGCCATACCGACTTTGCATGAAATTTCTTTTTCATTTTCCATTGATGACAGACGACTATAAACATCGCCTCGAAGATAATCTGAAAATATATATTGGCCGGGAGGCCGATCAAAATATACGATATTTTTTTTGTTTACCTGCCAACCCAACGAATCGTCAAGGAGAGCAATGTTATTTATTAAACTCACGCCTTCGGGGTTATATGGTCTAAGGGAAACAACTATCTGTGCTTTTACGGAGGCGGACCCTTTAATCTTAACCCGACAAATAGGTGCTACAGCCGAGCCAATAACTTGCGCTTCCAATCGCAGCTTTAATGTATCAAGGCTTGATTCTGTTACCACGCAGAGGTTATCATCCATAACCATCTTTTGTAATACGTTCGGACTGCGCGATGGGATCAACGGTTCTCCCTCGATTGGAATGACCCATACGTCAATAGACCATCCATCATAAAAGGGAGTGAATAGACCCCGAGGATCCACGAGAGGGAATTCAGTGCCGTCAGGTATTCCTACGGCTGTCCAATTTCTATGGGTAAGATTAATTTGAGTCAATGAAAAGGACCTGGGAATAAATGCCTCGTCTTGAGGATCATATTGGCGCTCCACCCAATAAGGCCAGATCCAATCAAGATTATGCTGGATAGCTAAACTATTCATCAGGCCACGAGCGTGTAAAACAACACCTGAGCGCAACAGTTCCGTAGGAGCTGTCACCTCCGAAGGCTGCGCAAACTTCTCTAACTGAGAAAGCACTTTGATAGGATCTATAAAACCCTGCCTTCGCGCGACATCACTAACTAAAGATCTCCAGGGGAACCATTTCCACCACATAAAATATACCTTCTCCGTTAAAAGGATCCTGAAAACCCACCATTTAAAGCAAATAAAGGCAAACAGGCTGGTGCATATGGTGGCAATTATCAATGCCGGATAAATGGCGCCATGCCAGATGTTAAGAATGATTTGATTTATTACTACGTTAATCCCTAAAGCTAAGAAATTAATCAGTGCATACCGGCCAAATTCTGAATATGAAGACTGACTGCGCTTGAATGCCCAATACTTATAAAGCAGATATCCTACAATACCCGCGCACGTAAAAGAGATCGCTTTGGCTATACTAAAAAGCATGAAATGAAATAGGATATAATAAACGCCGAAGTCTGTAGCATTGACTATAGTACCTGCAACAAATACTTTGATAATCTCTTTTCTGGAATTGCTGTCTATCTTTAATAAATTTTTCATTACAGTAACCTTATATTCTCTGAGCCTTTACATGCTGTTAAATGTTTATCTTGCCTGACCTGATGATCTCTTCATATTTTTTTGCCGAATCCCGGATTTTCCGTTCTTGTGTTGTATAATCAACCTCTATCAACCCAAATCTTGGCGCAAAGCCCTCAGCCCATTCAAAATTATCCAAAAGCGACCAATAGAGATAGCCAAGCACATGGACACCCTCCTTCATAGCCAAAGCTACAGACTTAATATGCTCTGCTATAAACTCCGTACGCTCACGATCATCATCTGTGCAAATGCCGTTTTCTGAAATTAAAATCGGTAATTTGTATTTTGAAAATATCCTTATGAGCGTATACAATCCTTTCGGATAGATTTCCCACCCAAGAAAATTAATCTTACCTCGAGATTTATTTAAAGCAACTTTGATTTTATCGGAGAAAATGTCGAATGGCTTAAACCCGCTATTATGGACATGTTCCCGCATATAATAATTTAAACCTATAAAATCCAGAGTTTTCGCTCTAGAAAGTCTTATACTGAAAATCCATGAAACTTTTGCTTTACCCCGAATCAAAGCCTGTACAAACAGATGATTGATCAACCTATCCCGTATACTCGCAGAAATCCAATCCCACAACGATAGGCCCGAAAAAGGCGTAAATATAAGCACTTGTTGAGCCACTCCGATGGCCGGCCTTTTCCATTTTTTTTGGACATACACTTCTTTGATCTTGCCGTAAGCCAAGACATGCGCATCGGCCAGATTTTTTACAACTTTAAACGCTTTGCTTACTGACTTCTCTCCCGGCGGCCATTGTCCAATTATATAGCTTTTATGCGCATAAACAGCCGGCTCATTTATTGTGATCCAATAATGAATATCAGCACCCAGCGCTTCTGTCGTCTTTTCTACATATTTAGCAAAAAGTTCCGGACTTTTGTCCGATAGCCATCCTCCCTGGCCCACCAACCATAAAGGTATAGTAAAATGATTTAATGTAACGATAGGCTCGATTCCCTTGGATTTCAGCGAAAGGATCATTTTGCGATAATGCTCAATAGCTGAACTGTTAAATTGCCCGGGTGATGGCTCAATGCGGCTCCATTCGAGGGAAAGACGATGAGCTGTAAACCCGAAAGTTTGGGCAAGTTTAAAATCCTCTTCAAAGCGATTCCAGTGATCGCAAGCCTGACCGGAACGCGACTGAAGGTCTCGAGTTTGCTCCCACTGCCACCAATCGTTATTGGTATTATTCCCCTCGACCTGATGAGATGAAGTGGATGCGCCCCACAAGAAATCTTTTGGGAATGTAAATTCCATCTTTAACTTCCTTGCCCATTATTTACCGATATTTTCAATATGTTTCCCCGCGCTTTCTATGTCTTTCCCCGCTCCCCTGGCCGCGTTGCATCCTACGGTCGAGATCATCAAAAATAAAGCTGCGAGCACTACTAACGTAAGCTTTTTCATATTTTTTCTTTACGATCAGAAAATAAAGCACCATGCCGATAACTGGCAAAATGAGTATCAGGACGATCCACAACGCCTTATTGGCCGTATCCGCAGAACTTTTCAGAATATCAACGATTGCGCTAATATCCAGAACCAATACTAAAAACGTCGCTATTCCTATCATACTGCCTCCCCAAAAAATACTTTAGGATAATCTTATCTAATACGCACGTCGTTAATGTTACCCAATATACCGAATGCCTGCAATAACCAAATGGCGACAACAATGATCACAACGACATTCAGGATAGACTTGATTTTACTATCCATAGGTATATAAGTATTAATCAACCATAGGGCCACGCCAACAACAACTAACACTACGACAACTGAAATTAATGACATTTGTCTGCCTCCTAATGTTTTATTCCATGCCCGCATCAATATTTCAAATCTTTCAAGAAATGATGTTTTACCTCACTACTACCATTGTCCGACATAGCTTTCTGCTCATCGATTTCGACCCATTCCTTAAGCTGTGCGGCTAATTTGTCGATAAAAGTTTCTTTTTTCTTCACTCCGACCTCCCTTCTCTGCTCCTTAAAACAATTTCCTCTTTTCGATCAAAAAATAAAGGATCATGCCTATAACGGGCAGGACCACAATCAAAATGATCCATAACAGTTTCTTCACTGTATCTGCTGAACTTTTTAGGATATCAAGGATGGCAATGATATCCAGAATCAGAACTATAAGCCCAACTATTCCTATCATGGTTCCTCCTGATTTTAAGCGTAATAATTAAGCCATTATAGCTCGCTTGCGAGCTCATAGAAGAAACTCAAGCCTCTCCTATAAGCGGAGATAATCTAATAGCTATGTCGCTCCTTTTTTATAGTTTATTTGCCGATACCTTCTATGTGCTTACCCGTATCCGATATATCTCTTCCAACGCCCCTGGCTGCATTGCACCCCGATATCGACATAACCAAAAATAAAGCTACGAACATTAATAAAGAAATTTTTTTCATGCTATCTCCTATGTTATGGCTACCAGTTACTGTTTTACGGTTGTATTTATTATGGTCGTTATAGCTGTGCTTGTTGTTTTCGAGACCGCAGAAAGTAATATAATGGATCGCGCATGTCGCTTTCCATCTCTCACTGTAAATTCAATTTTAACTACATCGCCCGGCTTTAGATCTAATTGCAGGGGATCCAAAAGCGGAGCTTTCATAACAACAACATCCTTTGGTTCAAATACGAAAAAGAACAGATTATTTTCCCCTGCTTCGCCGGGTAACGGTTTCTGCTCGATCATGAGCGTTCCAGCTTCTGCATCTATTGCCTCAAGCTCACCAGTTGCTTCCTGTAGGGCAGGTGCAGGCATAGGTTCGACAATGATCTTTCGCGTACTTGTTGTTGTTGTGGTGGTGGTTGTGCTCGTAGTTTCCGGAGCAGCTTGAAGCAGCATAATGGAGCGTGCATGCCGCTGTCCTTCGCTCACCACGAATCCAATCTTCACTAGATCGCCCGGCCTTAGATCCAACTGCACAGGATCCGTGCTTGGTGTCCTCATAATAATTATGCTCTTTGGATCAAAGACAAAATAGATGAAATTTCTTCTATCTTCTCTGGATAATGATTTCTGCGAAATAATAATCGTTCCGACCTGAGCATCTATAACCTCAAGCTCACCGGTGACTTCTTGCAGGACAGGCTCCGGCATGGGATCAACGGTGATCTTCCGAGCCATCGTATCTACGATGACGCCGCTAGGACTATCGACCAATTCAATAGTGACATGTTGACCCGGTTTTAAATCCTTAACAACGAGAAACTTCTTGTCCATTGGATCGGTCACAAGCGTCTGTTCCAAATTAAGCTTATACTCTGATATATCTCTGGTATCTTGACCTGGATCGCTATCAAGCTGTAGCATACCGAGCTTAACATTAATCCATGAAATTATGCCGGAAACGTGGCGCATCTTTGTCTTGGCAGTCACTTCGGCTGCAGATACATGTGCTAACTCACCAAACATAAAGATCACCAAAATTCCAAATAAAACTGCCTTAAGCCTCCACATACGTCCTCCTTCGGTTATTACTACACTTTCCCTTATCAGCCTTATGCTTGCATATTAGTAAAAAATAGGGAAACGGTCAATTGTACCTGGGTATAATCGGTCTTTGGTGACATTACGCCTCCTATCGGTTATAAACATCACTTCCACCTATTTTTGAAAAGCAAGACTAATCAAATCCACCAACGCCTGGTCATTAAACGGTTTTTGCAGAAACCCTACGACCCCTGCTTTTAAAGCCTTCTCGCTAAGTCCTCCATTCTTATCCGCCGACATAATAATAACCGGACGGTTAGATCCTGACTTAAGAAGGCGCTGATGCGTTTGCCATCCGTCTAACCCCGGCATATGGATATCCAGTAGCAAACAACCTGATGCGCTATTGGGTACACTGTGAAAAAAATCCTCTGCGGAAGTAAAAGTAGCCACTGTAAATCCGTACGTACCTAACAGAGCTCTAAGCGCACGGCATACTGATTCATCATCATCTACAATGAAAATGTGGTTCTTCTTGGATAAGATTTCTGCTCCCTCCCCTAATGTTTGCGAAGGTTAAAGTAACTTCCGTCCACTAATGAGACGCAAAATAATAACAATAACTGCAATAACAAGCAGTATGTGGATAAACCCTCCCATGGTGTACGACGAAACCAACCCTAATAACCAAAGCACAATCAAAATAACTGCAACTGTGTACAGCATATCGAACCTCCTGACTGATAACGATTCACAATTCCTATAGAAGAATTTAGTATATGGTATTGTATGGAAATATCAAAAAATGGTCAATTGTACTTGGGTATAATAGTGAGATTTTACGATATGTCTTAGAAAATATTGCCTTTTAAACAATCAGGAAGAAATTAGTGCTAGGTGGTAGTAATACCGGCTTTTTCGGCGAAGTGGATAAGCTCTGTTACGGTTTTAGCATGCATCTTCTGCATGACCCGGCCACGATGAACCTTTATGGTTTGGAGGGAAGTCCCACGCTTGAAAGCAATCTGCTTACTCAGCATACCCTTAGCCACGAAACAAAATACCTCAAGCTCTCGGGGAGATAAGGTCTTAATGCGGCGCTGTATTCTGGCTATTTCGGCTTCTTCTTTATTTTGAGTTTTGTTTTTTTCAATTGCTCGGTTAATGGCATCCAGCAGTTTCTTTTCAGTAAATGGTTTGGGAAGAAAGTCTATTGCTCCAGCTTTCATAGCTCTCACAGTCATAGGAATATCGCCATGCCCCGTAATAAAGATGATTGGGATAGTGAGCTTCCGCGCTGCCATCGCGTCTTGAAGCGCAAGTCCATCAATATCCGGCAGGCGAATGTCAAGTACCAGACATGATGAACTCTTAGGATGCTTACACGCTAAAAAATCTGAAGCACGCATAAATGTCTGAGACTTAAATCCGTGGGATTTTAGCAATAAAGACAAGGCCCTGCATACAGAAATATCATCATCAACTATATATACGGTATCCCTGCGCCTGTTCACTTAGAGATCCCTTTTATTAATGGGAATAGTGAAGTAGAAGGTTGCGCCACGCTTAGAATTATTCTCTATCTCCAATCGGCCTCCGTGCGCCTCAATAATGGAACGGCTAATGGATAGCCCCATACCCAAACCGTCCGGCTTACTGGTAAAAAAGTGCGTGAAGAGCTTGGGTATACTTTGCGCAGGAATGCCGCATCCGGAATCACTTACGTTCACAATAACATTATCTTTATCTTTACGCGAGGCGCTAACCAGGATTTCGCGTGGACCCGAAATGCTATTCATGGCATCAAAACTGTTGCTTATAAGATTCAGGAGAACCTGTTGCAGTTGTATGCGGTCACCGCGGACAAGCGGAAGATCTCTATCTATTTTCAGTTTTAATAAAACGCTTCTTATGATAGCATCCGTTAAAATAAGTACAATGGTATCGCTAATAAGAACGCCCACATCTATTGGTTTCATTTCGGGCGCATTCTTCTTCAGTAGTGCACGTAACCGCTGGATGACCGCAGTCGCTCGCTGATCATCATCGATGATGTACCGTAGAATTTCCCGTATCTTAGGCTCCCTATCTGCGAGCATGCGCTCGGCAGCTTGAGAATACGAAAGAATGGCCGTAAGGGGTTGACTAATTTCATGAGCAAGCGAAGATACGAACTCCGCAAGCTTTCCAACTCTGGTGACATGCAAAAGCTCCTCGCGTTGCTTAATGATCTCCAGATCCTTCTTCCGTATTGAGATAGCGTCTATGTGGATCTGCTTTTCTGACTTTATCTGCTTCTTTATCCCACTCCTCAGCTGTCTATTCTTTATCTTGAGCTTATCGGCTTGCCGCTGAACTAATCCCTCCAGGCGCACACGCTCTCCGCTTCGGGTTCTTTTTCCTTTAAGAATCCGCGGTTTACGTTTTAGTTTGGACTGTTTTATATTTGTCATTATTATTTATAGGGCCTATTAAGCGAAAAAGAAAACCACTCGAAAAACTGAGGGGTTCCTTTAATAATCTAAACTAACCAGGTTAGATTCAGAATACCTGACTTTTCTAACCTGGTTAGATATAAGTGGTGAGGGGGGTTAGCCTATCGGCTTCAGGCCTATCTGATACTCGAATATGTCCAGAAAAAAGCCCCCTTTTGTCCACATTTTCGCTGGACACAAAGCTATAATTCATTGTAATACAAGAGATTATAAAATGTCAATGAATGTCTACGGACATTTCTATTTTGTCTAAAATGTCCGGCCTTAAACTAGCCTGCAAAAATGCCTGCGCCGACGCCATCTTCGTCATCATCATCCCGCGCATCTTCTTCCGGTGTCGTGCGCCCAAAGTCTGGATGATTAAGGCCTCTGCCGTGACGGTCCTTTGCGTCATCTGTCAAAGGCAAAAAGCCGACCTGGTTTATCTCCGCCTCTCTCAAGACCATTTCCAGGGCATCGGGTCCATCGTCATGATCGCCTCTGGGAAAATATTTGAGCTGGTCAAGCAGCATGGTATGTTTTCGAGAAAACAACACAGTGCCTGTTGTAATATACGTTTCCATCCCAAAGATTCTCAACTCCTTGTTCCTGGTATTGCGGACTTCCTTGAAAGGCACGAGAATATTCTCTTTGTAGGCACGTTCGCGCACGGTCTTCAGCAAAAGCTCCGGAAATAAGTTTGCCTCGATAACGAATTTTTCCATGTGCGGATAAATTTTGCAGTAATTGATCATGGCCTGAACCAGGTCATCCTGCGACCTTTGAGCGATATCGGCTTCTAGAACGTAAATCTTCCCCTTGTGCTTGGCTATAACAATAATGGCAGAGTAATCCGAGCGGCCATTTTTTAAGCCAACACTGGGGTCAACGCCGGCAGAAATAACATAATCGCCGTTAAAAGATTCGAGAAGTTTTGCCACTGTAGGGAATTCATCATACCAATAATAGAACTTCTCCGGATCATAGCGGCACTCTTTGGCGTTAGTTGGGTCATTCTGTTTCTCGGAGTCAAAACTATATGAACCCTCTGTGCAACTTCAGCCAGGAGTGGACACAGAGGGCTTGTTTTTAGTTTGTAGTTTTTGATATTGGTCTGGGTGGATAGTGGGTTATAATAAATAGCCTACTGAAAGGACCAAAATGAAAGAATCCACCGCGTTATTAGAAAA
>CAIMPC010000027.1 GCA_903843285.1 Candidatus Omnitrophota bacterium
TAAAAAGATATCCACATATTCACAGGGCGTAGTAAAGAGAAAAAAGAAGCAAAAAAGAGAAAGCTGCTACTACTGATATGATTTCTCTACGAAGAACCACGATGATTATTATTGGTATCGTTCCGGTGATTACCTACACAAAGCATATAAAGCCATTTATATTGCATGCCGACGTTACGTTTAGCTATCCTCAGCTGGTACGCATAGATGGGGCCAAAACAATCTATGGCAAATATGTTAATTACGATTTCGGAGCGGAATATTTTTTACCGAAAGGTTTCAACTTAATGATAGAAACAAATTTTCTCGCACAAACCGATATGTGGCAAGATGGCGAGAGAATCGCATCGTCAGGCGTAAATTCTTTTATATTGTGTCCGGGAATTGGCTGGTCGGATGATAAAATCCAAATGCTATTGGCATACCAAAGAGTAATGACAGGCGCAAATATAGATGCCAATGATTCTATTTTATTTACTTTCACATATACATTTTAGAAAGGGGGTGGTCAGGAATGTGGTTAGTAACGACTTCTATCGCGGCCGCGGGCGCGACTTTAGGTAAACTTGTTATACCCAGGGATTACAAGTTAGGTTTTTTAGCTTTAATGCTGTGGGGAGCAGTAGCAATGATTCTTGTTGATCATGTATTAGGATATGAAGGCGGAGCGTTTCTGGAGAAGACAACGGGCGGAATGATTAAAAATGGCGCTATGTTAGGGATAGCGATGTTGGTGCCTGTATTTGTAACATGGGGAATTTCACTATTGATCTCAAATTTAAAAAGGAGGTAAAGTATGGCTTGTTTTGTTGTTCCAACAGCTGCGGCAATAGTAACAACTGTTATGGGGAAAAAGGTTCCTGAAAAGTACCATATTAATTGGTTAAACTCAATGTTGTGGGGCGGAGTGGTAATGCTGGCCGTCGAACATATTACCCACAAGGAAGTTGTTCTTTATCCACCCTTTCTGACCGCTGGTATTACTGAAGTTTGGCCGGAAATGATGAGAGTGGGTATTCCGATGACCTTATCTGTTTTCCTGATATGGGGGGTGATGGTAGCAATAGCCGCAATAGCGAGTAAAAGAGTTAAGTGTGTAGAAGCGTAATAGGAAACGCTCGGGTACATGGCGCGGCCATGTACCCGAGAGCGAGTGGCGTTATAATTCAATTTCCTCTACGAAAGAACGTAGTCGACGTTTCCCCGCCCTGAGTCTGCCGAAGGGCGGCAGTATTTGGAGGCGCTATTTAGATAGGTTTTGCCAGAGGGTAATTTGTTTTTTCCAGTCGATTTCTAATCTGATCGTCCTTAGCTGATATTCTCTAATATGGCGTAGCTTTTCATCGTTCATAAGAAGGATGTCTTCTTGAATCTTCGGGCATAGAGATAGTAACAGCGCGATCTGTTTTATTCTAGGTTCCGTCACACCCACCCAATTGGCTATTTTTTTAAAGGAAACATCAGAGCTGTCTTCGATCAATTGTTTGATCTGATACGCAAGAAGGAGATATTTCCTAATGCTGGGAATTTTAGGTAATTCTTTTTTGAGCCATATTCTGAAAGGATAAGGCGATTTTTGCAGATTAACATTGAATTCAAAACTTATATTATCCATTTTCCGGCAATCCTTCCTGCATTCTATATAGCACCTGAAGTCCGCTTTCATTTAAGTTAAGCTTTAACTTTCCTGTTTCCCCGTCATAATACGCGGTTTTTAGCATTAAACGCAGCGCGTGGCGCCTTTCCTGTGGAAATAGCGACTCCCATATGGGTGAATTAACAATAAGCGATTCCTTAAGCCGTTGGTCGTCTTTTCCGGCGCTTTTCAAGGACTCTATAACCGCGTTTTCCATCTCTTCGGCGCTCACAGATCTTGTGGGGCACTCCTTATAGCCGCGTTTCTGGGCATTCATACAGACGTAGTAGCGGTATTTACGCTTATTTTTATGCGAATAGGTATGAAACATGATGCTATCGCATGCCTTACATCTTAAAATATGATTAAGTAGCCCTAGAAACTTTACATTCTTTCGCTCTAAGCGCTCTCTTCGATTATCCTTGAGTATATCCTGCACTCTTTGAAAGATCTCTTCAGAGATTATCGGCTCATGCAGGCCCGGATACAACACTCCGTCATGGTGAACCTTGCCGATATAGATGGGATTCTTCAACATAGTCTGGATACTCGTCTTCTTGAACTTTATGCCGCCAAACGCTTTACCCGCAGCCGATATAAATTGGTTTGTTTTATGACCTCTTTCATTTAAATCCATTGTTACTTTAAGGAGAGACTTCTTTTCTAGGTATAGATTGAATATTTCACGCACCAGTTTTGCGCTCTTTCATTAATTAATATCTTATGATTAGCTTTATCGAGATCATAACCCAGTATCGGCATGCCTCCGAGCCATTTGCCCTTTCTGCGAGCCGCGCCCATCTTGTCTTTAACGCGCTCGCTGATGATTTCCCGCTCAAATTGGGCAAAGGAGAGAAGAATATTGAGCGTAAGGCGGCCCATCGAATTATTTGTGTTAAAGGCCTGTGTTACGGAGACAAACGCGACGCTATTTTTGTCAAAAAACTCCAATAGCTGCACGAAATCAAGAAGCGATCTCGATAGTCGGTCGACTTTATATACGACTATACAGTTAACCTTACCATCTTTGATATCGGTAATCAGCGTCTGAAGGGCGGGACGATCCGTGTTGCCGCCCGTGAAGCCACCGTCATCGTATTTATCGGGAAGAGCCACCCAGCCTTCGCTTTTCTGGCTATTAATGTAACTTATGGCGGCCTCGCGCTGGTTATCCAGCGATGTAAAGTCGCTATCTAAGCCCTCGCTTGTGGACTTTCGTGTGTATATGGCGCAATATATTTTCTTCTTAATAGTCATAGTTTACTCACAGATTAAAGAATAGATACCCGCTCCAGTGTGCCTTTGTGATTGCCTTTACAACAGAGCCCAGCGTCTTATATACCTTTTCGTTATATTCAAAGCCTTTCTCCAGGACTTTAACTTGAAGGGTCGTTCCTTTATAGACCTTAGTGATGACAGTCCCCGGAATAGGTAAGCGCTTGTCTCTAGGCGCATGGCCATTATTAGAGCGCAGCGTTTTATGGTTTATTGGGTCATGTTCGTTAATAAGCTGATTCTTGGCGGTCTCTGCTTCTGCCGATAGAACGCCATATTCGCGCTCTTGTATCTTGTAGGCGATCTTCTTCCATAGCTCAAGCTTGCTGATACTGGGCGGCTCTTTGCCGCCATAAAGCTCCATGTATCTCGCCCGCATCTCTTCGAGAGTCGCGTTTTTAAGCGCCAAAATCTCCGATAAAATCGCTGTATCCATCGTTATTGCCTCCTATCTAGCCTCATGTCATATAGGCCATACTAAGTGCCACAAGTCAAGGTGAGGGGGGCAGATAGTTTTGATTGTTAAAGGGGGTCAAAAGCTATATAATGATGAGGCATATATGGGGATAATATAGAGATATGAAAAATATAAGATCATAGAGTAGAGCGCCTGGCCGGGATATAAGCCCGGCTTTTGTGTCTATGAAAGTGATTCAGTATTTATAGAGAGAAATATTTATGGCTTTTAACGAAAATACTCGAGTTAAGATTCCTGCGATCTTGCATTTGTGCCGTTTGGGATATCAATATTTGTCCTTATCCGGAGCCAAATGGGATCCGAGTACCAATATTTTCCCCGATATTTTCTCTTCCAGCATTAAATCGATTAATTCCGAGAAAAATTTGGATGACAGCGATGTTAAGAAGATTCTCGAAGATGTCACCTTGTGTTGTGCAACTTCAGCCAGGAGTGGACACAGAGGGCTTGTTTTTAGTTTGTAGTTTTTGATATTGGTCTGGGTGGATAGTGGGTTATAATAAATAGCCTACTGAAAGGACCAAAATGAAAGAATCCACCGCGTTATTAGAAAA
>CAIMPC010000028.1 GCA_903843285.1 Candidatus Omnitrophota bacterium
TAAAGCTGTCGATATACGTGACAAGGATGGTAACTTAATAGGCTCAACAGGTCTCTTCGATACTATAAAACTCCCAAGCGGTGAAGATGTGAGCGAGCTCGTCGGTAAACGTGAAACCACTACAAGCGGATCATTCTTCGGACTCGGCAAAACAGGTGTCGATGCCTATGGGAAATTCGGCTTCACAGATGCCGCGATCGAATATGTTTATGAGGGTATACGGCAGACGCAGACTATTAACGGTACTGACGTTGTATCCATATCAGTGTCTGACTCATCAGGAAAAGTGTTAGAGCGGGTAACCCCGCTGGAGGGCGAATCAAGGCTAATCTTTAGTATAAACGGAAGCATTGAGAACGGGCAAGCCGATTACATCAGCCAGAACATAAGGGTCAATTATCAAGACGGTCATATTGTTAACGTAGGTCTCCTGACAGGGAATTTGCCATCAAACGGTACCACGACGCTTGTCGATGCATTAGATAGTTACAATAATCCCCTCTTTGACATATCAAATAGTGACAGAGCTTTCGCCAAACAAAATTATGATCTGTTTATACACGATGTAGCTCAGGAGCTAAAAACAAGACAAAGTCTGACTGATCAAAAAACACTGGATATAGAAAATAGTTTAAAATCTTCAGGGCATAACATAATCGATAATCCTACCTCATACAATATCGAGAAACAGACTGTTCAAGAGGCGACAGGTGTATCAGGAATGTCGGTACAGTGTGCCGCTGATCTTGGGACAATAATACAGGAGAAGAGTAAAGATTGGGGAGTCAATATGAGCCTTGAGGGTGGCAACCTCAACATGGCAAAAGGCTTCCTTGTTTATTTTGCAGGTGACTTTATAGGCGACACGCTTAGGCTTGGTGAAGGCACAGCCGAAGCTATGACGCTCTTTGAAACAGGCCATCCCGTAAAAGGCACGTTGAGTTTACTGGGAGATTTAGGGCGCGCTACAATGCTTACGCAAGGGTTGAGTGCTATTGGCAAGGCGCTTTCGCTAAGCGGTGGTATTGCAGGGACGGTTACGTCTGAATCAACGAATGCGTTAAGAAACATGTTTAGAGTAGGTGAAAAGGTCTATGAATATGGCGACGACGTTTTAAGAATATCTCCTAAAAGTCCGTTCACTTTTACGACAATAGATAGTACAATAACAGGCGTATCAAATTTTGCGGACGATACCGAGCATGTTGTATATAGACTTGTTAAAAAGGGAGTCGATCCGCTTGATATGACAGGCTTACAAAATAGGTGGAATTCTGCCGGTACCAAGGTATTATATACGTCTACGGATCTTGATACTACTATTGCAGAAGGATTACAATATCTAGATCCAGGCGATACTTACGAAGTTTATAAGATAGTAACCAATCCGCTTGGCAAGACATTAGATGTCACAAGCGGCGTGCCTACGAACGAATTGACATCGCAACTTTTCGGGAGTGCAGTTAAAAGCACGGATTACATAAATGGGTTTTTTGTACCATCGAAATTTGGTTCAAACATTCAAAATCTAATATTAAAAAATGCCGAGGATATCAAAGGATATGTTAAACTTTCTGAGGGCGTAAAGTGATGGATTATCAACTATGCAATGACTCACTGTCGGTAGGTACGAGAAAAGGTAAATGCAAAAAATGTCATGAAATCTTTGAGGTGTACGAGTATCAATTTAATCAGGCACCTGGGTGCATGAAATGTGATAAGTGCAAGACATATTATGTCTACAATCGTGAAGCAGATGTCCTTAATGATATTGGCATTAACAAGCTGACTGAGAAAGATAAGATAGAGCAGAGCGAAAAATTGTTATCACCATGCAAAGCATGTGGTGGCTCGCTGAGATATTTTAGTATTTTTAAACCATTCCCAGAAGAATGTCCGAAGTGTCATGCTACGGATATAGTTGTTGAGGGTCAATTAACAGGAAATAAAAATATAGGTATAAAAAGGATTAAACTCAATGACAAGTAAGCTAAAATTCTCATTAGAAGGCATAGGGCTTATCGTAATTTTCGGTGGAGCATTAATAAAGGTATGGCTTCAGAAGATCAATGCAAACGGTGCGTTGATAGATCTCGCTCGGTCAACATTTTTCCTGGGTATAATTATTATGGTCCTCGGTCTTATTGGGCGAAGAAAAAAATCATAATCCTACGTTACTACCATTTCGCCATCGGGTATTGTTTACGATGGCATTTTTATTAAAGGCATTATAGATGAA
>CAIMPC010000029.1 GCA_903843285.1 Candidatus Omnitrophota bacterium
TAAAAAGATATCCACATATTCACAGGGCGTAGTAAAGAGAAAAAAGAAGCAAAAAAGAGAAAGCTGCTACTACTGATATGATTTCTCTACGAAGAACCACGATGATTATTATTGGTATCGTTCCGGTGATTACCTACAAGTAGACCATGCCTGAGGCATCGGGAGTAGCTAAGGTTGCTGACGCAAGCGTGCCATTTGAGTAATAAGTGTTAGTCGTGCCGGCCGGGGTAGATGCAGCCATTACAGTGACTGCATTCTTCGCATCAATCATTCCTTGCGCAGATAATTGATTATTTTTTAAATCATTGGAGGTCATGCCACCGGAGGGATTATTAGGATTAGCAGGAAGATATTGGGCGCTGGTATCGCCCGCCCAGCATATTTGCTCCAATAAAAATGAAGCTATAACCACGCATGATAATATTCTGCTGATAGGTTTAAAACTGGATGCCTGGGACATACTTACTCCTCGTCGGTAATAAATAGCTTTCGTAGGATTAAACGCGTAATCGCATTGTTATGAGAAGAGAATAGTACAATTTTGATTGTTTGTCAAGTATAATCGTAACTCTTAACTGGGAATGTTGCGAAATGTAACTTTTGTCATTTTGAGAGAGGCCGCCGGCCGACCGTCTCCGACCCTAACGGGTCGTATACACGGAGGGAAGAATCTACGTGTTCAGATCCCTGCCTACCTGCGGGAGTTTCAATAGTAGGCAGGAATCTCGATGGTAAACAGATTCTTCGGTCGGCCTTTGGCCTCTCTCAGAATGACGGAAGTTGTGATTCATGAGGTCACACTTCACGCTTTGAGGATACTTATGCAGATGCTTCTTAATCAGATATGGCTCAACAAATTGACTCTGACCCCTTTTTCAGTCAGATATGTGCATATCGACATACGAGGCGAGGACTTCGGCTACTTTTGTAGATGGGACGATCGCGAAGTAATGGTCTATTATTGTATGCGCTATTTCGTGGGACAGCACAGAGTCCGAAATAGTATCTTCGGAGGTAAATAATGTTTCGAGATCCCTGACGTAAAAAGCCTTCACTGCGCCGGAATCGCCGCTTAGCTGGTGGTACTCATTATTAAGGCCATCTTCGCTCTTATAGATCTTTATCTTTAGCTTCGGCATCTGAGGATGCATATCGAGAATATCTTTAGTCCTAACAAATAGCGCATTAAGCCGGTATCCTATCTTCCCTTCTATATTCATATCTCCCGGCGCACTCGGTCCAAACAGATATATCCTTTTCCTCAAATGTCTTTCTACAGATCCCAGATCAACCCCATCTTCGTAGTAAATGTCGAAATAACCCGTATCTATCTGAGTCCAACCCGTACCCTTTTTATTTACGTCGACTAAGACTGCGGGCGAGACGGCAGAACCGCTAACCGGCACAGCGACTTCCGCCGGAAGTATCGTAAGATGCGCTATCAGGGCATAGACCGGCGCGAACACCAATATCGCCATCATAGGCCTCGTATCACAGAATCTGTCAACCAAACTCACCTGTATCTTCATGTCTTAAATTTATCTACAGCTCCCCGAAGTTCCTGTAATCTATTTCTAAAATCCTGCGATAAAGCGGTGCCGCTCGGGCTATCGGCTGAGGCCTCGAGCTTAGATACGGCTTCTTTCACATCCACAATGCCTTCTCTCAGATTGTGAACCATGACATCCAGACCTACGGCCAGGGCCTTAATTTCATCATCGGTCCTAAGGCGAAATTTGGTCTGCAGATTCCGGGAGGCGACTTCTTCAACGTGTCGCTCTATCGCATAAAGCGCACCGCCTATTTTATGGGATGTCAGAAGGGTTATAAAGATCGTTGCCATGCTGACCAGGATTATCACAACAGTTCCGGAAAATAGTACCGACGGGAGAATATAATCGGCGGTATTCTTAATAGCCAGCCTGGAATTTTCAAAAGTAGTGGTGACCGTCGCCATCGACATCATATAGATGATCACACCCGATATCACAGCCCCTAAGACTACGAGAGAGCAAAATTTGAGTATGAATTTTCTCTGGAAATCTTTCTTAATGTAGAAATTTCTTCTCTTCTCGTGAAAATTCGTCCTCATAGGTTCTCCTTATATATCTTAACATCGGCTTTCATCCTAAGTTCACGCGTCCATGCATCTATAGCATTCTGCATCTTTTTATTATATATATCGTCCTTTATCTCTTCGGCTTTTTTGTCGAATGGGGCAATATTGGCACTATCCTCTTTTGCCATCCTATTATATTCTTCCCGAACTTCGCTCTCGCTAACAGTGATACCACGCGACAGCTCTCCCATCTCCTGTCTTATCAATAGTTTTAAGAGGGCCTGCTCCCAATATCTCTCGATCTCCTTCATGAACGCCGCGTTTTTATCAAAGTTCCGCCTCTCGGCCTCCTGAAGGAGTACCTTCTTATTTATCATCTCATTCAGCAGATCTTCCCTGATAGTAGCGGGATTACCTGAAAAGTTTTTATTCGCCAGTATCAACTTTGCCTCATCATTAAAATCATCAGCCGTCATCGCATACCTATTAATCATAGCCACGATCTTACGATCCTTAGGTTTTGCGTCATTACTTCCGCATCCATTTAAGGACAATAATAACGCAAGTGCAATGATAAATGTTATTATATTCTTCATATTCCCCTCTCTCATCTTCATAAACTATTAATTAATATGCCCCTCTTCCAAACAATACGACCGGGATAGTCTTCGCCAGTATCTTAATATCGAGCCATAGCGACCAGTTATCTATGTACTGAAGGTCTAGCTTCATCCATTCTTCAAATCCTATCTTATTCCTGCCGCTTATCTGCCACAGGCATGTAAGCCCTGGCCGCATCGAAAGACGCCTTCTCTGCCACGGCTCCAACTTTGCTACCTCATATGCCGGCAGAGCCCTCGGCCCGACGAGGCTCATGTGGCCTGCAAATACGTTGAAGAGCTGTGGAAGCTCGTCTATGCTAAATTTTCTCATGAATTTACCGATAGGCGTTATGCGAGGATCGTCTTTTACTTTAAAAACCGGGCCCTCCATCATATTCTTACTCGCCAACTCACCCTGCTTTCTGTGAGCACCTTCATACATAGAGCGAAATTTATACAATACAAACTTACGATTGTTAAGGCTCACTCTCTTCTGGAAGAAGAATATGCGGCCCGGAGATGTCGCCTTTATAAGGATGGCGACCGCCAGTAGTAGTGGACTTAACGTGATCATTCCTAAGCCCGAGAGGACTATATCCATGGCCCTCTTTACAAACCTCTGCCACTCCGCGGCAACGGTAGTTTCGAATGTCACGAGCGGCGTGCCTTCAAGCTCCGTCAAATACGCCCGCGCTATCTTCATTTCAAATAAGTCCGCCGCCAGCGAAGCCCTGACACCTGATGTCTCGCAAACGTAGATCGAATTCTCTATAAGGTTCAACTGCGACCTGGGAACGATAAATATAACCTCATCCACGGAATAGTTCTTTAAGATCTTGGGAATGTCCTCCAATAGGCCTATAACGGTAACTCCGGTGCCATTAATCTCTTTACCACTATAGCTCGCTTCATAATCTACCGCGCCGACGATCCTGAATCCCCACTCCTTATGCTCATTTATTTTCTTTATAAACTGTGAGGCCCTATTGCCCGCCCCGACGATCAACAACCTCCTGAAATTATGCCCCTGGCGCCTGGCATAACGCATTATGAAAAATATGCATAGCTTTTCGGATAATATCAATATAGAGCTGACCATTAAAAATATTATAAAGAAGGCCCTACTCACAAACTTAAGCTTAAACAGGAAGGCCGCCGTGCCAAATCCGACGGACATGAATAACGCGGCCCTGATTATCACGAAGACAATATCCGAAACCGGCCTGGTACGCCATCTGCTGTATGCGCCGCTGAAATATAGAGAACAACCCCAGATCGGTACTACGAAGAATAAGACTATGAGGTAATCGCTGATAGATAACGAGGAGAAGTCGGCTACAACCTTTACGCCCGGAACGAGGTCCATCCGATAAAAACTATGGAAATGCTGTCGCAGGCCGAACGCTATAAAAAATGCGGAGGTCACAACCATCGCGTCTAATATCGCCAGCGCCCTGCGTATCACCGCGTCATGTTCTTTTAGCATTTGACTCCTTCATGACAATTCCCATCCACACCGTAAACAATACCATATTGGCCGGAATATGAAAATTGAAATCTACCAGGCCATGTAATGCCAGGCTCATAATGCCTATAGCACAACCCATTGCGTATGGATTTGATCTATTCTTTAATCCGGTTATAACGGTAATGAAGAATATCCAGATAATTAGAATCGGCGCAAATATTCCCATCTCCGAGGTGGCCTGCAGGTAGTCATTATGCGCATATACCGCTCTGCCGTTAAGGCCCTCCGGACGGAATCGGTAAAACCCGTGATCGAAGTCACCTACTCCCACTCCGACGAGAGGCTTGTCAAATATCATGCCCATAGCTGCGCCCCATATCTTAAATCGTCCACCTGATGAGTCTACTACGCTATCTATGGTATCGATGGCACCGATCCTGGACGATATCACGTCCCTATTCAGGTACAGAAGCGACGCTATCGACACGATTGCCAGGATAGCAATGAAGAGTTTATTTAATCCTTTCACGCCCGGCCTGGCGATAAAAAAAATAGCAATCAAAGCTGATATTAATAGGCTGATCCATGCCCCTCGCGATTGCGTAAATATGAATGCTGTAAACATTATTATTAATGCCAATACGAGCATCACTCTATTAATCATCCGGCTCTCACCGGACCTGTATATTAAAATAGTAGCCGCGACCGGCATAACCAGCTCGAGGTATCCGGCAAAATGGTTATGGTTCACATATGTGGAGGCGAGAAATTCCTGGGGGCGCCACCATGACCTGTCAAATATTCCCAGGTACTGTAAAATACCGTACAGAGAAAGGGAGCCACCGACGAATATCGTAACCCATATAAGATGCTTCATCATCTTATGATCGAACTCGCATACGATAAGATAGTATAGCCCTATGTATGCAAACAACCTTACGAGTGAATAGAAGCTGTCGTGTTTATATATCGAGAATGCGAAAGATATAATCGCCAGGATGGCGAATAGCGCTATGGGAATATTCAGCGGGTTTCTGGACTGTCCCCGTAAGGGACTGTTCCCATATTTCTTAACGTTATTCATCCTGAACAACCAGGCGAATATCAAAGAATACAGGACGAGCAGTACCGGCGTGATCGACCACAGCCCGACAGCGCCTCTGGCAATAGGCGAAAATATCAGCGCCGCGCAAATACCAATTAAAAGAAAACTTTTATACAGTCTATCCATGCTCAAACCTATACACCATAAACGATTTTGTAAAACCAAAGAATTTTTCTTTTATTATTACGCCGTCAGGAAAAAGCTCTTTTAATTCGCCCGTTCTGAGTAGCCGTATCTCCTGTATCGTCTTTAATGCATCGTTACGGCTCGGCATCTTCTTAAAGTAACCAAGATCAAAGTGTATCAACAAAAATATTTTAAACTGAACGGGCAGAAATTGAAAGAAAGGAAATAGAAAATGTGCTTCCACTGGAAAATAATAATTCGGCGTCTGTATAAAATAATTACGGCCGACCCGTCTGATCTCCTGAGCCATCCGCTTCTGATCTTCATATGTTCCGAGATGCTCTATCACAGAATTAGAAAAAACTACGTCAAACTGGTTGTCTTTAAAAGATCTCATATCGCGCGCATCACCAGTCACAGATACGACATTATTATCATCGGATTCCTGCGTCATAAGGTTCAGGACAGTCATCCTTGTTTTTCTTCCGAAACCGGAGAATGCATTTTTCCAGAAAAATACCGTACCACCAACATCTAGGATACTTATTTCAGTCACATTAACCGTATCCAACAGTTTCAGGAACAACTCAAATCTCTTCTCCCTGAATCCGCGGAAATAAGATCCAGCATAATTCGGCTTATCTTGCGGCATATGAGATCTCCACATCGCCTACAGCCAGATTCCTGTCCTCCCCCATCACCGGATCGTACACGTCATTCACAAAGCTAACGCTGAGAATCTTTAGCCCTCCGTCGCTCTCCGCGGAAAAATCGTATGCCTGCCATTGATCATTGGCAATAAACATCTCGCCTATAACCTTATCGTCCAGTTTAACAATGACATATGGTGAATATTTCGAACCGCTCGGATCCTTTGCTATTATCACTAGCAGTTTCTTAAGCTGTATAGAAATATTTGTCTTCCCTTTTTCCATATATAGCGGGGCGTATATGGTTGCATTGCAATATAAAGGCCCCTGCAGAAGATCATAGGCGCCAGCCTTATTCTTATAATGCCACTTGTATTTCGATATGATCCTGGTGGGCAACGCATCACAACGCAGTTGTCTTTTCAGGCCATTCAGCGTATCGGCATTGGCACGAAGATCGCTCTCCAGCTTGGATGGATCTTCTTTTTTGCGATAAAGATCTACCATATCAGCCTGTTCTTTTCTGAACTGCCATAGATTACGGGATGTAAGAAAACCATATAATCGATTTTGAGCCTCAAGTGTATTAAGCGTTATTGCCCGCAAAAGCCCAATCCCTTTTGTTCGCTTCCAAATCCTGGTATAGATCTCATCGGCATATTCGGGTCTTACTTTAAGAGCCAACTTTAGCCTATTCAACACAAAAACCTTTTCATCCTTGCCTATATCTTTCCAGACACCTACCCCAGAGGTACCTATCGAAAATGCTATGTTAAACCCATTCGGATCATTTTTAGCGGCGTTTCTAAAATATGTGAAAGCATTGTCATATCTGCCTCTGTTTAACTCTATAAGCCCTGTGGCCAGATACGGTTCCGCATTATATGAATTCAATTTCGAGGCCCTAACAAAATATTTTTCTGCTATCTCTAAAATAGGCCCATTATGATCAAGGTATCTTGACTGTAATAATAAAAAATTTCCATAGCCGGTGAGATATTTCTCATTAAAAGGATCGATTTTTATGGCCTGCCGAAATTTAGACTCGGCATCTTTCCATCTATATTTCATCGCCATATTTTGGGCATAGCCAAATTGTACATCTGCCGTAAACGGCACCATAATAGCTACGATCAATAACGCATACGCTATTACAAGCACAATGTTTATGTATAGTCGTTTCACTGAACGCATGCTAAAAACCCACCTGTTACTTCGAGAATTTCTGCTTCAATACCAGCCAAAAAAACTGCATATCATCGATCAAATATCTCTTCCATAAGCGAGCAGGCTCCATAAGAAGCCTCCAGAACCACTCGAGGCCCACCACCTGCATCCATCGTGGAGCCCTCTTCACCATACCGGCGACGAATTCAAAGCTCACGCCGATACCGATCGAGACGGGAGCTTTGTATTCATCCTTAAACCTGTATATCCACTTCTCCTGTTTCGGGGCACCGAGCCCTACAAATAGTATGTCGCAACCGGAACTTTTTATCATATCCGTTATTCTGGAGTTTTCGGCAGGATCGAACTCAAATCCAATCGGAGGCGAATATGTCCCAGTAATGCTGATACCTTCGTAACGCTTTCTCAGGACGTCTGCGGCGAGCGACGCGGCATGCGATCTGCCTCCCAGCAGGAAAATTCTAAACCCATTCCTGGCCGATAACTCACATAAGAGCTCGAAAAGGTCCGTCCCGTTTACTCTCTCTTTAAGAGGAGTGCCAAACAGATTCGACGCCCATAAAAGCGGCACACCATCCGGGACGACCAGGACAGCAGAATCATAAACTTTCTTGAACTCGGCATCCTTCTTAAGCTTTATAATATGGTCCACATTGCAGGTTGCGACGAAAGACGGCTTCCCATCCTCGATCAGGGAAACTATGGATGATAGAACCTCCTGTATCGACAGGTTATTTATCTCTACTCCGCATATATTTACGGTACGGCTATTTAGTCTATTCATAGGAATTTATCACATGCGGCGATCACTCCATCCGCAGATATCTCCTCCAGCGCTTTACATATACCATATCCTCTTATAGCACACTTTAGAAAAAGCGAACTGCGCGCAGGGTCCGCATTCAGGCTCCTTATATAAAATCGTATATATGGGATGTGCCCACCTCAACAGCTTTTGTTAACTTCATACACATTCTAAAATCTCCCTATAGACAGAACGCACTTTTTTTTCAACCTTGTTCCAATTATACAAGGACGCCCTCTGTCTCGCTGCCATGCCTATCCGAATATAGTTTTCTGCATTCATACATAGAACCCTTGCTATAGCGGCGGCTGCGCCTTCACAGTCCTTATAATCGGTAATTATTCCGATGGCCTCGCTATCTACAAATTTTTTAAAGGAGGGGATGTCGCTTAAAACACAGACTGTTCCCGATGCCATCGCCTCGACAGCTGATATTCCGAACGCCTCATACTCCGAGGCAGATACAAAAACATGAGCTTTGGACATCTCATTAACGAGATCCGCATCATTGACCCGGCCTAAAAATACCACTCTATCTGCAATGCCCATACCGGCGGCGATTGACCGTAACTGTGGAATAGTGCCTGAGTAGTCCTCCCCTATAATTTTCAGCGTCACTGCTAGCCCTTTTCTCACAAGACAAGCCGTCGCTCTTATCAGAGCGTCAACCCTTTTATTCTCAGCTATCCTTCCAATATACACAAGCGATCCGTACTCAATGTTTTTTTGTATAGTGCTATATTTCTCAACATCAACTCCATTGTCTACTAAAACCACATTATTGCTTATTGCTGAAAATAGTTCGCGATCGTTCTCACTGCAGGCTATTATCCTATCGCAACCCATGAGTGCCATCCTGGTAATAGTATAAAAATACAACCTCTTTAACATTAAGAGCCATTTTGTATGAAAAAATCCGCCATGCGTATGTAGAACCATCTTCTTTTTATGAAACGGCTTCAAAAAAGACAGATAGTCGACAAAAAAATCTACGCAATGTATATGAATTATGTCGAAGCCACTAAGACGACTAATACATGATGGCGCTATCGCGTACCTCTTGCATCCCCAGAAACCGATGCGGTTGATCTTTATACCATCATATATTTCTTCGGAAGCAAGCATTCTATTATTCTGAAAGGATCTGTTCAAAGTCAGTATGGATACATCATCGCCGGACAAGATCTGGTGTTTGGCCAAGTTGTAAACAAAGTTTTCTACCCCGCCGATACTGGGATAAAACTGTCTAACTATATGCAATATCTTCATAAAATATTGGTGCCTACCCTGGTTTGCAAATTCGATCTATTTGAGACCTCAGAATACCCTACAAAAAACCAGAATAATATTAATGGTGTCACTACCAGCAAAGATGGCGAAAATATCGAATTGAATAATACAGCTACAGCACATATAAGTAACCCATAATTCAAATAATTATCTCTATGCTTAATAAGCTTTTTAACTACACACACATAGGCTCCTGTCAGAAACAAAAAAGCGAATATGCCTACCTGTCCTATTATATGTACGAACGAGTTCTCTCCGGCTCCACCTGCATAGTCAGCTATCCTCCACATACCTACACTTCCTACACCTCTGCCCATCCAGTTATTCTTCAAATAATCCAATGACGCAACTAGGCCATTATAATGGCTAATCGACGATGAATCCGTCAATAGAAAAGTGTCCCGCATTATGCTCGCAAAGTTTCTATAGTACAATGCCATAAATAGCACGACTATGAAATAGGTTACCACTATAGATTTATTGGAGCCTAGTCGCTTTGACCAAAATAGATCGGTTACCAATAATCCTAACAAGAATCCCAAGATGGCACCCCGCGAGAAGGTAAGAATTATAGACAGGATGAGAAGCGCCAAAAGAATACGTCTCTTTTGACCTTTCTCGACAAATTTATAACGTCCTATCAAAAGCCCCGCTACAAGTGTAAACAATATGGCAGTGCCAATTGAATTAAATACGGGGCCTGCCAACCTGAATATTGTTACATCGCTAAGTTTAGTGTAGTATGAGCTCGGAAGGCCCTTATAGATCTGTCCGAAATAGCCACGTACATCCTCCGTATAATCCAGCACCCTTAATCGGATCAGAGCGCCATCTCCAAAAAGATACAAGCCCAATGATAATAGGACTGAAAATAGCGCGGCTTTCTCAATGAATTTTATCATATCTTCCTTGTCGAGATAGCGCATCACATATCCTGCAAGGTATGCATATACCGGGAATATTAGAGACCTAAGGTCGTTTATATTACCCGGCATATTGCTTAATCCGCCAAAAGCAATAAAATACACCGCCACTATCAGAGAGTATCCTGCGAAGAAGAAGATCGTCGAATTAAAGGATATCCTACACTGCATAACGGCACATGTGATCATGCCAAGCACTGCCATCAGTAAGACGATCAGATCCTTTAGTGACAGAAATATCTGCAGTAGATATTTCGGGACTCCGAGGTTGAAGAGAGCTATGCCTATAAAGTCCTGGAATAATACCAGAACGCACAAAAAGCAAAATAGAAAATAGAATAACCTCTTCATGGTCTATGCATGTTCATTCCCCGTAAGGGATATATCCGTGATAATACGGATGGTCGAATCCTCAAAAGCCTTGGCATTGTGTCTTTTGAGAATAGTGTTCCGTGATTCCTCCCATGTTTCCTGAAAACGCTTTCTCAGTAGATCGATATTCAATAACGCATTGGCGGCATCACTATACTCTTTATATAAAAAAACATCATCCAGATACTCTTTAAAGACCCCCACGTCCGGAGCAAGCACTATTATCCTAAGCAACAGCGCTTCGAGCATTACTAGAGGCAGTCCCTCAAAATTCGAAGTAATTAAAAGAACGTCTATACCCGAATATATTTCTTTCACGTTATCTAACCAGCCCTTAAATACAAAATAATCTTTAAGGTCTTTTTCATTAATCATATCTACTAATCTATCTTTATCTTTACCATCACCGATAACGACAAATTGAAATTTAATCTTTCGATTCCTGAGCTGATCGGCGATATGAACGGCTTTGTCTTGCCCCTTATGAGCAAATACTATCCGACCGATCAAGCCTATCTTTAAAACGTCTCCCTGGGATTTTTGCTCTACAGAATTGCCCAAAGCTTTTTCCGTATCAACGAAATTATCTAGCACATAGATCGGCTTTTCACCCCACAAATTTGATCGTATCAAACTCTTCTGTTCTTCGGATACTGTTATGAACGCGTTAAATAGGTTATAGTAATATACGCCTAAAATATCTCTAATCTTACCGCTCCCAGCTCCCATAGACCTAAGAGGGAAGCAGAGAGGTATGTAGCTTACCGTTTTAATGCCCTGTAATTTTGATGCCCACGCACATTTCAACCCGAGCTCGATCAGGCCCTGGGATATTATTGACAGATCTGGCTTAATACTTCTTAATATGCGCAACAGACAAACAATATCTATTATGTTATAACTTCCGAGCCCGCCATATGACCAATTCGGGCCTAATTTAATACGTATTCTGTTAACGCCTTCCGACAACGCCTTTTCAAAGTTCTCATTACGAAATAAGAAGTAGACTTCATGCCGCCTGCTTAAGGCATTAGCCAGCCTAGCCGTCATGATCTCATGGCCGCCAAATTCTTTTGAATCGTTATATATGGAGATCTTCATCCTCACCTGAGACAATTCTATTCCTTTTTAAATATCATAGTATACCAGTCGTCATCACTAGCTCTTACAAACGGCGTTCCGCGTGCACGCTCCTTCGCTTTGATAACCTGTAAATAAACACACTTCAATTTAATACCATCCGTCAATACGGTAAGATTGCCAAGCTTGTCTTTACAGCACAATCTCTCCCCATTCGGGAATATATCATGCTTGTGCAAGCCCCACCATTTCATATTTGTGCCTTCCCTGCTATATCCTTCTAGAAAGATATAGCCTCCCGGCTTAATTACATGATATATGTTATCAAGGCACACCTTTGGCGACTTCGCATGATCCAGGGCGTTGCTTGAGTATGCAATGTCAAAGCTATCTTCGCAAACTACATCCAGCAGCCTCTCTGCTGTACCTTTAACAGGGACGACCGGGTAAGAATATCCGAAACCCTTCATCATCTTCTTATAAAAATCGGCTAATGGATCTATGGCAACCACGTCGCATAGTTTCTCTTGCACCGCATATGCGAGAATCGATATCGGACCAGAGCCTATCTCCAGCAGCTTGATACTACGACCTGCTGACTTCGACAACTCGTCTATGTAATAGCCCAATCTATCCGGGAATATCTTTGCCCACGACTCCTTTGATGATATATCAGCCCAGTTATCCTGCAGCCAATCGCTCCAGTAACATTCTTCGGAAAAAAAATCCGGTCGCCTTAAGATAAAGCTGATTAGTCTGTGAAATCTCCGTAGCACTTTGTTGATGACCGCACGCATCATTAGTGATGCCTCCTGACCAACCTTAATATGGCGACCCTTACGGGTTCCGGCAACATTCCTGATAGCATCATTTTAACTTTAGCGGCAAATGAACGTAGCCTCAGCTTTTTAAGATCATCGTATTTTGCGCCAAACACTAACACAAATATGGAAGTTGAAAAATAGCAGGAGCCGAACCTTTCACCACTCTCCTTCAATCCTCTGACTATCTTTTTCAACCCCGCGGCTACCACGTTAGCGTCATGAAACACTATAAGACCGTCTTCATTTAACACCAACTTACAGAAATTGAAATCTCTTATCACTGCCTTGTTAGTATGCTCTCCATCTATCAAACAAATGTCCGGACTTTGATCCACCTGAGCCATATCTATCGACGATACATCGCCATCTATACATACTACCCTGCTTACATCTCCGGTTATGCTCCTGAGGTTTTGTAGCATTCTTTCAGTTGTATTGCCAGGGTATCCCAAATCTTCTTCGCAACGTTCGTCCGGTTGAGATGTGGATCTCTTATCTATGGAGTATATCTTAGAGCACTTGCGATCCAATAAATACGGCTGAATGGAACCACCAAGATGAGACCCTATTTCCAAGTACACATATGACGGATTGGCCCCTCTTACCTCACGCTGCAGGAACAATAACGACCTCCTGTCAGAACCGGTTGTTTGGCTGGATATTTTTTCGAACACCCTCACATCTAAACCGAATATCATCTTTTCAAATTCAATAGATTCCATCGCCATCCCTTTAGTGTTAATATTTGGACATTATTTTTTACCAACTCCCTATACATCATAGCCGCCAGAAGAGCCTGAGTTGCAACAGTTGAAAAAGCTACTGCCACTCCTCCCAACTTAAGGACGCCGACCAATAACGTAAGAAGTAGCACATTAATGACGCCGAGAATAAAATAGATCTTTGCAAAATTATTATCGAGCTTTAATGGGATAAGCGCAAGGACAACTATTATGTGCTCAATGGGGATAATAAGAAGGAGCCCTGACAGAATCATCTCTATGGGTACAGATTCCTTAAAATCCATCCCAAGAATCAGCCCCACTATTTGCGGAGCAAATATCAAAAATAGTATAAAGAAGCTAAAGAATACCGGAAGCGTAAGCCTTGATATTTTGCGGATCATCCCAAGTCCAACTTCTCTTGACTCTTGGATCGTCTTTGAAATATGAGGATATGCAGCGTTAAAAACGGTATTCATTACCTGTCCTATCGCCATTATGATCTTCTCGGCCGCCGCATAATACCCCACGACAACCGTATTGGTAAATATGCCGAGAAAAAATGTTGATGAAAAAAAGTTTATATTGTTGGCTGCAACGGCTATAAATACAGGAGTAGCCGATCTGAAACACTTCCTCACCGCATTATATTTAGGCAGAGAGTACCTTACACCAAACCTGAACCGCATCTCAATCAAGCTGAATATCCCGACGACAATATATCCGAGAGAATTGATGAGTGGGACATAGATATAATCGCTCCGGTGTTTCACAAAAACAAATATGGAGATAGCAAACACAGCTTTGATTATAAGGTTCCTTAAGGCCATATAATCCATGCGCTCTATTCCATAAAAGAACCACGTTGGAAAAAGAGTATTCCCAATCAGCACGCCGAAACTAAGCAGGTATATGGGCCAATCGACCCTGAATTTTGGCACAAGAAAGACTACGGAACTGAACACTAAAAGAGATGCCAGCATAAGCAAAAATTGCCCTGTAAATACAACCGAGAATATCTCCGACGCTTTAGCGCGATCATTCCTGTGGACAGAAACATCCCTTGCTGCCGATAACGAGAAACCATAGTCAGTTATGACGATAAAATATTGGGCAAAGACCTGGGCAAAAAGTATTAAGCCGTATGCACCAACTCCCAGTACCCTGGCCAGATAAGGTAGAGTTATAAATGATAAAATGCAATTTGTTGCCTGAAGGAATGAAAGAGAAAAAAAGTTTTCGAGCAAAACCTTATTTCGTCTTTTTATGGAAGCCACCTTACCGACAAGATTCTTTATAGCTCTCATATTAGTTATAATTATATCACAAAAAAAATGCGTCAACTCCATTTTCGTGAAGTTAACACACTTTTCTGGGAGCAGTTATTCGGCTTTAATGCCTACTTTTTAAATTTTGTAGGTCCGCCTGCCAAGGCACTGGTGAAGGTGAATCCGCCTTCAGCGGTCTTGCCATAGGCCTGTATGCCGTTCTGGACATCGAGCTTCTGGAGTAATTCAGGATCGACATTGGCTGTCGATAATTGCGTCCAAGTA
>CAIMPC010000030.1 GCA_903843285.1 Candidatus Omnitrophota bacterium
CTAAAAAGATATCCACATATTCACAGGGCGTAGTAAAGAGAAAAAAGAAGCAAAAAAGAGAAAGCTGCTACTACTGATATGATTTCTCTACGAAGAACCACGATGATTATTATTGGTATCGTTCCGGTGATTACCTACATATCGTTCATAATAGCTGCTTAATGCCTCTTTACCTTTATTGTAATAGCCAATAGCCTCTACATCTTTTTTGACTATCTTTATATTAGCATTATAATTCTTCTCCCAGAGCTCATTGTATTTATCGGTAACCCAATCTAATGGCTTAACTGTTCCGGCTTTGACTAGTTTATAAAATTCCTCCAGAACTGAATGGACGATCTTGCCTCTGAATGTTTCGATAGCCTCTACGTCAGAATCAATCTTATCGATATATCCGTACTTATACTTAAGCTGGCAGTCTTTAAATGATTTGATGCGAGATTGTGAGTAGGTTACATTTTGCATTCGAAATTCTCCTTAAAATACGAAACCTCTTACTTGATCTTTAGGTAAGAGGCTATGGTTATTGGCGATTTTAATAATTTGATTTTTGATTTTTATATTATATACTCACTTTCTTGTTTTGTTAACGATTATAATAAAGTTAACAATATGTCATATTGTGACAATATCTAAATCCGCAAATTTTGGAATTATCTATCCTAGAGCACATATACTACATCTTCCTACATTGTTCATCGTTTCCTTCCATTTAAAATGTAACTACCTTATCACTCTCTTTAACAATTTCGTACATATCCTTCATGGTCGAAATCGGGCACATCTCAGATCCTTCCTGTTCCCTGCTTTTTATACACGTTCCGCAGGCGTAAATCTTGCCGCCAGACTTCATAAACTTATCTGCCTGTTCAACTGTGTTGAATTTATCAGTACTTACCTTCTGATATTCGACACCCTTACCCATAAAGAAAACCTTGGCCTCATCCTTCTGTTTAAGAGAGAAATTGGCGTATCGAAGAGCGTTCCAACAGGTTTCGGCGTCATTGCTTGAGATAATAATTCCTATCTTCATCCTACCCTCCCGGGTTAAATAATCTTTAAAGCGTCAACTGGACATATCTTTACACATCCACGTAAACGATCGCATCTTGATTCATCGGTCACTTTACATTTACCACTTTTCTTATCGATATACAAAATCTTCTTTGGGCAAAGCGACACGCATGCGCCACAACCTATACACAACTCTTCGTCAATTATCACGATCTTATTCATACGTTTATACTCTCTTTCTTATCCTCTTATTTATGCAGAGGACAAAAATGAAATGGGCATCTTTCTACAAAGGGGCAATGTAACTTATTATTAAAAATAAGCACGACAGATCCGATAATAATAGTTGCTACCAAAAAAGCAGTAAACGGGTTCCCAATTAATCCAAACTGCCGCAATATAATGATTATCCCCGAAACAATAAGCAACATAATAAAAATCATCTATACCCTCCATTTTTGGAGATCAATTTTATTTGCTATAATAACATCTAATTATTTCAAATTTCTATGACTTGACCCTCGACTGGTTTAATAAAATCCTGCTTGTATGCTTCTCTAAATATATCCTGAGCTGCCCGACCCGTACAATGAAAAGGGATCACCTGTTGGACCCCTAGCGATTTTATTTTTGACACAATATCACGAGCTTTTTCAGCCGTATAGTCTTTCAAGTGAAAACCGCCTATCAGTAATCGGATGTCACAATTAAAAGCTGCCTTGGCGTGCTGCACTATATTAATTATCCCTGGGTGAGCGCAGCCTGTTATAACTACGATCCCATTAGGTCTTTTTATTGCCATGTACTGTTCCGGCAGCGAGACGCCTCTTCTCGCCCCTCCTTTAAGTTCTCCGCTTAAGTAAATACCGGCTCTGATCTCGGTGAGTTTATCTACTTCTACGGAATTAGCAGCGCGCCATCTTATCCTCGATTTTATATCAGGGTTGAAATTCGGACACATGTATACTGTGGCGCTTTTGTTGTAATCCAATATTTTCCATAAACCGGAGACATGGTCCCAGTCATCATGAGAAATTACGATATGCCTTATTTTGTTAATGTCGACCTTAAATCTTCTTAGCTGTTTCAAAACGTAATCCGGCTTTCCGAATGTATCGAAAAGAACATCATCATCTATGAGGATAGACAACCCCCAATGTTTCATAAGACGCTGCCATTTCGTTGAACCCTCAGCGAGAATTCTTATCTTCATTGTTTCCTCATGGTTTAAGCAAATAATCCGCTATCGCCTTATACAGCGTGCTCACTGCAAGGATCGCACAGTGGGTATGACTTTCGGGTAAAACTTTCAGTTTTGAAATCACCTGTCCGGCTGATACGTTTAATGCCTCCTGCAGAGACTTTTCTACCGTAAGAGCGCAGGCCATGGCGCCGCAGGCAGCTGTGTAAATGCACCCATCTGTGTAAAACTTTATATCGGTTATCTTGCTACTCTCAACTACTATATAGAATTCCATTTGATCGCCACATGCGCCCTTAATATAAGCTGACCCGCTCGGATCATTCATCTGGCCGAAATACTTATTGTCTCTTACCAGATCTATAATATTCTGGGGTATAGTCGATATGTCTTCTGGATTATCTATCACGCTACGCCTCTAGTTTCCGCTTTCTTCCGCATCCTAAATATGTTGGGTGAATATCCGCGGACAAGCGCTTTCCCTTTCCGCGTCAGGATATATACAGGCGAGGCATCTGACAATATCTCAATTGCTTTTACGCACAGAATGTTCCTCACCTCTCGTGAGCGACATGCCCATACCATATCCGCATATTTCCCTATTTCATTGATGCGCTCACTGCCAATGTCTGTTGTGCATATCACGAGAATGGTTACCGACACCCCAAGCCGTCGCTCCAGCTCTCTAACACTCTTCAGACTCTCCCCTTTATAAGCATTGATTGTAACGGCTATATTTTTATAACCTTTTTTCGCGGCCTCGGCAACGCCATCTCTTTGATCGATCGACGCGTCGTTATGGATAACATGACATCCAAATAAACGCAACTTATTAACAACTTCCGGGATTGCTGATGTACGAAGAACGCTATGCATCCTGGCGCCTATACCCTGCACAACCTGAGGAATCGGCACCACCACCGTTCCCGCTCCATCGCAAACTATAACCGAACTATCGATGGCATTATTTCTTAAGCCGTACGCCATAATCTCCGATGCCCCGTATGGCACGGATACTTCTTCGTCCCATAGAACGCGCTTTTTCGAGCAAAAACCGAACCGCTCTATCTTGCCCTCAACTACTTTTCCGATCTCTTCCTTCAGACTGGATAGCGGCATATCACTGGATCTTTTCAACCCTTTATAAAGAAAACCCGCCAGCGGACAATGCGAAATTGTAGGTGTTGTTACCCTTACCACTCTCCCATCCGATATCGTAACTAGCGACGAAAAATATCTGACAAGATGGACATCTTTCATTCGTTTTTCTTTATTATTTTCTTTATAATATCGTTAATAGCTAAGGCTGCCTTGGTTTCTTTTCTACCAGATATATATGGCTTCCCATCATCTCCAGAGATCACCATTTCCGGCTCTATAGGTATTTTCCCTAAGAACGGGACCTTGAGTTCACGAGCCGCCTTTTCTCCGCCTCCCGTCTTAAAAAGATCAATCTCTTTTTTGCAATGTGGGCAGATAAGGCCACTCATGTTTTCAATAACGCCCAATACCGGAATATTAAGTTGATGGGCAAACAGGACTGTTTTTCGTGCGTCCAGAACGGCTACGTCCTGCGGGGTTGTAACAATAACCGCACCTGTTACGTCAGGTATAAGCTGGCATACGCTTAAAGGTTCGTCTCCCGTACCGGGCGGCGAATCGATAATAAGATAATCCAGGTTTCCCCAGATCACATCGCTCAAGAATTGTTTTATAACGCCCATCTTCATAGGGCCGCGCCATATAACAGGCTGATCCGGATTATATCCTGTCAAAGCCATACTTACGGCGAATAAGTTCGGCGTGACTTCGACTGGCACTATACCGCCATCGAGCCCGCACAGAACCTTTTTCTCTATGCCTAGCATCTTGGCTATGTTAGGGCCGTGAATATCGGTATCTAAAATACCAACTTTTAATCCTGATGCTGCGAGAGCATGCGCAATATTAACCGCAACTGTTGTCTTGCCCACACCACCCTTGCCGCTCATAATAATAATCTTATTCTTTATGCGTGACATCTTCGTTTTAAGCCGTGCGTCTTGTTCTGACCGGTCTATCTCTGTATTGTCCATTTTCTATCTCCTCTGCTCATGGCTTGACCAAGCTGATCCCCTTGCATGAATTAAATTCAAGCTGTAGGGTTACATGCGTGATGCAAAAGCGCTCTTTGAGCATGTCTTCAACCTGTTTTATCAAAAGACAGGTTTCGCTGACCTGAATATCTCGAGACACATTGATATGCGCCTCAAAGAATATATCCCGCTCGGTTACCGCCCATAGATGCGCATGATGGATGTCTTTTATCCCGTCTATACTTTCAATCTGCAATTGGATATCCTTTAAACTTATCCCCTTCGGGACATGCTGCATAAGGATATGCGTGCTCTCTTCAATGATTTTATACCCTTCCCTTAATACATATATGCCGATAAGGATAGTCAAGACCGGATCGATCCAGTATGTCTTGAAAATGTAGATCATGCAGGCGCCGATAATAACCGCTATGGATGAGAGGAAATCGGAGAAAAGATGAATATATGCAGCACGCACATTCATATCGTCGTGAGCATGCGATTTAAGAAGAAAAACGGAAACAATATTAGAGGTCAATCCCACCACTGCTACGGCAAACATAAGCAGGCTATTTATCGGGTGAGGGTACATGAATCTGACAATAGCCTCTTTAAAGAGGAAGAACGATACCACCACTAAAGTACAGGCATTGAATAGGGCTGCAAGGATTTCAGCGCGTTTGTAACCAAACGTCTGATCTTCGGTATTTTTTCTTTTGGACAGGCGAACCGCTATAACACTAATAGCCAACGCTATCGCATCGCTGAAATTATGTAGCGCATCGGAAAGAAGTGACAGGCTTCCTGAAAGCAGGCCACCGACGACTTGCACGATAGTCGTAACGAAATTTAAACCTGCCGATATGATGAGCCGGCTTTCTTTACTATTTTCTTTATGCATGTGCATCTTATACCGCCACTTTTCCCCAGATATTCACGATCTCTTCCTTGATTCCGCCATCACAATACTCAACAATCGTTTTGCCTGCGACCATCGACTCCACGACGGCCTTGTCGAAACCTATTTTACCTATCACGGTAACCCCATTGTCCCCACAAAAATTCTCAATAGCGCCAGTCATCTCTTCATTAAGATCGTATTTATTAACCACCAGCTTAACCGGCACCTTGAAGTGCCCTGCTACTTCTATGACCCTTTTCGCATCATGAAGCCCCGACAAGGTTGGCTCAGTAACGACAACTGCACAATCTACGCCTGAAAGAGAAGCTATGACAGGGCATCCTATGCCAGGAGGTCCATCAATAATAACATAATCGAGCTTATCTCTCTCGGCTATCTCTTTAGCTACCTGCCGTATTTTCGCAACAAGTTTACCGGAATTATCTTCAGCAATGCCCAATTTAGCGTGTACGAAAGGACCGTATTTTGTATTCGACACAAAGTACTCACCCGCGAGATTCTCCTCCATGGTTATAGCTCCGGTAGGACAGATATGGCTGCATAGGACGCACCCTTCGCAAGAGATAGGATCGATTGCAAAACCACCTGATACCGCATCAAATCTGCAGACAGCTATACAACTCCCGCACCCTGTGCATAATTTTCTGTCTATTACGGCCTTCTTACCGCTTCTAAACTGATGCCGCTCTTTTATGACCGGATGCAGTAAAAGATGCAGATCGGCAGCGTCGACGTCGCAATCGACCATAACCTTATTCTTCGCAAGAGTGGCAAACGATGCCGTTAAGACGCTCTTCCCTGTCCCACCTTTTCCGCTTATTACGACTATCTGCTTCATTTGGCCTTTAAAACCGATAATTTATTTATACAGTCGAAAAGTTTACGAAATTTGTCTTTATATTCCACCTTTTCCTGAACCAGCGGAATTCCGCGTGAGTATAACAGCGCTATTCCCTTATCAAACGGTATGCGTAAAAGTATCGGTATTTTATTACCCTGACAATATTTGTCAACTTTATCGTCACCTATATCAGAGCGATTAATAACTACGCCAAAGGGTATTCTTATCTTTCTCAATACCTCGACTGCCAATACCAGATCATTAAGACCAAAAGGTGTGGGCTCTGTTACCAATATGCAGTAATCGCTCTTTTTTACCGCGGCAATAACAGGGCAGGATGTTCCGGGCGGAGCGTCAATAATAACGGTTTTTGTGGGATCTATGCGATCTTCAACCTGTCTGATGAGAGGCGGGGACATTACCTCTCCGACATTGAGCTTGCCATGAACGAACTGTATGCCTTTCGCCGTCCCTATTTCGACAATGCCAATCTCTTTATGTACCTCTTTGATTGCTTTTTGTGGGCAGAGTAAACTACAGGCACCACATCCATGACAGAGATGGGGAAAGACAAGAACGCTACCCTTCGTTTCACCATTGGAAGGAATTACCGCTATCGCGTGATATGCACATACCTCACGGCATTTGCCGCAGGTATTGCATTTTTCGCTATCGACTTCCGGAATGGGAATGAACGCGGAAAATGTCTCTTTTATTTCCGGTTTGAGAAAAATATGGGCGTTCGGCTCTTCAACATCGCAATCAAGAAGCTGAACATTGCGTAAAGACAGCGCCAGATTAACCGCTATGGTAGTCTTCCCTGTACCGCCTTTACCGCTGGCAACTGATATGATCATAGAACCTGCTTACCGGGTAGCCACAACGACATGTTGATACGCGCTCTTTGTTTTCCTGATCGAAAAACCTTTCTTCGATAGATATTTTTCAACATCCAATAGACTCGCCTTCCCTGATTCGTGCGTTTTGCCTTCGAGTGCATGAATTTTGTCCATGACAATAAATCCCTTTTTTGAGAAATCGCTGATAATCAATTTCCCACCAGGAGCAAGGATCCTAGCCAACTCGTCTGCTACCTTGTATGGATTAGCGAGATGATGAAGGACGTTGACAGAGAAGACAGTATCGAAGCTCGCATCTGTAAAACTAGTACGCTCACCATTTTCGATCCTGAAATCAACCTGCTTCTTAAAGCCAAAATGCGCGATATTTAGCTTGGCAAATCGCTGCTCCTCCGCAGATATATCGAAGGTAACAAATGAATACCCCCGCCTAGCAAGGGCAAGCGCAAAATGACCCTTGCCTGTTCCGGCTTCAAGGATCTTACCTGAGAGCGGCATCGCCTCTTCCAGGATAAAGTCCCTTTCCTTATCCATATCGTAGCCGAAACTTTTGTATAGCTTATTCCTTTCAAGATACAATTTATGATTCTCGATGATTTTTGTATCCAGGATAACTCCTCCTTTATTTATTCGGCATTCCAAATTTTGATCCTACACTCGGGGCATCTGCTGGTTTATATTTCCCGTGTTTGTAACCGTCGATTGCTTCTTTTACAGTGCCGGAAACTCCGGTAAAAATACTGACCCCTGCGGTTGACAATACCTGATGCGCATTGGGTCCGACATTCCCGGTAAGCACCGCCTTAACCCCCTTGGATACCACAAGCTGTCCCGATTGGATACCGGCTCCCCCTTGGAACTGAGAGTTGGTATTCGCCTCCGCCTCAAAATTACCGGTATCGGTGTCGAAGAAAATAAAATTCTGACACCGGCCGAAGCGCGGGTCAACTTTTGAATCCAACGTCTTACCTTCTGAAGTGATGCATATCTTCATTGAACACCTTCCTTTTCATAAGTTTATTTCAGCTTGAGCGGTTTTAAACATAGAAACCAATCAAGGCACTTGATGCCCTCTTTCTGGGCATTGTCGACCCTATCCTTTGCCGCACCGCAGCTTCCCGGAGGCGGAACGATGACATCGTCTCCCGGCTGCCAATCTGCCGGAGTAGCCACTTTGTAGGTATCGGCGGTCTGCATCGCAATCAACGCGCGCTTGATCTCCTGAAAGTTTCTCCCCAGCGACGCAGGATAGAAGATGATCGCCCTGACCTTGGCTTCCGGATCCATGAAGAAAACAGCGCGCACCGGGCTGATGTCGCTAGCCGCGGACTGGACCATGCCATACTTATTCGCGATATCCATCTTGACATCGGCGATGACCGGAAATTTCACCTCGACATTCTTCATGCCTTTAAACTCTATCTTCTCCTTAATCGTCCTCAGCCACGCGATGTGGCTATAGTGACTATCGATGGAGAGGCCAATGAGCTTACAATTCATGGCCTCAAACTCCTTTTCCATCGTCGCGAACGTCATGAATTCAGTCGTACATACCGGCGTAAAATCTGCCGGATGACTGAACAGGATAACCCACTTGCCTTTAAAATCATCGGGGAATTTAATCTTACCCTGTGTGGTATCCGCTTCAAAGGCAGGGGCTTTCTCTCCAATTAAGGGCATCCTATTCACAACACCTGCAACATTTTCCATACATGCCTCCTCTTGTTTAATGGCAGCTTCCGCTTTCGCCGTGATCCTTGCAGGCATCAAGACCGCCCAATGTATTATCCATAAAATCATTCAAGCCCTTTTGAACATTCCCGGAATAACCGAATACCTGAACTCCCGCCTGGGCGAATTTCTGCTGAGCACCCATACCCATGCCCCCAGCGATAACATGGGTTATCTTATATTTCAGTATCTCATCCACCGCTACACACCCGCCTCCGCCATGCACGGAGGTGTTTGGTACAATTCGGGTGCTGGTTATCTTCTTCTTATCTTTATCTATATCCGCTAATAAGAAGAATTTACATTGCCCAAAATGAGCGCAGACATTACCCTTCACACCACTTTCATCTTCCAATACGACTCCGACTCTCATATCAATAATCTCCTTTTTTATGAATCTTTTGATGATTATCTCGCTTCTTATTTACTCTCTAAACCCTGAAGACGCGACTGTACAGCATCAAGCTCATCTTTGAGATAGCTTGCCTGATCCTTGAGCACCGCCACTTCATCTTCCCTTGATGCTACATTGCTAAGGCCACTAAACGCCTGCAATCCTCTTTGAGCCCTCATCCAACCCGGAAGCCCGGTCGCGTAAAAACAATTTCTAAAACCGTGGCCTCGACCCCTGCCACGGAAACCACGCCCATTCATTGGCTGTGCGCTCGCACCACTTTCTACTCCTCCACAATACCCTCTACCACCACCTGTCACCGCACCTCGCCCCATAGGGCCTGTTCCGTCAAAACCTGGCATTTCACACCTCCTGTTGTTAGTGAAAACCATTTCCATTATAGGCTAAAAAAATATAATGGTCACTTCTTCCCGCTACATTGCTCGCATAATCCGTAAAATTGAATAACATGATTAGTGATCTTAAAATTGTATTTCACGCCTAAGCCTTTTTCAGTCTCTCTCAATAGCTCTACCTCTTCATCTATGAAGTCCGTATAATCGACTACCTTGTTACAATCGGTACAAACCAAATGATGGTGGTGATGCGCTCCCTTAGGCCCTTCTGCTAACTCGTAGCGAGCTCTCCCATCTCCAAAATCAAGCTTATAGATCATGCCGAGGTTAGACAACACGTCTAACGTTCTATAAATGGTGGTAAGCCCAACGTTTGGATATTTGGGATGAATCTTCATGTATATATCTTCGGCGCTTAAGTGACCTTCCGATTTAGATAAGCTATCGAGGATGGCCTCCCTGCCGGTGGTAAGCCTATATCCGCATCCTCTGAACTTCCCATGCCACCATCCCTGCCCTCGACAATCAGCCCTTTGAGTATCCCCTGCGGATTTCCCGCGTTGACACCCATGCCCCCTACCGCCATTTCCCTGCATATCATCTCCCGCTTTTATTGGAATTGGTTTCCATTACCAAGTATACGCGATTTGCTTTGTTTTGTCAACACTTTATTTCGCGCTACATCAATATGAGGCTAAGAGCCATTATTGCCATCCCTGCTATTACTCCTAAAATAGATATATGGTAACCTTCACTTTGGCAGGATAAAGGGAGCAGTTGTAGGTAATCACCGGAACGATACCAATAATAATCATCGTGGTTCTTCGTAGAGAAATCATATCAGTAGTAGCAGCTTTCTCTTTTTTGCTTCTTTTTTCTCTTTACTACGCCCTGTGAATATGTGGATATCTTTTTA
>CAIMPC010000031.1 GCA_903843285.1 Candidatus Omnitrophota bacterium
ACTCGATTATCTCTGATATCTTATGCTGGGCGGCGTAGTTACAGTGGGCATCCTGGATGTGGATGACTATGGGGCTATGTGAAGAGTGTCCGTCATCCTGACGAGCGAAGCGAGGAAGGATCTCGCTTTTAGATTCTTCGGCGTTAGATCCTTCCCCTTCGCTCCGCTCAGGGTCAGGATGACGGAAGGTGGATTTCGCAACAGTCCTGCTCTCAGGTTGCCAGGAGTCTTTGACAGAGCCGAGATAGTCAGGCAAAGCGAAGGTGCTGACATTCAATTCTCTATGAAGGCCTGGACTAACGGATCCATTTAATGTGGATGAAGGAGGCTTCACAATGTCTTTGGCGGCCCAGGCCAAATCGTATGATAGTGTATTAAATATGAAGGCCATCAAAGTTACTACGCACACCATCGCCTTGAATGGCCATTTTTTTATCATTTTAATATCCGATCTGACGCTTATCATCCGATAACTCCTAAATACTTAATTAATCTTTAAATTAATAGGTGCAAAAAATAGGCCCATCTGCTTAAAAGTATGCTGCAAACAAGCTTAAACCTGATAAAAATCTACCTGTTAGTATAAATATGCCTTATGGAATGAGTATACCATATAAGGATATAATAACAAGCCACATACATCTTACTTTTTTATAACTAACATTTACTACATTCTACGCTTTCTACCATTATAAGTTAGCGGAGTATATATTTATTTTTTTTGATTAGAGGATTATTTTTTATATTGTCCGAGATTGCTTCAGGTATCCCGCCTCTACCGAGCTTATAGTACATGTAATTTTTATAACCTTCCACGCCAGGCTGATCAAATGCGTTCACCCCAAGCAGCTCCCCTTCGAATGCAGTAGCAATTTCGAAGAAAAACAAGATCGCGCCCCAGTAGTACGGCGAGATCTCGGGTATAGTAATAGTGCAGTTTGGCCGTGTCTCCCTGACCAGCGCCCACTCTGTCGCTTCCTGAGCTATCGCTAACAGCTTAGAATATGGCCTTCCATCCAGAATATCGCCGGTGCCCGAAACCGTTATATCATCCTTAAAGCGCTCAACTTTTATAAATGTAACCGTCTTATCATTCTCGCCTTCTATATTATTCTGCTGTATCGAATGCAGATCGTTCGTTCCGCGGGCCGATATTGGTGTCCTGCCCACATTGACTACCTTACTTCTATCTGCAATCCACGCCTCATAACCATCCTTACGTATGATCTTTCTGGAGTATTTTTTCCCCAGGCTCTCTGCCAATAACTGCACATACCAATCAGCCGTATATTTCAGCCTTTCGGAAAACGGCATAATTATGGCTATTGGTTTTCCCTTTTTTTTATACATGATGGTCTGAAGAGCCGCATACATATAAGCGGGATTTTTTCTAAGGTTTGATTCTCCGCAGCATTTAGCCATAGAAGCGGCCCCGTCCAGCACCTCCTGTATTTTAATACCTGCCATGGCCAGATGCAGAAGGCCGATATTCAGTTCGGAGAACCTACCGCCTACGCCTTTCAGGACATCCAGGCTTCTAAAGCTGAGAGGATCTTTCGACTGCTCCTGATCAACCCTTTTCCTTAACATCCCGGAGCTCGGGTCCGTTATAGCGACAATCTGCCTTCCATATGTCGGTCCCACACCCCTCCTTAACCATGCCTCGACCACTGCAAATGCAGCCTTAGTCTCGGTAGTCTCGCCGGATTTCGATATGACCACGACGAAAGTCTCACGCGGATTCAAATTCTTCAGAAGAACACTGAGCGTATCCGGATCCAGATTATTTCCGTCAAAGTAAATTCTAGGCCTTCCGTTACGCAACGATTTGAATTCATTATAATATGCGGGAGAGAGCGCTTCTTGCGCGGCCTTGATCCCTAAATACGAACCACCTATGCCCAGAGATATGACACTCCCGCATGACGATGATATTTCATCGCCAAGATTCTGGATAGTCTCTATCGTCTCTTTCGACTGAAACGGCAGCTTTACCCATTCAAGACCCAGATTTATCCTATCCTGGCTGTTGGAAAAAATAGTCTTCAGATGCTTATGCGCAGTATTCACGCGCTTTTGTATGCCCTTAATATCTGCGTCCGTAACACCATGGCTCTTACCTATGCTGTGGCTGAACATATTATTAAAATCGAATTTTATCTTCTCCATAAGATACCTTTCTTTTTTATTGGCTTCTATTCAAATATGTCAAAGCCTGCCATCCACAGCATGCCTGCAAGCTTAGCAAGCGGTAATCCTACTACATTATAATAACATCCCTCTATGCGGTCAACAAAGAGACTGCCAAGGCCCTGTATATCGAACGAACCGGCCTTATCGAGCGGAGATGTCTTCTTAAAATACTTATCTATCTGTTCATCGCTAAGTTTATACATATAAACTTTTGTCTTTTCGTAGTCAATATATACTTTATCTTTATCAATATCTACTACGGCCAATCCGCTATAAATCCATTGGGGTTTTCTCGAAAGAAGCTTTAAGGTACGGCGCGCATCGTTAATATCTTTTGGTTTGCCTATGATCTTTTTCCCTGCGAGGACTACGGTATCAGCGCCGATCACCAGACCGGACTTATAGCGTCCGGCCACATCAAGGGCTTTCTTTTTAGCATTCTCCATTACCAGCCGGCCGCAACTGCCTTTTAATATGTGGCATTCGCGTATTTTAGATTCGGCCACACTGAATTTAAGGCCTGCCTGTTTTAATAATCTTTGGCGCGCCTTCGATCTCGATGCCAATATTATCTTACGCATAAGCCGCGGCCTCCTGCCCGGCAATGAATCCCGACGACCATGCCCAGGCGAGATTATATCCGCCTCTCTTGCCGTCCACGTCCAGTATCTCCCCGGAAAAAAAGAGCCCGCTCCTTGCTTTAGACTCCAAACTCTTCTCGCAGATTCCCTTCACATCGATACCACCCGCAGTGAAATCTGCTTCGTTCCATCCTCTGGTCCCTGTAACTTTAAATCGTCGCTCTTTTAAAGACTCCGCGATCGATGCAGGATCTTTAGAGATTAAATCCTTCTTTAAGGCCATTCCAAATTTATTAGGCAATATGCCTATAAGGAGATCCTCCGCCGCCACACCTTTTTTAACCCTCTCTGATATCTCCGTTTCGAGCTCATCACGATTTATAAACGGCGCCATATCGACTCTGACAGCCAGATCGGTCGTATTATGTCGGTTGATCGCTACGGATAGCTCTCTACTGATGTCCAGAATTGCTGTTCCCGACAAACCATATTTTGTAAATAGCAGGTCGCCCGATGCCTCGCTTACCGTTTTACCGTCAACCAACCCCTTAACATGCGCGCATATTTTCTGGCCCTGTAACACGTGGCAAGTTTCGTTCTTTGCCAAAAGAGGAACTGCCGCAGGCACGGGCTCGACTATCGTATGACCGAGGTTCTTCGCTATCTTATAAGCGCTGCCGTCTGAGCCCAGCGCCGGATATGACTTACCGCCGCAGGCAATTACTACTGATCGGCCCGCCAGGCTCTTCCCGGAATCAGATGAAACGATGAAACTGCCATTTGCATATGTAATGCCGGTTACGTTGAAATTATACTCCACACAGACGGACAATCTCTTAAGCTCCATCTCGAGGACCTTCAGGACTGAAGAGGATTGGTTCGTTACGGGAAAGATCCTTCCGCCATCGGAGTAAACGTGGAGGCCAAGCTCCAAAAAGAAATCCAGAATCTCCCTCTTTCCGAATCTTGAGAATGCAGTCTCTACGAGGTGCTTCGATGAGGGATTGTAAAACGAGCTATCGAGCCTATCATTCAGGAGATTGCATCGGCCGTTTCCGGATGCCAACACCTTCCTGCCGAGACGGTTCATGCGCTCACACAAAATTACGTCGGAGCCGCTTCTCCCGGCGCTTATCGCCGCGAGAATACCTGCAGCCCCTCCGCCGATAACTATTACCGGATTATTATGCCCTTCCAAGGTATTCGCCTGTGCGGCTATCGACAAGTATAGTCTCGCCCTCATCGATGAACAGAGGAACGTTTACTACCAGCCCGGTCTCAAGCTTGGCCGGCTTCATGGCTCTTCCGGATGTATCACCCTTAGCTCCGGGAGCGGATTCAATTATCTTAAGCGAAACACTAACTGGTATCTCTATCGCTACGGGATGATGATCATGATAGAGTATCTCTACGGGCTGATTCTCTTTTAGGTAGTCCTTATAATTGCCCACCATATCGTCCGTAAGAGACAGGCTTTCATAGTTCTCCATATCCATAAAATAGAAACCCGAGTGATCTCTGTAAAGATACTGCGCCTTCTTCGACTCCAGATCGACTTTCTCCACACTATCTGCCGGACTGAATCTTTTATTGATCAGCTTCCCGCTCGACAGGCTCTTCATAGTCGTCTGATAGATTGCCCTTAAATTACCCGGGGTCCTGTGCTCCATCTCGATTATCACAAACAGATCCCCGTTATCCTTAATCATCATTCCCTTCTTCAATTCCGACGCTTTCACTTAAAATCTCCTTTATTGAACTTTAACCTTAACAGCCGCCACCTTCGTCGACTCCTTCTTCGGTATCGTTATCTCAAGCACTCCATTCTTATATGAGGCGCTTATACCGTCACTCTTACATTCGGCCGGAAGCTCAACCACACGCTCAAATTTGCCTTCCATACGCTCCTGTTTTACGACCCCGGGAGCCTCCGTGGTCGTCTCCGCATGACGTGTACCGGATATCTTCAATATCTTACCGCTCTCCAGCGTAACATCTATCTTATCCTTATCCATCCCCGGCAGATCCGCTGTCACTATAAAGCCTTTATCATTTTCTACGATATCTACCTTCACATCACTGCCGAACGCTTTCGTAAAAGCGCTATCAGGGCCCTGATAAGTTGCGCTCATGTCCTTAATGAATTTGTCCATCTCCTTCTTCATGCGGACTAATTTCTTGCTTAAAATCTCGAGGTTTTTTTCTTCCTGCGTCTGATCGTCAAGAGTTGTCTTATTATATGTTTGCGCTAATGCCAGGCTCACCACTATAAAAAATGCCGCTACTACGATGGCTATCTTCTTCATAACAGCCCCCTTTATTGTTAGCCGCTCAGGAACAAAACGAACTTTAATAGAATAGAACACTTCGCGGAAAATCTCAAGCGAAATTGATGATTTGATTTAAAATTTTGGGATTAAAAATCCCCGCTTATTCCAAACTCGAATGTCCTGCCCGGCTCGGGGGTAAAATAATTTATTTGCCCGCTCTTATATCCGGAAGAGTTATATTCTTTATCGAGGATATTATATACGGCAAAGAATGGCTCAAACCACTTATATTTATACGATATCTTAGCATCCAGTGTATTGTAATGGCCAAGCACATCAACATTGGCCGAATCTATGTATGTTTCACCTACCCACGTCGATGCCACATAGGCCTTAAATCCAAAATCTGTGCATATATTTAATCCGACGGTTCCCTTATTAATCGGAACGTTGGTTAAAAACTTATTCTTAAAAGCACCGTCACTATCATCTATGGCTTTTGTGTACGTATAATTACCAAAAACCGTCAAGGCATCCACAACTTTAAAGTCTGCGCTCAACTCCATTCCGTCGTGTACGGTTCTGCCATAATTTTGATATTGCCTGCTGGAGTTGTCATACCAAATCTCATTATTAATCTTCATCCAATATACACTCACACTCGTCTTAAGACGCTCATTAAAGCGATGGCGCACACCTATTTCGTAATTCACAGCCTCCTCAGGCAATAGATTGGTATTCGCGGAACTTCCGTAGGTAAACATCTGCCCGATAGTGGGGGTTCGAAAGGCCTGTCCGAAGTTTCCATATAATTCGGAATCTTTCTGGTAGGTCAATACCGCGCCACAGCTGGGCGTTACCTTAGACATTAATTTGTTCTTAGAGTTTGCCGGAGATCTTCTGTCGTCAAAATTAAACCTGACCCAATCATAACGTACACCACAAATAACCTTTAAAATATCTAAAAGACTGATCTCATCCTGAATGTACGGGCCTATTCTGTTTCTTGCGACATCATAGCTGGCCGTCGGAGCTCCACGCCTATTTTGAAATGGCGCGGCATTCTCTTCGTAATCAAAATCATTTCTTTCGAGGTCGGTACCGACAATAAACGAATGATTCATGCCAAAGATCTCTGACACGGCCTTCAGATGAATCGGCAGTCCGAATGTATTCTCGGCGTTCTTCTGCTCTTTAGTTGTATTTTGAGACGAGCCGCTGGTGTAGAAGGATTCTATTCCCTCAAAACGATAATAAAACACGGTTTCAAGGTCTGAGGATGCTCCGATATCCCAGCGGTGCTGAAGATAAAGAGAAAACTCGTCGGCACCCGTGGAGTCGTTCTCGGTTCCCGGCCTGGCAATGCGCCTGTTTTGCGCGATCTGGGCCTGCGATAAGGCCCATGGAAACGCGCCCTGAGTCTTCGCGCTGTAATCAAACGAAAGCTTTAAGTTTTGATCATCATTTATTGAATAGTCTGTCTTACCATATACCTGTATATTTTCATAATCGCCATGTTCGCGGAATCCATTTGTTAATCTACTGCTCACACCCGTATAATACCCCAGACGATTAAATGTTCCGGAGAGATAAGAAGCGTAATTCTGGGTCGCGTAAGTACCGTAAGAAAAAGACGCTCCGGCACGAGGAGGACCGGTTGGTTTTTTGGTTATAATATTAATTACGCCCGACATGGCATTATCGCCATACAGGCTTGAGGCGGGCCCTCTCATAACTTCTATTCTGTCAATATTATTGATTGGTATCAGGTCCCAGTTCACCAGCTTATCCTGGCCCTTATTCTGAGGTACGCCATCGATCAGAACAAGGTGTTCACTCGACATTCCACCATAGAAACCGCGCATATTTATAGTTCCGCCTGCTCCGCCAACCCCTGTAGGATCATATGAATAAATACCTGCGAGATTTTTAAGCGCATCAGGGACAGTCTTCGCATCGGAATTTTTTATATCCTCATCGGTAACAACGCTTACGCTGGCGGCAACATCCGACAAGCCCTTTTCGGTCCTGGATGGCGTCACCACTATACGTTCGAGGTTTATGACATTTGACGCGGATGATTTGTCTTCTGCGAGCGCGATACCGGCTATCGCGAATAAAAAAATCGATACAAAAATAAATTTAGTTTTCATCGTTCTTCCATCGATGTATCTGATCGCCTATGCCTGCGTTACTTTTTACGCGCCCTTAGCCTCTGATCTTCCGAAACAAGCAGTACATACGGCTTTAAGGAGATTGGATTCTTCTCGACAATAACCACAGTCTTATAAACATTTTCGATGGTTTGATAATCCAGGACTTCTCCCGGCAAACCCTCTTTATATATAGTCCCTCCCGATAATAGCGCAATCCTATCGCAATACTCACTGGCGAGGTTCAGATCATGCAGGACTATTATCACGGTAAGGGATAACTCCCTGTTTAATTTTTTTAAAAGATCCAGGACGCGAACCTGATGTGTGATATCGAGATGGGATGTAGGCTCATCCAGGAGAAGATATTTCGGCTCTTGCGCCAGGGCGCGCGCGATCAGAACAAGCTGTCTCTCTCCGCCGGATATCTCAGACATCGACCTGTCTTTAAACTTTAGAGTATCCGTCATAGCCATCGCGTTATCGGCTATCTCTTCGTCGTGTTTCGTCTCTAAAAACTGAAGGCCTCTGTAATGGGGTATCCTCGAAAGTAGAACAAACTCCCCCACATTAAGATCATCCGTAGAGACGTTTTGAGAAACAACCGATATCGTTCTCGCCAGCTCTATGAAATCTATATGCCATATGTCTTTACCTCGAAGGAGCACCTCCCCGCTTTCCGGTTTAAGAATACGGGTCATAGCTCGTAAAAGGGTTGTCTTCCCGGATCCATTCGGGCCTATTATCCCAAAGAAGCCTCCCTCCCCGATCGCGAGATTTACATCTTTCAGATGAAATCTCTTATCATAGCCGCACGTCAAATTTCTTATTTCAAGCACCCGATTTTCCCTTCCTGGCCAGCGCATAAATAAAAAAGCTTCCTCCTAATATGCCGGTAATTACACCAACCGGCAATTCGGAGGGCGCAACTAACGTCCGCGCCAAAGTGTCGCAGAAAATAAGGAAGCCCGCCCCGCCTAAAAATGAGCCCGCCAGAAGGACCCTATGGTCAGAACCTACGAACATGCGCATAAAATGGGGAATGATCAAACCGACAAAACCGATAATCCCTCCCACGGAAACAGCGCATCCGGTAAGGATAGATGCCAGCACAAAAAGCGCCCTCTTTGCTCTTTCCGTATTTATGCCCAGATGCGCGGCCTCCTCTTCTCCTAAGCGTAACGCATTCAGGTCCTTCCAGAAGATGTACGACAATGATAGGCCTGCCAGAGATATAAATAGCATTAATTTGATCAGAAACCAGTTTGGCTCTTCCAGGGAACCCATTATCCAAAAGATAATACCGTGAAGATCCTCCGTGCGTGAAATGGCCATGATAAGCATTATAAAAGACGATGAAATGAAACTTATCATAACACCGGTCAGCAGTAAACCTTGCATCTTTAACGTCTTATTTCTGATATTTATAGTGTATATCAGCATGATGACAGAAACCGCTCCCAAAAAACCGGCAAAAGGTAACGTCACCAGGCCCACCGATTGATATATTTTCAATATTATGGCCATGCTAACACCCAAAGCCGCCCCTCCGGAAATACCCATTGTATACGGCTCTACGAGCGGATTTCGAAAAAGCCCCTGCAGAATAACGCCGGACAGGCTTAACGCGCCGCCAATAGCAAATCCCAAAATGATTCGCGGCAGGCGAATTTCAAAAAGAATATTATGGGCCGTGGTATTGTGGCCGCTAAAAATAGATCGGATGGTCGTCTGAACCGATAGAGCGGCAGAACCCAGGCACAATGATAGCGCCGCTATAAAGATAAGCGCCCCTCCCAGTATTAGCATCTGCATCGTCCGGCGCATTATTCTCTTATTCATATCTTGTTCTTCGATAGCTCAGGGTGAAGTAGAATATTTATCTCTTCCAGGGTTTTAACAAAAGTTACAGGCGTTGGACCGCATATCTTTTGTGAATCGATAATATATATTCTATTATTTTTTACAGCATTCAATGTTTTAAATTTCTGCCACGCTTCTTTTTCCGCCTGGCCCGAAAAACCCATCGTCACGATCAGTATCACATCCACATCTCTTTTTAAGACCTCTTCCTTGCTGTAACTGCCAATTCTCGAGCCTTCGGCAATATTCTCTCCTCCGGAGAGCTTCACAAAATCATTAATGATATAGTCCCTGTTCGCGGTAAAAAGCGGTTTCGCGCCAATCTCAATAAACACCTTCGGTTTAATAAGTGTAATGGTTCTGGATTTTATTTCGGCGACTCTTTCTTCCGAGGCCTTAACGATCTCGCTTGCCTGCGAAGAACCGCCCACCTCTTTACTCAGATCTAAAAACTGACTGCATAGAGAGGCGAAATTTTTTGGCGCCGGAAATATTTTTACTTCAATGCCCAGACCTTTAAGCTTTTGGATCGTTTTAGGATTTGTAAGAGATGTGCCCAGAACCAGGTCGGGTTTTAATCCGACGATCTTTTCTATGTCTACTTTGGTTATGGAACCGACCTTTTCTATATATCGCGCCGCAGGAGGGGTTATGCAGTAAGTTGTATCTCCGAATAGCCTATCCTCAGCGCCCAATAAGTATATCTCTTCGGTTATAGATGGGGCCAAGGAGATTATCCTTCTGGGATAATTTTCCATGGCGTGCGCATTCTCAATGAAAATACCCGAGAGTAAGAATACAATAAAGAATGTCGGAATAATAAGGCGGCGCTTCCTCATTAACAAATCTCCAAAAACCATCGATTGTCCTGAAGCCGGGTTCTGCCCCTATCAAATCTGACTCTATTCTTAAAGATCGGACCGTCAAAAACAAATGTATGAAATTCGCCCTTCTCGCCGCAGAGATCTATATTTCCCATAGCCTTCAGGTCTTTTATGAACTCGCTATTAATTTCACGGCCTAACCACTGTTCCCCGAGAATATCTTCCCTCGTAGAAACCACAATCGACTTAAACCCTGAATCGATAATTTCATTGACTAACTTCTCGGTATCATCTGTCCATACCGGTAAAATCGCCTTTACCTTTAACTCATCGCATATTTTATCTATCCAATCCCTGTGTACCTGCAAATAAATATCACCGAAAACGATTCCCTCTATAGATTCTTTTGTCTTAAGCTCTTCGATCAATATTTTGAACGCCTCCGAGTAGCCTTTACGGGGCATGGCTTTTTGTATAAGGGGGATATCTATGAGATCTGCCTGTCTTTTGATTATATCCGCCGATAAACCATGCGATACGGAATCGGTTCCATCCGGGTTTGTAAAATTGATTATCGAGGTTATTTTATATCCTTGCGATTTCGCTTTATAACATGCAAAACAACTATCCTTTCCACCACTCCACAAAGAAACTACTTTCATAAAAACTTTCCTTTACATATTAACCACAATAAAACCACTGCCGTTATTATAAATAGACCTGATGTTACATAAGCTATCTTTACTGCATCTGTTATGTGCGACTTATCCAGGGGATTCATATCATCTCCTATATACTGCTTCCGGAGAGCTGTCGCATTATAATAATTCACCCCCCCTAATCGAACGCCAAGGGCGCCGGCAATCGCCGCCTCAGGAAGGCCGCTATTAGGACTGGGATTCTTCCCTCCATCACGTATTGCGATATTCCATGCCCCGAGAGGATTATAACCGCTTATCCAGCTTGCCAGGACCAAAAATATTACTCCCATTCGCGCCGGAATATAATTAGCGGCATCGTCAATCTTTGCGGCCAAGCGTCCAAAATCTATATACCGCTTATTTTTATAACCGACCATGGAATCTAACGTATTTACAGCCTTATACGCCATGGCCAGCGGAGCGCCGCCTAAAAAGGCATAGAATAGAGGCGAGATTATGCCATCAACGATATTCTCAGCGACTGTCTCTACCGTAGCCCGTACGATCTCTCTCTCATCCAGATTTGCAGTATCCCGTCCCACTATTTTAGAAAGGGATGCCCTCGCTTTATTCAAATCTTCTTCTCTTAGCGCGTTAAAAACTGCCAGGCTTTCTACTCCCAGGTCCTTTATCGACAACGATGTGTAAATAATTACTATGGAAACGACGGCTCCCAGATAATTATTAAATAAATATGCCGCATGCGTTACCGCAAAAGTTACGAACCATATCAATGATATTATCGTACAGGCAAAAAATGCTCCTGCCAGACGTTCGTTTTTAACAATGTTCCTAAACGGTTCTTCCAGTTTATTAATAAGCCAGCCAATACCTCTTACCGGATGTGGAATCCATGCCGGATCGCCAAAAAATAGGTCTACTATATATGCCGCGAGAATACACATGATCCGCATCTTATGCCCCGTCTTTTAATATTTTATACAGACGTTTCATGTCCATATTATTTCGAACCAGATTTGCTAACTTATCCAATTCACAATCGGGATTAAAGCTAACCCTACAGGATAAAGCATCCCATCCTTTTTTTGACCTTATTCTATTTAAGAAATTTCTCCTAAAGACATCCGCATCAAAAAGCCCATGTATATAGGTTCCGTATATTCTGCCACCCATCGCGACTATACCATCGGTCTCCCGGACAATTTTACCATTTCGTTCGACGATGTTGAAAGCGGGCATATAATTAGCGATATTTCGCGATTTACCGTGGTGTATCTCATAGCCTGATACATCCGACCCTGACGATGCTTCTTTTGCCTTAATCCGGGAGAGGATCTTATCTTTGCCAAAAACCGTTTCCATCTCCAGTATTCCCAGTCCGCTAATTTCGTCTCGACGAGACTCGGTTCGATGCGGATCGCGTATCTTTTTGCCCAGCATCTGAAAACCACCGCATATCCCTACCAATACGGTGTTTTTATAATTCTCCATAACGCTGGTAATCTTTTCCGCAAACCCTGATTCCTTCAGATATCGCAGGTCATTTGCCGTATTTTTAGTGCCTGGGATTATAATAATATCCGGCTTGTCCAGTAACTCAGGGCTTTTCAGATACCGCAGGCTTACATCCGGTTCCCCCTTTAATGCATCGAAATCGGTAAAATTAGATATATGCGGGAGATATATTACGTCGATATTTAGCTTACGCCGGTCGGGCTTTTTTGCACCATTAAAAGTATCCAGAGGCACAGAATCTTCCTCCGAAATCTTTATACTATTTCTACCTGATGAATGAAAATACGGGATAATTCCGAGAACTTTTATTCCTGTTCTTTTTTCCAAAAAGTCTATTCCGGGTTTCAAAAGCTTAACATCTCCCCTGAATTTATTGATAATAAGCCCCTTTATCTGCTTTCGCTCCTCCTTCTCCAGAAGCTCAAGGGTGCCGACTATCCACGCGAAGACACCGCCTTTATCAATGTCACCTATTAAGATCACGGGCGCATTGGCGTAGCGCGCCATTTTAAGGTTAACAATATCATGAGATTTCAGATTGATCTCGGCGGGGCTTCCTGCGCCCTCCATCACCATCAGTTCATATTTCTTACTAAGCCTGTCGAACGAGCCGAACACATCCCTGTATAACCTTTTCTTAAGGCGCGTATAGGCCAGAGCGCTCATATTTGCTATCGGCTTTCCATGGACTATCACCTGCGCATGCTTATCGGCAGTGGGTTTTATCAATATGGGATTCATGTCAACATGCGGCTCAATACGGCAGGCCTCGGCCTGAAAAGCCTGAGCCCTGCCTATCTCTCCGCCGCCTGTAGTCACAAAAGAATTGAGCGCCATATTCTGCGCCTTGAACGGACAGACCTTGTAGCCGTCCTGTAAAAAAATCCTGCACAATGCGCTTACGATAACACTCTTACCTACGCCCGAGCCCGTTCCGCAGATATGCAGTGTTTTAGCTCTGCTCATCGGATCACGCCTTCCATACTGCTTATCAGTCGATCGTTATCGCCTCTTTTCCTTACTGCTAACCTGAAATACCTATCGCCCAATCCCCTGAAGTTTTCACAGGTGCGAATGTATATGCGCTTACGCAATAACCGCCGCGCAAGTTCATCAGAGCTTTGAATCGATGTATTTTGCAGCTTACATAAAATAAAATTCGCCGATGATGGATAAACTTTTAACCCTTTTATACTGCCTAATCTTTCGAACATATACTGCCGTTCTTCGGTTACGAACATCCGGGTCCGATCAATGTAGGCCTTATCCGCCAAGACCTTTTCGCCGGCAAGCTGTGCCATTCCGTTCACATTCCATGGGTATTGAAGCTTAACTATCTTCTCGATTACCCTCTTATGTCCTATAACGTATCCCAGCCTTAAGCCCGGTATGGCAAAAAATTTAGTCATAGATCTTAGGATAACTAAAGATCCGTTTTTAACCGCATCCGATATGATAGATGTCCTGTCCGATTTTTTAGTAAAATCAATGAACGCTTCATCGAGTATAAAAAGGGTTTTGTTCTTCCTCGCCAGACCCGACAAGTATAACAGCTCATCACTATGCAGTATGGCACCCGTCGGATTATTCGGATTACACAGAAAGAATGCATCGCTGTGAGACAGACATCCCGCCAGTTTATTGTAATCGATCTTAAAATTGTCTTTTTCGGATGTACCGAAGAAAATAGGTATTGAGCCATTGGATCTGACGGCGAATTCATATTCACTGAATGTTGGCGTAATGATAACCGCCCTTTTTGTTTTGAATACCCTGGGAACGAGATAGATAAGCTCTATAGAACCGTTACCCATTGCAATATTTTCAGGGCCTACGGCATGCAACGCCGCCAATTTTCTTTTTAATCGTTCCGATGAAGGATCCGGATAGCGCAGGACACAATCGGTATTATTTGAAATAATACCTGCCAATCCTTTGGGCAAACCCAAAGGATTTATGTTCACGCTAAAGTCGACAATATCCCGCCTTAAACAATTTCCGCCATGAATTTTATTGATCATATTTTATAACTTAATAATATTAGGCTGAATAAAAGCGCCGAGGCCTCGGCAATTTCGTTAGTCGCTCCGATCGTATCCCCCGTCATGCCGCCAATCTTTCTTTTCACGTATTTTGTAAACAAGAGTACCGTGATTACTAAGAGGGTAAATAAAATAATGCCTTTTATGCCTATCAGAAACCAATTTAAAATTAATATAAATATGGCTCCCATAAACACGTCTCCCCTTTTCACGTGTTCTATGAAATGCTTGGCCTTACCCTCGTCCCGCGCATACGTGGATGTAAGGCACACAAACGCCTGAGACCATCTGGCGAATACTACCGTCATTATCAATACCTTCCATAGATCTTCCGAACGAATGCTCGAGAGCATCGCAAATTTAAATAGTAGCAGTATCGCTATGCCGGCGGCGCCCATGGTACCGATGCGGCTGTCTCGCATTATTTCTAAAATGTCCTCCTTACGGCGGTTTCCATAAAAACCATCGCAGGTATCGGCAAACCCGTCCAAATGTATGCCGCCCGTTACGACCGTCCATGCAACCAAAATTAAGCTGCTTATAACCATGGTCGGAAGAAACATTGAGATATAAGCTACGCCGGAGAGAAAAATACCTAATAAAAGACCGACTATCGGAAAGTATCCGAGAGACCTTCCGAAATCCTTATCTTCTATCTTTTTCTTGATATTAAAAGGAATAATGGTCAGGAACTGTAAAGCGATTAGAAATCTTATCATGCATCCCTTCCGGTAACACCGGCGCTTTCGAATGTCGCCATCTCATTTAATATTTTAGTGCCGGCCTCTATTATGTTTATGGCTAAAGCCGCGCCGGTCCCCTCTCCCAGCCTCAGGTTTAAATCGAGCACGGGCTTTAATCCTAAAAATGCAAGCGCAACCTTATGGCCCTGTTCGACCGAACAATGGGAAGCTATCATATAATCTTTAGCCTTCGGCTCTATCGTATACGCTATCAACGCAGCTGCCCCTGAAATGAATCCGTCTATCACTACCGGTATCCTATGCGCCGCGGCCGCCAGGATCACTCCTGTCAATCCACCTATTTCGAATCCCCCTACTTTAGCTAAGATATCTATTCCATCTTTCGGGTCAGGCCTATTCACGCTCAAAGCCTCTTTAATAGCGTTAATTTTACCGGCCAAAGTTTTATCATCTATTCCGGTACCCCTGCCCGTAACTTCTTCTACATTCCTGCCGGTTATCACTGCGACGATGGCGCTCGAAGGAGTTGTATTTCCGATACCCATATCCCCCGTGCCGACTATGTCTATTCCGGTCGATAGCTCCCCGCTGAATACCTCAATGCCATTTTCAATGGATTTAATAGCTTCCTCTCTTGACATTGCGGGGCCCTTTATCATATTCCTGGTGCCGTAATTTACTTTCCTTACGATAAGCCCCGGATCGTCTTTAAGATCGCATGCTACCCCCATATCTACGATAACGACTCTTGCGCCTATATGCTTTGCGAGGACATTTATACCTGCCCCACCATTTAAAAAATTATATACCATCTGAGGCGTTACTTCCTTCGGAAATGCGCTCACATTATTTTCGACCACGCCATGATCTCCGGCCATCGTAAATATCACCTTATGCCCCAGCTTCGGATTCCTGGTCTTTGTTATCTCCACAATCTGTTTGGCCAAATCTTCCAGCCTTCCAAGGCTTCCCCGTGGCTTCGTCAGATTGTCGAGCCTCTTCTGCGTTTCCTCTGATAATGAATTGTCTATTTTGTCAATTTTTGAAATTGTCTCTTTCAATAATTTCATAATTTTTACTCCTCGTTCATTTAATTTTTACGGGTATTCCTGCCTGCATTATAATGACCTCGTCGGCCTTCGCCGCTATTGTCTGATTTGTCAGACCGACCAGATCTCGGAACCTTCTGGATAATGAATCACCGGGGACTATTCCCTCTCCCACCTCGTTTGATACTATGATAACGAGGCCGACCTTAGCCCTAAAGACACTGCGGGGCAATTCGTTTATTTTTTTCTCTATAGCCCCGTCCTGCATATTGGTCATTAAAAGATTAGATATCCACAGCCCCACGCAGTCAATGATCGCTACATCATATATCGGTTCTAACCCAAGCACCGCACTATTTAAATTCACGGGTTCTTCGATAAGCCCCCATCCTTTTGGCCTTGAGAGTTTATGAAGACGTATCCTTTCTTTCATCTCCTCGTCCAGCGCGGAGGCTGTGGCTATAAAGACTATCTTTTTCCCGTGTTTTTTTGCCGCCTCTACAGCATACCGGCTTTTACCGCTTCGCGCTCCGCCAAAAACAAAAATCATTTTACTCATTATTCACCTTAAGATGGCCTACATCGTTGAACTTTTTTAACTTTGGCTTTCCTTTTTCATATACTACCACCGTAACGCTTGCCGGTAATGGTATGCATCGCCAGAAATTTCTTTTCTTTAATATCCCTTTTATAAATACTCCTATCACCCCGCCATGACAGACAATGGCGATCGTCTTTCCGGGATTATGCCGAACGATATTCTCTATGTCGTTTTCTACTCTTTTTTTAAAACCATTCATCGGCTCTGAGCGAGGAATATCATTATTAAATGGGTCCTTTAGCCATTTCTCGTACGCATACGCGTACTTTCCCATAATCTCTTCATGCCTCAATCCCTCAAGCGCGCCAAAGCTAATTTCACGCAAGTTTCGCCGCGGTATTATTCTTGAACGCTTAAAAAGTATTCGCGCGGTCTGCCTTGCACGCTTCTTATTACTGCAATATATTTTATCAAACCTGACCGCATTAAGGCTGGTGGATAATAATTTAACCTGCGACTTCCCCTTACTGCTTAAGCCTATATCCCTGCTACCGCAATAACGTTTATCTTTATTCCATGCTGTTACGCCATGGCGTATCAAAACTAACTTTGTCATAGTGCTCCTGAAAAAGAAAAAACCCCGTCTTTTTTAAGTCGGGGTTGCACCCTGTTTTACTTAACCCTTCCGCGAGGTCTGAGCACAATATTCATAAATGGCTCAACCATCTTTATAGGCAGGTCTTCTGGCTCCCGGATCTATCTACTCATCACGCCTTCCCGTCATATAAAACAACAGTGGCTATCGTGACTTTCGTCCCCGGTTACAGCGGCGGGACCGCATCCGATTTTACGGATTTCCCTTAACCTATAAGTGTATGCTATCACTCCCTTACACGATCTGTCAATAATATTAAAATATTTTATTGGGAATTTTTTGTCCTCCAAAATATTTCCACATCCTCAATATTACTGAACATGGCACTGATTTTCATGCATCTTCCCTTTTAAACTGTAGGTAATCACCGGAACGATACCAATAATAATCATCGTGGTTCTTCGTAGAGAAATCATATCAGTAGTAGCAGCTTTCTCTTTTTTGCTTCTTTTTTCTCTTTACTACGCCCTGTGAATATGTGGATATCTTTTTA
>CAIMPC010000032.1 GCA_903843285.1 Candidatus Omnitrophota bacterium
AAGCAAGCTATATATCTAAGAGATTGTAAAACTCGTGCAGGAGCACCGCAAAACCTCACGTCTATGTCCATCCCCGATCTGGCCAAGATCATATATTGCCTGCCATGGGATGATTTTGTTAAAATCATGGATAAAGACTATGACCTTGTCCATACAAACATCGCTGGGGCAATAGCGAAATATAGCAATATCCTTAACCAGTCAGGCATTACTGCTACAGAAATGACTGAATCTGCCCGCCTGGACAGTGAAATATCCAGATATTTTGGCTCTAATAACGATGCTTTGATGGCCCTATTCATAATATTGCGTGTAAAATTTCCTGCCCTTTGTAACGGCTTAAATCTGCCGGACATGCCGGAGGAAGGCGCTCTTGCCGCGCATAACCCTGACTATCGGCGCGCCGATGGAAAACCTAACAAGCTCAGTTTAAGTCACGCGGTGTTATTGCATCGATATTTCCATGGACTTGCGGGGATAAATGTAAAAGTCAGCGAGAATGAATATGGGCTTCTGCGACAATTGAGCCTTGATATTCATCGTGGGATAGGGGATGCGGCGGCTAGCGGGAGACTGCACATAACCGGCAAAGAAGTATTCAGAGAGGTTACGCGGTTTAATGAGATATTCAGCCGCTATTATCACAGAAAACCCGCGGAGATATTCAAATACTATTATCTGACGGCCTGGACTATATACGGACGTTTTATCACTACCGATAGCCGCAGAGAATTTGGTAAAGTGCTGAGTGAAATATTCGCCCGTCCCGAGTACGCCGCGATATATGCCACCGCGAGCGTTGCCGGAGGTTCTGAGATATCCGGATCAGAGATGGAGAATATATTTGATTATGGCACATTTGAGGAACAGCTCCCGGGTAATGCGTCTGCGGATCAGCGCCGCGTATTGGCGGCGGCCGAAAGGGCCAGGGTATGCGGAATGCCTCTTATGATAAGGTTCTCCGAGAATCAGTTCACCGGATTTATTAAGGATGCTCTCGAGGGCGATAGCAAAAATATAGTATTCACTCTGCCGATGAGTGGTTTTACGCAGGACAGCGAGTTTCTTGGCAGATACATGCCCGACCCAGAAAGCGGCCAGACAGTGTGGTGCCGCGGCGTGCTGGCAAGCCTCGCGGAAATGGCCAGGACGCATCCTGATAAGAGAATATACTTAATCCTGGAGAATATAGATTCAGCATCCGGTGACTTGCGTCTGGCATTTCATCAACCACTGCTGGAGCATAAGATCGTGTTAAAGAACGAGACAGATGTCTCGGGAGCTCTAAAGGGCGAGGAGCCACTGCCGGATAACCTGCAATTTGTCCTTACAATGCATCGGGATGCCGATATTTCGGACGAATCGTTCATGGACCGCTCCGCAGGCTGTTTTATTGCGGAAATTGGCCAGGAGGAGATGAAATCGCATTTGCGTCCACTATTGGATGCAGGTGATGACATAAAGGATGCTATAGCCAAATATCTGATCGATACAGTTTTTACCGAGGTGAAGAAAGACTCGCGCCTGGCCGATAAGATAACCCTGCACGACATAACGCAAATCGCTTATTACGCGGCCGGGAGGATTAAGGATAATCACATTGTTTCTGGTGATCAGATTAATATCATTCGCAATGAAGCATGGCTGCATCTCTCATCACGATTCTCTCCCGTGGAAGATATTGAGCAACTGGATAATTTAAAAAAGATACTGGGCATGGGTAATAAAGAACCCGAATATCACGTAACTATAGAGGATAGAGGATGCGTCCTTTCGGTAGGAGGTATACGTCTTAGCGTAAACGAAAAAAGTCAGTTTGGCCAATTCTTACTGGAGATATTTAAAGCAGATGCAAATAGTAAAATAACTTTCGCCGAAGCCCTGGAAGGGTTCGTCCGTAAAACCAGTCTCGATACTAAAGATTATTTCTTGACCGAAATGGAGGAGAAGATCTTCTGCCTTTTAGCTCGAATACGTAAGTACGCGCCGTCCAAAGTGGTCTTCCTGCAAGGTCTTCCCGGAGGAGGAAAGACGACTATCGCTAAAGTCTTCAGCGATGTGGTCGGCGCAAGGCAGGTAGAGTTTACGCTTAACAGGGAAGTAGATCTGTCGCTCTTCCGCGGCGGTTTGGGATTGAATCGTGATGGCGGGATGCGTATGAACACAGCTCGATTATGGAAAGAGATGGCAGAGAATGATAGGACATTCATATTTAATGAAGCCGATACAAGGCAATTCTTCCTGCAATGGATGTGGCCGCAGATCACAGGCCAACACTACCGCCTTGGCACGGAATTCCCTGTTTCATCGATTGGAAACACAGATCAGCCATTCGATCGCCTGGAGATGGGCAGTGATCAGATGTATGTCTTCACCGGTAATGTGCGCACAGACCTCGCGCCTCAGCTCACCGCGGAGATGCCGGCCACATACACTATGGAGCTCCCAAACGAAGAGATATATAAGAGGACGGAATTGTTATTTCAGAACTGGGCGCGGCGTAATAACGTTCAGTTAACTGGTAATTTGAAGAAGAAGGCTGAAGAATTGGCCAAATTTTACATAACCATGGCCGGCCTCACCCGCCAGGAGGGGGAGACATTTACGTCACACAGACAGATCACTCCCCGGCATTTGGAGCGGTTTAGCCAATTATTCTTCAAAGCCCTAAAGGATAAAGAAAAACCCGACGAAGCATTTAATCTCCTCGTCGAGATAATGTTCTGCAGGATGTGGGATAACCAGTCCGATATAAATATTGCGCGCGGTATAGTCAAGGGCATTCTCGGTGATCGCGCGCCGCCTGAAACCAAGAAGATGCTCGAGTTTATTCAAAATTATTCCCTCGATACGCCTCTCCTCATATTCGATAACGGCACTGTCGATTTTAATGCTATCCGTGCGGCCATCCTGAGACAAGCCAGGCATGGCGGTGGTAATCAAACCGTGGAACATACTGTCAATCTAAGCCGCTTCCATACTAAGACCAGTCTTATAGGCGGATTAAGCCGCACGGAAGGGGATTCTGCCCCTGCCAATAAGCTGGGTATACTGAGCTGGCTTATTTTACAGGCTAATCTGTCGGACAAAAGCGAGATCGCATGGATGACCGGCTATCTTAATCTGGACCCCCAGGTAGCACCTATTTTAAATGAGTTTTACCAGACTAACTGGCTGCAGACTGAGGATATTCTGGATTCCGATCTTGCCGCTTACGTGCTTAAACAGGTCGACAGTAACGGCAGCTTCCCGCGCCTTTCAAATGCGTACAAAATGGCAACGGGCTCGACACTGCCGTCACGCGTTGACGGCTTGACTGATTCCGAAAAGATGGACTTTGCGCGGTTTTTAATTAGTTATAAGCCGAATACATTGGAATTTGTGATGATCTCTCCATCCGATGAGGAGATAAAACTGCATGCCGCAGATGTGGATAGATTCTTCGCTATCAATGTCGCCGAGACCATTAATAAAGACTGGATCGAAAGGTACGTAAAGACCACACTTAGTGGTTACAATAATGATATTACCAATTATGCGCGTTCCTGTGCTGTCTCGGCGTGGGAGCTATATGAAATGCAGAGAGAGGCCGGGCTGTATGACTATAACCGGTTCGGTAGATCCGAGCTCGACGTATTTCTGAATGAGACAAAACGTTATATCGCCGCTGTGAAGAAGAAAGTTAATCCGGATTATATTAAACTGCTCGCTCTTCACACGTTAGGTTCAGGGCTTGTTTATGATGAAGCCGCTGAAGAGGGCAAAGCAAGCGACTACAGAATCGAATTCTTACGCAAAATAGTGTTAAGCGGAGAAGGGATAGTTTACAAGAGGGAATTTGTTAAAGAAGGCGGGAAAGTCCATTTTGTCATCAAGGCCGTCGTTAATGGTAATGACTATATCCTGGCGGATCAGGCTACCGAATATACGGAATATAGCAAGTCCGATGATTATGGACGATATACATTCACCAGGAATGATGGCAGTACTGTAACAGAGAGATTGCACGCACCTCTTCAGGGCCTGCTATCCCAGGAAGCCAGCGCGATCTTGTTCCGCAGGTACGCGGTACCTGTCATATTGGAAGGTGACCCGGGAGGTGGAAAGACGACATCATCGGAGGAGATATCGAGAATATGTGGACGTCCCCACTTCGAATCCGGAATGTTCCGCGGCATAGATCTGGCGACATGTCTGGGCGGACCTATTATGAGGGGTACAGATATCGTGCTGAATGTATTGGATCGAGATGCTGATAATCATTATCTTCTGGATTTTCTCAGAGTCTACAGCGAAGGTGGAAGCTATGTGGCAGATGAGGGGCGCGTAAGTGAAGCCGCGGGGAACCTGCTCGAATGGCTAATCGACGTAAGCCGGAGAGATAAGATAAATGTGGGTGATTATCATCCGGGATTAGAGGGGCCATCCGGAGATGTCGATCGCGGTGACGGATATAATCTAATAGTTACGCAGAATTACCATTTCAATACGGAAGGCCGCGAACCGGTAGGGATAAATATAGACCGTCAAAGCGGAAAAATTCGAGTGGATAGCGTATTAAGTTTGAGTGACGCCGAAACATTGATCAGATACTGTCTGGAAGGAACCAATCTATCGAACGATCTGATAACGAAACTCGCTCAACTACATATCAATTTAAGCCGCTTTCATCCTCAAAGACGCATGATCAGCCCGCGCGACATTATAGAGGTCGTAAGCCGCCTGCGGGGAGCTCTATCGGATAGCGCTGGAACATCCGATGAGAAATTAATGCGCGAGATATATAGGTCCATAAGCGAAAGCTATTTAGAAGGCGTGCTCGATGACGTAGAGCGAAAGCAAGTAATAGCGCAGATACGTGAGGTCTTTAACAGTTTTAATGAGACTAAATACAACGAAACCCTGTCCCCGAAACATCGCGAGGAATCCGGCATATCAAATGTATCGGAGGAAGATGTCGGGCATTGGAAAAATTCCGGATATATGATGAAGCAAGCTCAGGTATTGGATGTCATGTTATCTTCGAAGGGCAGGGAGGTCATGATTAACCAGCATGAGGCGGGATCGGGGCTGGATATTGTAAAACTCACATGCTCCCTGACCGGCCGCCGGATAGATATATTCGAAGGAAACGCGTTTGTGACGGCAAGGCAGATGTTCGAGGGAGAGTCTTTCGTATTTGATAACGAATTTGATAATACCGGCCGTCGTAGTTCACTGCAAAAAAATGGTAGTTTTGAGTTTAAATTAGCGCGCGGACGGATCGGTCGGTATATGATCGAGTCCGGATCCGAAGGCTCCGTATCGCCTGATAAGCGCCAGCAGATCGTGATAGTTATTCCTAATATCGATACTATACCGGCGAGCGAACTGGTCAAGCTTAATCGCATATTGACAACACGGCACGCTCCCATGAAGAACCCTGACGGTAAGATAATAGACTACTTCCTCCCTAACTGGGTGCATATAGTCGCGATAACCTCAAACATCGAAGCTTTAAGCTCGCCATTTACAAACCGTTTCAGAAAACTTGCCATGAAATTCGAAGAGGATTCCGCCGATATGACTAAGGTGATATCCGATCTATTCCCGTCCGTTACGGCACAGGAGGCGCCTCTACTCATGTCTATAGCGGCATCTGCCTATGAAATGCGCCAGGCCGAAACGCTCACTCTGCTCGACAGTTACTTTACGCCATCTAATATATTTGATCTTGCAATGGTGATCCAGCGGGCGAAAGAACGCGACGCATCGGATGGCATAAACAGGGAAGACCCTCTATGGTATATAGCCGAAGCCGTGCATTATGTATATCTTGAGGGTTTGTGCCCGGAAGACAGGCAGTTATTTGAGAATGAGATAATCACCTCGGGGCTATTTCCAATACTATTTCCGGATATCAACCCTTCGACTCTACGCAACTATTGGCATTCACTAAGCACCCGGATAGAGGACGAGATGGCCAGTATAGAATATCACAGCTATGATCTGGCTATCGAAAGAGAGTCTTTCACGAAGAAGCCGCACTACTGTGAAAACGGAATCATCATTACGTCCTCCGGCGGTAATATTAACATAATAACTCCGGCCAGATCTTATACAGTCGCATGGAAAAAGCTATCGGATGGTAATGTCGAAAAGCTCTCGGACGGCTTAAGCGTAAGAGTGAAGGGAGATAGCCTTATTCTAAATATGAGTTTAATTAAGAGAGCGGGTGGCTGGGATATAGAATACGATAATGCCAACCTATCCCGGGCATTGCCATGGCAAGAGATGTCGAGTAAAGAATTTATGTATCCCGCCGCGTCCCTGGGTGCAAACCTGGCAAGCTTAACATTCTGGCAGCAGCCTGTTAAGGCCGCTAGCGGCAAGATCATACCCAGCCGCGTAATTCTAATGCCGGGCGAGACAGGTTCGGGTAAGACTACCGTATGTAATATGCTAAGCCACTCCCAGGGCATCCCCGTAGTCCGCATTAATCCTGACCGTGATATGCGTGACACAAATATGACAGTAAACATGTCATTCAATGGTCAGAATGCGGAGATGACGGTGCAGGACTTCCTGTTAAGCCTGGGTGAGGTTAGGACCGTATGGTATGAGGGCGCCCAGCGTAAAGAGGGGCAGTGGAAAAGGATAAACGCCGCGTTTCCCACATCCAACCGTATGCGCATACTCGTCGACGAGGCAAATATCACCCGTGAGGTCTGGAGCCTGCTGGACCCGATAGCGCGGGGCGAGAAGATTATTGCTTTCGAATGCGCAGACGCCACCATGGTAGAAGTCAAGCTGGATACAGAGGTGCAGATAGTTCTCACATACAATCCTGCCGAGCTCTACGGCGGCACAGGAGAAGCCGGCAACAGGTTCAACTTCCCTCAGAGTTTGAGCAGTAAATCCGCCAGAGTATATGTAGGAGAGCCGTTGAACGTATATAGCCGCGATGAGATTCTGAAGATCATAGGCGAACTATATCGTCGCGGTGAGAGGCGTACGGAAAGGCAAGCGCAAACGCGCGGCATAGCTCCCGCTACCGCCGCTCCGGGGTATTTTGGTATTGCAGAGCATACCGCTACCGTACGGGATGTGAAAGCGGAATTACTCAAGCCAATGAGTATGACTGAACTTCACGAGAAACTCCGAAAAGATTTCTACAAGCCTGAGACTGAAAAATCCGATAAACCAGGACATAAGATCGATGACGCTACGAAAGAAAGAATGACCAAAGAGGTTCTCGACAAATTTGCCTTTGACAAAGAGGAATTTGAAGGTAATCTCACCCGCCTTCGTGACCAGGTGAACCTTCTTACGAAAGACCAGCTCTACAAAGAATTTATGAGGATAATTGTGCGAAACTTTTTTAATGGCTCGGCCACGGGAAAAATCGATCGTAATTTATTTGATCAAGTAGAAAGCCTGGCTACCTTTATCGATGGAGACCTTGTGAAAATTCTTCAGGACTTTTATAATCTTAGAGCCGAAAGCGAAGCGATATCCTGCGCATGGAGACTGGACGCATTAAGTAAAGCGCATGATGTATATCTAAAGGATCTGCATCCGGTAGAATCCAATAAGCGCTACACCATATATTTTGAATATGCGGTTAGTATTAAAAAACCAATAGGCTTGGACGCAAGTAAATTTAAAAGTATTTTGGATGATGACTATGAGCTGGTATTTCCGGATGATACCATTCCGAATATATTGGTCATAGATCAACAGCCATCGAGGGTATTGGCATATTATGATCCCGTTCGCAATGACCTGATAGCGTATGATATTTCGGAGGAGGAGTTATTGCTTGAAGTAGCCAGCCACGAGCTTGGCCATAGGGTAAGTGAGCAGATTGGATTAAGCGCTAGTAGAAATAGTCGGCACTTTAGCGACAGGCTGGACCAAAATATAGAACTCTACTCTGTCTTATTTCCGATCTTCTTTGTGAAGGATAAGAAAAAGTACATACAGAATTATATTGGTGTCGAAGCCCAACGGTTGACTACAAATGATGTCAGGCCCAACGATACGTATGCGTTGGCGGCCAAGGAGATACTTAACGCTTTTGCAATAAAATTCGGTATTTCTAACTTCAAAAGCGGTTTTAATGAAAAGAGTATTTCGGAAATATTGAAAAAGATATTAAGTCTAAAAGATGAAGAGATCTTTAATTACTGCAAAGAATTCTTTCACGATCCGCAGAAATATTTTCCGAATGTTGAGAGGGGAGCGTATTACCACCGGACTGTCCGGGTGAACATAAATGGCTCTATGAAAGAGATCGCATTGGGTGAACAGCCCAGGTTTGCTCCAAACGTCGATGTAGAGCATGTCGGCAGTATAGATGTCGACGTGCCCGATATCGACGGAGGCAGAGAGATCGTCGATGATACTAAAGATCCGCATAAGAAGATGGAGACGATTACCAGACGTCAACTGCCGGCGGCAGTACGCTATTGGATGAATCGTTATGCCAAGTTATTCGCGCGTGACCGTACGGATGCTTTAGAAATGCGGACAGTGCCTAATGGCGGTGTAGCCATAAACCCGCAAGGCGTGCAGGAGCGCAATCCGGCCAAGATGTTCTTTGCGCCCCGTTACGAATCTGAGCAGAAGGGTATAGTTCAGAATGTTTTATTCGTAGTTGACACAAGCGGTAGCATCACCGGAAATCCTGTCCTTAAGAAGTCACTCGAAGATATGATATATCAGCACTGCTCTCTACTGCTTGAGCTCTCATCTAAAAATCCGGATCTCAACGTTGCCGTAGCCGCCATAAGCGGGCATTTCGAAACCCTCTTTAATTTTGAGGAGTGGAAAAGGGCGAGGACCCGCCAGTCGCGGCGGAAGCTCATAGAAGACAGCTTGGCCCAGATGTGGTACAGAACGGATGGCGGCGGCATCGCTACTACGGCAATATTAGATGCGGTTAATTCCTGGGAATTCCCAATGGTGTCAGGTAAACGAGTTCATAACCTGATCCTGGTATGCACAGATGGAGAGGAAAGTGGCGGCCGATCCACAGGTGACAATCTAAAAGGAGACATTAGAAAGTTCAGGGAAGGCAAATACACTGTTCCAAATAAACCTATGCCAATAAAGAGCCGGCCAAAAATAGATATGGTATTTATTGGCCTGGGGATAGGAAGAGAGGGTGTATCCTTGCCGAAAAATTACCCGTGTCATCTCGTCCTGCCGGGACAGGTGTCAGGCGACAAATACCTCGAGGCGTTATTTAAAATAGCTCTACTACAGACAAAAAAACGGTTGGATGGCGATCTACAGCCTAATCTGGCCGGCATGAAATCCTCCCGCTCCCCCAGCACGAAGAGCGCCGGCTCGTCAGCAAAACTCGTTAGGCCTGTTGTTACAACAGTTTTGGCGCATGCGGGCACTCATACAGTCAACATGAGCGCGACTGTTTCCGCGCAAGTTACGCCGCATGCCATAAGTCAAGCTGACCATACCGGTGCTAATAAAATTTCAATAGAGAATCTGACCACCCTGGCTAATACTGCTTCCCCGCTCCGCACGGAACTCGTAAAGACAATGAGAGAATATCTCCGCGCTCTGGTCGGAAGCGATCATTCAAATGGGCCAATAGTTATAAGAGGCATTCATGAGGAAGTCTCCAGAGTGGATAATTCCGCGAGAAACGAACTTATAATGGCTCTAAGATCTGCTGTAGCCATTGAAGGGTTGGGAGACGTTATGCCCGGGAGTCTCAATATTGTGGCACAGATAGTTCCTATTGGTAAGCAGAATGGGGCTGTAGGCATTAATCGAGTAGTAGAAGATAAATTAGTACGTCAATATAATGGTGCGTCCGCGAAATCCATAATTAAAGAGATGTCAGACGATGATAGTGAAGGGCTCGCCGCGCTTATTTCGCAGGTGCGTGATGCTCTGAGCGAGGCTCAGAATAACGATAAGGCAAGAGCGCTACTGCTATTGCCAGCGTGTTTTCATGAAATGATAGGCGCAGCTTTGAAAAAAGCTGGAGTTGAAAATGATAAACGCATCAGAATACAATTCATTGATCAGGGTGACATGCCGGATCTTGTCTCGCAATTCGAGCTTGGCATTGAACTCCTCGAATACTTCAGAAACTCCAAAGATGGGCAGGACAAAAAGATTGAACCATCATGGCGTTTGCAAAATCTAATTGCCGCAATGGTCGAAGATGACAGAGGTCCTAAAGCTGTGTTGAATGATATTCTGCGCAATATTCTATATACCTTGAAAATCCGCCGCATCGACTGGCGCACAGCGTCAGAACAGCATAAAGCATGGCAAGCAGTCGCTCAATCCATGTAATAGCGTTGATTTAATCCATCCTCATATGAAACGACTCCTATAGGCGATCCTTCATATATATCAATAGAGTAGAGAATATTTTTGCAATTGAATTTTGCAATTGCAATTGAATAGTTGATTTGCGCCGGAGTTTTTATTATAATCATCCCCTATTATGGACAAACATACCAAAATACGCGAGATACTTAAACGGCTGAAGAAGGCCTATGGCTCGCCCAGGCCGTATAAAGCTACCGACCCCGTGGACGAGCTTATCCGCACCGTCCTCTCGCAAAATACTAATGATAAAAATTCACTGGGAGCATTTGCCGAGCTTAAAAAGCGCTTTGGGTGCTGGGAAGAGTTGGTTTCCTCGGATACGAGGCATATCGCCACTATAATTAAACATGCCGGCCTTGCCAATATTAAGGCGAAGCGGATAAAAGAGATACTATTGGAGATAAAGCATCGCGAAGGGACTATTGCGGAATGCAAACACTTACGTCATCCTGAGGCGAAGCCGAAGGATCTAAGGAAGGGAGATTCTTCGGCCCATTTTGGGCCTCAGAATGACAAGGTACTACATAGGGGAAAAATAGATCTATCTTTCCTGAAAGATATAGACGTAAGTTCAGGTTTAGATTACCTTATGTCACTGAAAGGAGTGGGGCCAAAAACAGCGGCATGTGTAATGCTTTTTAGTTTTAATAAGCCCGTTATGCCGGTCGATACTCACATATATAGGATAGCTAAGCGGCTTGGATTAATAGGAAGTGATATCGGCATAGAAGAAGCGCATAAGATTCTTACAGCCATCTCTATCCCGAATCGGCCATCGAAGCCCTTGATATATGAACTTCATTTATGTATAATAGAACACGGTCGCAGAACTTGTAAGGCGCAAAATCCGCGATGCGGGTTTTGCGTTTTGTATGATATGTGCAATTTTAAAGATAAACGTTTGTACAAACATAAAGAGAGAGTAAATTGATAAGAAAAGCTACGGTTGAAGACGTAAAGAAGATACAGAAGCTAATCAATTATTATGCCAAGCACGAGAAGATGCTTCCTCGTTCGCTCAATGAATTATATGAAAGCATAAGAAATTTCTTTGTATACACTGAGGGTAAGAATATCTACGGCTGTTGTGCTCTAAATGTTGACTGGGAAGACCTGGCAGAGATAAAGAGTTTGGCGGTCGCACCTCTAAGATCTCGTAAGGGCATAGGCTCGAAACTGCTCCTCGAATGCCTTAAGGATGCCAAAGCCCTTAAGGTGAAGAGGGTTTTCGCTCTTACTTATGTGCCGGAATTCTTTAAAGAATTTGGATTTGAGATGATAAAGAAAGAGGACTTACCTCATAAGATATGGAGCGAGTGCATAAAGTGCATGTACTTTCCTAATTGCAAAGAAATTGCCCTGATGAGGGAATTGTAAGCAAGGATATAGGGGACTGTTGCGAAATGTCAATTTTCCCGTCATTCTGAACGAAGCCCAAAGGGCGAAGTGAAGAATCTCGACGGTAAATAGATTCTTCGGTCGGCCGATGGCCTCCCTCAGAATGACGGAAGTTGCATTTCGCAACAGTCCCTACAACAAAAGGTAAAAGGACAATGGGATACACGATAACAGAAAAGATATTATTGAAACACACGAAGCTTAAAAGCATTCATCCCGGCGAATTTATAGACGCTAAGGTGGATTTATGCTTAGGCAATGACATCACTGCGCCGATCGCCATCGAGGAATTCGAGAGATTAGGGGCAAAGAAGGTATTTGATAAGAAGAAGGTTGTGCTTGTTCCCGATCACTTTGCGCCCGCAAAGGATATGGCCAGCGCCAACCAATGTAAGCGCCTGGCGACATTCTCTAAGCAATATGAAATTAAGCATTATTTTGAAGTGGGAAAGATGGGCGTCGAGCACGCGTTGTTACCTGAGATAGGGTTGGTACTGCCGGGGGAACTTATAATAGGCGCCGATTCGCATACCTGCACATATGGCGCACTCGGCGCATTCTCTACGGGAGTTGGATCGACGGACCTTGCAGCGGCTATGGTCACCGGAGAGGTGTGGCTTAAAGTTCCGGAGTCGATGAAATTCATATTTCATGGAAAGCTCGGTAAGTGGGTCGGCGGCAAAGACCTTATTCTGCATACGATAGGGGACATAGGCGTAGACGGCGCGCGTTATCGGGCCATGGAGTTCTGCGGAGAGGTTATTGAAAAGCTCCCGATGGAAGATCGCCTTACTATGTGTAACATGGCTATCGAGGCTGGCGGAAAGAACGGAATAATAGCGCCAGATAAGATAACAGCAGATTACATCAGGTCGATAAAGAATAAAGCAAAGCCCGGCATTGGTAAGGTGTATGCCAGCGATAAGGATGCGAAGTATCATAGCGTGAGAGAATATGATTGCCGAAAGATAGAGCCGCTTGTAGCGTGCCCCAGTTTACCCAGCAATGTGAAACCTGTTAGGGCGCTTAAAGATGTAACGATCGATCAGGTGGTAATAGGCTCGTGCACCAACGGCAGGATCTCAGATCTAAGAATAGCGGCAAAAATCCTAAAAGGCAAAAAAGTAAAACATGGAGTGAGGTTGATAGTGATACCTGCCACACAGAAGATATATATGGATGCGGTGAACGAGGGGTTAGCGAGGATATTTATCGATGCGGGTGGGGTATTTTCAACGCCTACGTGTGGCCCATGCCTCGGAGGGCATATGGGCATATTGGCCGCCGGCGAACGCGCGATATCGACCACTAACCGTAATTTTGTAGGCAGGATGGGAGACCCGACGAGTGAAGTCTATCTCTCTAATCCGGCTGTCGCCGCGGCCAGCGCAGTGAAAGGCAGGATCGCACATCCTGAAGAGGTGAGATAGATGGCATACAGAGGAAAGGCGCACAGATTCGGTGACGATATAAATACGGACGAGATAATACCGGCGCGTTATCTTAACACGACCAATAAGGAAGACCTGGCCAAACATTGCATGGAAGATGCGGACAAGAATTTCGCTAAGAATGTCAAGGCCGGTGATGTTATAGTCGCAGGAAAGAACTTTGGTTGTGGCTCGTCACGAGAGCACGCTCCGATATCCATAAAGGCGGCGGGTGTATCATGCGTCATAGCCGATAGTTTTGCCAGAATATTCTTCCGTAATTGCATTAATATAGGACTTCCTATAATAGAATCTAAGGAAGCGTCCGAGAAGATAGGCCCCGGAGATACGCTGGAAGTAGATACCGTAGCGGGCAAGGTTAGAAATATTACAAAAAAAGAGACGTATAAGATCGAGAAATATCCGCCGTTTATGCAGAAGATAATAAAGATGGGCGGATTAATCAATTCTTTAAGGAGAGGATAAAAATGAGCGCAAAGACGTATAAGATAGCGGTAATGGGTGGTGATGGTACCGGCCCGGAAGTGGTCGCCGAGGGTCTGAAGGTATTGAAAGCGGCGTCGAAAAAATTTGGATTCTCATACACTGAGACGGCATTTGACTTCGGCGGGGCGAGGTATCTTAGGACTGGTAAGACGATAGATGATAAAGAAATTGATGAGTTGAAGAAGTTTGATGCGATATTTTTAGGAGCGATCGGGCATCCAGACGTTAAGCCCGGGATCCTGGAGCAGGGGATACTACTAAAAACAAGGTTCGGCCTCGACCAGTACATTAATTTAAGGCCGGTGAAGCTTTACGATTCGCGTTTTTGCCCATTAAAAGATAAGAAGCCCGAGGATATCGATTTTGTGGTTGTCAGAGAGAACTCCGAAGGCCTGTATAAAGGTATGGGAGAGTTTCAGAATAAGGGTAAGAAGGACGAGGTCGCAATCCAAATCTCTTATAATACCAGGAAGGGCGTCGAGAGGTGTCTGCGGTATGCGTTTGAGTTTACGAGAAAGCGTAACAGGCGCAAAAAATTAACACTTTGTGGCAAGACCAACGTCCTGACTTATGCGTGGGATCTGTGGCAGAGGACATTCGATGAGCTGAAGAAAGAGTATACAGATATTGAAACAGACTATGCCCACGTAGATGCGACCACGATGTGGTTCGTTAAGAATCCCGAATGGTTCGACGTTATAGTTACCGATAATATGTTCGGCGATATCATAACCGATCTGGGCGCAATGATACAGGGTGGTATGGGTATAGCTGCAGGCGGCAATATTAATCCCGATGGTGTTTCGATGTTCGAGCCCATAGGCGGTTCGGCGCCGAAGTACACAGGCAAGCATGTCATTAATCCTCTTGCGGCCATATGCGCTGCGGGCATGATGATGGAGACTCTGGGTGAATCTAAGGCCGCGAAGGCGATTGAGAACTCCGTCATTAAGGTGGCCTCCACGAAGATGAAGAGCTTGGCCGCAGGTAAGATGGGTTATTCGACCGAGGAGGTCGGAGATCTGGTAGCTGAAAATCTATAAGGCCTCAGCATGAGAAAAAAATATAATGTAGCGGTGATGGGTGCGACCGGCGCTGTCGGCACCAGCTTTTTAAATATACTCGCCGAGAGAAAATTTCCCATAAAGAACCTGAAATTGCTTGCCTCCGAGCGTTCCGTGGGAAAGAAACTCAAATTTAACGGAAAATCGTATACCGTAGAGAAGCTAACCCATAATTCGTTCGAGGGCGTCGATATAGTTCTGGCTAGCGCGGGTGCGTCCAGAAGTCTCGAGTTTTTACCGAGTGCGGTAAAGGCGGGTGCCGTATGCATAGATAATTCCAGCGCTTTCCGTATGGATAAGCTTGTCCCGCTCGTGGTTCCCGAAGTGAATCCCGAGATGATTAAGGCCCATAAAGGGATAATAGCGAATCCTAACTGCTCAACTATTCAGATGGTTGTAGCTCTATGGCCTATACACAAGGCGGCAAAGATAAAGAGGATAGTAGTAACGACATTCCAATCTGTTTCCGGGGCGGGGCAGAAGAAGATAAATGAGCTATGGGAGCAATCGAAGGTATTTCTGACAAATAAGAAGGTGAAGCCGGTCGAGTTTGCGCATCAGATAGCATTTAACCTTATCCCGCAGATCGACGTATTCCTTGATAATAGGTATACCAAGGAAGAGATGAAGATGGTTCACGAGACACGCAAGATAATGGGCGATCCTTCGATTAACGTCAACGCGACCTGTATCAGGGTGCCGGTATTCTATGCGCACTCAGAGAGTATTAATATCGAAACCCAGAAGCATATAAGCCGAGCCGAGGTTGCAAAGCTCATGGCTCGTGCGCCCGGAGTTAAGCTCGTAGACGATCCCGATAAACAGCAGTATCCGATGCCGGTGGATGCAGAGCACCAGGATGATACCCTGGTGGGCCGCATACGTCAGGACGAGTCGGTCGCCAATGGTATCTCGCTGTGGATCGCTGCAGACAATATCCGCAAGGGCGCTGCCCTCAACGCCATCCAGATCGCCGAGCTATTAATAGATGCCTAACCAGGTTAGGCATTGCAATGTCCGTCATTCTGAGAAGGCTTTATTTACCCATGTGCCGACGAAGAATCTAATATTTAGCTATCTAACCAGGTTAGACCTCTGTAATCTAACAGTTATCCAACCTGGTTAGACGTTTTTGCTTCAAGGATGAACAATGCGTAATATTAAACTCACAATAAGCTACGACGGGACCGATTACTGCGGATGGCAATGCCAGAAGAACGGCATATCCATTCAGGAAACTATTCAGAAAGCCGTTAAGAAGCTGACCGGCCGTAAGACCACGGTAATCGCTTCGGGCAGGACCGATGCCGGAGTGCATGCAGTGGCGCAGATAGCCAACTTCAGGACCGCCTCGAAAATCCCGATCGATAATCTTCGTATGGCGCTAAATACGGCATTGCCCGATGATATAGTGGTGATCTGCGCCGAAGACGCTAATCTTAATTTCAATTCGCAGAAGAGTGCAAAATCAAAACTCTACCGTTACACGATCTATAACAGAGACTTCATGGACCCGCTATTGAGGCGTGTCGCCGCCAAATGTTATTTCTCACTCGATACGACGCTCATGAAGAAAGGTGCAAAGCATCTGGTAGGCCGCCATGATTTCACATCCTTCCAGACTAAGGACGGCGAAGAGAAGAGCGCTATCCGCATCATTAAATGTATTAAGGTAAAACGTGAAGGTGATATAATTATTGTCGACATAGAGGCGAACGGATTCTTATATAATATGGTTCGCAACATAGTTGGCACATTGATAGAGGTAGGGCGGGGGAAATTTAAACCGGAGTATGTGTCCGACATAATGGAGGCCAGGGATAAGCGTAAGTGCGGTCCGACGGCGCCTGCCAAGGGGCTCGCACTAATAAAGGTGAGGTATTGAGATGAGTAAAAAATATAAATATATTGTATTCGATTTGGGAAATACATTGATAAGATTTGATCACAATATATCTGCCAATAAGCTCGCCAAGGCGTTTAACGTCGAGGCAAAGAAGATATACGATACTTTTTTTGACTCCGATATCACCAGGCCATTCGAGCGCGGACACCTCACCCCTATGGAATTTTATATTAAGGCCGCCGATCTTTTGAAATTCGATATCTCTTATGAGGATTTTGTAAAGGTATGGAACGATATATTCTGGGAGGATGCCGAGATGTGTGCGCTTGCCAGAAAGCTTAAGAAGGCCGGGTATAAACTTTTTTTGCTATCCAACATAAGCTTGCTTCACTTCGAGCATATTAAGGAGAAGTTCGATATCATAGGCATATTTGATGAACTTATCCTCTCTTACAGGGTAGGCGCGATAAAGCCGGAGCGTAAGATATTCGATGAAGTTGTTAAGCTCGCAAAAGGTAAAAAGGAGAGCCTGTTTTATATTGACGACAGGGAAGACCTCATAAAAGCGGCGACAGAGCTCGATATCGATTGTGTGAGATTTGAAAATGTAGATAAATTAGTAGAAGTAATGAAAGAAAAAGGTATATTGGCTTGACCTTTACCTCATTACATGATATATTTTGAACGAGCCTCAAAGCAATTATATAATTTACGTTTTAGCGCATTAATTTATACATTCAATACTAGGGTGATATGCATTTTAAGTCATTAGAGTTAGTGGGCTTTAAGTCTTTTGCCGAAAAGACGAAGCTCAATTTTGAGCCGGGCGTCACTGCTGTCGTTGGGCCTAATGGTTGCGGTAAATCTAACGTAGCCGATGCCATACGATGGGTCCTCGGTGAACAATCCGCGAAGAGCCTGCGCGCATCCAGTATGCAGGACGTAATATTCAATGGTACCGACACCAAAGAACCTATCAATTATGCCGAAGTCTCCCTCACATTTTCCAACGAGAATAGAACTCTTCCCATAGACTACGATGAAGTAACAATAACCCGCAAAGTATTTCGCTCGGGCGAGAGCGAATATCTATTAAATAAAACTCCGGTGAGGCTAAAAGATATAGCTGATCTCCTCATGGGCACCGGTATAGGCACAGAGAGTTATTCTATCATAGAGCAGGGAAAGATGGACCTCGTATTGAGCTCTAAGCCTGAGGACAGGCGCTATGTCTTTGAAGAAGCAAGTGGTATCACAAAGTATAAATCTAAGAAGAAAGAAGCACTGCGTAAGCTCGAACAGACCGAACAGAACCTGCTGAGGATAAATGATATCATAATCGAAGTGAAGCGCCAGATAGGATCAATAGAGAGACAGGCGAAAAAGGCGGAGCGTTACAAGGTTGATTATGAGAAATTAAAAGATATGGAAGTGAAGGCCACCTCCCGGGAATATAAGGGCATGAAGATGCAGGAGGTCACGTACACTATTGAGAGCGAGGATACCAGAGCCAGGGAGAGAGATCTCGGGGCAGAGATAAACGCTATCAACCTAAAGATATCCGACCAGAGGCGCGCATTGAATGAAGTGAATAGCAAGATCTCGGATCTCAGGAGCCATTCGTCCGAAATTACGAACGCTCTGGACATGAATAAGCACAAGGTGGAGATAGATAAGGAGAGGATTGAGGAAGCCAGGGTACTGCAGGAAGGGCTTAAGAAAGAGATCGAATTGGCAACCGAAAAGATCAGGAACGCAAAAGCGTATGTTGAGAAACTGAAGGCCGATCTCGATAGAGCGGCAGGGGACAGGGCTGTAAAACAGAAGGCCGTTGAAGAGCGCGAACTGCTCCTGTTATCGATAATCAAAGAGATGGAAGAGACGGAGGAGAAAGCCAAGACTTTTAAGATCCAGATAGTGGAATTTTTGGCCAAAGAGACCCATATAAAAAATGATCTGATAAAGATGGGTGTCGAGATCCAAAATAGGAAGATGCGCCAGCGCAGGCTCGAGATAGAAAAGGGCGAGGTTAATAATGAACTGCAGTCGACCGAGTCCGCTCTGTCAGGCATCCTAGCGGAATTTAAGACGATAGAGGACAGAGTATTAGGCCTGAAGTCCAACATAGAAGCAAAGAGAGGCTCTAATGAAGCGATAATTCTCAGTGTAAAGAATTTAGAGGCTGATATTGCGAAGGAAGAGAACAAAAAAGCCGCCACAAAATCTAAGATCGAAATGATGGAAGAGAGTTTAAGAACCCACGAAGGTTTTAAGCTCGGAGTTAAGAGCATGCTCGTTAAGGCTAATGAAGACATCTCATCTTTTGGTGGTGTCCTGGGAGTGCTTGCGGATATCATAAAGGTTGAGAAGGGTTATGAAGAGGCTGTGAGCACGCTGTTAGGTGACGATGCTCAGCTGATAATCACCGAAACCGATAATGACATATTGAGTTCGATAGAATATCTTAGGAATGGCAGGCTTGGCAAGGCAAGCTTCGTATCTCTGGAGACGCTTAATAGGATCAACGGTAGCAGAGTTCAATCCAGCCAGCCCAGCCGTACGGCGCTTAGTTCTTTTGTCAGAATTGACGAAAAGTTTAGGGCGGTTATCGAGCACTTCTTCTCCGGATCTTACTTAGCCGAATCGCTGGAAGATGGTCTTAAGGCGGGAGGATTAAATAATGTAAGGCTCGTGACCAAGGCCGGCCACTTGTTCGATAACTGTAAAGTTTCCGGAGGTAGTGCCAACGAAGGCGAGGAATCGCTTTTGATAGGGCGCAGGCAGAGACTTGAGGATCTGAAGGGTGAACTAAAGGCGGCAGAAGATAGGAGCGTTTCTCTCTCTGAAGCCAGGGATGAGAAAGTGGAGGCCAATAGAATCCTCGATACAGAGATCGCGTCGATTGACATGATTTTACGTCAGGAGGATATAAACTACGCTAACGTCAAAGCTAAGAAGGATTCTCAGGGGGAGAGTGTAAGAAAGTTGGCGGATGAATTGTTCCTTTTAGAGTCAGAGCTTAACGAGGCTAACCAGACCATTGAAGATCTTACAGGAAAAGGCGATGTCCTAAATATAGAATTAAACCAGATCGAAGCTGAAAAGACCTCGATGCAGCATTTTATAGACCAATCCCAGGCCATTGTAACCGAGAAACGCTCGGAGCGCGAAAGGGTAGCCCTGGAGATGGCGACGTTTAGAGCCCAAGCGCAGGCCCAGGAAAAAGAAGAGGAGAATGTTCGCAACAATCTGAAATCTCAGGAAGCCCTCGTATTTGAATTCGAAGATACCTTTTATGCCAAAGATCTTTTACTAAAAGAATCCGGCGAGAAGGCAAAATCTCTCGAATCCGAAATAGTCGACTTAAGCGCTCAGAACGATATTTTAACCAACAATCTTAGATCTATCACCGAAGAATCTGCGTTGGTAGAGGGTTCCAAGGCGGATATAGGCGCAAGGCTTAATATGGATGAAGTCCAACTGAAAGAGAAAGAGTCTCAGTTGGAGGCTTTTCGCAATCAAATTAGGGATCTCGATGTTAAGCTTACAGAGCTCAATTTTAAAAAGACGAACCTTAAAGACAGGATGCTACAGGCTCATAAGGTAGATCTTGAGACCGCTATGGTGGAGATAGATGAACAGACGGACTGGGAGTCGATAGGTGCTCAGGTAGCGGAGCTTAAGGAAAAACTCGATAGGATGGGGCCGGTCAATCTGGTCGCGATTGATGAACATAAAGAGCTCGAAGAGCGCTATAACTTTTTAGTCCATCAGCAGGAGGATCTGGTAAATGCGAAGGATTCTCTGCTAAAGGCTATACAGAAGATCAATAAGACCACTAAAGATCTGTTTCTGGAGACGTTCCAGAAGATACAAGTCGAGTTTAAGAACTTCTTCAGGATGTTGTTCGGAGGGGGACAGGCTGAACTTGTCCTGATAGATGAGCAGGATGTGTTGGAATCAGGTATCGAGATCGTTGTGCGGCCTCCCGGTAAGAAACTACAGAACATAATGCTATTATCCGGTGGTGAGAAGGCGATGACGGCATGCGCGCTATTGTTCGCGGTATTTAAAGTAAAACCGAGCCCGTTCTGCGTGCTGGATGAGCTGGATGCCCCGCTTGATGAATCGAACGTCATGCGTTTTGCCGGAGTTTTAAAGGAGTTCATAAAGATGTCGCAGTTTATTATAATAACGCATAATAAACGCACTATGGAACTCGCAGATGTTATATATGGTATCACGATGCAGGAGCGTGGTATATCTAAGATAGTATCGGTGAAATTTTTCGATGAACGTAAGAAGCTCACCGATGATAAGAGCCTCCCCGAAAAAGTTAAAAAGATTGAAGAGATAGCAGAAGAAGTGAAGCTAGAACCGCAGACAGTGGATCAGGCTCCTCAGATCCAAAACGAACCCTCAGAGATTAACCCCGCTTAGAAGTATTGCCTTTTACATCTTTGGAATATAAGCAGGTATTGTTTTTGCCGGAGTGTTTTGCCCCGTATAGGGCGGTGTCAGCTCGGGAAATCAGGTCGCCTTCCGATTCTGCGTCCCCGGGATAAGATGCTATGCCGCAGCTAATGGTTAGCCTGTAAGCAGGCTCTAGGGCCTCATCATCTGCAAATAGAGCCTCTATCTCCATGCGTAGACGTTCAGCAAAGGCCCGCGCGTTTTCCTTAGAAGTGCTCGGCATTATTACACCAAATTCCTCGCCGCCATATCTTGCCGCAGTATCGTTTTTTCTGGACTTGGCCTTGAGAACCGCAGCGAGCTTTCTGAGCGCGTCGTCACCTTTAGTATGGCCCAGAGTGTCATTATAGTGTTTAAAATTATCGACATCTATCATTATAAGGCTTAGTGGTGTTTTGTGTATCTTAGCTCTGGAGATTTCGTAGGAAAGATGCTGATGGAACTTTCCGTAGTTCCAGAGCTTGGTCAGCCAGTCCGTGTTGGACAGATACACGGTTTCTTCGTAAAGGCGTGAGTTTTCTATTGCCAACCCGGCATGACTGGCAAACATCGTGAGCATTTTTATAGCGGACTTCGTAATTGGTTTCTTATTGAACACGTTATCTACCAATATCGCACCTACAACCTTATCCTTAGCTTTTAATGGAACTGTCACGAAGAAATCGGTGTTAAGGTTTCTCTGGATGACTGGATCCACGCTTTTTCTGGCTTCTTGAGTAGTGATCTCAAAGGTCATGCCTTCCAGTATAGTTAGAGCCAGTATACCCATGTCCTCTCTGAGGGGTATCTTAATGCCCTTCACTATTTGGTTCAGCATCGAATCGGGGTCTTTTTTGAACGTATCGTATGATGATATGAAGTCTTCGAGCGTCATCTTGCTCTCAGATAAGGCATGCCAGATCTTGCCGGCCTCCTCGGCCGTGTGAGGACCGATGCCCATTATTCCCTCGAGAACGCTCTCTTTCTCATTCACCAGAAATAGCATGGCGCGGTTAAATCCCAGGCCTTCGTGAGAGGTAAGGGCGGTTAAGATTATATAGAGGATCTGATCGAGCTTGAGCGTAGTCCTCATTGCGTTTGAGATTTCAAACAGCATTGAGAACTCCCACTCGAGCTTTTTAAGCTCTTCCTTTAACTTAAATTCCGGGTCTTTTTCCATCTATAGGTATGAAACTATTTTTTCGGCATTTCCTTCTGTGCCGGCGCCACAGGTTTAGCCTGTGCAGGAGGGAGCTTTGCCGGAGGAGTTAGGGCCTTGAAGTTGCCGAACATGATACCCATGGCAACCTCTTTATCTTCAACTTTTCTTGCCATTACTCTGACCGCATCACCGGCTTTCAATTCAGATACAGTGGTGACTTTAGTCACGTTGGTTGCAGGAGTTACTTCAACTATATGGACCTGACCGTCGCGATCGTCCTTTACCTCGACTTTAATGCTTGCCGGATTTGACGCATCGATCTTCGATACCGATCCGAGCATCATGACGAAATTTGACCTCATCGGTCTTTTTGTGTCCACTGCCTTCTGCCCGACAGCAGTCTTTACCACGGTCGGTGCGGCCTTGGCCTGTGAAGATGTAGCGGTGCTGTTGGCTGCGAAGATGGTAGATGTGGATACAAATATAAATATTGCGGCTGATGCTAAACCAAATACTTTCTTCATTTGAAACCTCCTTTTATTTAACGATAATGCTACCATAAAGGCCTTGACAAGTCATCAAAAATCAATATAATGAGATAGTCTTCGGGGTGGGGTGAGATTCCCCGGCCGGCGGTATAGAGCCCGCGAGTCCTGCAATATAAGGACAGAACTTGTGAAATTCAAGTGCCGACAGTAAAGGCTGGATGGTAGAAGACGATAAATGAGTATTTAATAACAGGATTTACGATGTTATATAACCCCGGAGCCACGCTTCGGGTTTTTTTATCCCTTAAAAGCGCTATAGTAAGGAAAAAATATATGAAACTGAATGCAATTCCCGAGATCCTAAGTGACCTCAAAAATGGAAGGATGGTCATCGTCATAGACGACGAGGATCGCGAAAATGAGGGCGATCTCATAATGGCCGGCGAGTTCACCCTGCCGGAGGATATTAACTTCATGGCTCGCGAAGGCCGTGGATTGATATGCGTGCCTATGGAAGGGGCCAGGCTGGATGAGCTGGATCTTCATCCTATGTCGATGAGGGCTATCGATCCATATAAGACCGGCTGGGCGATATCATGTGATGCCAAAAAAGGGGTCACGACCGGTATCTCGGCCAGTGACAGGGCGCGTACGATCAATATTCTCTCTAATCCTAAAGCAAAGCACTCGGATCTTACAAGGCCCGGGCATATATTTCCGCTTCGGGCTAATGAGGGGGGTGTCCTTGTAAGGGCCGGGCATACAGAAGCCTGCGTGGACCTTATGAAATTATCCGGGCTTAATCCCGTAGGTGTTATATGTGAGATAATGAAGGATGATGGCACTATGGCCAGGACGCAGGATCTGATAAAATTCGCCGGAAAATTTGGACTTAAGATATGCACAATGGAGAGCCTTATAGAGTTCAGGCGCAAATCGGAGAAATTGATTAAAAAGATTGCCGAGACAAATCTGCCTACGGCCTACGGTAATTTCAAGGCTTATATTTACGAATCACTCATAGATAAAAAACATCACATCGCGCTTGTCAAAGGAAAGCTTCGCCGGAACGGCGAGTTGGTAAGGGTGCATTCGGAATGTTTGACCGGAGATGTGTTCGGATCAAAGAGATGCGACTGCGGTGAACAACTGCATGCCGCCATGAGGATGATCGGTAAGGGTAGGGGCGGCGTAGTGTTATATATGAGGCAGGAGGGGCGCGGCATAGGCCTGGCAAATAAGCTTAAAGCCTATGCTCTGCAGGACAAAGGAATGGATACTGTGGAGGCTAACGAGGCGCTGGGGTTTAAACCCGATTTAAGAGATTATGGAATAGGCGCACAGATACTTGCCGATCTCGGACTGAAGAAGATAAAACTTCTTACAAATAATCCTAAGAAGATCATCGGCCTGGAAGGTTACGGATTAAAAGTTATAGAGAAGATCCCTATGCATATAAAGGCGAATAAGTCGAATAAGAGATATCTGATGACGAAGAAGGAGAAGTTGGGTCACGACATTAGCATATAGCGTGCAGCTAATAGCAAATGGACTGCAATAAACAAGCCTGCCGACAGGGCAGGAAGAGGAGGAACAGATGTCAAATGTAAATGTGATTAAGGCGGATTTAGTAGCAAAGGGTAAGAAGTTTGCGATAGTTATATCACGTTTCAATGAATTCATATCGGCAAAGCTTCTCGACGGATGTGTCGATACGCTCAGCCGTCATGGCGTCCAGGAGAGCTCCATAGATGTCGTGTGGGTGCCGGGGGCCTTCGAATTGCCGATGCTGGCGCTTAAATGCGCGAAGTCAAAGAAGTACGATGCTGTCATATGTCTGGGTACAATTATCAGGGGCGCGACGCCGCATTTTGAGTTTGTTGCCAGTGAAGCGGCAAAGGGCATCGCTAAGGCCTCTCTCGACACAAATATTCCGTGTATATTCGGTGTTATCACAGCTGAGAATATAGAACAGGCGATCGAGAGGGCCGGTACTAAGGATGGCAACAAGGGCCGCGACGCCGCGCTCTCAGCCATCGAGATGGCGAACCTTTACGCGAAGGTATAGAATACAGATCTAACCTGGTTAGATATGCCAGGTTAGGGCTATGTGTTCCTTGAGTGCAAAAATAGGCGAGGCCCACCGGCCGGTTAGCCGCTACCATATCGTTGTCGAAACATATGAGGAGAGATTATGAGGAAACGTACATTGGCAAGGGAATCGGCATTGAAGATCTTGTATGCGGTTGACATAGCTAAGGAAGGAGCTGATAAGTGCATTAATAATTTCTGGCTGTCTCAGGATAAGATAGAGCCTGATATTCGGGATTATGCAGAGAATATAGTGCTCGGGGTCTGCAAGAATATTACGCATATCGACGGCCTCATATCGGAGTACGCGACGAATTGGGAGCTGGGCAGAATGGCGGTGATAGATCGTAATGTTCTGCGTTTGGGCACATACGAACTTACGTACTCAGATGACATACCCCCTAAGGTTGCTATAAACGAAGCCATAGATCTCGCTAAGAAGTATGGAGATAAGGATTCCGGTAAATTCGTTAACGGTGTTCTCGATAAGATCAGTAAGGAAAAGGCAAAGGGCAGTAAATGAAATACGCCGACTTACACGTCCATACATATTATTCTGACTCGACATTCTCTCCGGAGGAAGTGGTCGCCTGCGCGAAAGACAGGGGGCTCTCGGCGGTCGCTATCTGCGATCATGACTCTGTTGATGGGATAGAACCATCTCGCTCGATAGGAAATAAGCTCGAAGTGGAAATAGTTCCGGGCATCGAGCTTACCGTAGAGAAGGCTGATGCCGAGATACACATACTCGGATATTGCATGGATTACGATCTGGGATGGTTTCGTAAAAGGATAAAAGAGCTGCGGGATGCCAGGATAGTCCGCATACATGAGATGGTCGGTAAACTGCGCGCCGAGGGAATAGGCATAAGCGCTGATGATGTATTTAAAGTCTCAGGCAGAGGCTCCGTCGGCAGGCTTCATGTGGCCAAAGCTATACTAAATACCGGTAAAGTGAAGACCATTAGAGATATATTCGGAAAATATATAGGTTTTAACAAGCCCTGTTACGTGCCGAGCGTTAAGTTAACACCGTACGAAGCTATAAATATGTTATTGAGGGCCGGTGGGGTTCCAGTGCTGGCCCACCCAAGATGTATGGGTAAGGATGAATATATACCTGAACTTGTAGGGCATGGCCTACGCGGTATTGAGGTATATCATACTGACCACAACCCGAGCGCTGTCAGAAAATATGAGCAGATAGCGAGGGAGAATAATTTGCTAGTAACCGGCGGATCCGATTGCCATGGGCTGGGTAAAGGTAGGGTGCTCTTGGGTGAAGTCAGGGTTCCTTATACGATCGTTGAGAAATTGAAGGAAGAATCGGAAAAGATAAAGAGTGAATATAGACAATAAATTTATGGCCATTGCCATAGATCTCGCGAAAAGCTCGGAAGGGATGACAAACCCTAATCCCCTGGTCGGTGCCGTGGTGGTAAGGCTCGGCAGGATAGTCGGCCGCGGATATCATAAAAAATGCGGCTTGCCGCATGCCGAGGTTAATGCTATAAAATCGGCCGGAGCTAAAGCCAAAGGCGCTACATTATATGTTACGCTCGAGCCATGCGACCACTACGGCAGGACACCTCCGTGCACGGACGCCATTATAAAAAGCGGTATAAAAAGGGTAGTCATTGGAATGAGAGACCCTAATCCCATTACCGATGGGCGCGGCATAAAAAAGCTCAGAAAGCATGGGATAGCGATCCGCCTCGGAGTTTTAAAAAACGAAGCCGCCGCTATTAACAAGCCCTTTATAAAATTTGTTACCAGGAAAATGCCGCTCGTAAGGGTAAAATTGGCAGAGTCCATCGATGGCAAGATCGCCACCAAGAGCGGTGACTCCAAGTGGATAAGCTCCGATGAATCTCGACGACGTGTGCAGATCCTCAGATCGAGGGTTGATGCGGTCATGGTCGGCGTAAACACCGTCCTTAAAGACGATCCATCGCTATTATGTAAAATTCCCGGACTGAAGCAACCCTTTAGAGTGATAGTCGACAGCCAATTAAAAGTATCTCTTTCCGCTAAGATATTCACAACTTCGGATAAACATTCCGTTATATTGGCTACTACTAAATCGGCCTCATTTAAGAAGGCGGAGCAGTTCGCGAAGAATGGAATTAGCGTATTATTTTGTAAGGCGCGCTCCGGCAGAGTAGATCTTAAAGATCTGTTGAAGAAATTGGCATGGCTTAATATTATCGATATTTTAGTCGAAGGTGGAGGCGAGCTTACCGCGGGCCTCATAGAAAGCAGGTTGGTCGATCAGTTAATATTCTTCATTTCTCCAAAGATCATCGGCGGCAGAGATGCCAAGACCTCGGTGGAAGGTGAAGGAGTCAATAAAGTGAAGGATGCCATACAGCTGAAGAATGTGACCGTTAAGATGTGTGGCGACGATATTTTAGTAGAAGCGGAGCCGAAATAATGTTTACAGGAATAATACAGGAAATCGGGTTAGTGCAGAAGCTCGAGAAATCCAAAGGTGTTTACAGGCTTGACGTTATCTCCGGCGGTATCTATAGAGATGTTAAGATCGGTGACAGTGTGTCGGTTAACGGTGTTTGCCTTACGGTTACGGAAAAGGCCAAAGGTCTTCTGTCATTTAATATCATGGCCGAGACCGCGCGCAAGACCAGTTTTTCTGTGTTGAAGAAAGGATGCGAGGTTAATCTCGAAGGCTCTCTTAAAGCAGACGGGGCTCTCGATGGCCACTTTGTTTTAGGGCACGTTGATTGCGTTGGAACAATAAAGAGCGTTAGTAAAGCCGATGGAGAGTTCGCGATAGGGGTCGGCTATCCCGATGAATTCAATAATCTGGTAGTTGACAGAGGGTCTATTGCCATCGAAGGAGTCAGTCTTACGGTAAGCCGCTCGGAAAGAGGCTTATTGGAGGTGCACATAATTCCCCATACATCGAAAAATACTACTCTCGATGCGAAGAAGGCCGGTGATATGGTAAATGTGGAATTCGATATATTAGGCAAATATATTGCGAAGCGCTCGGAGTCGGGGACTCGGGGGCGAATAACAGAAGAATTCTTAAGCAGCAAAGGTTTTTGAATAAAAATAAAATAAATTTGTTCTCGACAAAATAAATAAAATATGCAAATATAGTTACTCATCATGTGAAGATGAAAAAGTTAGTTATTCATTAGACTGTTAGGGCAATTAGTAGACTGCTTGTGAAATACAAATTTCGTTTAGAATTTAAACGAATAGGAATGTCGCGAAATCTGACGACGAATCT
>CAIMPC010000033.1 GCA_903843285.1 Candidatus Omnitrophota bacterium
CTAAAAAGATATCCACATATTCACAGGGCGTAGTAAAGAGAAAAAAGAAGCAAAAAAGAGAAAGCTGCTACTACTGATATGATTTCTCTACGAAGAACCACGATGATTATTATTGGTATCGTTCCGGTGATTACCTACACTCTGGTGGCAGTTTGTGGGTGTATTATTAAACGATTTCCGTGTTGTATCAAGAATGCCAAGTTTGTTAGGCAGGCTGGAAGACAGATAATTGTGTTGACTGGATTCTATGAGAGTAATATGATGTGTTCAGAGTTGTAGAGGGTTACTATGCTGACGATAAAAGAATACGTAACGGTTAAACGCGCTGCCGATATGCTCGGCGTCTGCATTATGACGCTGCATAGGTGGGATGCTCAGGGTAAGTTGAAAGCAAAGAGGCATCCTATAAATGGTTATAGACTTTATAAGGAAGAAGATATTAAAAAGGTATTGAGACAAATAGTATGAAACAGCCTACCTTTATAGACCTTTTTTGTGGTATTGGTGGATTAAGAATCCCATTTGAGGAGCTCGGCGCGAAGTGTATATTCTCATCTGATTATGACAAGCATAGTCAGATAACCTATAAAGAGAATTTCGGTGAAAAACCCGAAGGCGATATACGCGCCATACCGAACAAAAAAATTCCTGCTCATAATATTCTTCTGGCTGGATTCCCCTGTCAACCATTCTCCATCTCCGGTGTTTCTAAGAAGATAAGCCTGAACAGACCTCACGGATTTATGGATAAGGCTCAAGGCACACTATTCTTTGAAATAGCGCGCGTTCTGAAAGCAAAGAAGCCCGATTGCTTTGTTCTGGAGAACGTGAAGAACCTCAAGTCTCACGATAAAGGCAATACTTATCGCGTTATAAAATCAACCCTTGAGTCACTCGGCTATCATATTGTATTTGATGACATAATAGATGCGGCTCGGTTTGTTCCTCAGCATAGGGAAAGAATATTCATTGTAGGATTCAAAAAGCCCGTTAAGTTCGGACCTTTGAACCCGAAGGGGGAGCCACAACGAATAAGGGATATTCTGGATAGCAAGGTTGCTGATAAATATACCCTTACAGACCATCTCTGGGAATATTTGCAAAACTATGCGAAGAAACACAAAGCCAAAGGCAATGGTTTTGGGTTTGGTCTTGCCGACCTTGAGGGGGTATCAAGAACACTGAGTGCTCGATACCATAAAGATGGGTCCGAGATTCTTATACCACAGAAAGGTAAGAATCCAAGAAGGCTTACTCCACGTGAATGTTCCCGGCTAATGGGGTTCCCAAAGAGTTATAAAATTGTTGTATCAGATACACAGGCTTACAGGCAATTTGGGAATGCAGTAGCAGTTCCTGTTGTAAGGATTGTTGCGAAGGAAGTCATTAAATGCCTAAACGAAAGTGGCGGGAAATAAGGCCATCGTATGACACTGCCGGATATTTCAAGCAAAAAATACTTCGTTGGGTATATCAAAATCCTGGTCGATATCCGTGGAGAACGGCAAAGATAAAATTTCACACTCTCATTGCCGAGATTCTGCTTCAGCGTACAAAGGCAGAGCAAGTTATACCGGTATACAAGAGGTTTATCAAAGACTACCCTTCACCAACCGCTATTGTGGTGAGTCCTCTTTCTCAAATCAAAAAGATAATCGCTCCGCTGGGACTTCGATGGCGTGCTAGAAAAATCAAAGAGTTGGCAGCCACTCTCAAGAATCGGTACAGAGGGGAAATCCCGCTTCATATGGATGGATTAATGACCCTCCCCGGGATTGGTCAATATGCGGCGGCGGCATATCTCTCTTTGCATAACAATAAGAGAGCTCTTCTTGTTGACTCAAATATCGTTCGACTTTATGGTCGTTTTTTTGGTTTCAGGGTTCACGCCGAAACACGCCGAAATAGCGCGTTTATGAGTTTAGCCGACCTGCTAACTCCACACCGCGAATGCCGAAGGTTTAATTATGCAGTTCTGGATCTTGGAAGGAATATCTGTCGACCAAAACCACTATGTCCTATATGCCCCATATCATTAAAGTGCCATTATTATAATTACGGAAAGGAACAAAAATGACGTTATTTGAAATATTCAAAAAATATGTTTTATCACCGGAGGACGTTCTTAGCAAAAGTATTGATAGCATACTGCCGCCATTCACAAATCCAATTATAATTAAAAAAAAGTTTAGTTTGTATGTTGATAAAATTGGAGCGATGGCGTTCGATATATATCTCAAAACGGAACAGGAAGCAGGACGCAAGGCGATAGAGGAATATCTGTCTTTGGAGGTGCCAGAGCGAGCGACAAAAGATGAAACTATTAAAGTGACGGCGAAACACTTTAAGGAATTCGATAGGTTCTTCCTTTCGCTCTCACAGTCTCGCAAGCCACGTGCTGGAGGTGCGTTTGAGGATATCATCAAGATGCTTTTCAAGCGACTTAAATATCCGTTTGAGGAACAGCAGGTGATAAATGGTAAGCCGGATTTTCTGATGCCGAACCGACAGCACTATAACAAGAGCGCAATGGATTGCATAATTTTTACGGCAAAAAGAACACTGAGAGAAAGGTGGAGACAGATAGTTACAGAAGGAACCCGTGGTCTCGGTTTCTACCTTGCGACCATTGATGATGCCGTAACCGAGGCACAGCTTCAGGAGATGTCAAGGAATCGCATTTATTTAGTAATGCCAGCAGGGATAAAAAGGAGCATACAACACTATTTGAAGGCCAATAACGTATTATCATTTGAGGAGTTCTTTATGCTTCACCTTGACCCGGCGGTCAAGAGATGGAAGCGGAATGGGGTTATATAACAAGCAGAAACTATATGTCCCGATTCCTTCCTTTAGCGGTATAATCAATATATAGCTCTACGTGCGGTTTACGGTAATTCCGGGCACGATATTAAAATCCGGTAAACTTCCACCGACCAACGGTAGTTTATCGTTGGTCTTTTTCTTTTTTAAGGAGTCGTATGAAGAAGGCCATTGCCATTGTCCGACGGAATAGATACGGCAACGTGAAATGCGAAGGGTTGAGGGGTTTCAGGCACCCGAAGTATGCACCTCTCTGCCAGATATCGGATAGAGAACAGAAGCAACTACTGAAACATTATAGGCAAATTATTAAATTACGAGGACAGAAGTGAATCGAGTGCCAGAGGACAGAGTACATAAATATATTTGGCTCGTGACTTGCAAGGTCTGTGGCAAGACGTACTGCGAGAAAGGCCGTGCAAAACGATATATTCCAGTCCAAGTACTGCTACGAAGGATTCCATATCTCGGTCCTTGTCGGAAGTGTCAGGTAAAATTCGACGTAAAGAAGTATAAGGCGTTCTTCAAGAATACAGGAGGTGGTGTCCAGCAGGGCAGTCAGGATTATTGCATATGATATTTTTAGTTTTCTTCTCGACGGCATACGTTATCACCCAATGCTGGTTCCCAAGTAAGCGTTCATTTCTTGTATTTTGTGGAACATTGTCCGTTTTCACCGAAGGCAGGCTACTCCTCTTGGCCCTCGGCCTCGTCGTCGGAATACTTTTCATTAAAGAATCGTATCTTTATCTATGGAGGCCAGAATGAATATCAATAACGTCGTGGTCAGTATTTTCAAAATTCAGATAAACTCGTCGGAAAGTCTCAACATAGCACCATATCTTCACGATACAGACTACGATAATACGATTGCCTACACGGTTCACCAACGAATGAAACCGAGGGATATTATCTACCTATATAAGTTTCAAGGACCGGAATCTGATATCGTCCGTGATTTCAAATCCGAACTGGCTTTCTTCTTGGAAGATTACCGGCCACAGAACATAATGGATTTTGCATTCTTCCTCGACGTATTTTGTCCGATTCGCACGGAACCGTCGATACTTTCTCTCGATTACAAACCCTTCGGGCATAAGGTCGTCGACGATATCTTAACACCGACGAATGGGCTCCTCGTATGGAACCACCAACTGGAAGCAATAATAAGTCTATTTTATGAGCAGGAAAGCAAGGTCTTGGATATGCGAATAGGTCTGAACATACGAGACGTACTCGTAGAGAATAGGGCAAAGGAATTGAAGATAACCAAGAGCTTATCAGTATTCTCCTTATTTACAAGTCGTGTTGTAAATTTCACAGAGATGCCGAATATTAAAGGTGCGTATCGACTGTATAACGCACTATTGGAAGTATAAATGCGTATAGCCTTATATTGTCGAGTCAGCAAATCTGACAACTCGCAGGATCCGACCAATCAACTCATACCACTTCGGAAGTTTGCCGAGGCTATCGGTGGTGAGGTGGTAGCGGAATACGTTGACCTCCGGTCAGGGGCAAAGTCAGACAGGGTCAACTTCCTCAAAATGCTTTCCGACGCAGATTCGCACCGGTGGGATTTATTGCTAATATGGAGTCTCGATAGGCTTTCGCGCGAAGGTATTTCAAACACACTTGCCTACCTTCAAAGGTTAAAGAAGAACGGAGTGTCTGTAAAAAGTTTACAGGAATCGTGGTTAGATACCAGAGATACCGGCGTCGGCGAACTACTCCTTGCTATATTCTCTTGGGTTGCCCAGCAGGAACGTAATAGGATACGCGAGAGGATAATGGCAGGTCTCTATAGGGCAAAGGCGTCAGGGAAGCGGTTAGGCAGGCCTTTTGGCTCCAAAGATAAGAAGCGGCGTCGCACTTCGGGATATGTTATGCGTTGGAATGCCAATAAATAAACAATTACCCTACCTAAAATTCAACCTTGCCGTGTTGCCAATATCCCCGTTTCAACGAAATAGATAATCACTAGATAGTTTACTCTTGTCCAATAGCATATGATACACCCACAGGTTATCAAGGCTCTCTACAAAGCAGGCAGAGCCGGAGGCTGGTCGGCTCTACGAAAACTACCTCCCGACCTTATCGAGGGTTCCCTAAATGAGTCTCCGGCCTCTTGGCGTGAAACCCTCGGTCGTATATCCACACCGGATATCCCTTATATAATCGGGTCGTTAATCTGTATCGCAGAGATTTATCCAAAGTTGGAGCCACAGACCGAACGTGTTATATCACTCCTTACCATAGACCTCGAACGTCGCACCTCTCTTTAGCCCAATAAAAATATTTTCCCAAAATAGCGTTTTCACAGAAGCCTCTTTACTACATATATAGGTAGGGACCACAGGAGCGTGACCATATCGAGCATTGTGGGCTCATACTAAATATGTAGTATATGACCGAAGGCTAGTATAGCCTTGAAAGAGTTCGTTGCCGAGTAAACCCGATTGCAAAGGGTGCTGTATCGGCAACCTCAGCCGTGAGGGATATGAGTGACCCTAAATCCCAACACCGAGCAGGCAGTAAAACCACCAAACGAGGATAGTGCCTTATGCACTTTGAAGCCCACCCGTTGGGGCGCAGGAATATCAAAAGCAAAGTATGCGACGGGACTCGGAATGGCACCGTTCATTCTGGTTAAGAGCCAGCTCATTGAATATGCTTTGATAAAACGGTAATCATAAAGTACCACCACGGCGGGGCCTGATATCCTCAGTCTGCCTAGCTTGAAGTTTGTGCGTCGTGTTGGGCTGAGCGTATTATGGTTATGTATATTCAATGTAGGTATAGACCTCGGCAATGAACTTGTGCCTTGCTCTCGGACGACGTGGGCCCAGCCGTATAAATGGACCCTTGCTTCCTAGCGATAGGGAGTATCCTAAGAAAGCTTGAGCCGCAAAGCAGTTGTGAAAGAGTTAACTGCTCTATGAAGTTTATTTACTCTTGGTGAGAGGGTAAAAAAAGAAAGGGAAGGGTGATTCCCCTCTACCAGGTCGAATCTGTCCAAAAAATTAAAAAACTTAAAAACTATCACTGATTATTATTTTTATTAACTGGTATGGCTACTTATCCAATATATTTTTTTTACACATACAGCACAATAGCAGTTTAGTTGAAAAACTGATATAGATTAGCAGAGGTGTCACCACAAGAGTCCTCCGGCCTTGACTTCGGCGTTATAATGGCCGGGTCGTGGGCTCTGATACAAAGATTTTATGTAATATTTCAGTAGTTTTCGCATTAATATCATTGTAGGAAAAATATCTTGGGTCCAGCCCAAGCATACATAGAGGAGGTTAAAGTGAATAAAAATGACAGAACAAGACACGCAGTCAACACAGGGAGCCGTCGAGCATAAGGCTCTCGCGGCTCCGGCAACGGATATAGGATATCTAATCGACAGGTTCAAAGAATACCTTGAGGTTAAGTACCTATCCGTACGGACAAGGAGGACGTACGCAACCTATGCCCGATTCTTCAAGGACTTCCTTATGAAGAACGGTATCACCGACATACGATATCTGACACCGGACCTTGCCTTCAAGTATCAGGTATCACTATCGTCCAGAAACGAGTTCAATAACGTCATACTCACCACCAAGACGCAGGTGCTACGGGTGGTGGCCGTGATAGTCTTCCTACGGTTCCTCAAGGGCTACAACCATACTACGACCGACCTTGGGAGCCAACTCGTCCTACCCAGAGTGCCGAGGTCACTACCAAAGAACATACTATCACGCAGGGAAATCCTCCGAGTCCTTGAGCAACCCAATAACACCGACCCTCTGGAAATGAGGGACAAGGCAATCCTTGAGGTATTCTACTCCTCCGGTATCCGTAACTCCGAAATGCGAACTATGAACGTATACGATATAGATACCACGACCGGCATTATGAAGGTTATGGGTAAAGGCCATAAGGAGAGGATTATCCCGGTCGGCAACGTGGCTTGTAAGTATGTCAGAGAATATATCGACAAGGCTCGTCCGAAACTCCTTCACGGTGAGACGGATACCTTATTCATAACCAAGTCAGGACGAATGCTGACCGAGGACTTCCCGGCAGATATCGTAAGGAAGTATACCAAGAGGGCAGGTATCAAGAAGGATATCAACGCACACTGTGTCCGGCATACCTTTGCGACGCATATGCTGGAGAAGGGTGCGAACCTCCGGGTCATACAGACTATGCTCGGACACGAATCCCTCCAGACCACCGAAATCTACACCCACGTCGAGATATCTGACCTGAAGAAGGCACACGCAAAGACGCACCCAAGGGAGAAATATATCATATGAGTTACTACACACCGAACGAAGAAGAGGTTTTTGAAATCCTACGCAGACCCGACCTTGACACTGTAAAGGGCAGGAGGGATAAGGCAATCCTTGAACTACTCTATTCAAGTGGTCTACGTCGAAACGAAGTCCATACACTCAACATAGAGGACATTAACTTCAACGACAGCATAGTATCGGTAAGGAAAGGCAAAATGGGCAAAGACCGGATAGTCCCGGTCGGCACCCTTGCGAAGGGAGCATTGCGGCTCTACCTTGAACGGTCAAGACCCAAGTGGGTGAAGGATACTGCCGAGACGGCACTCTTCGTATCCGAACGTGGCAGGAGGCTATCTGCCTATATGGTCTATGAGATAGTCAAGTCCTACGCACAGCATAAGAAGATATCCACGCACTCGATACGACACGCGTGCGCGACCCATATGCTTAAAGGTGGTGCGAGCCTTGTCCATATCCAGAAACTGCTCGGTCACTCGTCTCTCAAGACCACGCAGATATATACCCGGCTTATGCCTCTTGAACTTCAGGAAATGTACCGGAAGGTGGGGCTTCGTGAGGAGGAGAAAGAGAAGGCCAAGTAACACCGATTTTGACTTGGCAACGCAGGTTTTGAGGACAGTAGCTGGCTATTATGGATTCTGTAACTGGCTATAATTACAATGGGTTAGGTTCTTTGACAGTGACTGCCAGTCCTACTTAGCTGGAATCGGTATCCGCAGTTCATTACAGGTCGGTTTAGGAGGGGGAAGCCCTTCTGACATATGGGCTAGTGTGGCGAAGGGCTTACTCCAGGGAGTAGCCAGTATCGGCATAAACTACGCTACACAGGAACTCGGCCTAAACCCGCTACTCGCCAACATAGGCTTCTCAGCTATATCTACAGCCATAAATGCCGGCATTCAAACCGCTACAGGGCAGACAGACCCTGACACAGGCAAGCCAATCGACTACTTCAAGTCAATCTATGACACCTACACTAAGAATGCACTCACGTTCTTGGGTGGCTCTGGAGATGCATGGCAACAATCCGCATACATGGCCCAAATACAGGACTTTACTAAGATAGCGCAAGATAAGGGGTTAGTCAGCGCCCTTAATACTTATGGAACAGGCTTCTTTAATGCGATTGCTGTGAACGAGATGACTAAGACAGGCATATCCATAGGAGATTATCTATACAATAAGCTGGACGAGCTTGCTTACGTCAATAAGACAATAGATGGTACTACATATGCAACGGTTGATATTAAAGACGATGGAACGAGCGATATCTTAGCTGAAGCCCTATTCCAACAGAAACAGAAATCAGACGGTTCAGGATTCTTCTGGGACTTCGCGGGATTAAAAGACATTACCAAGGATGGCTATACTCTTGGCTATGGTCAACTTGGAGTTGACGCATATGGGAAGCTTGGGTATACTGATGCAAAGATATACACAACCTTCAATTCAGACATCCAATATCAGCAGATCGTGAACGGCCAGCAGTCATACGCCGAAATAAAAGACTCGACCGGTAAGACACTACTTGTGATCGAGCCAACAGATGGTGGACATTACAATATCTATGACTCATATGGGAAGTATGTGGCTGCGAAGATAAAGGATTATACTAATCAGCCATTTACAATAAGCCTGAAGGATGGACTTAATGCTTATGAGGGAATCTCATTTAAAGATACATTAGATGGAGAGGCGATAAGTACCTTAAAAAATTTAGGGCTCACTGATGACGAAATTAATCATATGAGTCTTAATGTAACCAGAGATTCTACGGGAAATGTATCGTTTGATGTTGCCTTGCCCAATGGTAGTCATATTAACAGCATATCTTCTGGGTTGTCCAGCGTATTTGCTAATTTTGGCGCGCTATTTTTGGGCATAGATACACAGACATCAAAAAAAATACCGGACTACATTAGATTACCAATGCAAGGATTATCATTATTTAAATTCATGCCCTCGTTGGCTGTGCCAGTTTATAACATGGATAGTGTATTTGATGTTTTTGATATCGGTGTGACCGAGGCAATACAATATGGTGGCTCCCTCAAGGATTTAATTATAGCTGGATGTGAATTTGCCAAATCCTCTTTGAGGCAGAATATTGAGACCATCAAATCACCTGAAAGTAGCTCTGAAAAAATAGTCGCTGCCACTAAAAATTTATATAAATTTGGTGATGATATGCAAAAAGCTATAGAAAAGGCGGCTGGAGCCAATGTTGACGCAAAAAATTTGCAAAGAGCACTCGATATCATGACAGATGTATTAGGGTGGTCCTTAAATGTTATCAGGGGATCGGATGCCTATAAGAAATCTAGAGATGAAATGAATGTTTCTCAGAGATTATTCAGTGATGTGGTACTGTATAATTATGATCACGACAAGTTTTGGGAAAAAAATACAGTTTCAGGTGCCGCGTCCCTTTATAATAGCGGCTTAAGTTTATGGGAAGATATCTTCAAAAAGATTGGAAATTAATAAAGAGAAGGATGGTGGTATGAATAAATGGAAAGTAGTGATACGATTAGTCTCTCTAATTATCATAACATATGCTTTATTTTTAATTATTGGGGCAGTTTCATTATTTATTGAATTCCTGAAAAACCAAACAATATTAACAGTAGATTACTTTTTACGGACTCCTCTCTACGTTCTTTTGTTTGTTGCGGGAGTTTTTAGTTTAATGTTTAAGAGAGCAGGGGTGACATTGCTTTTTTGCGCTCTTGCATATGATATCCTATATTGGTTTATTCCGGGGCTATATCAGAAAGTATTTCAAATCGTTATGGAGGGGCATAGCTCGCTTGGGGCATCTCTCGCATTACTATATTTATTCTGTCAGCGATTTCTTATACCCATTATTTTAATAATATTCTTTACTCGGCGTCAAGTGCGGAATTGCTTTGATAACAAATAAATAGATAAAGCAAATAAAAGGAGACAAGAACATGGCAATGGAAATAATGTATGATCATGGCTATGTTACAGTTAAAGGAGAGACTTCAAAGCAGCTTCCCAAGTTTTATGAGTATATGTCAGATATGGGCTTTGTCATAAGCGGGATTCTAAAGAAAATGGGCCCACCCAAAAAGGATGAGGATATAGAGGATTTAAAGAAATATATTCAAGGAGAGAAGACCGCACTTGTACCTGAGGCGCGTATCAATGAAAAAGGAAATTATGCGGTAACCGCTCCTAAAAACCCCAATGAAAGCAAAGGACGTATTGCGTTATTGATATTCAGAGAAAAAGACGCGATAAAATTTCTGGGAACATTAAAACCCATCAAATTGCTTGCTTCGCAAAATATCGGGAAAAAAGTTAATATATTCAATGAGGACAAAAAAGAAAACCGCGCGGTTTTGGAAGATTATGGATATACGCTGGAGAAGACAGGATCTGAGGGGAATGATATTTGCTATAAAGTTTTACCATCTTCTAATCGATATAAAGATGTACCTTATCCTGATGAACTAACAGATGTGTTTGACTTTTATGTAAGGTCGGTCTTATTTAATAAAGGTTATGAAATTCTCGATTTTACGCCTTATCGTTATAGCTTAGAGGAATCGAGTTATAGGGAGATATTGGATAGAGCAAAAGAATTGGGCGTAAACTATTTATGTGTTATTAACTACGCCGCTCTCTCTGAATGGAAAGGCAGGGGTATGTCGTGGAATTCGTCTTATTATTGGACATTTGGCATAGGAGCTTATGTAGTCTGCAATATCAGTGTGTTTAATATGACGGACGCTAGCGACAAGTACGATACCATTTTTTATGGTATAACTCCATTTAAGTGGATGGTTGAGAAAAGTGAAAAATCAGCATGCCTGATATCAACGAAACCAGATACGGATATTTCTGAAATCAAAAATGAAAATGCCAATTTCTTTGTATTTAGTAATCGTGCCATTAGAAAAGAGATTGTAAATCAAGAGTCAAAGAACGTTGCTGGATATGCCGGGGAAGACGATCCGCGTCCAGAATCATTAAAATATAAGTTACTACATATGCTTAAGCAATAGAATAGCATACTGCGGGGTAATAGGGTGAAGGGAAAAATATTATCACTTGTAATAAGCCTGTTGGTATTACCAGTATTTTTTCTATATGCAAGTTCTAATGATTTTGATTCGCTGATAGAATCCCTCGCTAAATCCAATGACTATTCAGGGCAGATAAAAATACTTAGATCAGTAAATGATATCGATTCTTTTTCTGAAAAAGAGAAGGATAGACTTAAGAGAGCCCTTTTGGAAATGACGATTAACGCTGAAAATACCGTTGATCCCGGCTTGAATGCGGCTTTGCTTATTGAGGCCAATAGGTTATTTCCGGATGATCCAAGATTATCTGTCAAACTTGCAAAAGCATACGTAGAATTAGGTCAATATAAGCAAGCGTTGGACGCGCAATTTAAAGTCCTTACTCAAAGCGGCGGTAAAAGTGATGATTATGAGTTGACAACCGTTGCGCATGCAGTGATGGGGTTAGGGTTAATGATGACAGAATATAGTAAGAAGGCCTATAATGAGTTCAAAACGGTGATAAAGCGCGATCCAAAATGGACGGGCGGGTATTTCCTTATGGGTGCATATTATTTCAGAGCTAAAAATTTTAAAGAGGCGGCAAAGTATTTCAAAAAATGTCAAGAGATCAACCCGGTGCATGGCGGCGCAGCCAATATGCTGATTACGTTGAAAAAAGAGAATAAAATATGATCGTTAAGAAGTAATAGGGGCGGCTCTGTTTTATTGTCGTTAAAAGAGAGGCGCATGCAAGTATATAAGCGTAATAACTCATTACGTTATCATATCCCTCTATTGCAAAATGTCAACGGTCAATGGCCGCCACCGTGCCCCGTACCAGTCGCCCCTTCGGGGCTCCGGTACATGGCATTGGC
>CAIMPC010000034.1 GCA_903843285.1 Candidatus Omnitrophota bacterium
CCCACAAGCGGCTTCAGAGCTGCGCGATCGGGATATGATATAGGTACAAAGGTCAGCTTTAAGACAAAATACAATATTTCACTCGATCTGGATTACGACTTTCTTCTCAAGGCTGATTATTATGAGCATTATGGAAGCGTGGCCGTAAGGTATGGTTTCTAAGAATCGCAAGATATTCAAATTATATGGAACGGCACACTTTTAGAACAGTTTCATTCTCGGCTTTCATAACTCGTTGATATATAAAGGAGTAGGGATTCGGGGAATGATTCCCCATCGTCCCCGCCATATCAGCACAATAAGCCTGTCTCGACGGAATACCATCGGCAGGTTTTTTCTATAGAGCCTAAATCTTGATCAAGCTAAGAGTATTTTGGAAGGGAAAAAGGTAATTAGGATAGTGGCTAAAAGCCCGACCGACCCTACCAAGCACTATGTTTTACTGTGACACGTTTACGGTGTAACAAAATTAAGGGTATGGTTCTGTTTTCTACCGAACTGGACGTATAGAGGCAGGAAATAAAAGGACACATGAAGAAAATTTCTCAGCCCCAGACATGCGCCGCTCTACCATATCGAGACCTGCCATGAAGCACAGATTAAATCCCAAATATATGAAGCTGGCGGTGAAGGCGGCCCAAAAAAGCATCAGGACTTTGGGCGGAGGCCCTTTCGGCGCCTGTATAGTTAAGTCCGGCAAGGTAGTGGCTGTCGCCGGGAACACCGTATTTAAAAAAGATGCTACTTGCCACGCGGAAATCAATACCATAAGGATAGCTTCGAAGAAGCTTAAGACATACGATCTTTCGGGATGCGTTATGTATACCACTACAGAGCCATGCCCGATGTGTTTTAGCGCCATCCACTGGTCCGGGATAAGCTGCGTCATATTCGGCTCCAAGATAGCCGACGCGGCAAAGGCCGGGTTTAACGAGCTTTGCATATCCGCCAAAAAGATGAAGAAAGAAGGCGGAAGCAGGGTTAAAATATACTCGGGCTTTCTTGTAAAGTGTTGCGGGAAGCTGTATAAAGAATGGAAGGCCTTGGAAAAAGGAAGGCCAGGCCTTATAGATCATAAATCTCCTTATTTCAAGTAAAATGCCGATAGTAAAACTAGAGAACATTTAGATGAGAATAACCGTTTTGATCGAGAATAGGCCAAGCACTACCGATTCACGACTCGCGGCTGAATGGGGATTGTCTCTACATGTCGCGTTCAACGGTCATAATATTCTCTTCGACACGGGCGCTTCCGGGTCATTCGCGAATAACGCCGAGCATCTTTCTGTCAATATACCTTCCATTGATGCCGTGGTTTTATCTCACCATCATTTTGATCACGGAGGAGGCCTTCTACGCTTCTTAGAGTTAAATTCTGCAGCAAAGGTGTATCTGGGCCGCACGCCAAACGGAGATTGTATAGGCAAAAAGTACGGGTTAATAAATAAGTATATAGGACTCGATAAAACGCTAATAGCAGACTACCCCGGCAGATTTGAGACTGCCAGTGAAGATATTGAGATACTCCACGACGTTTTTATTTTCCCCCGCATTCTTGGCAGCCATCCTAAGCCCCATGGGAATAAGCATCTTTTTTTGAAAATAGGCAATGCCCTGGTGCCAGATGATTTCACTCACGAGATCATCATGGCGATCAAGGAAGACGGTAAGTTCGTAGTCTTCACGGGCTGTTCCCATAACGGCATTCTCAATATGGTGGATACGGTGGCTTCGAAATTCAAGGGCGTCCCGATCAAGGCGGTGATAGGAGGGTTTCATCTCATAGGAGTACCGCCGCTTAATTTTATAGCGGGTACGAAGTCTGAAGTCAGGGGCCTCGCAAGATCGATATTGGATTATCCGATAGAAAAGACCTATACAGGACATTGTACGGGCACGCCGGCGTTCAAAGTCTTAAAATCTGTAATGGGAGAACGTCTGATAGATATAAGCACGGGCAATCGTTTTGAGGTATAAAGGCAGAGAAGGCCACGCCTATTATTCTTGATAATGGCAGGCCCTCCTGGCTGTTTCGCGGCTGATATTTAATGATCTGCCTATCACGTCATAACTCATGCCTAACATATGCGGCAACTTTGCCTTATGAGAGTATATTTTGTATAATATAGCTTGTTTATTGACAGGAATCACTATATTAGCAGTGATTCCGGACGCGGTTCGAATTGGTACGTACCGGGTCCGCCAGTTTTTGCTCAGGTAAAAGTGCCCCTGTAGCGACGAGGGCTTCTGAAAAGGAAATAGCATGAAAAAAGTTTCATCAAGTAATTGTACTGGCGGGAATATTGTTATTTATCAGGCCAAAGATAATCAGGTTACGCTTGAGGTTAAACTCGAGCAGGAGACGGTGTGGCTTACGCAAAAGCAGATAGCCGCTCTTTTTAATATTGATCGAAGCGTGATAACGAAACATTTACGTAACATATTTAAAAGCAATGAGTTAAAGCAATATTCAGTATGTGCAAAAATTGCACATACTGCAGCTGACGGTAAGGTCTATGAAACTGCATTTTATAATCTGGATGCTATTATTTCACTCGGCTATCGTGTCAATTCGAAGCGCGCTACTCAGTTCCGTATTTGGGCCACCAGCATTCTGAAAAAACACCTTGTTGATGGATACACATTGAATGAGCATCGCCTTCAGGAGCAGACCAGGAAACTCCAGGCCCTCCAAAAAGCGATCAAGCTCATTGGCAGCATGAAGGACCGCAAGGAACTCGATTATAAAGAGGCGATGGGACTTATCGAAGTCATTAATGACTATAACTACGCTCTCGGCCTTCTCGATGATTATGATTACAAGCGCCTGAAGATAGTAAAGACGTCAAAAGACGAGAAATTCATCCTAACCTATCCTATCGCCGCGAAGGCTGTTGATGAATTGGCTAAGCGGTTTGGCGGGTCGAGTCTTTTCGGAAAGGTGAGGGACCAGTCATTCAAAAGCTCCGTTGTTTCTATCTATCAGACCTTCGACGGTAAGGAGCTCTACCCGAGCATTGAGGAGAAGGCGGCAAACCTACTATATTTTATCGTCAAGAACCATTCGTTTGTAGATGGCAATAAGAGAGTTGCGGCGTCGCTCTTCCTGTGGTTCCTTGAGAAGAACGGTATTTTGTATCGAAAAGATGGCTCAAAGCGGTTGGCAGATAATGCGCTCGTTGCGCTCACTCTCATGATCGCAGAGAGCAGTCCCGCAGAACGCGATGTTATTGTGATGCTGGTAGTGAACTTAATCAATAAAGAGAATTAGGTTGTCGCCTTCGCAATGACGACGTTGTTATTGAATTGAGCTCGAACAAAGCGGTGAACACACCGCTTTGTATTATATTGTCGGTCTATTTAATTAAATGGAATCTGGCCTTGACAATTATTAAAACATATTGTATACTTTAATACATAGGATTGTATTATTTGATACAATAAATTGTATGGAATATAGAATAGCTAAACAGGGTTTATTAGACTCGCTCGGTGCATGGAATGGCTTTCTAAAACGGAAAGTCCATCTTGTCGCTTGCGGTGGAACTGCGCTGACTTTATTGGATATCAAAGCATCGACAAAAGATATCGATATCCTCGTGCCGGAAATTGATATTGCCAGACTTAGCCGGCGGTTTAAGGAAACGGCTTCTTATGATGTGTCGGAGGACAAAGTAAATAATAACCTAGAGCATTTTATCAGGCTTCTTAAAAAAGAAGGGCTTTAATTATGAAAGACAATAATCTCTTAAAGCGCCTAAGCGCCCTGGGATTTCCTCTTTTTGAAACAGGAGAGATGGAAGATGCTAACCTGGCGCTGGCGGATGTTGTGAAGTCAGGGGATCTTCGTCTTTGGGAGGGATTTCCTGTTGTTCTTGCGACGAGCACAGAGAAGGGGCGTTTCGACTATGCTAAAACAGTTGGCTATCTTAAGAGCAAATCAGATAAGCTTGTCCTGGCATCTTTGTTGGCAATGTCTCTTGCTTTGTACAAAGCTCTCAATTTAAAGTTTCTGTGGGCAAATGCTCTCGCACGATCGCTTAGTGTTGAGCGCAGGAAAGAATCAGAGGGGTATTTTAATTTATTAAAAAAGGATCAGGATCTAAAAGTTAATGGACGCTCTATGTCGAGTCAGCGGTTAAAGGCTACATTTAACAGTTATTTCAAAAAAGCGTCGGAGGATCTAAGCGATTTTCTTTCCGCGAAAGAAGAATTTGGCCTAGAGTACGCACTGTCTCAGGTATTTCCACCGAAGCAGAAAGAACTTTTTATGAAGAAACTCAAAGGAGAAGCTCTTACAAAGACAGAGAAGGAATATTTCTCTCGCGTAATAAAGAAGAGAGTCCAGGCCCTGGCCAATGCCGACCTGCATCGGCTGTCTTGTAAATTATTGGAAGAATAGCGTATATTTTGTGTAATATAGGCTGTTTATTGACGGGAATCACGATATGGGCAGAGATCTCGGAAAAGGTTCGAATAGGTACGTACCGGGTCCGCCAATTTTTCTAAAAAACGGTCAACGGCGATGCGATTGTTTTGCTTTGACGGTAAATATCTTGTATAATTCCACTATGTCCGCCAAATTGTGCATCCGGCAAACCTTAAAGGGGATCCTTGAATAAATTGCTCGGGCATATTAAAAAATCTTTTTTAAATATCCTTCCCGCGCTCATCTTCTTCCTGCTGATGTTCCATATGCTCGCCGTTTCTAAAGCCCTGATATTAAAGGAATATGGTATTGTTATTCCGTCTTCGGCGGTAGCGATCATCGGTTCGCTGATAGTCGCGAAAGTAGTTCTTATAGCCGACAAATTACCGTTTCTTAATCTTTACCCTAAAAAGCCGCTTATTTATACCGTAGCAGTAAAGACGTTCGTGTTTGGGATAGTTACGATCATATTTTTCTTGCTGGAGGCGCTTATCCACCAGGGTATAAAGATCGGGAATTTTTCCGGGGCATGGGAGCATATGAATGCCGAAGTTGATTGGCAGGCGTTCTGGTTGCGCGAGGCATGGGTCTTCGTGATGATATTATTTTACTGTGCGGCGACAGAGCTTGCCCGGGCAGTCGGCGCCGGAAGAGTCAAAGAGATATTTTTCGGCCGGACAAAATAAGAATGCGATTCGAATTGGTGCGTACCGGGTCAGGCCATTTTTAATAATGTAGGGGATAAATATGAGTAAGAAAGATAAGAGAATAATAATTATTGCCCAGTGTCTAGTTAACCCATACTGCAGGGTTCATATACTCGGTCAGAATTTTCCTTTGTCCCGGGAGATCATGAATTATCTTATGGAGAAGCATGTCGGTATCATCCAATATCTCTGTCCGGAAACCAGCGCCATGGGTTTGATGCGAAATCCACAAGGCCGCCAGCAATATGATAACATCTTCTTCAGAGACCATTGCAAAGAGCTATTAAAGACACCGATGCTTATGGTGAAGGAGTTTATTAAGAACAATTATCGTCTTACATGTTTTTTAGGGTTGGAAAACAGCCCTACGTGCGGGATTCACTGGGGGAAGCATAAAATAAACAGATATCAGACGGAGTCACCTAATCCTGTCGATAAACCTGACGCGTCCGATCCGGCCCTCGCGGGCATAATGGCTGAAATATTGTCGGAGGAACTCGCCAAAGAAAATATAAAAGTACCGTTTCTGGAATTTCCGGCGCTCTCACCTGCGGATTCGGAAAACAGGAAGAGGTTCTGGGAAGATCTACGCAAGGTAGTTGAGCCAAATCTGCCTTGAAAATTAAGGAGGTACCCGGCATGAATTTGAAAGAATATTTTAAGAAGAAAAAGGGATTCGGCGTTTTGAGCACCGCCGATGATAAGGGCGTAGTCAATTCGGCGCCATATGCCAGCCCTCACGTGATAGATGATACGCACGTAGCGTTCATTATGGGTGACAGGCTGAGCCACGCGAATATAAGAAAAAATCCATATGCGGCATATCTTTTCAAAGAGGGACTGTTCGGTTATAGCGGCAAAAGGCTCTATCTGAAGAAGGAAAGTGAGTCCGAAGACCAGAATCTGATTGTAAATACCTGTAAAGCGACGTATCCTGGCCCATACTGCATTCCACAGTTTATTAATGGCAGTTTCATCGTATTTTTTAAGGTCGAATCCGTGCTGCCGCTGGTCGGAGGCGATGCATAGGATATAATCACGACTGAAGAGGTAATATGATGAATAAAGGCGGATAAAAATGAAAGAACGTATATTAATAGTCGAAGACAATAAGAACATATCGAAATTGGTTAAATTCAATATTGAAAAAGCCGGTTATGAGTGCACTATTGCTTCGACAGGGGAAAAGGCTTTAGAAGTACTGAGTGATCAGCCAATTGATCTGATAATATTAGATATCATGCTACCCGGTATGGATGGCTTCGGAATTTGTCGTGCGATAAAGGAGAAGGAAAAGCTTAAAAACATACCTATAATAATGCTCACTGCGAAGGGCGAAGAAGTCGATAGGATCGTGGGTCTCGAATTGGGCGCGGACGACTATATGGTCAAGCCGTTCAGCCCGCGAGAGTTAGTGCTCAGGGTAAAGGCGATCCTTAAGAGAGGAAAGGTTGAAAGCATTAAGAAAGACATGCTGATGGCAGGGGGAGTAACCATAGATATACCGAAACATAAGATTACAGTCAAAGATAAGCCTGTAGACCTTACTCAGATGGAGTTTAAGCTTCTGGTGACCCTCATTGAAAGACGAGGCCGGGTTCAGACCAGAGACAGGCTTTTGTCAGACGTGTGGGATATGAATACCAATGTAGATACGCGCACCATAGATACACATATAAAAAGACTAAGAGAGAAGCTGGGTAAATCCGGCAGCTTTATCGAAACAGTGAGAGGGCTCGGATATAAATTTAAGGAAGAAGATGAGGATTAAGATATATTGGAAATTAACCTTCATTTTTTGTTCGCTCGTTGTTTTTATACTTACCGCGGCATATTTTCATCTTAACACCAGCATCAAAACCTATACCGAAGCACGTATTAATGAAAATCTTAAGAAAGAACTCCTTCTAAATCAGAATCTTCTCGATAATGAGCTAAATAACAATATAAATTCTACTGACGCCGAAGGCCTTGCCATTAGAATAGGACAGTATCTGGGATTACGTGCGACTATCATAGACCCGGATGGTGTTGTTATTGGAGACTCAGAGGTAAATAAGAATGACCTGGAAAAACTCGAAAATCATATAACAAGGTCTGAAGTTCAAGATGCTCTGCGAAAAGGTTTCGGGCAAAGCAAGCGGTTTAGTGTGAGTATAAGAAGAGAGATGCTTTATATGGCAGTCCCTCTGAATAAAGACAAGCTTATTGGCATTCTTAGATTTGCTATCCCGCTTTCCGATATCGAAATTATTGAGTCAAAAATGTACAGGACCTTAAGCATAACGATAATCTTCGCATTCCTTGCCACATTGATCGCTAGTTTTTTTGTTTCGATCATGATATCGAAGCCTTTATACGAAATGTCAGGTATAGCGAAGCGCCTTGCAAGCGGTGATTTTTCGCGAAAAGCAATAGTGCGCTCTAACGATGAGACCGGCGATCTTGCAAAAGCCTTAAATAATATGGCGGATGAGATCAATGCTAAAGTAAAAAGTATCTCATCCGAAAAAGCCAAGCTGGAAGCGATACTGTCCAGCATGTTCGAAGGCATCATGCTTACGAATGAAAAAGGCGAGATCCTGCTTATGAATCCGTCTATCAGAAAGCTATTTCTTATAGACTCTTCACCGGAAGGGAAAAGGCCTTTGGAAGTTATACGAAACAATGTTATTCAGGAGATCGTAGACAGAGTATTACATAACAATAAAGAGGTTATAACGCAAGAAGTGAGTATCTCTATTCCGGAAGAGAAGAAAATAATGATAAACGGGGTGCCGATTGTTAAGGATGGTATCGTAGAAGGCGCCGTTTTCGTATTCCATGATATTACGGAACTTAAGCGGCTGGAAGAGGTCCGTAAAGACTTTGTAGCCAATGTTTCCCACGAGCTTCGTACTCCCATATCGAGCATTAAAGGGTATGCTGAAACGCTTCTGGATGGTAAGGCTGATAATGAAGATACTGTTAAAGAGTTCTTAAATATTATTTATCAGGACAGCGATCGTCTGGCGAATCTTATCGATGATCTATTGGACCTGTCCAAGATAGAATCCGGCAAGATGAAGATGGAGTTTGAGCCGCTGGATATCTCGCCCATAATTAACCGCTCGGTAAATGTGCTGGAAAAATCGTCAAAGGACAAGTCTCTGTCAATAAAATTAAATGTCCCGAATGATTTACCAAAGGTATTGGGTGATCAGAAGAGGTTATTGCAGGTTTTCTTAAATCTTTTAGATAATGCAATAAAATATACAACCGAAGGTGGCCTGATAAACGTAGTTGTCTCTGGCAAAGAAAAAGTTGCTCAAGTGGATATCTCTGATACCGGAATAGGTATTCCTGGAAAGGACCTACCGAGAATATTTGAACGGTTTTATCGTGTTGACAAAGCCCGTTCCAGGGAATTAGGAGGGACCGGTTTAGGTTTATCTATTGTTAAACATATAGTTCAAGCCCACAATGGTCAGGTATGGGTTCAGTCAGAGCTTGGCAAAGGATCTACTTTTAGCTTCACCCTTCCGATGGCCTAAGAATAGTTCACAAACAATTCACAACTCCTTAAAGATGGCCTATAGGCCCATGTGATATATTCCGGTATGGTTATAGCGCAAATGTTCTAAGCGCAATAACGATCGGGGTATATTACAATGCGCCGCAAGTTTAATGTTCTTACTATAGTAATTCTGATCTCATCGATGCTGACTCTCGATATTACCTGGGCATATCCGGACAATGGGACAGGTAATAATCTTGCGGCAGAATCGATGTTTGCCAGTCAGGAAGGACTGGCAAAACTGCGTGCAATGGCTATTGCAGCAGCTATAAGAAATGGCGGCACTCCTACCGCAAATGTTACACTCGAATCTGTCCAAAGATTCCTTGCCGTGGGTGAAAGGGACCGGCGCTTCCCGGAGAACCTCTCCTACGATATATCCGCAGACGCCGTTTTCATCCACCTCGACCCCGGTTCTCGATATAGCCTTTGCTACTACAAAACCTATGGTTTTGATCCCGAGCAGAGATTTAATGAGATGGGGCTGAAGAGGATATGTAGTGCCCTCTCGCTACCTTCAGGTCTCAATGAAGTGGTTCTAAAGAAACAAGATCGTAAAGATGAATCAACTACCCATGTTGAGCGTCATATCCCGCGGCTTATCACGAAACCCAGGATTTCAACCCCAGTTATTATAATCAGTATCCTAGCTATACTCACCCTGGGATTATATTGGATGGCTCCCGCCACAGCGGCGCCTGCCGCGCAACATGTGATCACAGCAGGTTTTATCATATGGCGTCAATTTGGAATGAAGTGGGCTTATGAAAATATCACAGGAAAAGTTTACTTTTTCGAGAATAATCCATCAAACACGCTACCTGATAACACATGGTACTTTGCGTATAATAATGCGCCGAACCTTCATCCGCTCGCGCATCAGGCTATAACGGAACCGATCTTAACGCAAACTGCATCGCAGGTCCTGACGACGGCAAATGCCGTAGACATTAAGGCCACAGGCGTCTATGATCTGGTTGCTACAGCTCTGCCTGATTTTACTATACTTTACTCGGCGATCGTTATGGCTATGGCTGTAGTTATAGGAACAGCTGGAATTATCCGTTTTATCAGATCGAGACAAAATGCAAAAGCCGTATCGATCGAAATTAAGAAACATGGGCCCGAACAGTTTTCGCCGTTTGAGAAAGAAGAGATACTGGTTCGCGTCCTGGTGGAGAGGTGGGAAAATGATAATCAGAACCAGTTTCTTGCGCCTGAGAAATGTTCGGCACTTCTTAATTCGGCGAAGATAATTATCAATATGAAGAAGTTTTCTCCCAAGATAGTCATTCCTTCTAAAGAGGACATAACTTATCTGTCGGACATATGCTTGAGAGTCAATCACTGCGCTCTCACAAGCGCCGAAAGGCTACTAAGCTACTATGAGTTGAACAGAACTGTCATGTCAGAATATGATAAAGTCAGGGTGGAGTTCGCGATCGAGGAATTTAAGCTGATAGCCCGCTATCACCTCATATATTTAAGAGTGCTGCAGAGAATAGCCAATCTTCGCATAATGTCATCATATTTCAGCAGTAAAGATCATATATTAGAGCGCACAAAGGTCGCTACTCTGGCGAGAATTCCGTTCGGCCTGACATTTGAAACGGTAAAATCGCGTCGTACGATGAGGGCGTATGTGCATGAGCTGATGGCTCTGGGCAATACGATCGAGCCGTATATGTATAAGAACGATCTCATCGAATCAACAGAAAACCAGGTGCAGAGGCTTTTTTACGGACAAAGGAGGCAATTAGGTATAGAGGGCGGATGGTTTTCCAGAAGGATCCTGGTTCGGTTATTTACGATGGCCAGCGTTGTCATTGCTGTCAACGCGCTTATGGAAGTCACTGACATAGGGCCGATCTCCTATTCTGCGCTGATCAAAACACTTTTGTCATGCATGGGAATGTTGTGTAGCTGGTATTTTCTTTTTCGAAATACAGAGTACGCCTATCCGAGAGAATTCGATCGCATAAGAAATATTGAAAATCGCATTATCCGCTCATTCCAAAAAATGACCGATGTGCGGAAACGACGAATATTGGCAGAGCACAATAACGATATGGATATACTCTATCGTGAGACAGACGAGTCCCGTGGGCCAAAATGTGACATCGTCATTGTCATGTGCGGTTCGGAGTCGAATAGATGGAAGATAGAAGAGGAGTTCAAAGCGAATCGCGGCAGGATATTCAGGGACGATGTGCCATTTATCTGCCTTTCTGATAGCGGACCCGGTAGCGGCATGGCGTTTCTCGACGCTCTCGATTATCTTAAAAAGAATTTTGATTCGTTACAGGAGAGGTATGGCCACTTACGCGGTAGGAGCCTTGATCAGGTACGTACAGTTATAGTGCTTGGTGGCAGTGAGGGGGCTGAAAATGATTCCATGTTCGCGGAGCCCGTAATAGCCACTTTTTCTGCTTACCCATATAAGGTTGTAGACCGAAATACAAGTTTGCTTGATTCCGCGATTATTAATGGCTATAAGGCTTGTGCAAACCTTGCTGGACAGGGTCGTGGCGGTATTACCGTTGTTCATGGTGATGGGCTTTCCATGGGACCAATTAGAAGGATGGGGGATATAACACTTGCGGCATCATGGGCGAGCTATCAGGATATAAAGGACCAGGGGCTGGGATTGATCCTATCGGACGTTGGTATCTCCGATACCGTGACAAAACTTTACGATAGGTATAACGAAACAAGAATAAGGCAGAGGTTGGAACAAAAGACCGTTGCCGGGCTCTTCGACCTCGACAACATGCAGAAGCGTCAGATGCAGGCTTATACCGGCTCCATGATATTGAGCTTCGATAACCCTGATAAATTTCGCCGGGTTCTCGGGCTATTAAACAAAGTCGGCTCATACGTACGGGAGGCCGCGCCTGCGGAGCGGATCGAAATAACGAGAGATATTATCATTCCTCTCGTTATCCGGTCTCAAGAAGAAAAGACCTATTCGTATCTTGCCACAAGGGACGTCTTTAAGGATCCGGCAAGGCGTCAATTATATTTGGGCATATTCGACATTTACGAGAATACTCCCGAATCGAATCACCTCGACATCCGCGTATGTTGTCCGTATCACCACGAAAGTTACTATTCACACCCGAGGGACCCCGGCCGAGATCTGAGTGAACAGCTTGCTCCGCTCAGTAATCCAATCCTTAAGGATCTAATCAACCGTGACTATACAGTGGCTGAGGGACGGCCTGAAGGTCGATATAATGCAACTCTTTCCTGCACAATGAATGGGACAAGAGAGGCGGAAGTGACCACAAAAGTGGGTCTGGCGCAACCGGGGAGATCTACGGAAGACGTGTGTACGGCATTTTCAACTATGAGGAAGATCGCGTGTAACGTATATTCAACCGGTTCAAAAGTACTTCTTTCAAAAAATCTATTTTCTATCGAGGATCAGACCGTTCTAAGGTGCGTTCTTAACAAGGACCAGATAGAGTTGGTTGATCCCGACGAGATGGCCAGGAGAGCGACCAATAGAAACGCTTCACCAGATAAGTTAGCGTGTGTCATGACAAGAAGCGATTTCCTAAAAAACTGGAACGAAAATCATAAGATCAATACGAAAGCCTCTATCCTCGTTTTGGATGATGACCTTAAGGGAGAAAGATATCTTTACTTCGAAGGGATAATCGGGTTGGCCCGCGCAATTATGAATCACGACAGAGATAGGATAATTGCGCTATTTAAACGGTTCTTCACGACCGATATCAATGATGAGGATATCGCGCTTCTGTCCGGGGATGACGCTGTCGGATTCGCTATCAGGTATGCGCTTACTTTTCATCCGATCGAGCCTATCGATATGGCGACATTTGAACAGCTGCGCCTCGAAATGGAATCATCCCTTTCAGCGGCTTAGTCATATAGATTAAAGTTCACATACAATTCACATCCCTTTAAGGATTTTGTCACCTCACAACGTTATACTTCTTTTGAACAACAAAGATAAGGGAGGCGGCTCTATGCAGAGCAAAAAAAAGATCCTAATCGTTGACGATGAAAAACAGCTGGTGTCATTGGTTAGCCTGCATATGAAGATGTCCGGTTACGAAGTCCTGTCGGCCAATGACGGCGAAGAGGCGCTATCGATTATCAAGGAAGAAAGGCCTGATCTCATAATTCTTGATTTAATGCTTCCTAAAATAGACGGATGGGAAGTCTGTAAGCGTTTAAGGGCGGAATCAAGGATGGGGAATATACCCGTAATAATGCTCACCGCACGGTCAGAATCAGCGGATAAGTTAAAAGGATTTGAGTGCGGCGCCGATGACTATGTAACAAAGCCTTTTAGCCCAAGAGAGCTTGTCGCGCGAGTAAAAAGAGTTCTCGCAAGATCCGAAAACGGATCATCAGCACCTAAGAGATATAATATTGGAAATGTTGTGATAGATCTACAGGACTTTACGATAAAGGTAAAGAGCGAAGATGTAGACATTACAGAGAAAGAAAGGAACATTCTTAAGGCACTCATGGCCAGGCCCGGGGAGCCCTTAAGTCGTGAACGGCTTTTAGATATCGTGTGGGGCGATGATAATGTCGAATATGGCAATATAGACGTCCATATAAGACATCTCAGAGAAAAAATTGAAAAGGATCCTGACGATCCGAAGATTATAAAAACAGTCAAAGGTGTGGGTTACGCAGTAGAAGTAACATAAGGAGAGTGTGATATGTGTCCATGCATAAGCTCAAGAAGTGATTATGCGACGTGCAATCATCATGAGGCGGCGGTGGTGCATCCTTCCGAATTTGATAGGGAAAACTACTGCTTTGGTATTTATGAACTTTGCCCGGTATTCAGTGCGGGCAATATTCAATCTATCATAAGAAGAGAGATGATAGAGATGGGATATGAGACACCGACCCGTGTTTAAAAAGATATTAGTTGGGATGTTAAAGATCGTTAAGGAGTTCTTTATAGAGCTCTACTATTCCGAACTTGGGCACATTGATAATTATTACAGGCAGTACAGGTAAATTATATGCTCCGAATATATAAGGAAGGAGGTGGAAATTGTTCGGTGACGAATTAACAATAGGGAGCTTTAGAAATCAGGTGAATCGCCTTAAAGAGATCCTGAATGAAATGGAATCTGATGAGCGATGGAGAGACCAGCGCTCATATTATGCCGGCCAGATGCGCGAAATCGAGCATAATCTCAGGAAGATCCGAAGGGCGGACTTTGAGCCTATAAATAGCAGTAACTGAATAATCGGCGGAAATAATAAATGGTAAAAATAGGAGAAGAATAGCATGAAAAGGATATTGGCTATATTAATTCTGGCTACAATGTTCTTGCAAATTGCAGGAACAGCGGCCCAGGCAAGCGAGATCGATGTACTTCTGACCAAATTGGTAGAGAAGAACGTCCTTACGCCATCTGAGGCGCAGATAATAGCGGATGAGACGAAGGTGCAGGTTTCGAAAGATCTAGCACAAGGGCAATCGACCTCAGTGCCAGATTGGACACAGAGGATAAAATGGGGTGGGGATGTACGATATAGAACCCAAGGTGATTGGGCGAAAAATAACACCGCAGGCAGTGGAAATAACGGTATAGAAAACCAGCGCCTAAGGCAGAGAGTTCGTGGCAGGTTCTTCATGGAAGGTAAGGTCAACGATTTTACCTATTCAGGCGTCAGGTTCGCGGGCGGCGGTGACAGCCGTAACTCCACAAACGATACTTTAGGTAGCACTACTTCTCTTACCGGAGCCAATGAGAACTACTTCCGGAAAGCCCCGGTGATGTTTGACCAATACTGGATAAGATTCGAAGCCCCTAGCGAAATAGTCAGGGATTATGGCCAGTACTTCAGTGATCTGAAGTTCTGGGCAGGAAGAATGCCTATACCATACAGTTATTCAGAGCTTGTGTGGGATCCGGATATTAATCCAGGCGGTATGGCGGTGCAATACGCTTCACCCGACATAAAGCTGGGCGTCGTTCCGAATATGAATATATATGGCAATCTTGGTATGTTCTGGCTGGATGAAAACCAGAGCTCAAATACTGATCCGCTGCTATTCGGATATCAGGTTGGAGTGAAGACTGAACCGTTTGGTCCGCTCGATTCCACGCTGGATGCTTCAGTGGCCTGGTATGACTTCGAAAATATGCAGAATAAGACACCGAACGGAGCCGGAACAAACTCAAGATGGCAAGTAGGGGAGCTTGGCACCCAAACTCCGGCCGGTTCGACCCTTCTGGGAGCGACGAGATACGAGTATAATGTATTCGACCTTCTGGTAACTTTGGATAATAATAAAATAGGTAACATGGAATTACCTCACGGATTCTACACGGACTTTATTTATAATCCTGCGGCTCCGCAGGATGGAAATAAAGGCGCGCTCCTTGGTGCATATCTGGGAAAGAAGAAGATAAAAGTTCCTGGCGACTGGAAGGTGCGTTGCGAGTGGAGATATACTGAGCGTGACGCAATACCGGATTTCATGCCTGATTCCGATTTTTACGGATTTGGTACGTTTGTAGCCGGAGCAAGACAGAATACGAACGGCGTCCCGGTAGAAGGTGGCACCAATACAAAGGGTATTAATATGGCGCTTGAATATCAACTGCTCAAAAATACAGTGCTGAATCTCGAATATTATTGGATGAAACCGATAAAGTCATGGGATAAGATGACTCCATGGAACGAGGCCCAGTTGGACGTTGTTACGAAGTTCTAGCCTGATATAAGCGAAATAGCAGATTTCACAAAGAATTTACAATTCTGTCACATGGATGATTCATCGGTGGCGTAAGCTTAAATAATAAGGAGGATTAAATATGAAGAGATTTATGGCCTCGGCGGCATTTGCTACAGCGCTTGTGCTCTGCTGTAGCATGTGCTATGCAGAAGATATGGTTCAGGTTAAAGGATCCGATACGCTGATAAATGTCGTGCAGAAACTCGCCGAAGAATACATGGCTAAAAAACCCGGCACGGCCATTGCTGTCACGGGTGGCGGGTCAGGCACGGGTATAGCGGCGCTTGTCAACAAGAAGTGCGATATAGCCAACTCATCGAGAGGTATTAAGGCTCAGGAAGTTGCTGATGCCAACGTAAAAGGAGTTGATCCTAAGAGGATCGTAGTGGCTATAGACGCTCTCAGTATTATCGTCAACGCCAACAATCCGGTAAATCAGTTGACGGTCGAGCAGATAGGCAAGATATATAGAGGAGAGACGTCTAACTGGAAGGATGTCGGAGGGAATGATTCTCCGATCACGTTGTACGGCCGGCAGTCTAATTCCGGAACGTATGACTTCATGAAAGAGAATGTCATGAGGGGTGAATATTCCTCTAAGCTTAAGAGCATGAACGGTAACGCGCAGATAGTCGAAGCTATCAAGCAGGACGCTTCGGGTATAGGATATGTCGGAGTAGGATACGCGAAAGATTTAGCCGGCATCAACATCGTAAGTGTAGCGCTTACCCCGGTCATCGGCTATTTCAGCCCGGTAGACCCGATCAATGTTAAGAACGGAAAGTACCCCATAACAAGGCCGCTTAACCAGTACACTAACGGAATACCGGTTAAGACCGCGAGGGACTTTATCCTGTATGAGCTTAGTGCCGCGGGACAGGCGATCGTAGAAAAAGAGGGCTTCTATGCCATACCGGATGAGTATCAGAGATATAATGATAATGTTCTCGGTAGAAGCTATGAGCTCGGTAGCCGCCAAAAGAGTATGCCCGTTCAAGGCGAATACTCTAAATAGAGGAAGATAAGGGGAATAACAGGCCATGGGACATTCGAGGTTCAAAGAAAAGATGATCCATGGCCTGTTCTTTCTTAACGGTCTTGTGGCTGTGATAGTTCTCGTTGGGATATTCGCACTCCTCGTCACGAAATCTATATCCGCCTTCCGTGAAATAAGTCTGTCGCAATTTCTGTTCAGCGCAAACTGGAATCCTACCGCTACATTTGTAGCTCCATCGTACGGTATATGGTCGATGATCGTTAGCACTTTCATGGTATCGCTCGGCGCGCTATGTATCGCCTTGCCTCTCGGTATAGGAACGGCGGCGTATCTTTCCGATGTTGCGAGTGCACGTGTTCGAGAGATCGTGAAGCCCATCGTAGAAATACTGGCTGGAATACCATCGGTCGTTATCGGATTTCTCGGGATAGTGCTCGTGGGCCCAGTTATAGCCAAAGTTTTCCATACCACAAACGGCTTGAATGCACTTAACGGTTCCATTCTTTTGGCCGTAATGGCGCTTCCTACGATAATAAGCCTTTCAGAGGATGCATTAAAGAGTGTTCCGAAATCCTTTGAAGAAGCATCGCTTGCTCTGGGTGCTACGAAATGGCAGACGCTTGTACGGGTCAAGATACCCGCGGCATTATCCGGTATCATTGCCGCAAGCATGCTGGGTATGGGCAGGGCCATAGGCGAGACGATGACCGTCCTTATGGCTACAGGCTGCGCCCTGGAGATGCCGAAAAGCTTTTTGGATTCGGTGCTGACGATGACATCGACCATAGCTATTGAGCTCGGAGAAGTGCCTTATAATACAACTCACTACTACGCGCTTTTCGCTATAGGACTTGTCCTTTTTATCATAACTTTCGTTATTAACATGATATCGGATATCATCCTGCACAGATATGAGAAGGTGATTAAGTGAAAAAGCCACACATCAGCGACATGTTGGGTTTCGGTTTTTTAAGATTCTCGGTTGGCACCGTTATCGTAGCGTTGATCATTATACTTTTTGATATAATAAGTAAAGGCAGAGGCGTGATATGCTGGAAATTCCTGATAACTATGCCCAAAAACGGCATGACGGAAGGCGGTATCCTCCCTGCTATTATCGGGACATTCTTAGTTACCGTAATAACTGCCCTCTTATCCATTCCTCTCGGCATGGGGTGTGCTATATATCTTAACGAATATGCCCGAGAAAATATGCTTAACAGGTTAATTCGTATGTCGATTAGAAATTTATCGGGCGTCCCTTCCATAGTCTACGGCCTTTTCGGAGTCATCCTATTTGTGCAAGTGATGAATCTCGGTACATGTATATTATCAGCAGGCATGACACTTGGGCTGATGACGCTACCCTGGACCATCACCGCCAGTGAAGAGGCGCTAAAGAATGTTCCTAAGTCATACAGGGAAGGAGCGCTTGCGCTGGGAGCTACAAAATGGCAATCGATCAGGACGAATGTGCTTCCTTATGCGATTCCCGGAATGCTTACGGGCACCATACTGGGCCTGTCGAGGGCCGCGGGTGAAACCGCGCCCATACTGTTCACGGGTGCGGCGTTTTTTATTCCGTTTTTACCAAAATCCTTATTCAGTCAATTCATGGCTCTGCCATACCATCTTTATATAATGTCTACCCAGCATCATGCGATATCTAAAGTTAGACCCATCGCATATGGTACGGCGCTGGTGCTGATCGCGCTCGTATTCGCGATGAACCTGGGCGCAGTGATCGCGCGTTACAGATTAAGAAAAATAAAGATGGAGTAATATATGAACAATGTAAAAATAAAAGTCGAAGATTTCAATTTTCATTATGGTAAAACACATGTATTGAAAAAAGTATCGATGGATATTGTCGCTAATAAGGTGACCGGTATAATCGGACCATCGGGCTGTGGTAAATCTACCTTTCTGCGCAGCATAAACCGAATGAATGATACGATACTAGGCGCAAAAGCCGAAGGCCGTATAATACTGGACGGCAGAAATATATACGATGACGATATTGATGTAGTCGAAGTCAGGCGTAAGGCGGGAATGGTGTTCCAGAAGTCCAACCCGTTTCCAAAAAGTATATTCGATAACATAGCGTATGGGCTCAGGATCAATGGCGTGAAAGATAAATACTATATACATGAGCGTGTGGAGAAGAGCCTTAGAGACGCTGCCATATGGGATGAGGTCAAAGGCAGGCTTAATAAGAATGCCTTTGAGCTTTCAGGAGGCCAACAACAGAGGCTCTGTATAGCCAGGGCATTGGCTGTCGAACCGGAGATAGTTCTCATGGATGAGCCTGCGTCGGCATTGGACCCGACCGCCACTCTGAAGGTAGAAGAGCTTATACAGGAACTGAAGAAGAAGTACACGATAATAATAGTCACGCATAATATGCAGCAGGCGGCCAGAATATCCGACTTCACGGCATTCTTTATGATGGGCGAGTTGGTGGAATATGACGTAACAAGCATAATGTTCACTAAGCCTGTCAAAAAGATCACAGAGGATTATATCACTGGGAGATTCGGATGATCCGCGGGCTGTTGCTTATAATATTGTGTATGACCCTTTCTTCCTGCGAGACAGTAAAAGAGCTTCAGGAAAATGAAGGGTTGAAGAAGGTGGGCGCCTTTCAGTTAAACCCGGTCCAGCCCGACAGCTATTGGTACAGTGGTAAATCCTACGAATATAATGAGTATAAGATCGATATTACGGCAGAGCCGGTCCAGGCAAAGATCCTGTGGGGTGGAAAATTTGTAGGGACTACACCGCTCGTCTATCGTTTCAGCGGGGTCCTGGATGTTGATGAGAGGGTTGTGTTACGAGCAATTCCTATGGATGATAAGATGCAGGCGCAAGAAGCGGTTTTAAGAATACGCACGGAGCTCCCGAGGAAGATCCATTTTGACCTGAATAAAAAATAGAAATAGGAGAATAAAAATGAAAAGACACTTTGATGAAGAGCTGAAAGACTTGAGACAGGATGTATTAAAAATGGGTATTTTTGCCCAAGAGGCAATTTATAAATCGATCGAATCACTGAAGAATCGAGATGGGGAATTGGCAAAGAGCGTTATAGAGCATGATACCCAAATAGACAGGCTTGAACTTGTCATAGACGAAAAGTGTATAGATTTGATTGCTCTGCACCAGCCGCTTGCCCAAGATCTTCGATTCATTACAGTCGGTATGAAATTGAATTCAGAACTTGAGAGGATTGCTGATATTGCGGTCGATATTGCGCAACGTGTCCTGGAAATAGTAGATAAACCGCTCCTTAAACCTTTGGTTGACATCCCAAAGTTAACGGTCATTGCGCAGAATATGGTAAAAATGGCAGTGGATTCATTCATAAACGGGGATGTTGAGCTGGCCAAGAAAGCTATATTAACAGATGGGGAAGCCGACAATCTGCGTAATGCAATAACAAGGGAACTGATAGAGGATTATATGGCCAAAGATGCTTCTACTGCACTGAGGGCTGTTCAGCTTTTACTTATAGCGCGTTTTCTCGAACGCATATGCGACCATGCCACTAATATTGCCGAGGACGTGATTTACATGGTCCAGGCAGAAGTTGTTAAACACCATCCCGAAAATCTGCAAAAGCTGTGAAAAAACACGAGGACTTCCCTGTCAGAGGTGCGCGGGCGAAAAGAAGCAGAGCCGCATTTGAAGATAGGTGGAAAAAGTTGCTTAATAAAACCATCTTGTAATCCATTATTGTATAGTAGAGCCTCAATCAATCATACCTCGATTCCCATGATCCTGAAATTTCACATACATTTTACACCATCTTAAGTTAAAAGACACAAAGGAATTATAGAATATTTTCTATCGCCATTAAATTAAAGGAGAGGTATATAAAATGAGTATTCTTAAGAAAAGTCGGTCATCAAGAACATTGACTATAGCAATGGTTGTGCTTTTAGCGTTCAATGCTATTGCATGGGCATATCCACCGGATTCCGCTACGGGAAAGAGCGCATATTCACTCGCAGTTAATACGCCTTTCTCTCCCATGGATCCCGGACGTGATATTGGACATATACGTCTTGGGTTAGGCATGGTAGTCGGTTACTTCGCTGAATATGGAGCGCAGGCATTAAAAATCAATAATGATGCCGCTACGCTTCTTAAGTCAAATCTTCATCGATTATACAGTAGCTTACCCGGGAATCCGCCAATCGAAATTTTATCAGCGAAAATCTCTACCACCAGGGAGGATGGCACATTAGTTACCGTTAAATTGACCACGACCGCTGATGGTAAAAGCAAAGAAGATGTGCGCAGTTTCTACGTAAAACATGGCGCAACCGAAGAAGATAGAGAACGGGTACTGGACTCAGTGCTTAATGTCACTAATCCGGAGGACGTCCACGGTGGGATCGACAAGACGGTTGGAGCATCTCCCGAAGCTGAAGATAGCACAAGATATTCGGGTGTCAGCGATGAGCAGGCACCCGGTATTATAGAAGTATTATTGAACTGGATAAGATCATGGTTTGGGCTGAGCCTTGATAGCAAAATAGACGAGCTGGAAAATGCTATTATGGAAAATCTGAAGAAGGCGCGCTTGTGGCGCGAAGGATGGTTCGATCCGCTGAAAGAGATCGATGATGACCGCCGCGCATATTATCGATTTCTATCCATAATCGATAAGCTGGGACAGTATGGTATGGGCCTATCCGACATCGCGATGCTTAACGATCCGGCTAAGATACGGCGGATAATCGAGGCGGAGGACTTGGATACAAAGATCGCGTTCTTAAAGGGAAATGGAATACAGAAGAGCCTGTCGAGAGGGCTCGCTCTGAAGATAGAAGAAGGTGCCAAGCCGGATACGCTTGTAAGAGAAGGACTCTCTCTAAAACCGGAGTATCTCTGCGATTGGACCTTAAGTAAATTATTGGGACAAGCCGCGCTTCTTCAAAAATACGGAGTCCCCATTAGAGACGATACGCTGAAATATACGATAGGCGATATAATGAGGTATCATTGTTTTGCGATAAGTCATTCCGGAAAGAACAAGGAGATAGTTCGCTTGTCGGGCGAGCAGTTGATAAAATTGCATAGGGATACGGCCCCGAATATTACTTTTACGCTATTCCTTGTGAAGATGAAGCTGAAACGCTCTTTTATGCCTCAGCTTCTGGGTATGAAGGCGGATATGGATACGGAAGAGGTGGAATTCCTTAGGGCTGCAAGAGAGATTATATCGATTGTGAATAGCGGTGAATTGACCGGAGAATCTGTTGAGAGATTATCAAGCCTCAGAGAGAGCTTAAGAGGGAATTCGGCATACTGGGAGATGTGTTCGCTATTCGGAAAGGACCACGACGGTTGCATCAGAGCGATAGCCGGAGGCTCGGAGAGGCTATCTGATAAAAATTCTTGTTACAGGGCCTCTGTAGCGCTTCAGATATTTTTTAAAGAGATGGAACCGTCGGCTAGCAGACTATTAACATCCTGGGAACGTCGGGAGACTCAGGTCCTGGCATGGATATTCCGAAATATGCCTTTTTTAACGGGGATCTTCTGGAGGGAAGAGGGCCGCCCGAATGGAGATACGGTAAATTTTATAGCGACGCCGGCGTTACGCATCGTCACTGTAAGCCTCGCGATCATCGTTGTCACCGCCGCGCTGATATCATTTACGAGCCTTCCGGCTCTGGCAAGTCCACCTGTCATCGAGCCGGTCGATCTGTATAATGGCGTAAGCCCCGCTATAGGTTCGGGAAGCACATCCGGGCTTTTTACCACCGTAGGCACAGAGCCCATCGTATTGCCCGTAAACACAGAGACCAGAGATATATCTTCTCTGTCATTGTCCGTTTTGGCGAAAACGCTGCCTGCGCAAATAGGCCATGACCTTGCCCTGGCTATTAACGTTGTCAGTAAAGGTAATGTGATAGAGCGTGGGCCTGCAAGCCATGGGCATGTGCTCGAGATTCAAATTTTCCTATATAAGGCTGGCCTGTATAAAGGAAAGCTGGATGGGGTATATGGCTATGCGACCGAAAAAGCGGTGGCGGATTATCAGAGAGCGTATAATGCGAACTATGGAAAGAGCATTCACGTAACCGGTAAGGTTGATGCGGAAACTGTGAAGGCGATCATAGTGAGTTCCACGAACCCTGATAACGGATTTTATCCGGATAATCTTCTATCACGAGCTCATGATCAGATGAATGGGCCGGTCAAGACACCGCCTTCACCTTCAGCAATACTATCGCCTGTAATCGATTCTGTCCTAAGAGTTGCGTTTGAATACTCTCCACAGCATATCCTCACATTTTTGAAGGTTCAGGAACATTTAATTACCCAGGATCCGGGAAAAGTAATTATGGAGCTGACCAAATTATTAGAGAACCCGGCTGTAAGAACCAACAAAGAACTGATTGGTATGATAGGCATTTTAAGGGTAAGGGCCGAGGATGAGATGAAGAGAGTAGATAATGAAAAGAATAAATCGGCTGATCATGCGCTTCTGTTAAATTTGGCAAGGAGCATAGCTATTGACGTCAATCCAATGGATTATGTCGATGCTAACCAGAATCTGAGCAAGTGCCTGGAAGATTACATAAAGGCGATAAACGATAGCATTGTCAGGCATTCCGGGCCGTCCGGCCGTTATGAGAAAGATAAAAGAGTTGAAGGAGTGATATCCCGCGGAAAAAAGGTTATAGAGATATATCATATCGCCTCCTGTAGTGGAAGCTGGGATAGCGACGAAACAAGGCGTTCCATGGCGGAAGCGGCCCTTGATTATATATCGAGCGTATTTAATTTGGAAAATGTAAATGATCATGAAAAAATAAAAGAGTATCTCGAGAGGCTCAAGCCGGTGATATATGTAACGAGAGAGGTTAATGGTAGGGTCTATCCTAATGTATTTCAACCTTGTCCGCAAATGAAAGGGGCGAGCGAACGTTTATGGGATATCCAGAGTCGTATGCGTAAAGTCAGGGAGGGAGTCAGTAATAACTTATCGCGAGCCATAGAATTGATGCCAAAAAAAGACAAGACCGCAGTCGAAATGGCAGAGCTTGAGCAATGCCTGCGGGAAGTATTATCAAATGATCCAGGAAATATATTGGCAGTGGATTACCTGCGTTTGATAAATGGCATGAGGAATGCTGGTGGCGCACGTATTCCATCAGCGGCTCCGGGAGTAATAAAGATCCCGAAAAAAGGCAGTTTATTAATGGACCCTATTACGGGTCAGCTGTGGGGCAATTATGGCCAAGGTTGGGTAGCCGCGTCATATGGCACCACAGGTAATTTTGTAAAAGAACTCTTAAAGGCCATAACTGGTGCCGCGAAGCAAATAAAGTATGAAGAGTACAGGGCTATCGTACATAATGAGGTGCTACGCACGGGTAAGGGCGCAATAATATTAATACCCAAAAAGGATGTTAGGGGCAAATATCCAGCCATAGTTCTTGAAGTTGATGTGAAAGGTACAGAGTTTTCCCCCAGCAAGGACTTAAAGAAGGTGATTGATTCTGCCCAAGTTCCGCTCAGAGTAAGGATAGGAAATGTAGCCGTGAGTTGTAAAATTAAATTTACACATCTGGGCTCCCTGGATAAATTGATCAAGGGTGGCAACATAGGTAGATATTGGAAAGGTAACGTTTTCCTGGTAGATTGGAATGTCAGCGCCAGGGGCAATGCGGTCGGTGAAGGCAAATACGATGAGATACAGCTCGGTCCGATCAGTCCCGGCTCTCTTCCTAGATCGGAACTTTTAAAAGGAAGTTATGCAGTGTATAGATGGCTGCAGGGTTCGGATTCCCGAAGATACGCGAGCCGAATGAGGTATATAGTGGAAGCCCTGGCTGTTCAAGGTTATAGCCTTAATGGAGACATTGCCATAGCGCCTCTTGCCCAGGAACAGGCTGAAGAGATAGACAGAGACCCTTCCCGTATATTCCAGGAGATACAGGGCATCAAGATAGGGGACGTTCCGGACGCCGGACAATTTAAAAGGGCTTATATACTACATCTCATATTAGAAAGAGTGCGCACATATCCGGACTCTTATTCAAACGCCCAGCTTCAAAGAAAGATCGTAAGTGAACTGGAAAAGAGCGCCCGTTATATGTACGAAAGAGGAAGGCCTTATCGCGGCCTCTCGGAGGGGAGGCGTAATACAATATATGTGCAGAGTTTTATCCCAAGAATACTCGGTTGGTTTTTAGGGCCATATTACAAGGAACCAGCTCAATGCTTGGCCGGGATATTCGACGCTTTTTACTACGCCAAACAGGATAAGAAGGTAAGGGATCATATAAAGGCGAACGGACGTATATACGATAGGCGAGGTGGATGGACACTCCCCGTCAACGTTCCGGAACATATGGCAAATCTTAATGATTCTATTCGGCATTCAAATGATGTATACACTAAAGCAAATATGTCAAAAGAGGATGTTATTAATGTCTTTGTCAATATCTGGGGTATGCATCCTGAGGATAAGATTATTGCAGAGTGGCAGGGCAGAAGCTCCCAGGAGCTACTTGCGTTTATTCTTGATCCGGCCAAGATGGCCGGTTACATGATAGATCGGCCCGATGGCCAGGTTTACAGTGTGGAAGTGGTACGCGCGGGTAGGCTGTACAGGGCGTTAAAAGGTAAGCTGGATAGCGTGACATCGACTTATACGGCGTATACGCGTGTTCAGGATAGGATAGGAAATAATTATGTCATGGTCGCAGATGTATTTTCTCTCGATGGCAGATTATTGAGGACGATGGCCATGTATATGGGTAAAAAAGATCCTGCAACCGGATCATCAAGCCCAGAAGACAAAGTGTGGTGCTATTTGGACTCGGAAGGCGATTGGTATAATGTCACTGCCGTAGAAGATCTTGGTGGCGGAGCCAGACGATTCAGTGTCGAAAAGCCGTTACAAAATCTCAGACAGCAAAGACGGGTCCAGACTACAGTTGTATCCAGTAAAGGCGAAACCGTCACTACGGAAGAGACGGTGGTAATGAGAGATCCGGAAGGAGCTATTAAAAATACAAGCGGCGAGATTGTCGCGTATATTGTTCCAGGGCAGAGCAGGATCGTGATAGACCTACACGCAGCTGAGCAGGCATATAACGTATCTGGGCCGGCCGCGGCCTCAAACGCAATTAAGGCGCGACAGATATTTGCCGAGATAATGCGTAACGCCGGGATTGAGATCACGGGCAATGAAGCCGACATCTTCGCAAAGTGTGCAGTAGGTTCGGCGAGCCAGTCGGAGAGGGCGGAGCTGGAAAAATTCATTAATAGCTTAGATAGTTTAGGGATCACGCTAAGGGGAAGAGAGATAAGAGAGTTTGTTTTAAAAGTTACTCGTGAAGTAAAGCCCGACGCTTTTTCACGTATCCACTCTCCCGGATTCTGGGATGAATACATGAAAGTCGATAGAAAGGCATTCTACAGGACCTATAATATGCGCTTTGAATTCGGGGACCCGAAAGAGGCTGCGCGTACTCATGGCAAACCTGGCGCAAAAGAAGATAACCCTGGAGTTGCGCCTACGCCTGTTCCTACGGCTACATCAACCCCTGCGTCGATCGTGACGCCCACGCCTGTATCTACAATAACGCCTGAGCCAGTACCGACTGTTGAGTCTACGGGTGGGCCAGCTGTAACTCCGACGCCTTCGGAGATGGTGCCGCCTGTTCCTGAGACACCTAAGATTGAACCCGCCACGGGTATTTCTCCTGACAATGTTGAGGACGAGAAGTCCCCCGTGTCCGGCGCATCTATGGGTATGGCGGGGATATGCACTGCCATATCTGCTTTTGCCCGTAGCAGATATCAGGCTTTGAATCTGATAAATCATATTGATAATAGAATGCGAGTTGATTATGAGGTATCGCATGAACTGATAGAAAGTGGCAACCGTCAGTGGAACTTAGATCTTTTGGCATACCTGATACTGCTTCACAGGAACAAACCTAATATACATTTTATCCTGGAAGATCAAAGTGACTGGAGAGATGTTTGCGCGAAGATCATAGAAGGTGCCGAAAACAAATCTATTATCAGCGCAAAAGATGCAGATGGAAATGATATCGGCATCGATGAGTTTGTCAGGAAAAATGTGTCCACTGCGCATAGAGACGGTGTGTTGAGACTATCTATGGTCTCTTCCGAATGGCTGAAAAGCACCCAGAGGCTTGAAAAGGGTCAGTTTGTCATAGGCGTCGAAAATGATCGGGGAAGTGATGGTTTTATCGATCTGCCCAACGCTTTTAGGCTCGCATCACTATATCTGCAATTGATAGGGCTTATAGGAGAAGATAATATAAAAGCGCTTATGGGCGGAAGAACCATAAATATCGAGGCCGTAGACAAAATTAAACTCAGATCAATATTTGATAGTTTTTGTGAGTTTTACTCGTCGATAGGTGAAGGCAGAAGAGTGGAGGATCCGCGGGGCCTGCAATTTGAGAATTTCCTGAGCAATATACTCGATCAAAGCGGCCAGATAGCTATTGCTATAGCCCTGGCGCTTCCGCTGATAAGGGCGTATGGTTACGAAGCGCTGAAGCAGAGGTACGAATTTATTAGAGAAGTGTTAGAATCTCTGTAATTTATAGATAGATTCACGCTATTGTTAAAGGAGGGCATCAGATGAAGAAAGTGTTATTTGTGTGTATTGAAAATTCATGTCGAAGTCAAATTGCGCAAGGGTTCGCTATAAGTTTTAGTAACGGCATATTTGATCCATATAGCGCCGGTTCAAAACCGTCAGGTACTATCAACCCAATGGCTATAGAGGTAATGAAAGAGGTGGGCATCGATATTTCGTCGCAGAAATCGAAAGGCTTTGATGAACTCGATGTGAAGCGATTCGATTTAGTTATTACATTGGGCTGTGGTGATGTCTGTCCATTTGTGCCAGCCGAAAAACATATAGACTGGAAGGTAGAAGATCCAAAAGGTAAGGGTATAGATGTTTTTAGAAGGGTGCGGGATACAATTAGAGATAAAGTTAGGGATTTAGCTGGAGAGGATCGCTGACATCGCTGTCGATATCGCACAGCGCGTCCTTGAAATAGTAGATAAGCCGCTCCTGAAGCCGCTGGTTGATATTCCAAAATTAACGATTATTGCGCAGGATATGGTGAAAATGGCCGTAGATTCATTTATCAATGGGGATGTCGAACTGGCCAAGAAGGCTATATTGTCGGACGAGGAGGCTGATAAGCTGCGCAATGCGATAACGAGGGAGCTAATAGAGGATTACATGGCTAAAGACGCCTCTACCGCTCCAAGAGCTATACAGCTCTTACTTATAGCGCGCTTCCTTGAGCGCATATGTGACCATGCTACCAATATTGCCGAGGATGTCATCTATATGGTCCAGGCGGAAGTTGTTAAGCATCATCCGGAAAAATTAAGAGACGATAAGTAAGGTACGCGCCTTTTATCGACGCATAAAAGGCAACGTCTTGCCCATAAAAGAATAGCCTTATTTACAGCCAATAATACCTATTATGGTCACGCCCGCGATTAATTCTCACCTTGCATTCTCATCTTGCGATTGCTTTGCTTTGGCGGCAAATATCTTGTATAATTCTACTATGTCCGCCAATAAGGATGCGGTTCAAATTGGGGCGTACCGTCTCCGCAATGATTTAGGGGTTCAAGTATGTAGACTGTTTTGATTGCACCATAGTTTGTCGATATTATAATTCGCTATACAAAAACCGTGTTCTTCATTACCAGGGAGGTGGTTAATGGTAAAGATGGTCAAGGAAATTGTGGTGGGATGTATAATAGGAGCAGTCTTAACGGGAGCCGCCATAACGGGCGGTTATTTTATTTATAAGTCCGGCGCGCTGCAAAAAATGGCCGAGGTCTTCAAGAAAAAGGAACAAATTCCCGCGGCGGCTTCGCAAATAGCGGCTACGACTCAGCAGGCTTCCGGACCGGTCATAGATAAAGAACTTGCAGATTCTGTAAGTGAACCAACTGCTCCCCAAGCGCCCTCGGTTGAGCAATCTTCGTCCGAACCCGTATTATCTCAGTCCCCCGGTGGCAATGTCATCATTAACAATTATCCTCCCGTGGCAGGTTCATCAGCAGGAGTTCCGTGGTGGAATGCATGGAATCCAGGAAACACGCTGGTTCCCGACCCGAATAATCCTCCTCCAAGTGATCCAAACGTCGCTCCCATCGAAGGTATCGTAGTATATAGCGTCGGATTTATACCCGAAGGCAGTAACCAATACGCCTCCCAGGCCACGGTCGGGCAAAGAGGGGCTCTTTACGGCTCATTTGCGAATAAATACAATACCGATAAAAATTTGAGAGGCAGAATAGTGGTCGACGGAAATCCGGCACCGGAGAAGGATGAAGTTGTCCTTGTCCCGGCCGAAACGATGAAAGGTTTTGTGAAATTTCCCTATGCATTTGAAACGGAAGGCGCTCACTCGCTCTGGTTCAGTATAGACGGCCTGAGCGATGAAGACAGGCGGCATAATGTGGCCACCAATACTGTTAATGTCGGCCCAGCTCCTGTCAATCCGAATAATACGCCTTTAACTTTTATTCATCTGGCTGTTAAGAAGGCGGATACCGGCGCGGATTACATGAATGATATCTGCTACACAAATATCCCCGTTACGGTTTATGCGGCGATCCAGAATAACAATGATGCCGCTGTAAATGACATACCCGTCGACATAGGTATAGACGGAAGCAGTATGGGGACGGTGCCATGTTCATTCCAGCCAAATCAAACGCTGATGCCGGGATTTAATCATACCTTTGCGAGTGCTGGCAGATATCGTATCTATGCAATGATAGATCCCCAAAACGCGAAAGGCCGGCGCCAGTCATGGTCCAAATGGATCACCGTGAAAAATGATATAGAGCACCTTGCCAGGGACCTATTCTGCGATAAGATCGGTTTTTGGGATACCAGGTCGAGAGAATTCAGAAATGCCATATATGCCGGGGATCAGGGCGACATCGCCGCCACGGTTACTAACCGTTCCAATAGAGCAATAGATAATGTGAGGCTCGTCTTGAAAGTTGACCAGGCGGTCATAAAGGATACCGGAGTCCAGGGTCTGAGCATACCGGCTAATAGCTCCATAGATTATCGCACCTATCATCCGATTAGGGAGCCCGGAAGACATTCAATAGAGCTACAGATCGATCCGGACAGTAGGGTCGGACAAAACTCAACCGCGCAGGGCTACGTTACCGTATTTCTGGTAGGTACCCATCTGGTCGGCGGAGAGATATGGTTTTATGTAAATAACTCTCCGTCTAATGTGATTGGCACCGGCCAGACGGGTCGGATAAGATGGAGGGTAAGCAATAACAGCTGGGATCCTCAGAGCCGCGTGTATGTGAAAGTAACGGTCGATGGCGTACAGAAGTTCGGGAGAAAGATAGATCTGAATGGCGGACCCGCGAACGCCGAAGGATGGGTGGAGGATATCAGGTTTGACCGCGCCGGCAATCATGAGATATGTCTTCTTATCGATGACGATAAAAAATTTCCAGCCACAGTAACCGCGCTCAGATCCGATATCGGCGGAAAGATTGAGATCTTTAATCAGGACAACTCCCCTGCAAGACAGTTTACCGACCTTGATGCATACAGGGTAAAGTACAGCCCGATCAATAATGGTAATACCGCGGCTAATGGCGTTGGAGTGACCGTGAAAATCGATAGCACTGTGAGGAAGGATACGTCCGTAGATATTGGCCCGACCTCGCAGGCAAGCGGATACGTGGAGAATGTCGTATTCAGTGGCGCGGGGCAGCATAAAGTAGAGCTTTTTATAGATTCGAATTTATGCGCGACACTCCCTGTAACGGTGGTTCATAAGGGAAGCGACGGTTTCTTCGGCGAAATAGATCTTTACGGCCCTCAGGGTATTACTAAAACGGCAAATCTCATGGATACCTACAGGATAAAATACAAGGCCGGATTTAATGGTCCCAGGGATAATACTACGCCGCAGCAAGAGTGCCTGTATGTCAATGACGATGGTAAATCATTGGCGAATATGGGGGCGCAGTTCAACCCTCCCTGGCCGGACAGCGAAGAACACTGGGTGGAAAACGTAAAATTTACCGGGACAGGGCCGCATACCCTAATGTTGTCGATCGAAAAAAGGGGTGGCCATTATACGAAGGTGATCAGGGTCATCGGTCTCCAGGACCTGATGCCTCCGAAACGTCCGGAGTTAACAGTGCCTATGGAAACCGGCGGTGTCCTGCCGGAGACTTCCGATCAGGGGAGCGGACCGAAGATGCTTAAGGCCAAGCCGGATGCAGAGGCGCTGGACAGCGGTTTCATTCCGAACGGCGAGAGAGATTACCTCGACGAAATATACCAGGGCGAGAAAGGTTCTTTACACGGCGCGTACAAGAATAATTCGGGAACCGATATAAAGAACCTTAAATTACAGCTACTCGTTGACGGCCGTGTAATGAGAGAGTCGGTAAAGCCGCTATTGAGAGCGGGAGAGTCATCGGCCATTACTTATAAAAATTACTGGTTCAACGAGCTCGGGCGGCATAAGATAAGCATCATAGTTGATCCGGATAATACGATGGAAGAGCTCGATGAAAAGAATAATAATATAGGGCACTATGTTAATGTGTCGCCGCGTCCGCAGCCGCGCACCAATAATTATAGCGCTTCAGGCGCCTCCGCGCTTACGGGGCTTATGGGAGCTTTTGACAGGGGGAAATCCGGCACAGGCACCACGCCTACCACCTATGCGCCTACGTCAACATCATATGTACCTCCGCGTACGGCAACAACTTCGGTTGTCGATTACGGCGGCGGCTCTACAGGCGGATCAGGCACCACTACGAAGAAAACACCGACCTTTAAAACAAAAGGTTTAGGACAGTAGGGATCATGATGAAAATACTGCAGGTGGTTTTGATTATAATCTGTCTGCTATCGATTGCCGGCGATTCTTTCTCCCAGCTGGAACCGGACATAGTCCCGTTACCGGACGGCCTGACAGGAAAGATCGATGTGTATGAAAAGGATGCCACCGTTGAAAAACACGATCTTTACATAAACGTAGAGCTCAGGTGGGGTGACGACGCGAAATATACTGAAAATGATCCGGCTAATTACTGCCTGACTACATGGTCTGTCCAGGACCAGGTCAGCGCGAGAGTGGCCACACGCATCTATTGCACGCACCCGTTAATGGCAACGTCGGTGATAGCGGTTGCGCCGATCAAATTTCAGGTGGCGACGAGAGATCTGTCGGTAGTGTATCAGGTTCAATCTCGCTCCAACAATATGAGATCGGACGGTGTTAAGGTGGACGCCCCGGCGTTTTCAACCGTTTATTGCCGCAATCCGCAGTTTAATATAGGAAAAACGTTCTCTCTCGATTTTACCGTAAACGGAGGGATCCTATACCCTACTATAGGCGGGATACCGGTATCGGTATTTATGCCATTCATGACGCCGCTACATCCGGACACCGCCATGAACCGCTCGGCGCAACCTACACAATCCCAGCTTCTGGCAAATCCGGCGCTGATGTCTAAGTTTGGGATATTTAAAGTGCCGATAACATTAGACGACATTTCGTTCGATGAATTAAAACAGAAGAAAGTGATCACCAGATATATCAGCCTTAAGGATTCCGGACGAGGAATTCGCGGTATGGGCCAGGGTACGATCGGAGCTGAGATATGTTCGATATCCGGGGCCATAACCATTTCACTGGTGAGCGGGGAAGGGTATAGTAAGCCTCCTGAAGATAAGAAGGACCAACAAAAGGATGCCGGTAAGGACGCTAAGAAAGAGCCCTCGCCTTCCGATAATAAGGCAAAGGACGTTAGGGCTAAAGGAGGTATAATATTTGGCGGTATCATCGCCGCGCCGGCGGATGGATTTACCGGTAACGATTATATTAAACTAAGTAAGAGAGACAGGCAAAAATTAATAACGGACTTCATAGATGCCGCGAAGCGTTCCGGCGTTACAATACGAAACCTGCCGGTATTCTATTGCAGGAAAGTCGACGATCTCTATGGGCGCAAGCCGAATCTGCTTCCGAAGCCGCTCGTAGACGTACTCATGATGCATATAGTGATGGCATACGACTGGTCGGAGCCTGATATAGATCCTGACTCACTGGCCCGCGCTTATCTCGGCGCTCAGGCGTACAGCGCGAACCGCTCCCGGGATAATTTGTAAAACAGGTATAATGGGTTTTGTTGGTAAATTGAAAGGTAATATATGATAAGAAAGCTATTAGCGTTAGTTTTAGTTGCTATTGTTATAGTACCGTGCTTTGCGCAAGCCGCAGAGACTCAGCCCGTCCAGCTGGCTCTCTTTAATCCCGTTCAGATTGTTCCCGAAGGTGAATCGATTAAGGGCATGCGTCTCAGTATTTTTTACTCGGTTAATAATGAAGTCTCCGGACTGGATTTTGCATGGCTTGGCGTGAATAAGACCTCAGGCGATATGAGCGGCGTAGGGATCGGGCTTGGAAACTGGGTCGTCGGGAACGCTTACGGCGGACAAGTGGGCCTGGTTAACCACGCCGGAAAGCGATGCGTCGGAATTCAGTATGGTTTTGCGAACGTGGTCGAGGGTGACTTCACAGGGTTACAGTGGGGCCTGGTAAATTGGACAGAGGGATCTATGCGTGGCATTCAGGGGGGTATTGTGAATGTCTCGAAGGGCCAATCGCGCGGCGTGGAATTAGGGGTGGTGAATTATAACGATGGAGTTATTAAGGGCCTGCAGGCCGGATTTGTTAACTATGCCAAAGAGGTACATGGGCTGCAGCTTGGCATTGTGAACTGCACAAGTAATCTCGACGGACTTCAGATAGGCATCGGTAACTATAATGGCAATAAGAAACCGATGGAGTTCATGGCCCTCCTGAATTGGTCGTTCTAAATACTTATCATATGCAATTGTTTTGCCCTTCGAGGGAACATTTTGTATAATAGGGCTTGTTTATTTAAGGGAATCACGATGTGGGTGGTAATATCAGTCGCGGTTAGAAAAAGAGAGGTTGTAGAGGAAGAGAGATGAAGCTGACGCGTCCATTAGTAGTTCTGGATCTCGAGACGACCGGTACCTGGGTGGAGAAGGATAGAATCGTAGAGATCGGAATGATCCGGATAGATCCGGACGGAGCACAACGTAAGTATCTGAAACGTGTTAACCCCGGAATGCCAATTCCTCCGAACGTCACCAGGATAATTAATATCACCGATGCGGATGTTAAGGACGCGCCGCGCTTTAAAATGATCGCGCCCGAAGCGCTGGACTTTATCGGTGATGCGGATCTCGCAGGCTTCAATATTCTACGTTTCGATCTGCCTCTTCTGGAGCGGGAATTTTATGACGCAGGCATTAATTTAAATTGGCGTGACCGAAACGCATATGACGCGCAGAAGATCTATCATATTCATGAGAAGAGGGATCTCATGGCCGCTTATCTGCTATATTGCGGCAAACGGCTGGAGAACGCGCACTCAGCCATGAGTGACGCGGAGGCCACGCTCGATATACTCGACGCGCAAATCGCCCAGTATGGTTCCGAGGAAGAGGGGATAGAGTCCCTGAGAGATATCGATTATGAGATGAAGAGTGATTACTTTGATAAAGATCGGAAGTTCTGCTGGTGGAATGGGAATCTCTATCCCACATTCGGTAAATATGCCCGGAAAAAAGACATAAAGGACATAGTGACGGAAGACCGCAGATACTTAGAATGGGTTATGAATGCTGATTTCAGCGATGATATTAAGGCAATGATAAAGAAAGCGCTCAGTGGAGATTTCCCAAGCCCGCCAAACATATGATCACACAGCTAACCATACAGAATTACGGCTTAATTGACCGTCTCTCGATAGAATTAGGCGCGGGGTTAAATGTCCTTACCGGCCAGACCGGCGCGGGTAAGTCTATACTCATCGGCGCCCTCCGCCATGCGCTCGGAGAGCGTTTCGATACCGGCCAGATGCGCGATCCTAAGGAATCGTGTATCGTCGAACTTATCATCGAGCTTTCGAGTGACCTGATCGCGGAGAACGATAGGTTCAAAGAATATCTCGACGGTGATGACAGACATATAATTATAAATCGTACTTATACGCCTGAAGGCAAGAATAAGATTAAGATAAATGGGTTCGCCATTACCCTCAGCCAACTTAAAGCGATCGGTGATCTGCTCGTCGATTTCCATGGGCCAAACGATCACCAGATGCTCCTGGATCCCGCATCGCACATAAAGATACTCGACCGGACCTGCCCCGGAATCCTGCCGCTTAAGAAGATTTATGCCGGGCTATATGGGGAATACGCCGATATTCAGCGCTCGCTTCAGGAGATAAAAGACGGCGTGCTCTCGAGAGAGCGCGATATGGACCTTCTTAGTCATCAGGTGCGGGAACTGGAGCGCGTGAGCCTCGATAAAAAGAAGTACACTGAGACGATAGAGAAAGAGGCGCAGTTACAGAACCGCGAGAGGTTGCATGAGAATGTCAGCGCACTTATAGGTATATTCGAGAACGAGGAGAATGGCGTAGGCGAAGTGGTGTCTAAGGCATTTCCCTTTCTGGAGGCGTTGTCGTCTATTGATAAAGGTACGGCCAAGCTGAGCGCGAAAGTCGAGAGCCTTCAGTCGCTATCCGATGAGGTGCTATCGGAACTGCGTGACTACCAGGACGGGCTTTCGTTCGAGCCGCAGGAAGCGCGAGAGCTCGCCGAGCGTTGTGATGCGTATCACGACATCATCAGAAAATACGGGCCCACGATCGAGGATGCCGCCGCTTTCTATGCGAAAGCAAAGGAGCGCTATGATTTTCTGGTTAATCTGGAGCATAGCGACGGTGAACTGCAGGAAAGATTAAAGAAAGTCGCGAAATCCCTTAAGGATGCCGCCGCCAAAATTACGAAAGATCGCAGGAAGGCCTCAGAGGCTCTTTCGAATACGGTGGAGGCAGAGCTTAAGGAGCTCGGCATCGCGCATGTGCGCTTCGAGTGCCGCATGAGCCCTGTCGAACCCCGACCCGATGGCGCTGATGATATCGCGTTTTTCATAAGCCCCAACCTCGGGGAGGATCTAAAACCGCTGTCCATGATCGTCTCGTCAGGTGAAGCGGCCCGCGTTATGCTGGCGCTAAAAAAATCACTCATGAAGGTCGACCCGATCCCCGTCCTGATATTCGATGAGATCGACGCCCAGATCGGCGGCAGGCTCGGCACCGTTATCGGCAGGAAGCTCTGCGAGCTTGCCGGAGACCGCCAGGTGATCCTGATTACGCATCTACCGCAGATCGCCAGCTTTGCCGAACGCCACTTTAAGGTAGTGAAGAATGTAACAGACGGCCGCACACTTACGACCGTCGAGCTTCTGGATAGACTCGGCCGCGTAAAAGAGATGGCTAAGATGATGAGTGGTGAGAAGGAGAGCGGCATCTCACTTACACATGCAGAAGAGATGCTTGTCAAGGCTCAGGGGTAAGTAAGATTGCAGAGCCGGGCGATCTTCGGTGATATTCCGGAGAATCATTGCCTTATAAATGGATATTTCGTATAATAAAGCTGCTCATTAACGGTAATCACAATATAACCGATAATCTCGAATATGGTTCGGCGCTAAATTTACGCTTATAAAAAAGGAGGCCATATGAAAAAGTGGATGGTTATAGTAGTAGGAGTATTAGTCGCATTAGTGGCCCTTGGCGCGGTGAAGGATTTTGCCATAAAAATGGCGGTCGAGTCGGGCACTCAGTTAGTGACGGGCCTTAAGCTGCAGATTGGCACATTCAGGGTCGGTATATTTAATACTCTCGTCGACATCAGAAAACTGCGATTGCTTAATCCCGCTGGATTCAAAGACAAGACGATGCTCGATATGCCCGAAATCTATGTTAGTTACGATCTCCCGGCAATTTTTGCAGGTAAGGTGCACTTAAAAGAAGTTCGTATAAATATGAAAGAGTTCGTCGTAGTTAAGAATGAGAAGGGACAATTAAATCTCAACTCGCTTAAAGTTGTACAGGCACAGAAGGCCGGTGTTAAGCCATCTGCGCAGGCGGGTGGGAAGGCCCCGGAGATACAGATAGATAAATTACATCTAACGATAGGCAAGGTCTACTATAAGGATTATTCTAATCCCGGCGCACCGCGCGTAATGGAGTATAATGTCAATATTAACGAAGAGTACACAAACATAACGGATCCATATTCATTAGTAAGCCTGATCGTGGTGAAGGCGCTGGCTAACACCTCAGTGTCGCGTCTTACTAACTTTGATATAAAAGGTTTGAGCGGCTCGGTATCGGATGCGCTGGGTAGCGCACAGAAGGTGACAGCGCAAGCCGCAGATACGGCTATGGAGACGGCGAAAACAGCTACCGAAACAGCCCGGAAGGCATCGGAAACTATAAAGGATACCACGAGCGCTGTAGGCGATACGTTTAAAAATGTTTTCGGATCGAGTAAGTAGCGCCGGATCGTCTAAGGCGGAAGCCCTGACAGCGAAGATGTGTCTTCTCGGAATCAGGGAAGATGATATCCGCGAGCAGTTCATACGCGCGCAGGGCCGCGGCGGACAGAAGGTTAATAAGACCTCCGCCTGCGTCTATCTTAAGCATATACCGACAGGGATTGAGGTAAAATGCCAGAGCGCCCGATCCCAGGCGCTTAACAGGTTTCTGGCGCGACGGATCCTTGTCAATAAGATCGAGTCGCTATTTCTGGGCAGAGAATCTGCCGAGCGCAAGGAGATCGAGAAGATAAGGCGTCAGAAGAGAAGGCGGTCTCGCAGGGCAAAAGATAAGATGCTGAAAGATAAGAAGCTTCATTCGGAGAAAAAGGCACAGCGCAGGTTCAGCGGTAGGGACTGTCCCAACGGGTAGTTAGCCTGTGGATTGGGACTGTCCCATGCATGTAGAACCCGAAAAGATTAGTAGCTGTATTACCGGTGGAGAGATGGCTGAGTGGCTGATTTCGCGAAGCGAAAGCGCCTACACGTGTGAAGTTGCAAGTTGACGGAGAGATGGCTGAGTGGTTGAAGGCACACGCCTCGAAAGCGTGCGACCCCTAACAGGGTCCCTGGGTTCGAATCCCAGTCTCTCCGCCATATTTA
>CAIMPC010000035.1 GCA_903843285.1 Candidatus Omnitrophota bacterium
AATAGGCCTGGGAGCAGGCGCTCTCATAGGTGCCAGTCTCAATGGTGTCAAAATGCCCATGTACGACAGCGCAGGCAAGATCCTAAAAGATAGCGCAGGCGAAGTCATGACATATACCCTGACCGGCCTTGACGCCATCAATCAATCGCTCTCTACCACGATCCTACCCAATATGACCTCCGAACTCGCATACTACGCCGTAAATAAAGTTGGCGAGCTACTGGGTGTAGATTCAAGGCTCAGTCAGCTAGTGGGTATAGGAATACGCAGTTCGATAAATCCCGGCGTAGATCAATTTGGTAATGTGAGAAGCGTTTGGGATAGCGTCACTACAGGATTATTAGGGGGTGTTTCTAATATAGGTTTGCAATGGGCGGGAGAGTCGTTGAAGCTGAGCCCGCTTCTTACTGCTCTTGGCGCCCGAGGCATATCAGGAATAATCGAGGGTTTGCTCGCCCCAGACCATAATCCCCTACGTGGATTATTCGGAGTCCTAACTAGCTCCGCGTATAATACGCTTACGCTTAATTCTGGCATAGTTAATGACCCCTGGCAGAGATCTGCCTACATCTCCCAGCTTCTCGACTTCTCAAATATTATCCGAGAAAAAGGGCTAATTCAAGCACTCGATACATATGCCTCTAGCATATTCACCAATGACGCCATTACCAGCATGATCACTTCATCCGGCACGATCTCTGGTTATATACAAAAGGCTATATCAGAGAATAGAACCACATCTCTTGAGCTAAACGGTAAGAAAGCCATAGGTATTCCCGTTAAGGATGACGACTCCGAATACCTCATGGTATCGGAAGATTTCAGTACAATACTCGGTAGGAAGTCGGATTGTCTGTACGAGGAAGGTACTTACGCCCTAACCTCAGATGGCAAAATCACCCTCAAAGACGGCTTTAAATCAGTGGATTCATCCGATGGATACTTCTCATTCATACAGGTGAAGGATACCATACCCACAGAGATAGAATCATACGGAGATAACTTCAGCTTCAAATTCTACGGTACGGATACAGCGCCTCTAAAGATAGTTCAGTCCGGTTCCGGTCCCACCATCATAAGCGGTATCGCTGAGGATATGATAAGCGGAGTAAAGCTCTTTTATGAAAACGGTAAGCTTATCCATGACCAGATACCAGTATCAACGCTTGAATTAAGGAGCGATGGCCAGGGCGGCTGGATGAGCTACGTATACGATTCATTTGGGGGAGGATCCTATTCGGAACATTTCTATAATAGTGACGGTACAATAAACAAGGAGATATTTAATTTATCCAAAGATACCTCTCTCGCAAGCCCCGTAGGCTCTCAATACGCCCAGTATACCATCGACAGTATTAAGAGAATTGTCGAGGAGTCTCTCGGCAATAATCCGCCAGATCCCAACGACTTCTTCGGTGGAGCCGGTGGCATGGCCGCTCCGGGGAGCAGTGTGTATCTCTTACTTAATAATCCCGATGTCGAAGATTCTATAAGGAAGGCTTTGTCGCCTCTCGGCGGATCTGTGCTTCCCGGTGGCGGACTGAGCGCCGGTGGTGGTATAATGAACCCGCAGGGTGGCGCGGTTCTTCTCATGGGTGGCGCAAATGGTGCTAACTCGACCAATGTACCCATCCTATACGGTGGCAATAATTATAACGATGATGATAATCCTCCACCCAGTGGTGGTAATAATGACAGAAAAGGGTTTATTGATTGGGTGAAAAGCTTAGCCAAATCTGCTACTGATCCTAATACTACCATATCGAGTGATGTTCGAGCAGAAGCAGAGAAAAATATTAATGATAGCGGTAAGGCGGTAATAGGGGAATACCCTGGATATGTCGATAAGGCGAAGCAAAAAGGTGCCAGTTATTTTAGTATCGAAGGAAGCATTTGGAACTCATTATCTGATCTTCAAAAATGGGCTGCTAATAGGCATTTTCTTGATGCAATAGCAGATAAAGGTCAACAAGTGATTTTATCCGTATCGAAAAATATGATAAATCCACTTTCTTCAACTGCAAAGGAAGTAGCATATTTGATATCTCAAAAAGGATATCAATGGGTTAACCAATGGTCGTTAATTAAAAAATGATCATAAAGCGAGGGCTATATGGAATCAAAGGATATAAAAAAATGCATTAGAGATATAGTGCATTTTCCGTACATGTGCAAAGAGCTCCATAATATAAGTGGTACAGAAATATTCAAAAGAACAAATTATACTAAGTTTTATGAAAATATTTATATTGAAGATATATATAATGAATTACGAAAAAGGAAACAGCTAATTGACGAATGGCTTCTTTACTCTGGTGACAAGCGGTGTACACCATCATGGGGAATGCAAAAATATCAAACCGAGTATTACGAAGTGTTTTATATGACGAGAGAAAATCGAGTAAAGTATAGTATCAGATTTTTGAATAAGTATCATGCCTGCGCCATGATGGTTAGAATGGAAATGGAAAAGATGAGAACATCTGGCAACGAAAGAAAATAAAGGGGACGCCCATAAAGAGGCCCCTGTCAACAGAGAATAGTTTTCCCTAAGCTCGCGTAGGCGAACCATTTCTTTTTACCAATTCTGTTCAAGGGAAAAGCGGGAAAAGGGGTCAGAGTCAATTTATTGTGCCATGTCCGATTAAGAAACATCTGCACGAGCAACCTCAGTGGGGAAAAGTGCAATAAAGGTGACGGTTCTGTTTAATTGGCATAATGATATGCCAGCGCTATTCCATTCACCCTAAATCACGTTCTCTATTACAATGTTTACACTATGCTAAATAGCATTATCCACCACCCATTATTTAAGTCTATAGCCATAGCTATTATCTTCACATTCTCCTTACAGCAGTTATCCTTCGCCTTGGAATCACCACAGAACATCACATACACTCTTTCAGACCTATCATCGAGAGCCATACTCATAGACATATTCACAGGCACGATAAGCGCTGTAAGCCAGGGAGAGCTGTTGCAGCTGTCTATGTATGCCTTATCAAAGACCGCCTCCACCTACGGCCTCACCCTGTATAACACAAAGCTCGACTTTAAC
>CAIMPC010000036.1 GCA_903843285.1 Candidatus Omnitrophota bacterium
TACACTTTTTTATTTTTATAAACAAGCCTTTTATCCACATATTCACACTATTCACAAAGAAAGAAAAAGAACCAAAAAGAAAGAAACGACCGCTACTATTATTTCTCTCTTCTAAGCACCCCACTAAATCTTACACTAACGGAGTGCCGGTCTGTGTCAAGGACTTGGTGGGGCTTTTTCTTAAGAGCCTATTGGGGTCAAGCGTGAAGTGTGAAGACATGACCCCGTTTTTACCTTAAGAGCCTATTGGGGTCAAGCGTGAAGTGTGAAGACATGACCCCGTTTTTACCCTTATTATTCGGCCAGCGGCAGAACAATCTTCATGACAGACCCTTTACCTTCCGTGCTTTCTATCAGCAGTTTGCCGTTATAGCTATCTATTATCATCTTTGTAATGAATAGCCCGAGCCCCGTACCCCTTACTTTACCATGATCTTTCGTGGTAAAGAAAGGTTCCGAGACCCTCGCAATGTTATCTATCGAGATACCTGAGCCCGTATCAGCCACTTCGATCACGCATGACATCTTTTCATTCAACGCTCCGGGTATGATCGCCTGGTATATTTTAATAGAGATCTTTCCCCCGTTCGGCATCGCATCTATGGCGTTAGTTAATAGGTTAAAGAGGGCCTGGTGTATCTGGTTCTTATCGACCGAGATCTTTGCGTCCTGAATAAATTCGGTATCTATGATTATGTTGGCGAGGCTCGCGCTTCTCGTAACCATGTCCAGGACGGGCTGTATAACATCCGACACACTGATCATCTCAATCTGTGAATCTGACGGCTTGGAATAATGCAGGAGCGTCTCCAGGACAGAGTTCGCTCTAAGTAAAGCTTTCTTGACTATGGCCATTGTATTTTTTACATTTTTATCGCTATGAGGTAGTTTCGTCTCCAAAAACTCCAACCCACCCAGCACTATGCTCATCGGATTCTTAACTTCATGCGCGACATATATCGAGAAGCGCCCCATGGCGGCCGTCTTCTCTAACTGGATTAGCTCCCGCTGTGTTTTTTTCAGCTGATCGTAAGCTTTTCCGAGATCCTCGTTGGATTTCTTAAGATCCAGCAGAAGGTTTCTATTCTCCATCGATAGCCGCTGTCCCTCCAGCGCTCTGTCTATGACTGACAGAACCGCGTCCATATTCATAGGTTTGATAATATAGGAATATGCGCCATTATTCATCGCCTCAATGGAGGAATCTAAGGAGGCGTAGGCGGTCATCATTATGGCAATGGTATCTCTGCTGATTCCGCGCACAGCTTTAACCACATCTAACCCGCTCATATCCGGAAGCCGCACATCGATCAGCGCAAGATTAAAGAACTTAGCACCGCACGAGGCGACTGCTTCGGCTCCGGTGACTGCCTCATCAACCTCAAAACCTCTGGCCTTCAGAATTTTGCCGAGCGTCCTACGGGCATTAGGGTCGTCATCAATAATTATAATATTCATTTTTGCTTCTCTTTCAATATTTTCTCGATTATACAAATCGCCTCGTCAACGTCAAATGGTTTATATAGACAAGAGTGGGCGCCTTTTTCTACTGTCTGACGCACTATCTCCTCTGTCTTCTGCCTAAAGGCGGTCATCAGCACCACCACTGCTTTGGAATTTACCTTTTTTATTTCCAGATAGGTCTCGAGCCCATTTAAAATCGGAAGTTCCATGTCAATAAAGAATATATCGCGTGGCTTTTCCCTGGCCAAGGCAATCGCCTCCTCGCCGCTCTTGCAGACAGTTACGCTGTAGCCCTTTTCTTTCAGAGTATTTTGCATTGTATTCCCTGCATCTACATCGACATCAACCAATGTTATTAAAAAGCCTCTATCCCCCCCCCACCCCCAATGGATTCCTGAATCCTACCTATCAAAATATCAATATCGTAGGGCTTCTGTATTACCGCACAAGCGTCTTCCCCCACCATATCTTTAGCCAAATCCTTCGGCATAAATGCAGTCATAAACAATACAACCGCGGACGGACGGTTCTGCTTTATCTTTTTAGACGCTTCTACACCGCTCATTACCGGCATCTTAATATCCATAAGTATTACATCAAAAGCCCTTTCCCTTGACAGTTCTATAGCACTCTGGCCGCTATCTGTAGTAGTGACATCATATCCTTTTTGCTTCAGAACGCTAGACATGGTCTTGCAGATGCCAACATTGTCGTCCACGATTAAGATACTTGCCTTATTCGACATTTCTTACCCCCCCCCCTCTAATTGGCAGATTGACTGTAAATGCGCTACCTTTACCTACCTCACTATTCATCTCTATCCTCCCGCCATGGCCTTCCACTAACGAAGCGACCACGGAAAGCCCCAGTCCGGTGCCTTTTGTCTTGGTGGAAAAAAGCGGGTCAAATATCTTCTGTAGATTTTCCGCTGGAATGCCGCAACCGGTATCTTTAATCGTGACGGCAATATATACATCGTTCATCACACATGATGAGATGGTCAGCGTTCCTCCTTTTTCCATCGCTTGTATGGCATTATAGACTAAGTTATAAAAGACCTGCCGTATCTGCAGGGCATCCGCCTGTATCCGCGGCAGATTCTCACCTAATTCCGTAACCAATTTTATATTGGCGGGCACCTTTACCCTATTTAGCGTCTCTCTAATGATTAAATTTATATCTTCCGGATTTAAGGCCGGCTTTTTAATATGGCTGAATTCCAATAGATCCCTGATTACCTTATCCGAACCTTCTATCTCATCGGAAATAATTGCGAGGTTCTCTTTAATGTCAGGGTTATCCTTGCCTGTCCCCAGCATATTCAGATAATAGACGGCGTTTTTCATTACACTCAGAGGATTTCTGAGTTCATGCGCTACGCTGGAGGCGAGCTGTCCGACAACTGCCAACTTTTCTGAACGAAGCAGTTTTTCGTTGGATTTTTTCAGGTCTCCCGCCATCTTATTGAAATTATCCACTAATTCCCCGATCTCATCACTACGATTAAGGGCTATTTTATGGCCGAGGTTACCGCTACCGATAATATTTAATCCGCTGCGGATAATGTTTATCGGAGTAGCTATCGCGCGCGCGGCCATGAAAGAGACCACTAAAAGAATCATGATCGTGATGATAAAAATAATCACATACAGATTTCTTAATTGATAAACGGGCCGAAACGCTTCGGCGAGATCCACTTTAACAACCATACCCCATCGTAACAGCGGGATATATTGCCACCGCGCCAAGACCGTAATGCCCCGATAATCTTTTACAATCCCTATACCGGTCTCCCCATTTATGGCCCTCTGCATAGCAAGAGTGTTTCCAGAGCCAAACTTTGCCCCGCGAGTAAACGCCATATCCGCTTTAAAGCGTGTAGGCGTTGTAAAAACAATTTCATCTCCGAAGCGTTTTGCAAAAATGATATCTCCTGTGCTTGGAAGCCCGACGTAATTCTGCGCGAACTTATACATAATTTCCGGATTGATCTGAAATGCTATCATCCCCAGTAATTTATTTTTTGAGAAAACGGGATGGGTGATAAATAGCGCGGGTCGGTTAGACGGAGGATATAAATCGAAATCGGAAATCCTTGTGCTTAAAAAAGCGTTGGCAGAGTTAACAGTTTCAGTCAACACGGTATTTTTAAGAATAGGGTCATTCAGATTTTTTCCAAAATCCTTTTCATGCTTCATGGAGAATATGATATTCCCCTCACTTGAAATGAAGAGCATGTCGTACAAGTAATCGTTGGCGTCAAAATATCTTTGAAATACAGGCCCATACTCTGAGTTAATGAGATCATGCTCCCGGCTCCCAACACCAAATTCTTTAAAAGCTGAGTCAAATCTCTCAAATGCTGCCACAGGCGTCGGGTCTGATGCTATTTCAGTTATAAATCTATCTATACCGTCAAATGTGCCTCCTAAAAGGTTTTGCCTTCCGTCACTGATAGCGATCAGTTTATTCTGGATTGCGAGACTTAATGACTGGGCAAATTGATGATAACTAATGACAGCTACTATAACCATAACTATTGATGAGATGGAGGAGAAGGTCCAGAATATTTTTGTAAATATGCTTAGCCTGCCAAAAAGTTTCATCGTTTACCTTTCGCTCTTCTCGCCCGGCGATACGCCGGCAGTCCACCGGCCGTTCCATTTACGATAAAGACCATCTATCAAGTTCTCCCAGTAGACCTTAGTCCTGAAATCAGGATACTGATCCGGATTTACGGGCCCATTTGAAGCCCAGAGAATATCAAAATCTCCTTCATTATTCACCCTGCCTATCCGGACAGTTTTAAATAGATGATTATTACTGGCGACACTGACGATGCCTTCAGGGGCCATCATACTCAGGTAATGTAAATGATTTACAATATTTCTGGTATTATCGGCATCTCCACAATCACGGACCGACTTGTTCCATAAATAAACCCCATAATAAGCGGCTTCCATAGGATCGGTTACTTTATAACCTTCCCCAAATTTTTTCCTGAATTTTTTGACAAAATCTTTATTTAAAGGATTATCGATGCTTTCAAAATAATTCCAGCAGGCGTAGGTCCCGACCATCTGTTCTTTAAAAGTATGTTCTGCATCCTGCGGATTATTTTTTTGAAGGTATGCGCGAAAAGCGGTAATCATATTTTCAGACATACTAAACGACATAACCGCTACTTTTCTCGAAGGTATTCCGGCTTCATGCAATGCCTCAAAAAATGCTACATTGCTCTCGCCATTAATAGTACTTAAAATAACATCCGGCTTTGCCTCTCTGATCTTCCGGGCTATCCCTGCGAAATCTTTCCCGCCAAGCAGAACATATTCTTCGCCCATAACCTCGCCGTCAAAATACCCGATCACATCGGTGGCTATTTTATTGGCTACTCTGGGAAAAACATAATCTGAGCCGACAAGGAAAAATCTTTTTCCCAGGTTATCGCATGCCCATTTAATCGCCGGGATTAACTGCTGGTTAGGCGCGGCTCCCAGATAGATGATATTCGGAGATTCTTCAAGCCCCCCATATTGGACGGGGTAGAATAGAATAGAATTGTATTCCTCTACGACAGGTTTTACCATCTTACGGCTTGCCGATGTCCAGCATCCAAAAATGACTTTTACATGTTCTTTGGTAATGAGTCTCTCAGCCTCTTCCTGGAAGACATTAGGATCAGATTTACCGTCCGCTATGACCGGCTCTATCTCCATCCCCAGCAAGCCGCCAGATTTATTAATCTCCTCCAGAGCTAATAAAGTGGCACTCGCAACCGGCTTTTCGCTGATGGCCATCGTGCCGGTAAAAGAATGGAGTATCCCGACTTTTATAGTAGGTCTATGTTTATGCATCCCCGCAAAAGATATGACAAACACCGCGGCTATAAAAGCAGAAACAAAACAGACTGCTATAATATAATATTTTTTTGCCATAGGGGTCATATCATAGGGGTCATGTCTTCACACTTCACACTTTAGCACTTTATAGAAACGCCCTAAAACCTACTAAACCTTCAAAATAGGCAATACTATCTTTATTGTGGTACCCTTCCCCTCTTCACTATCCAGCATGATATTACCATGATGGTTGTCGATTATAGTCTTAGAGATGGCAAGGCCCAGCCCCGTGCCTTTCCCGGGCCTTTTCGTAGTGAAAAACGGTTCGAAGATACCGGACAATGTCTCCCTGGACATTCCACAGCCATTATCTATTACACTGATTATCCCTGAACCCCCTAAGCTATCGGTCTTTACGATTACCTTGCCTCCAGACTGACAAGCTTCGACAGAATTCTTCACTAAATTAAATATTACCTGCTGTATCTGGTTTATATCGACATTAACGCGCGTATCTTTAGGGCTAAGTTCAGTCAATATATCAACCCTAACTAATGAAGACTGTATTTTGAATAATTTTACAGCTTCACTCACCAGTAAATTAAGGCTTACATCTTCGTTTTTATTCAAAGAAGGACGCATATACTGCAGTAGATTTTCCAATATGTTATTGGCCCTCAATGCCGAGCGCTTTATCATCTTCACATTTTCTTTTATATCCAGAGGACTATCGAATAATTTCGCATCCAGGAAGTCCGAAGCTCCCAGTATAATGGCCAGCGGGTTCTTAACCTCATGGGATATACCGAGAGAGAAGCGGCCCAGAGCGGACTCCTTCTCAGACTGGATCAGCTTCTGCTGTGTATCTTTCAGTTGTTTATACGATTCCGAGAGGATCTCCTCGGCTTTTTTGCGCTCAGTGATGTCATGAACAATGATCAAATGTGCGTCGCGACCGTTCCATCCGGTCCGGCTGACACGCATTTCACCTGTCCCCGTCTCATTATTCTGCCGAATTATACTGACCTCCGCTATCTCGCCTTCAACAATTGGTGTGCCGAAGCTCTGACCTATAAAATCCTCTCTTTTAACTCTGAATATCCGCGCTGCGGAAGGATTGGCAAAACAGACCGTACCGTTAAGATCCGTAACGATGACACCATCTAAGGACTTCTCCACAA
>CAIMPC010000037.1 GCA_903843285.1 Candidatus Omnitrophota bacterium
ATCCTAGAGTCGGTATTCGCTTTACAAAACGTGGAAAGTATCAAAAGTGAAGGAAGCGGAGTATTGGAAGAGGTTGTAAGAAAGGACGATTTTCGAGTAAACTCTTTGGCTGTTTTATGTCAAAATCGCTGATTGACTCGGAGCTTATAACCATAGCCTGACTTCGTTCCGCGTTTACGCATAAACTTTCTTATTCTCTGCGCAGTGTAACGATTAATTTTCCCGAACTTCTTTGAGGAATTGGCAATCCTGAAGTAATTTACCCAACCTCTTAACGCAGGTGCAAGCTCTTCGACTATTTGTTCTACCTTTACAGGACGCCGATAGCCTGTTAACTTCCTTATCTTCTCTCGTATGGCATTTTCGGCCTTATGAGAAGGAAAGTAATAGGCTGTTCGCTTGTCTCTCGTGCCTTGTTTCAAGGCTTTCGTAAAGGTAAAACCCAAGAAGTCAAATGTCTCGCACTCGGCGTTAAGTGTGCGGGTCTTACTCTGCTTGAGCCGCAACTTTAATCGGGTAACTATTCCCTCCAGTTTTGCCATCGTCTCTTGCGAGCGATACTTGGTCATAATAACCATATCGTCAGCGTAACGGATGAGACGGGCGGAATAATTTAAAGGCTTCCAGCTCTTATCTATCTCATTAAGATAGATATTTGCCAAGAGGGGCGAAATTACCCCGCCTTGCGGCGTACCTTTATTATCTGTCCACCTGTCTTTTCCATCCATTACGCCCGCCTTGAGAAATAGCTTTACCAGCCAGAGGATTTTGCCATCTGCCACTCTTTTGGCTATCATGTCAAGAAGCTCTCGATGCGGAATTGAGCCAAAGCAATCCTCAATATCCGTTTCGATTACCTCTTTGAAGCCAAAGTTGAGTAGCTTACGCACCTCAAGGGCGGCTTGTTGACCCGACCTCTTCGGCCTGAAGCCGTAGGAGGAGTCTGTGAAGTCAGCCTCGAAGATAGGCTCAATGACTATCTTTAATGCTGACTGCACGACCCTGTCCTTGATTGTCGGTATTGACAGCTGTCTTTTACCCCCGTCTGACTTGGGGATATAGACTCTCCTTGCAGGCTGAGGGCGATATGTCCTCGCCTTCAGTTCCTGCTGGATACCCATAAGGAAATTGTCCACACCTGCAGATTCGATTTCCCCGAAGGCCTGCCCATCAATACCAGGCGCACCCCTATTGGCCTTAACCCTTTCTCAGGCTTTCCTCAAAACATCCGTTCGGTAAACTTTGTCATACAGCGCATAGAAACGAAAGTTTACGTTGGACTTTGCCTTAAGATATAGTTTCCGCTGAAGTTCCTGAACCTTATCCGTAGTTTTTAGGTTATTCACCAATCTACTTAAATCCCTCCCTTCGCATGGAAACCCTTGCTAAATTAGAGCCCCTTCGCATAAGTAGAGTTATAATGTCTCTACTATCATTGCTAATATGGGCTCATCCGACTACCTGCTGCAATCTCTTCCCTTTCGGCTTTGCCTTATAGGATTCGATACCGCTCACAGCAGGTTCTCCCAAGTTCCTTTCATAAACTTTCCAAACATGCCGTCCCTGTTACCCCGAGAAGGATTAGGCTTTCTTTTGTCCATTTATCCAGCCTAATTACTGACTTCCCCAAATTGTTACAGGGTCGTCCCTTCTAAATAACGTTTAACGAGGCTACATCTGGGTTCATACGTATTACGGCCTGCTTGTTTGTCTCGCCGACATATTCTCGGCTTTGTCAGGTGGCTTCAAGACTGTTGGTTACCCCTCAGCCCTGCACCTCAGACTATGTGCTGATGGACATTTAGCACAACCGACTCCTTTTCATTCGGTCAGTTTACAAAGAGCTTACCTTGGCACGCAACAATCGAACGATTATTTGACCCGCCATCTTTACCTTGCTAAAAGTGCTGTTTTCGCGGGGGAGGATTGTTTGCACTACTTTCTAAAGCCAAATAGAGGCCGCCTTGCTTCGGCAACTAGCTGCGCTCTTCTGGCGTCAAGTATTGCCTTCGGCTTAAACGGATGCTCTTTAATTATAGCCGACCCTATTGCACATGCCAATATGCCATCATCATGAAAGGCGCCTTCTGCTTCGGGCTTACCATTCCTGGCATTGCTAACGAATGTCTTGGCCTGGCTTATCAATACCTCGTCTCGTAGCTCAATGGCTTCTTTTCTAATCTCCTCTTCTAATTGATCAAGCATTGCCGGTCTTGAGCGTGCATCCGTTGTCCACCCTGCCTTGACGATTGTTTCCTTACCATCAACGCTTATACGTTTTGTTTGATAAAGATTACAGTCCATCTTTTTTAGATCCGAGCATACAGAATAGCCATGATTATTGTTTTCGGGAGCCAGCTCTGCCTTATTATAGAATTGAGCGATTTTATAGAGCTTAACCGCAAAATCATCAGGTGGGTAAAGACCGTTTGCGCACGCGACAACATTGCGCGTTGCTTTATCTCTAACTACCGCAAAAGACTCATCCCCTTTTGCCAATCCTTCTGACACATCGGCACTGACTACATATTGATAACCTTTTTGTGGTAACTCATAGACCCTTAGCCATCCATCAACTCCTTCCCTGAGTTCTATTTTATTATCGACTTCAACAGGTTTCACTTTAATATGATAACCATGCGGAATTAAGTCCGTAGGGAGCTTGCGCTCAATATACTTCCATATCTTCTGTTTGCTTAGTGACATTAAGTTAAAAAATGGGTGTCCGGATTGTAAATAGTCTATATCGACTTCTTGGGCCAGATCTGATTCAGAGCGCCTTTCGGCCTCAGCGTCATACCAGTACGACCTAACTCTAATCCCCTGCCTCCACATGGTGAAAGCCTTTTCGGGCGATTCTATTGGCACCTGGACGCCATTATCGAGGTAATATGCACCCTTTGCCTTATCTGGATGAAGCGTCCAATGAATTGTGAGCTTTTTAATTTTTTCTTTCGTGCCACTAGCAAGTTGTGCAAACTTATTTGCCGAACCGACCGGGGTAGACACTACAATCCGACACGGACTAACATCAGCCGTTGAGGTCCAGGCTGCTTCCGCCACGGAATCATCCCACTTTGCAAATTCATCCAAGAGCACCGCTTTTCGTCTACCGCCCGAACCAAAATTAGGATTTGCCGACTCTCCGATGATGGCATTTCCGTTCTCTGGATTCATTATGCGCATATACGCACAGTGTTCATCGGGCACAAAACCCTTTGGCAATAAGAAAATGGGTAGTTTTTTTAGTGTAAACCGTATTTTCTCAAGTAATGTATCTATATCATTCAATTTGTCTACAAAATCCTCCTTTCTCGATCCTATCCTAAAATCAGAACCTTTCTCAAATAGCCAGAAATGGGTAAACACATACAAAGTCATCCAGGAAGCCCCAACATCTCTTGATTTCTCCATAAGCAAATCATACTGATTTCTAATGGCTGACTGTATTTCTACAATACCCTCCTTCTGAAATGGATAGCAAATAAAGGGTAATATATCAGGTTTCCGGCGCGGATCTTTGGTATAGCAGAATAGATTTATCCATGTAATGATGTCAGCAGCGCATATCGCCTTAATGTCAGCGGCTAGTGCCGGATCACTTGCGCAGGATTCGTATAACCTATTCCTGAATGACTGGTTTTCTTTCAAACTGAGCGGATAATCGAGCGTTCGCATCTGTAATTAGCTCCTCCAAGGTTTTACCTTCTATTTGTATGTTGTGGAAATAGTTAACAGCTTCGTTACTAAACCCCTTTCCTAGCAGTTGATCCGGCAAGAGCTTCTTAGCTAAGGCAATAGCGACTTGAGGGTTTCTATACGCTAATTCGACAAAGTGTTCAATGAAATCCTTTCCAAGTTTGTTTTTTGCCTTTTCCAGCGCCTCTCTAAGCATCTCTGCCTCCGGCTTCCTCGGCCTACCATTAGGATTACCAGATTCCCCCTTCTTCCACCTATGTGGTGTTTTTTGTTGCTTTACAACGCTTTTATCTTCCATTTTGATCCTCCTTTTTTGACCAAATAACTACGCCTAAAAATGAGCATTGTGAACATAGTGAACGTCTTTTCCTACCTTTTAAGGATTGTAGTTATACATACCTATTTCTTCTCTCTATACCCTATATTTTCTTTTTTCATCAAGAGAAGGATTCCCATTCACTACATTCACACCCAAGCACAAATCCGCTTGTGAACATCTATGTGAGGAACTGTGAACGTCTCGGAGACATTCACACGACATTCACAAACAAACCTACCATTATTACCTCCATTCTTGGTTTTAGAGCAATTCGGGGTCAAATGTGTCATCGACATTCACAGGACGCTCAGAGTTCCTCACACCGACATTCACACCCTTTATTTGCTCATCAAGCCATTGTAGAATAATGTGTTTTCTCCCCGTCCCCGGTTCCCGCCTAGTTGGATAGATCACCTTGATTCCGCTAGTTTTTAAAAGCGGCCCTATTCTCTTCAGCGCAGAAGATAACTTTCTTGCACTATCCGGAAGGGTTCTATCCCTGCCAGATTTAGGGTTAATTGCCTCCAATAGATCTGAAAATGAGCCTTTCCATTCACTGTTCGATTTCACTAACTCAACAATCTTGCCGTTTAGCGTGTTTACGTCAGCGGCCTCCTCCCATTTACGATCAATCGATCCCTGGTAGTCCTTGAAAAATTCATCCTGCGAATAACCGAGAGGTCCAGCCAATGCCGCCCCCCATCGGGCAAAATCCGACATTCTGAATGCTTCGTGGCCTTTAATCTGGTCAACTACCCCCATGGCCTTTGATATGGCAGTAAAGAATCCCCCAAGAATCCCCGGCAGTATTTGCTTCCACTCCGCCTTAATGTCATCCTCAGGTCGCTTCACACCTAAATCCGGGATTTCGAATATGATTGAGCGATCCAAGAGATCCGGGCGCTCAGCATAAGTGCCAATACCATTCAATACAAAGCATCTTCGATATGCCCGTATAAACTCATCATCATTTGTGTAGAGGCTTCGTTTCATATCTCCTTCCCCCGTAACCCCCCGGCATAGAAAATCACTAAACCATTCCGGAACCCGCGAAATATTATCAAACGTGCTAACCCAATGCTTTTCCGCAGTCATCTGAACATGCTCAAGATCTTTGGGCGTAGACATAAGCGTTACTACTGAGGGATCTACGAGATTTTTAATATTCCTGCTAGTGACTGACTTGCCTGAACCTTGCGCTCCATCAAGATTAGGTATAGCGTGGGGGAAGTCCGGGATAAAGAAGGTTGCTAAGGTAACCATAAACAAGCAATGGTCGTCTTCGCGGATATTGCAGAATTTTAGAAGGTTTCTCGGATCTCCCTCCTTAATAGGAACAACTTGTTTAGCCTGATGCTTATACCTTCTAAACACGGGAGGTAGTTCGGTTATTTCCCATCCCTCCTTTGTAATTTTTATCCCACTCCAATCCGGCGCTGTAAGATCATAATAAATTGCTCCTTCATGCCATCCCATACGATTGAATAGCTCTGTTTGAGGAAACTTCGAACATCTGACCTCAGTTTGTATTTGCGCCTGTTTTAGCGCGTCACTAGTCGGGGGGTGCTGGTTTTTCTCTCTGAATATCCCTGCCAGCCAATTTCTCAAATGCGTGCTTCTCGCGGAACATGTTTCATCGTGATCGCCGACCGGCACCACAACGAATGGCTCTCCCTGTTGATCTGTAAAATAAGTCTTTATGTTATCCTCGCAAAGCCGGGTTAGTATTTCCCCTTGAGGAAGTTTCTTGCCGCCGACTTTTTTAATATCAAATCCATATTTCTCCTTAGCAATCCGGCACGTCTCTAAAAACTTCTCTCCCTTGAGCCCACCCGGCCGCGCCTCAGAGCAATCAATGATCTTCTCTAATATGGCAATGAGTAACAATGCCCCACCGCCAGTGCCACACCTGAAACAACACCAGACGTTCTTATCAGGATGCACCACGAAGTTATTGTTGTTCGTTGAGCCGTGAACCGGATGTCCACACACCAACTGACCACCAATTCTTCTGGTAGAGATATTCGCTCTTGAAAGTACATCGAGAATACTGATATCCCCTGCCTCTTCTTGGGGAAGATCTAAAGGTATATACTCTCTAAGCTCCGAATAGATCTGCTCGCGGCTAACCGTAGCAATCTCAACGTCATTGCTAACCACATACTCCGTATTTGTAACCGGATGAATAGAGCCTACTCCGACTACTTGCGATCCTGATGAAATTATTTCTCCGAAGTGCGTCTCACCTTTCTTGAGGACAATCTTCTTCTTGATGTCCTTACAGATAAAATAATAGTGACGCCCTTTTCCTGGAGTCGTTATGGTGAATGTGCTCGGAAGCATTGACTGGGCAAGGTCGCTTATCTCCGGAGTATCGGCATCGATAATAATCAAATCACCGACTCCACCGAGAACTCCGTAATTACCGCCTTGATTGATATGCGATTGAATAGCGGTATGTGAGTATGCTTTCTTCTGCCAGGCCATTTCGAACGGCTCTTTGGATCGGGGAGGCAGCTTCACAAAACCGATGCTGTCCTTTTGCAGCTGATGTGGTATTTTGTTTACACCGTCTTTGTAATGAGAACTTAAAACATTATTTGTTATTGTATTCATGGCACACTCCTACGCATACTCTTGTTATGTTTATAGCTTTCGCTCTTCCGGCTCGATCCAATCCCATCTCGAATTGAACGAGGGTTCCTTCCTGCGGGACAAAGTCTCCGCAATCGTTAATATGAAAGAAAATCTCCCTATTATCGGACAACAGATACCCGAAATGCTTCTTGGTGTGGTACCACTTGATAACACCTCTGATACTCATACTCCTTATCCGCCTTTCCCGGTCTAATAAAATAGACCTGACATGTTTATGCTACCTTAAACACATCGGGCCTATATCAACGGTTCTGGAGCCTGTTGCCAGGGTTTCCTTATTACGCTATTTTAGGGTTCCGATTACTATCCAACATAAAAACAAAAAACGGCAGGCATACGCCGACCGCTAAAAATACAAATTTGCCAACATTCTTGCCAACAATTTTGGGGTATTTAGGATTTTGACTACTGACTACAACTGATGAGGACTGTTTAAGGGCTGACGATACTTGCCGACGGCATAATACGAGAAAATGAAGAAAAAGAGGGACTTCCGTCGTTAAACAGAAGCCCCTTGTAATAAGATGGCGGAGGAGGTAGGATTCGAACCCACGGTTCGCTTGCGCGAACAACAGCTTTCAAGGCTGCCGCGATCGACCACTCTGCCACTCCTCCGCTAAATCTAAAAGAATAACTGCTTCACTATAGCAGTATAAATATCTTTTGAATATGCAAAACTGTCTACAAAGAACTTCTTCGTCGAGAATGAATGAAATATCAGGCCAAATAGACCCGCGATTATTATTATATTCAGCACATATACGGCGACTATCGAGAAGAGATAACCGGACTTCATCATATCCGGCTGTCTGGTCTTCATCACCTCTATAGTCATAACCACGTGAAGGGCTAATGCAAATCCTATTAAATATACGAATGTGGCGCCATTGATCTTATACGAATAGGACACGATGAAATAGACCGCCATTATCACTATGGCATATATCGGTATGAAGTATGGGCTCAGCTCAATGAATGCGTTCGTCTTCGTCGTAGAGACACTGCCGCCCTCTTCCGACACCTTAAAAGAATTAATCTTACCGCCCATGGCCCATGATGTGACCGCATGGACCGCCTCATGGCCCAGCACATATACGAATGTCGGCTTATAAAATAAGAGGTGCAGGCCTACATATGTTCCGATGCCCCACATGAAGTACTTCAATATGCCGGCAAGCTCTGCGACAGCTACGATATTGACATAGAACGCCTTGGAGACCGATACCATTATGGGTATCGAAATAATTCCTGTGATAAATTTAATAGCCTTAAGCCACATAATGTAACCTTCTCTTTGGTATTGCAATTCTCATGGGCCAATCCCAATCCACGGACAGGCTACGTTTTGGGACAGTCCCTGCCTATGACCTTAACACCATCCATATACGATACGAGGGCTTCGGGAATATTTACAGTGCCGTCCTCGTTCTGGTAATTCTCTAATATTGCTACGACGAGCCGGGGTAGCGCTACACCGGAGCCATTCAATGTATGGACGAACGCCGTCTTCTTCGTATCCTTCTGTCTGTAGCGGATATTAGCGCGGCGCGCCTGAAAATCTGTGAAACATGAACAGCTCGAGACCTCCAGATAATTATTCACACCTGCGGCAAATATCTCGATGTCGTAGCACTTAGCGGCGGCGAACGACATATCGCCCGACGCCAACAGCTTCACTCTATATGGAATCTTTAATATCTGCAGTACCTCTTCCGCATCCGCCAGCAATGCCTCCAGCTCATCAAATGAAGTCTCCGGCTTCACAAACTTAACGAGCTCGACCTTATCGAACTGGTGCACTCTGATCAGGCCCTTAGTCTCCTTACCGTATGATCCGGCCTCGCGCCTGAAACAGGCCGAGTAGGCTGTGTAACGTATAGGAAGTTTGTCCTCTTCCAGGATATCGCCCGAATGGATATTGGTAACAGGGACTTCTGCCGTCGGTATCAGAAACAGATCCTCTTCTTTCAACCTGTACATATCCTCTTCGAGTTTGGGCAGTTGGCCCGTACCTATCATACTGCGCCTGTTTACCAGAAACGGCGGGAACATCTCCCTGTACCCATGTTTTTTTGTGTGCAGATCCAACATAAAGTTAATGAGTGCCCGCTCGAGCCTGGCGCCCTGGCCCATGAATAGCACGAAGTTAGAACCGGTAATCTTAGCCGCAATGCCGAAGCTTATGATGTCGAGTAACTCGGCTATCTCCATATGGGTCTTAGGTTTAAAGTTGAACTTTGGATTCTCTCCCCATGACTTAACTATCTTATTGGCTTCCGGACTGCCGATCGGAACCGATTTATCGGGTATATTTGGGATTATATATGTTATTTTCTCTATTTTCTGGTCTAGCTCACCCACTTTTACATCTAACTCGGATATCTTTTGGGATACAACCTTCATTTTCTCAATAATCTCTTTGGCGTTCTTCTTCTCCTTCATTAAAGTCGATATCTGGTCATTTGCTTTATTACGATCCGCTTTAAGAGCTTCCACCTCGCCCAGAAGTTTACGGCGATCCTCATCCAGCATTAGAAGCTCGTCAATATCGATCTTCTGGTTCTTAGCTTTCATGCCTTCTTTGACCAGCTCTCTATTTTCTCTTATGAATTTCAAATCTAACATAAATCTCCTTGTATCTTCTTTAGGGACAGCCCCTATCCCTTAATCACACCTATTGGCTTCATTCTGCAAACGCGCTTCGATATGCCGGAGCCGCTCACCACATTCACTACCTGATTAATGTCTTTATATGCCTCCGGTGCCTCTTCTGCCAATGTCTCCCTACCGCTGGATTTAACAAATATCCCTTTATCCTGAAGCTCTCTTGCGATCGATCTGCCTCTGCAGGCGAGAACTGCCGCGGTCCTCGATAGCCGCCTGCCCGCTCCATGACAAGTCGAGTAGAATGTCTCTTCTGCGCCTTCCGAACCGACGAGCAGATACGAATTCCTGCCCATATCGCCCGGAATTATAACGGGCTGTCCGATCTTGCGATACTTTGCCGGCAGATCCGGATGCCCCGGCGGAAAAGCTCTCGTAGCGCCCTTCCTGTGGACGCAGAGCGTCTTCTCCTTACCGTCTATATTATACTTCTCGATCTTCGCGATATTGTGAGCCACGTCATATATGAGCTCCATCCCCAAATCTTTAGGGCCCAGGTTAAATACTCTTTCGAGTGTTACTCTGGCCAGATGCATCAGACATTGTCTATTTGCCCATGCGTAGTTGGCCGCGCACTTCATCGCCCCCAAATACGCCTTTCCCTCATCTGAATTTACCGGCGCGCATGCAAGCTGTCTATCCGGCACGGATATATTATATTTCGATAGACATTTTATCATGCCCCTAGCATATTCGTCACAGACCTGATAGCCTAATCCACGCGAGCCTGAATGTATCATCAGCGTGATCAGACCTTTCTCGAGCCCAAATACGCCCGCCAACGTCTCATCGTAAATCTCGTCTATAACCTGAACCTCGAGAAAATGGTTACCTGAGCCCAGCGTGCCCGACTGGCGCTTTCCGCGCTCATAGGCCCTGTCCGATACAGCGTCAGGATTGGCGCCTTTTATAGCTCCGCGGTCCTCGGTATATTCCAGATCGTCCTGCCTGCCATAACCGTGAGCTACGACCCAGCCGGCGCCATCAGCCAGAAGCTTCCGTTCTTCCTTCTCACTGACCTTTATATCGCCCTTGGAGCCTACGCCTGCCGGCACATTATTGTAAAGAGCATAAACCAGATCCTGCAGTTTCGGCCGCAAATCTTCCTCGTGAAGATTCGACCTTACCAGCCTGACGCCGCAATTTATGTCAAAACCAACACCGCCGGGAGAAATCACGCCGCCGGCATCTACGTCCGTCGCGGCTACACCGCCGATCGGAAAACCATAACCCCAGTGGATGTCCGGCATCGCTAGCGAATGCCTGACAATTCCCGGTAAAAACGCTACATTGGCGACCTGGTCGAGGGCCTTATCGGCTAAGATATCCTTTAGCATGTCCTCGGAGGCATATATAACCCCGTCGACGCGCATCCCATCTTTATAATGCCTGGGAAGCCGCCACCTGAATTGATCTATACGCTCGAGCACACTTGGCGATACGGTCATATATGTCAGCTTCTAAACGTCAAAGATGATCTCTACTTCATAATCGGCATCGGACTTTCTGATCTTCAGTCCGCTATATGTTACGGCCTTTATCTCTGTCTTAAGGCGGTTTCTGTTTACAGCTACCGGCCTGGCGAAGGCCTTAGCCTTCAGTTCACATTCGGTCAATAGTTCCACCTGGAACTTATAGAATATTAAGCCTTTAGTGAAAAACTTATATAGAAGCTCGTCGAGCCAAGCCACAAGCAGTAAATCCTGGTCCTGGGCCTCGAGCTCAATGGTCTCTTCCATATCGCCCGATATATTCTCGAGATCCGCTATCACGTCGAACATGGCGAAAGCCGCGTTCTCAAAGAGATCGCGCAGATCCTTACCATATACATGCACGCCTATGTCGGAAGTATGGGGGAACTGCTCATATCGTTTCATTGAATCTCCGGGAAAAGCTACATGCCATGGACAATCCCTACATCGATGGTATTTTACACTGCGAAGGATATGCTATCAAGGAAAATTTGGGAAAAAGTAGGCACCTGATGGGCAAATAATTAGGGATAGTCCCTATTTTTACGCGTATCTATCGATCACTTTTCTGAGGAGGGAGTTTTTATTGTAGGCCGGCATTATGCCATCGCAATCATCCAGATCTATATCCGGGTTTTCAGTGGGTTCAAATATGACCTTCTGATCGAGCCCGGCAAGTACATTCGGTGCATCGAGGAATCTGGATACCTTATTAAACTGGCTTATACCGCCCCTGAAGCCTTCGTGGCTCATTGACATATATAGCTTGTTCTTAGCCCTGGTAACAGCCACATAAAATAGGCGGCTCTCTTCCTCTATCTCCTCCTCATTATCGAGGGCAAAACTGGACGGTAAGACTCCGTCTATAAGGCTTATGAGATACACCGAATCCCATTCGAGACCCTTAGATGAATGGATCGTAGACAGGGTGAGAGGCTTCTCTTCGTGCTTGGCCGCAGGCTCCACTTTTAATACGGACCGATCGGGCGGTTCTATGGCAAAATCCGCGAGCAGATCTCCCAGCTCATCATAACGAGCCGCTATCTGTCTCAATGTCTCGAGGTCATTGATGCGTATATGCCAATCATCGAATTTCTCCTTCATAAGCGGCAGATAATAATCAAGCGCGATATCGTAGAGCGAACCCGGACTAAGCCTGGAGCCGTCAGCCGACTTTAAAAACGATTTGAGCTTACACAGATTTCTCGATGCCTTTCCGAACTTATCACCGACGCCCATCGTCTTCTCGATGATATCGCCGATGGAGACCCTATTCACCATATCTTCTATGATCTTATCGGCCGTCTTTGGTCCGATGCCTTCGATAAGGGTGAGCATCCTATGCCATGCTATCTCATCCTTTACATTCAGCACTACCTTCATATGGGCAAGCAGATCCTTAACATGCGCAGTCTCGTAGAACTTAAGGCCGCCGAAGACCTCGTAAGGAATGCCGTGTTTACTGAGCTCAGCCTGAAGCGGTATCGATACATACGCCGAACGAAAAAGGACGGCCTGTTGATGAAAGTCTACACCGTTACTCCTGCCTTCAATTATCTTACCTACTATCCACGAGGCCTCATCGTAAACGTTCTTAAAGAAACTAAGCTTCGGCTTCTCGATCTCGTCACGCCTGGTCGAGATAAGACACTTAGAATATTTATTGCCCATATTCGCCAATACCGAATTTGCCACATCCAATATATCCTGGGTGCTTCGATAATTTTCCTCAAGTTTTATTATTTTACAGCTGTGGAACTTCTTAGGGAATTCCATTATATTCTTGTGCGACGAACCCCTGAAGCCATATATCGACTGCGCATCGTCGCCGACCGCCATGATATTGCCGTGCTCTTTGGCCAGAAGATAGGCTATGTCGCCCTGCAGGATATTTGTATCCTGGTATTCATCGACCATGACATATCTATATTTCTCCGACAATTTTTTACGCATCTCGTCCACTTTTAATAGCATCTGCAGATATACCAGGAGGTCGTCATAGTCCATGTAATTCTTTTCTATCTTATATGAGGCGTATTCTTTTCTCAAAAGGTCTATCTCTTTGGCGAGCTCTATGAAATGCGGATACTCTTTTTCGAGGATATCCACTATCGAAAGGCCTTTATTGATCGATGTGCTTATTATACTGCGGAGGGTGTTTTTCTTAGGCACCTTCTTATCCTTACTTACCAGGCCAACCTTTGCGGAGCACCTGTGAATAGCATCCTCGGCGTCGGCCTCATCCAATATCGAAAAAAGGCTGGACAGTCCCAGCACCTTAGCGTATTTTTTCAAGGTCTTAAAAGCGAATGAATGGAACGTGCCGCCTTCTACGTTCCTGCAACGGCCGTCGTGTCTGGCGGTGCGCGTCAGCATTTCGTGGGAGGCTTTTCTGGTGAAAGTGAGAAGGAGTATCGATTCCGGTTTTATACCGCTCTCCACCATATGAAGGACGCGATATTCGATAGCTCGGGTCTTGCCACTGCCGGCACCCGCTATGACGAGGACAGCGCCGTCGATCGTACTAACCGCTTCATACTGTGAGGGATTAAGCTTACGTTTCAGGTCTTCCATTTATATATAAGGGACAGCCCCATTCCATTGTGCGCTTTGGGACAGTCCCTATCTTCCTATCTCTTCAGCCGAGCTTTGTTTTCCTGGTAGAGTTTCTCACCCAGGAACTGCCTGGCGAGAGCATCTTTATCGACGCCCTTCTGGGACCAGTCGTATTCCATAATTATTAGTGTTTTCAATACTACCGCCAGAGGCTGATTCTTCATATCCGGATGCTTAGCATAAAATGCGTCAAGTTTTTTGCAATATGATACGCTCGTCTGTTTGATCGTAACGCCACCCTGGCTGGCGCCATTGATAAGCGCGGTAACTATTTGCACTCTGCCCATGTTCTGTGCTGAGAGATAATCGTTTCCTGTGGGTTGAGCATTGGAACCATAAACGCCTTCGAGCGAAGCAGTGATAAGGATTAAAAATAGCGCTATCGGCAGTATTATTTTCAATACTTTTTTCATGAGAACAATCTAACATACAAGGAGAGCTAAGTCAACTAACCGCTTATTCTCCCTATCCTTTCGACCTTCTCCCCACCGACAAGTATCTTAGCATTAGCATAATCGGGGCCTTTGTCGGTATAGCTGGCGACTGCGACCCTACCTTCTATGACTATTACGACGGTTCGATATTTGCCGGCCTTGTATTTTTTCTTATAAGATTTACCATCGTATGATGGAGGCTGGCCGTCATCACCGGATGCTGTATTATCAAATGTATTCGATCCGACCAGATCACCCTGACCATCGGACATCGCCACTTCTTCTGTGTCGGTGATATTTTCGGTAGATGCCTTAGACTTATTAGCGTTATTTGAAGCTGTATTACTGCTCGTTGAGGTCAATGTGACATCTCCTGTATTCGTCTTATCACTTAGAGGCGTACCAGTATCTTCACCGGCGCCTGCCTGATTCGGTGTCTCGGCATTACCGGGAGCCGGTACGTTATTATTAGAGCTTGATGAAGCATCTGCTAAATTTATTGTATCGCCATTTGTTATATCTATAACTGCGCCTTTAGAGCCCTGGTCGGGAGCTTGGGTGTTACTGCTGGTATTGGGCGGAACAAGGCCTCCGGGATTAGTGACATTCTCATAGCCTTTAATGGTAGTTGTATTATTCTCCGTTACAGGCACAGGTGTGATATTAGCTACTGTGGTAGGCTGGATTAACGCATAGTTCCCCGAACCAGCGCCTGATATGGTAAGGCCGGATACGGTTACAATCTTTGCATTACCAGCGTCGGCACTGGTAAAAGTACCTACAGCGCCTACTTTGTTCAAATCTACTATATCTAGGCCAAATATTCCTTGTAACGCGGCGGCTGTGGTATTAAGCGTTGCTGTGGTAGTACCATCGTATACTTTATTACTCGCGGTTATGCCTGTTACTGTAAGATCTGCTTTGGTAATATCAGCTGTGGTTACCGCTGTGGTAGAAGTCAGATGATAGTTGCCTGAGTCAGCTCCACCCAGTACTATGCTCGTCACATTAACATTTTTACCGTTTCCGGCATCCTTATTCACAAATGAAGCCGATTGGCTGAATGTTACTGTATCGCCTGATTCTATATCGGCTGAAGAACCATGGACTGTAACAGTGGCAAAGCTATCATACACCTTATTATCAGCTGTATAAGAAGATGTGAGATTCTTAGCTGTTATATTAGCGGTGGTCGTCGACTGCACAGAACCAAATGTATACTTATCGGCATCAGGGCCGCCCTTAGCGATACCTGTGATGGTCACTGGCTTATTGGTACCGACATCCTTAGTGTCAAAGTGGGCGCTTGAGAAACTGCTCGTAACGCCGTAGCCTGTGCCTGTCACTCCATCATTGGATAATACAGTAGCAGAGGCATTTGCGTTCCCATTATAGACCTTATTGACTCCGGTTGCAGTTACGTTCAGCAGAACTACTACGTTACTACCGACCTTATCGATTGTCCAAGTCCCTACCATGACGGCTGAACCCATGCTGTTATAGGTAGTGGTACCGGTGACATCGTCATATCTGCCAATAGTCAGGTTATTGTATGTCTCACCGGCAGGAAGAGCCTGGTCGGTATCTGTTTGTATATTCAGGGTGCCATTCGTCCATGTGGTATTGGCTACATTAATATCACCGTTCTTATATGTAGCATTGGCGCCCTGGACATTAACGGTATGTGCCCCTGAGATGAATTTGCCATTGGTTACTATGAATGTCCCGTTTACAGTCATGTTATCCTGTAGCGTCCATTCACCGCCAGAACCGGTAAAGGAGATATTGTTGAACGGGCAGTTAGTGCCGGAGGTGATTGTGTGACCATTTGTGATACCATTGAAGGTGACGGTGCCGGAACTGTTTATGGTAGAGTTGTTTAAATTGGTAAGGTTGCCGGAAATCGTGATATCATGCGCGCCGGTATTCAATGTAGTGGCTGTCGGCACAGTCCCAGTGTCGGTATTAAAGAATGTCGCTGGGCTTGACCCATTATTATATTCTGTTAAGGTCCACCCTGCTGATCTTGCGGCACTTGAAATACGAGTCTCATCTATTGACCCTTTAAAGTATCCTGCGCCACTCAGGCGTCTTCCGAAATCTATTAAGCTATTTGGCCATGGAATACCACTGGAGGTATTGACAGAACTAACTAGATTATTATTTACATATGTATTTTTCGTGTTTGTCAGGGAGTCGAAGGTAACGCTCACATAATACCATGTACCGGTCGATGCGGCCTGCGTATATAGATTATTGGATGTTCCGGATGCCGCAATCCAGATATCAAAATGATTATTACTCGAGTTAGATGTTATATTCAGCTCACTGTAGCCGGAACCGTCGCCGTACGATCCGATTTGAGCATGGAATATCTTGTCATCTGATGTAACAAATCCATCGATATTGAACCATGTGCTTAACGACCAGCTCGTTGTAATTTGTGCGCTCATGCTCGGAATACTGATATAGTTACTCGTTCCGTTGAAGCTCCCGGAGCCGTCAATCTGTCCAGCGATTGCCGTTGCGCCATAATCTGTTGCATTATTCGTCCCGGTCGAAGAAATAGGATTCGTCGGATCGGACAAATGCCACACACCCTTATAATATGAATCCCACACCCCGGTGGCGTTCTCCTGAGAGGAAGTAATATTTACACTGCCATAGTAGACCCTCAAAGTAGTATCTATCGTATTGGATAGAGTTGGTATCCTTATCCAAGCCACAATTTGGCCGTTAGTATTGTCATATTTTTCTATCTCAAAGTCTAATCTGTTACCACTGGTATCGGTAAAGATAAGATCGCAGGGTTTACTGCCCACCACATTCTGTACATAACCGCCATGGCTTGTATCGGCAAGATTTGCATCTGTTACCAGGAAGAGTAAGGGGTAATCGGTCAAAGCCTCACCTACCTTATCATGATATATGGTTATCGTCTTATAGTAGCTGTAGACAAAATTGCTATTAAAAGTAAGATTATTATTCACGATTAAGTTAGTGACCAGTGTATATGTGCCTGAACCTGAAAATGTGAGATTGTAATATGTATACCCGGCGGCCAGGATAGATCCTGTGCCAGTGTATTGTACTGTACCGCTATCTGCATCATTCACGAAGTTGGTCAGCGTTTCATAGCCTGTCAATCTTAACGTCCCCTCATTCGAAAATACCGACTGAGGAGATGCCGATACTGTAAAATTCTTACCGTTTAAGTCTAATACGCCCGAGGCATTTGATATTGTAAGGTTGCCATTGACTGTAAGGGCATTACTTAATTGATACGTGCCTGTGCTTGAGAATATCAGGTTGTAGTAAATGTTACCTAGTTTAAGACTGGTGTATGTACCTGTGCCACAGTATTCGGTTATACCTGAATCAGTATCTACGAACGTTCCTGTGATTGTTTCAGTGCCTATCAGCCTTATTGTGCCGGTATTAGATAATGAACCTGTAAGGGTCACTGTCTTACCATTTAAGTCTAATACGCCGTTTGTGACTGTGAGATTGCCTGCTATTGTGGTGGTATCCTGTAGCGTCCATTTGCCGCTAATGCCATCGAATGTAAGATCTTTGAAGCTTGAGCCGCCTGCAGTTATGGTGTTATCTGTGTCTGTGGCTTTAAACACCACGGTTCCGTTACTGTGAGTCAACGTAGCTGAGTTTGTGAAGTTACCGTATAAGGTGATGGTCTTACCGTTCAGGTCAAAGTTAGCGCTATGAGCTATGGTCAGGTTATTGAAGATTCTGGTACTGTCGAGAGCTGGTGTCGTTGCGCCAGAGTGGCTGTTATTATCTATATTAAGGTCGCCATATGTCGCAGATGATAGCTTTGTGTACACAGTCCCTGCCCCACCATATTGATAACCGGATCCACCATATGTCGTAGGTGTAATAGAATTACTGGTGGTGTATATAACGGCTATCCTGCCGCCTGAGCCGCCTCCGCTATCGGTACCACTGCCAGGGTTACCACCATTTGCGGTGATAGTGCCTGAGCCGCTTACGGTACCTGCAATAATCCATATTGAACCGCCTGAGCCGCCACCAGCTCTTATAGCAAATGAGCCGCTGCTATTACCGCCA
>CAIMPC010000038.1:0-5000 GCA_903843285.1 Candidatus Omnitrophota bacterium
TAAAAAGATATCCACATATTCACAGGGCGTAGTAAAGAGAAAAAAGAAGCAAAAAAGAGAAAGCTGCTACTACTGATATGATTTCTCTACGAAGAACCACGATGATTATTATTGGTATCGTTCCGGTGATTACCTACAACTCACTATTGTACCGTTTGGGAAATTCAACCTTCAAAGTGTCCCCATTTTTCAGATTAAACCTGTCCCAGGAACAATTTTAGTCCTTGTGCCGTCAATGTTAAGTTATAAAAAACTAATGTATAAGCTGTTGCATATCTTAATTATATAGTGTAGAATTGACTTATGGAGGCAATGGTAGCACGCATAAACATTATCAAATACTCTAAAGGAGCCTAAGTGATTAGATATGATAGACGCTAGATCTAATAACTCTAATATTGGAGTACGCAGAAAATTGCCATTCAGGATGTCCGCGTGCCTGGTTACTCTGGTGGCTTTTTTTGTAAACATATTCGCTTATGACATGGCCTGGTCGACAACGTCGGATAACGTTTCAAATACCAAAACTCTGAATGTTAATACTTTTGCAATACCTGAGTATCTTGGTCACGTCAAGAGCTCTTGGCAATCATCATCGCCGTATACCGTTATCCATATACAGGATGCGCATTGTAACTATGACGCCCAGAAAAAGATCGCCGAAGTAGTCGCATTCCTAAATAAGGAGTATGGTGCAGCGACCGTAAATCTGGAGGGGGGAGCGCTGGATTATGACCTCTCGCCCCTTACATCAATCCAGGAGCCAATAATTCGCAATAAAGTCGCCGATCACTTCGTTAAAGAAGGGCTGGTTAATGGAGCTGAATTCTTTGCAATAAATAATCCTAATAAGATTTCGTTATGGGGTATTGAAGATCCCTCGCTATACATGAAAAACCTTCTTGTCTATAGAAGCTCGCTCCGGTACAAAGACGGGATAGATAAATCCCTAAAATATATAAGTCATCTTTTGGCCAATCTTAAGATCAAAATCTATTCTAAGGAATTGCTGAGCTTTGATGCCAAATATTCCCAGTATAAAGCAAATAATATCGAGTTTAGGGATTATATTGGCTACCTGCTTGACACGGCCGCGATTAAAGCGATCAACATTATTCCATATCATAATATTGACCTCTTAAGGCGCGCCTTGCAAGAGGAAGCAGGTATAGATTTTAAAAAGGCCGACGCCGAGCGAGATGAACTTATAGACGTCCTGCAGAAACGCTTATCCAAAGATGATATGGAAAAGCTCGTGGCTAAGACGATAGAATTTAAAGCCGCAAAGATCTCCCAGAAAGATTTTCACGACCTTGTTTTGGAATTTACAAATAGGCTGAAGATCGATCTCGCGGATATGGAAGAGTTACGTAAATACATTGACTACATAGCGCTATACGACTCGATAGATAAAACGAAGGTGCCGGATGAAATCGATAGCCTGGAGGCCAGTATAAAGAACGCGATGATTGAAAATGATTCTCAGGGGACCCTGGCGGCACTTTCGAAGAACCTGGCTCTCATGAAGAACATATTTAATGTAACGTTGTCCAGCGATGACTATAGATATTATAAGGCACATGAAAACGATTTTGCGATCCGCAATTTCACGAGTTTTATAGAGAAAGAAGCATCGATTGCATTTGATTCGTCATTACAAAGCCGCGAAGCGGCTGAAGCAATCTCCGCATCGGATCTTGACCGTTACCGGGAAGGGGTATCCGAATTCTATGAATATTCTTTTAAGCGCGATGAATCGTTCCTGAAGAATATTAAAATCACCGGTAAGATCGCTATTCTCATAACCGGCGGTTTCCATACCGATAACCTTTGTGAAATGTTCCATAAGGCAGGTGTTTCATATATTTCAATAATCCCTAACTTTAAAAACCCCAAAGGTTATCAATGTCCATATTTTAACATCCTTTCGGGGGAAAGAAGTCTGAAGATTTCCGATGCCATACCGTCTGTGATCAAAAACCTTCTTGCAATACCTGATCCGCTTAGTCCTGCCATGATGAGCGAATATGCATCCGAGGGGCGTACCGTTAAACCCGATATCAAGCGGGTGATAGAGGCGCCGGTTACCCCATCAGAGACCTATATTGGACTATCAGAAGCAAAGAATGCGGTAGGAAAAGTCGGCACTCCTATGACTGAACTCTCGTCAGTAAACTTGCCTCCTGCGGCGGTTAACATCGAGTCCGCAGGTATCCCCATAACGTCGGTAATGAGTGCTTCGGATATAGATCAACTCAGAACAGAAATAATGAAAGTTGTGCAATTAAAGATTGGCAATGCAGGCTCTTCCTGGATTCCTAGCTATAATGGCATAGGCAACGCTAAAGGGTTTGTGATTAACATGCCCGATAATATGGCTGGCGCAGACGCTGGTAGGCTTATGGAAGAGATTTTGGAGGCCTTAAGACCATTAGCGCAGAGTACGGGCAAATGGAAAGCTACCGGCACTTTAGTGAGGGAGTTAGATGGCAAACCGGTCTCGATGGATACCGAAAGACATAAAGTATATGTGCAGACCAAAGGTACCGATGAGGTCGTGCTTGAAGAGAAGGACGATTGCATCGTCATCGGAATATTTACAAGATCCGACATTCCGATTTTTAGTTTGACGATCTTGATGAGGGCGAGTGCAAAAAGAGAGCGTAAGGAAAATGCCGTTGTTGCAGTCCCTCCTACAGCCAAGGGCGCTGTTCACACGGAAGAGGTTCGAAAATCCGAAGTAGTGACAGCTCTTAATAAGGCAAGCGATAGAACCAGGGTAGTGAAAGTTGTGGTAGGCATCCCTGACGGAGAAGCCCATAACGGATACATTAAGGTAGTAAATGAACTAGGCGGGACGCTTGCCAGAGGAAGATTTAGTATTTTAGAATCCGATAAGACAAAAGGATATCAAGAAGGTGATGTGAAGCAAATAGTTCCATTTGTCATTGTCCCTGGCGATGATGTGCAGACAAAGCTGAACTATGAAGCCGCAATGAATAAGGCGCTGGCTACGGTCGAAGAATGCGATGGATATGTCGTTTCATTTGCGCCGCAAATTGAAAATGGCCCCAAAATGGCACACTTGTATTCAGGTAGATCTAAAACGATAATAATCCCCGACGCCTATACAGATCTTGATTCGAAAGAGGGTTCTATTCCGGATGTAATGGCTCGTGTTGCGCTTGCCAGGAACATAGCATTCTATATGTCGGGTGGTGACAAAGAAGGCGCGTGGACCATCATAAAGACGCTTATCAGAAGTATAGCCGATAACAACCTTGAAGGTGTGAATTCTGTAGAAAAGTTGCTCGAAAGTCTTAATGAGGATTCTCTCAGAATAAGACGATTAGATATTAACAAAGACTTTGCTGGATGGAAGCGCATGCAGATTGAGATCGCATCGTCAGCGTAAATTGTTGACATCACCTTATTCGCCTTGTAGAATACAGGCCATGGAGAAAAATATAGAAAAACAGCTCGATCTCATTAAACGTGGAACGGTCGAGATCATTCAGCTTGACGAGCTTAAGAAGAAGCTCGAACACGCCATTAAGACTAATAAGCCTCTTGTAATTAAGGCCGGCTTTGATCCCACTGCTCCGGATATACACCTTGGTCACACCGTATTATTAAGGAAGTTGCGCCATTTTCAGGATCTCGGCCATAAGGTTGTCTTCTTGATTGGTGACCACACCGCTATGATAGGTGATCCTTCCGGCCAGTCAAAGACCAGGCCGCGCCTCACAAAAGATGAAGTTATCGCAAACGCTAAGACTTACGAGCGTCAGGTCTCGAAAGTCCTGGATATGGATAAGTTGCAGATCAGGTTCAATAGCGAATGGCTCGGCAAGATAGACGCTGTTAAGATCGCCGAATTAACATCTCGTTACTCGGTTCAAAGAATGCTCGAGCGGGATGATTTTGCTAACCGAATAAAACAACAGAAGAATATTACTATTCTCGAATTTCTTTATCCGCTATTTCAAGGTTACGATTCAGTAGCACTGGAATCTGATATTGAATTGGGAGGGAGCGATCAGAAATTCAATTTATTGGTGGGCCGTGACGTCCAGGGAGCTTATCAAATGCCGCCCCAGGTTGTTATAACGATGCCTCTATTAGAAGGCTTGGATGGTGTCCAGAAGATGTCAAAGTCTCTCGGAAACTATATCGGAATTAATGAAAGCCAAAAAGATATGTTTGGTAAACTTATGTCGATCTCCGACGAGCTTATGTATAAATATTATGAGCTTTTAACGGATGAGAATACGTTAAAGATCCGGTCCGACGTGACCATCGGCAAACTTCATCCAAAAGATGCTAAGGTTAACCTGGCGAAAATCATTACGGCCCATTACCATGGCGCGGAATCCGCTGCGTTACAGGCAGCCGAGTTCGATAGAGCTTTTAAAGACAAAGGTTTTCCCGGGGATCTAACACTTGTCGAAGTTGTCTCAGGTAAAGATGAAGTTTCAATAATCGACATTTTGGCAGATCTGTGCAAACTATTATTCAGTAGGAGTGAGGCTAAGAGAAAAATTCAGGAGGGGGCCGTAGAAGTTGATGGCTCCAAGGTCTCCGACGCTAATATGATGTTTTATTCAGGCCGTGAATATAAGATCCGTGTGGGTAAAAAATTTTCGCGAATTTTTTTAAAAAAATAGTTGACAACTTTTCGAAATATGATATATTGAGAACCTGCCTGGTGGCAGGCCCGCCTACCCGAAAGGGCAATGGCAGTCGGGCAGGGTAAGACCTTGTAATTATTGATAAGTATGGTGCGCTCAATTAGCGATACAAGTGGTCCCCCAAAAATGGAGAGGTTGTTGAAGATTTTCCATTGATATTTTAGGAATGCGAAGTAAGCGGAGGATGTAACAGACATCATCTTGATGTCTTTCTTATTTATAGCCGCCCTCTGGGTGGTTGGTTTGTCTTCGCTCTTTAATAAATTTGAATGAGTTTTAATAACCGACGTACACCCCTGCAATTTTAGA
>CAIMPC010000039.1 GCA_903843285.1 Candidatus Omnitrophota bacterium
GTAGCGGAGATGTCGCGTGACCAAGCTATAGCGGCATTAAATAAGATGATGACGTCACTATTGAGCGATCAGTCAAGGTTAGGTTATAAAGGCTTAATGCCGTGGATCTCTTTTAACGGGACTTCATGGCAGAGGAATCCCTACGTAACCGAAGAAAACCAGGTGGCGATGGGAGATAATGCCAACCTCTCTGCGGCCCTCGGTGCGGCCGAAGGCGCACTAATGGATCCCAGCTTATCAGGTAATGCCGATGTCACCGCGATAAGGCAGAAGATGGAGGCATTCCTTGAGGCCCAGAGAGTAGGATATAATAGCCTATACGACACATCTACGAAGTTATTCCGTAACGGTTTTATTATTGAATCCGGGGAATATGTGAGTGGTGAGCATGAGTACTTCGGTGATGAGTTCCGCGCCGGCATATTATTTGTAACCCTGCGTTATGACATTGATAGTACACTTACGATGAACGGATATCAGGGGCTCAGGTCGCAGATAAAATCCTATACCACGTTAACCGGAGAGACGCTATATACGGTGGCTCCTTATTACGGTGGGGCATTCCAGATGTTGTGGCCTACCTTATTAATGCCAGAAGCTGACAACCCGGCCCTGAAGGCCATGTTAGAGGATTTTCTTACGATAGCATTCGATTATTCAAAGAGAAATAACCTCCCGGGTTTTCTATCTGCCTGCTATTTCACAGGTAATTACGAAGTCGACATCGGCATACCCGATATTGGATTTTTCTCCAGCTTCAAGACGTCCGTTGCTTCTCTTTACACGCTGGGTGCAGCCCACATGATAGATCCTCAGGCGACCGAGGCTTTCCTGCGGGAGATATTTGTCGCGCACCCAGATCTCGTAACAACCCATGGATTTTTAGAGGGTTATAATAATATGACCGGATCGGTCGTCCAGGAACAGGCCTCGAGCAATATCTCCACGTTCCTTATAGGGATGGCAGGTAAAGCCCCTGAGTACATGACACGTTACCTCCAGAGTAATAACCTGTACCAGAATATGCTGAATATATATTCGCAGGGCAGTCCACATGATGTGTTGAACGATAATAAAGGTTCAAATGTGTTTTTACAGGATGGTAATCTCTTCTATATACGTTTCCTCCAGGACAGTATCAATGTATCCGGACGAAGACTTAGGTTGATATATTCGTCTATTTCAGATCTTGGTAATTGCAAGATACAATTAAAGACATATAGTCCGACCGGTACTAGCGCCGTACTTTCATCTAATGATGTGCATTTAATAGATACACAAGGGCAGTTAAGGGAGATTATTATCAATCTTCCTGCTACCACTGCATTATCCGATATAGATGAAGTGGTCTTTGGGTTAGCGGATAGGGATCCGGGAACTGTGTTTACCGCCATAGATTTTATATAGGGTACATCATACATTCCTCGATCTATGCAAACCATTTTGCGCTACACATTCCAAATTATATTTGCTATAATCATTCGGTTTGAGGGGCTGTGGTGAAGAGGGATCACATCACAATGGCATTGTGAGGTCACGAGTTCGATTCTCGTCAGCTCCACCATATTAGATATAAGATATTTATCAATATGCCGAAGTGGTGGAATGGCATACACGCCGGTCTCAAAAACCGGTAACCTCACGGTTGTGTGGGTTCGACTCCCACCTTCGGCACCACCGTACCACTCGCAAAGTACCATTCACTTCGTTCAGGTACTTTACTCGGGTACGGTGCACAGCACCTGAGCTATAGTTTTCAGTTGGCGAATGGTACTTGTGCGGTGTACAACTTCAGAGATGCCAAATATATTAAAATTATTATGCGTATAGGGCTACACGTATCAATCGCCGGGAAGATCTATGAATCTCTTGAGCGCGCTAAGGCGCTTGGGTGTAATAGTATGCAGATCTTCAGCCGTAATCCTCGCACTTGGCAGTCTGCGAAATTAGACTCATCGGATGTTGCGCGATTCAGGGAATTAAAGAGAGAGCTTGATATAGATCCGGTGGTTGTGCATATTCCGTATTTAATAAATCTTGCCACACCTAACATCCCGCTGTATAGGAAATCGATAGACGCTTACATAGACGATATTAAACGTTCGGATGCGCTGGATGCCGAATATTTTGTCACGCATCTCGGCAGCCATGTGGGCACGGGGGAGGAAGATGGCATCGCGAGGTTTGCCGATGCCATTAACGAGATAATAGAGAAGGCTAAACCGAAGACGACAATCCTTTTTGAGAATACCGCCGGATCCGGATCTATGATAGGCTACAGATTTGAGCATATAAAGACAATAATTGATAGGCTGGACGACGCTGATAATGTGGGGGTATGTTTAGACACGGCACATACTTTTGAGGCCGGTTACGATATCAGCACGGAAGCGGGGTTCAAATCGACTATGAAAAAATTTGACGAGTTGATCGGGTCTGAACGCATTAAGGTGATACATTTTAATGATAGCTTGTCCCCATTTGGGTCGCGCGTTGACAGGCATCAGCATATAGGAAAAGGCAATATAGGCCTTGACGGTATGAAGAGAATTATCAATTACCCGAAGTTTAAGGATGTCACATTCATCATGGAGACGCCGAAGAATACGGACAGGGATGATAAGATGAATATGGCAACGGCAAGGAAGATATGCAAAACGAAATAACCGAAGACAAGCTGTTCCCGTTTGATAAAATAGAACCCAAGTGGCAGAAATTCTGGCGCGATAATAGACTCTTCAATGTCGATACTGCGAACGCCAAGGATAAGTATTATTGCCTGATGATGTTTCCGTACCCGTCGGCAGCTTTGCATGTCGGCCACGGCCGTAACTATATCATAGGCGATGCTGTTGCGCGATATAAGATGATGCGCGGCTATAATGTGCTTACGCCTATGGGGTTCGATGCGTTCGGCCTGCCCGCTGAAAACGCTGCCATCAAAAGCGGTATCCATCCCGAGACATCCACTCTCAATAATATCAGGACCATGAAGAGCCAGTTCAACAGATGGGGCGTAGAGTACGATTGGGATAGAGAGGTCGTCTCCTGCCTTCCGGACTATTATAAGTGGACGCAGTGGATATTTTTAAAGTTGTACGAGAAGGGCCTTGCTTATAAAAAGAAGGCATTTGTGAATTGGTGCCCATCATGTAAGACGGTTCTGGCGAACGAACAGGTAGTGGACAATGCATGCGAACGATGTTCCTCCGAGGTTATGCAGAAGGATCTCGAGCAATGGTTCTTTAAGATCACCGCATATGCGCCTCGGCTATTGAAGGATATTGATAAATTAACGGAATGGCCGGAGCGCGTGAAGACGATGCAGCGCAACTGGATCGGTATCAGCCGGGGAGTCGAGATAGACTTTAAGATAGACGGATCCGACGAGAAACTCGCGTGTTTTACGACGAGAGTAGACACTATATACGGCGCGACATTCATGGCGATAGCCCCGGAGCATCCCATGGCCCAGAGGCTTATAAAGGGCGCTAAAGACGAGCTACGCATATTGAAAGAGATTCAGAAGATGCGTGATGTGTCGAAGATAGAACGATCTGATGCAAATGTCGAAAAAGAGGGAGCGTTCACCGGGCGCTATGTTATAAATCCGGTTAATGGTAATAAGATACCGATATACGTGGCAAATTACATTCTGATGGAATACGGATCCGGTGCCATAATGGCGGTTCCCGCGCACGACCAGCGCGATTTTGATTTTGCTAAAAAATATAAACTTCCGATAACCTTAGTAATAGATGATCCTAAGAACCCCTTAAATGTAGCCGATATGAAAGAGGCATATGTCGAAGAAGGCGTAATGGTTAATTCCGGAGAGTTTAATGGAATATCGTCATCAGTTGCGATGGAAAAGGTAGCCGATTATTTTGAAGCAAAGAAATTTGGCAGGCGCTCGACGCAGTATAAACTGCGCGATTGGCTTATCTCGCGCCAGAGATATTGGGGCGCTCCGATACCCATAATTTACTGCGATAAATGCGGTACGGTAGCTGTCCCGGAGAAGGATCTTCCCGTCCGATTGCCGCACGATGTCGAGTTCAGGCCCACGGGAGAGTCTCCTCTTAAATTTGCTAAGGATTTTGTAAGCGCGAAATGTCCTAAATGCGGCGGCGCAGCCACTCGCGAGACGGACACGATGGATACGTTTGTGGATTCGAGCTGGTACTATCTGAGATACATAACTCCAAAGACCAGCGACAGGCCTTTCGATACAGCCACCGTCGACAAATGGCTTCCGGTGGATCAATATATCGGCGGAGTGGAGCATGCCATATTGCACCTGCTCTATTCCAGGTTCGTTACTAAATTCCTGCATGACATCGGTTGCGTTGGTTTCGACGAGCCGTTCAAAAATCTATTCACACAGGGCATGATCACTAAGAACGGCGTTAAGATGTCTAAGTCCAAAGGCAATACCGTAAGCCCCGATGATCTTATAAACGAATATGGCGCAGATACGGTAAGGCTCTATACGCTCTTCATAGGCCCCCCGGAGAAGGACGCCGAATGGAGCGATAAAGGCGTCGAAGGAGCTTTCCGATTCCTGGGGAGGGTCTGGAGGTTAGTGGAGTCTGTCCGGAAGTCCGGCGTTGTCCCGGTTACGTCGGAGAATTTATCCAAAGAAGAGATATCGCTAAAACGGAAGATGCACCTTACCATAAAGAAAGTCACCGGCGATCTCGAGGGCGGGTTTCATTTCAATACCGTTATCAGTTCAATAATGGAGCTGGTCAATGAGTCGTATGACCTTATGGGTAAGAACATTAACGCTATCGGGTCTGCCGTGATGCATGAATCTGTGGAGACGATAATTACGCTTCTGGCCCCGTTTGTGCCGCATATCTCCGAGGAGATGTGGCAGATGATAGGTAAGAAAAATAGTATATTCCGGTCCCCGTGGCCCGAGTTCGATAAGGATGCAATAGTAGAGGACATTATAACAATTCCCGTGCAGATAAACGGTAAGCTCCGCACCAAAGTGGAAGTGCCGTTAGATATTAAAGACGAGGCGCTGAAAGAGATGGTCCTCGCCGATCCAAAAGTTAAGACATGGATAGGCGCCGGGGCGATAAAAAAGTTTATCATCGTTCCCAAAAAACTAGTCAATATCGTAATCTAAAGGTAATAGTTCAGTCGTACAAACGCGTGTCATTCTGAGGAGCAAGGCGACGAAGAATCTAAAAGCGAGATCCTTCGCTTCGCCCTATCGGGCTTCACTCAGGATGACGGACGCTTTTTGATCTTATTCTGGCACTGAACTTTTATAACTAAACTATGTTTGATCTCGAGAGACTGGAAAAGAAAGTATTAGTATTTCTACTGGCCGCGCTTCTTATCGGCGCCGGTATAATCGCCTATAAAAAACTGTGTCCTACGGGAGATCTATCCATAGAGCGCTTCAGCGCGCCGACCGCACCTTCCGACGGTAAAACTTTAGGCATCAATAAAAAAGTCAATATCAATAATGCCTCCGCCGATCAATTAATGGCGCTTAAGGGCGTAGGAAAAATTATGGCACAGCGCATCGTGGAATACCGGCAGAAGAAAGGGCTCTTTATCTCTCCCGAGGATATTAAGAAAGTGGCCGGCATAGGGGATAAGCTCTTTTCGAAGATCAAAGACAGCATCTCCCTGGAATGAACGGCTAAATGAAGCGCCCCATACTTAATGTATTAATACCCTTCATATTCGGTATTGCGCTCTCGCCATTATTGAAAGCCCCTCTCAGCCATATTTTTTTAGTCAGCGCTTTTTTTCTTATATATTCACTTATATCTTCAAACAAGAAGTCTTCGCACATCGCGCTCTATCTTGCAATATTCTTTTTCGGTATATTCTTCTACAGGAATTCTAACGCGTTGCCCGGCGACCATATTTCGAGGTTCGCTTCCGATGACCCGAAAACGGTATCCCTTAAAGGCACGATCTCGGATGATCCCGTCTCCGGCGTTACGCCGTATAATAAAATTAAGACCTCTTTCGTGCTGAACGTGGATGCTATTAAGGAAGGAGAATCCTGGCGAAGCTCGAGGGGACTGGTCGATGTCAGCGTATATTCTCAGGCAAAGGGAGACCTGCATTTCGGGCAGATGATGGTCGCGGAGGGAAATCTATCGAGGCCTTCCGGCCTGAAAAATCCCGGAGCGTTTGACTATCCGAAATACTTAGCCATTAAAGACATATACGCAATATTCAGAGTAAGGGATGGAAGCGCTGTAGAGATATTGAGCGATAGCAGCCGGAATCCGATTAAGGCCCTGGCTTATCGCATACGAAATTGGATGAGATCTGAGATCGATAAATATCTGGATGCGCCTTACAGTGGATTTATTAAGGCGGTAATGATTGGCGATAGGGTCGACCTAAAATATAGCCTGAACGATGATTTTATTAAGACCGGGACAGTGCATGCTATAGCCATAAGCGGGCTTAATGTGGGCTTAATCGCCGCCATGTTTTTAACTCTCTTCCGGCTTATGAGGATGCCTAAGAAACTGAACCTCGTCCTGGTCGCGGGCATGCTGGTGTTGTACACGTTTATAGCAGGCTCGAGTCCGCCCATAGTCAGGGCGGTGATAATCTTTATAGTCTTTGTTGCCGGATATCTGATAGACAGGGAATCCGATATGCTGAATTCGCTGGCATTCACGGCATTTCTGATGCTGATCGTTAACCCGAAGGAATTATTCGATCCCAGTTTCCAGCTTTCGTTCGTATCGATAGCGGGCATGATAATATTTACGCCGCCGATTAATAATTTTCTGCGGCTGGACACCACCGGACGCCCGTCGTACCCGGAGAAAATTAAGCGCTATATTATCGGCGCAGTATCCGTATCTATAGCGGCATGGACTGCAACATGGCCGATAGTCGCGACATATTTCAATATAATATCTCCGATAGCTCTGGTGGCGAACCTTGTGGTAGTGCCGGCGTTGTTTCTGTTGACGGTAGCGTCTTTTCTTTTAATGTTTGCCGGACTATTCTCGGGGATGCTTGCCACGGCAGTTGCCCTCGGATTAAGCCTTACGTGTAAGGCATTATTCATGGCCAACCATCTCCTTGCAAATATTCCATGGGCGTATTTAAGGATAGCATCTCCGTCGAAAATATTAATGGCGTTATACTACATTTCAATATTACTGCTTGTCTTGCCGGGTTTCAGCGCCGTGATACCTTCGGAAGATAAGAAACGGTTATGGGCTTACGGCTCGATCAGGACGAAGATATTTATTGTAATCGCGGTGATGCTGAATATTCTGGTATGGCGATGCGTAGCGGTTATAAATAGCGACAGCCTTAAGATCACGTTCATCGATGTGGGGCAGGGTGATAGCGCGCTGGTTGAGCTTCCGGGCGGCAGGAATATTCTGATCGATGCCGGTCCGGGAGGCGATGATGATAAGTTCGACGCCGCAAGGTCGGCGATAGCGCCTTATCTATGGAATAGGGGTATAACGCGCCTGGACGCTTTGGTGATAACGCATTTTCATGAAGACCATCTGGGCGGTGCCGTATATATTCTCAATAATTTTAAAGTCGACCAGGTGATCGATGGCGGCGCAGCGGTATATGGAAGCGAAATATTTGATAAGTATCTGCGCGCAGTAAAATCAAAAAATATACGGCGTGAGCATATCGGGGAGGGGGATCTTATAAAGTTCAAGGGAGGTAAAATATTTGTACTAAATCCTAAAAAAGAGGTAACCCTCGACGACTGTAATGAAAATTCTATCGTGCTGAAATTGCAATATAAAAAGTTTAGCGTTCTATTCTGCGGTGACGCAAACGGCTCTACCCTAGAAAGATTGACGGACACCTATGGAGATTTTCTCGAATCGGATGTAATTAAGATACCTCATCACGGCGGAAATGTTGGTGATGAAAATATTACTAAACATTTTTTTGGCGCAGTTGGAGCAAAGACTGCGATAATCAGTGTGGCCAAGATCAATAAATATAGAGCGCCGTCACAAAAGACGATAACAGTTATAACCGCTTTAAACCCAATGCTTTACGAGACAAAAGATAACGGAGCTATCACTATTTCAGTATATGGCACAGCCCCATACGCTGTGAAACCATACGTTGATATAAGCTAGCTTTTTAATGGCTAACCTTGACAAAGTACATTTAACATGGTAGACTGTTGCGGTGGTCATATATATGATATTATATACTTTTTAACAGGAGATGAATTACCAAATGGATAATCAAGTAAGTGATATGACAGGTTTGGGAGAGAAGCGCCGTTTTACCAGAGCAAGTCTTAATGCCCCGGTCCAGTATAAAAACTTTCGTGGCGTTACCGAAGTTCCGTCTATGTCTATCACCAGAAATTTAAGCGAAGGCGGGGTCTGTTTTCAGACGAGCAAATTTATTTCATTGGCTTGTCGTCTGGTAGTAGAAATATACATTCCTACATTGCCCAAGCCTATTAAAGCAATTTCCAAGGTAGCATGGATAAGGAAAATTCCATCGACAGATCTATATGAGCTGGGGAACCATTTCCTCGAGATAACGAAAGAAGATAAGTCCAGCATCCTTAAGTTCATAAATCAAAATGCAAGCCAGGTGGCCCAAAGCCTAAATCCTACCGCAACAGTCTAATCCGGTAAAGCAGTTTTCTTTGACTACAATATTACCATCGTGGTATAATCCTCGCTACTTATGAGAAGATCAAATACAATAATAGTAGTTACAATTCTGTTATCCTTATCCATATTGTCGGGCATGGCGCATGCCTATTGGGTATGGACCCCCGAAACTAAGAAATTTATAAACCCCAAATATGCCGTAAAGGATACGCCCAAAGAGCAATATGATTGGGCTATGGGTTTCTATAATGCAAAAGACTATCAGAGATCGGCCGCCGAATTTGAAAAGCTCGTAAAGAGCTACGAATATTCCGAGTATGCTTCCGATTCCCAGTATCGCGTTGGCCTATCTTATGACAATATGGGAAAATATTATATAGCATTTCAGAATTATCAGAAGGCTGTGGATAATTTCCCTCACGTGACTAATATCGATGAGATTGTAGCCAGAGAATATAATATAGCCGGTGTATACGCATCTAAGAGCAGCCCTAAGGTCCTTGGTACAGAGATCATGACGTCGTTCGATAGGGCAATCGAGATATATAAGAAAGTCGTAGATAATGCTCCATTTGGGAAGTTTGCCGATGAGGCGCAGTTTAAGATGGCCATGTCCATGAAAGACGCGGGCAGGTACGATGAGGCTACTATAGCATTTCAGAAGATCCTGGACGATTACCCGACCTCTAAGCTGTACGAACAGGCAAGATATGAGATGGCTAATAGCGCATACAGGGCATCGCTGCAGCCTGCATATGACGCGTCGCCGACCGATAAGGCCTTGAAGGCATTCGAAGATTTCTCCAACACCAACACAGATGAAAAGTTAAATAAAGAGGCCCAGAACACCATAAGGCGTTTAAGGAATAAGGCAGCGGAGAAGTCGTTCATAACAGCTCAGTTCTATGAACAGCAAAAGCATTACGTCAGCGCGATTATATACTACCAGGATGTGGTCGATAGGTATCCGGATACCCCCTTGGGAGAGACCTCAAAGATCAGGATAGAGGATCTGAAGATAGGAAATTATTCCCATAGGAGCGCGGCAGATTTCATGGCACAGAAGAAGGGATGGCTTCCGGCGTGGACCGGAGAAAATAAGAAGCTGGAGAACAAGATCTTCGTTAAGGGGGCTACTCCTGCTCCCACGCAAGCGCCTCCTATAGTTGCCAGCGAGAAGCAAGTTCAGGTTCAGAAACAGGTGCCCGAAATGGCTAAGCCTGCGGAAGAAGCGCCTAAGGTAAAATCAAAGAAGAGCTGGTGGTCTTTCGGGCTTGGTGAAAATAAGCCTAAGGCAAAAGATAAATCTGTCGCCCCCGTAGCGGAGAAGAAACCTCATAAACCGTGGACACCTTTTGGCTTTGGTAGTAAAAAGACTGAAGCAAAGAATGCAGCCATCGATAAAGCTAAGCCTGCCGAAGCGCCTAAGGTAAAATCAAAGAAGAGCTGGTGGTCTTTCGGGCTCGGTGAAAATAAGCCTAAGGCAAAAGATAAATCTGCCACCCCCGTAGTGGAGAAGAAACCTAATAAACCGTGGACACCTTTTAATTTTGATAAGAAGACCGAAGGAGCGAAGAAAGATGAGTAAGTTCATTATAGCTTTGTCTCTGATATTTGCGTTAGGGATTTCCGGTTGCGGTTATACAAGCAGTTCCCTATTACCTGTAAATCTCAAGACTATCTATGTAGATAACTTTAAGAATAGCATTAACATTACGGCTGAGCAGAACGATTTAAGAATGTATAGAGGCTACAGGCCGGGCATGGAGACCGAGATTACAAAAGCTGTCATAGACAGGTTCGTTTTTGATGGAAATCTTAAGATGTCACCCGAGGGTAAGGCCGATCTCGTATTGAAGAGCGAGCTCATAGACTATAAGCGCGACTCTCTGCGTTATGACGCTAATAATAACGTGGAGGAGTACAGGATAAAACTTATAATAAATATGCAGCTTGAAGATACCAAAAAAGGCGTCACGCTCTGGACGGAGAAAGGTTTCGCGGGAGAGACCACGTATCGTATCTCCGGCAGCGGGGCAAAGACCGAGTCCCAGGCCTTAAGGGATGCCGAGATTGATCTCGCCTCGCGCATAGTAGAGAGAACCATTGAGGCATGGTGACTTCGAAGCAATCGGTCTTTCTATTTATCGGAAATGATAAATATCTGAAGGCCCGCGCATTAAATGATCTAAAATTATCCCTTCCGGAAAGCCCCCAGTACAAATCCGACCTTAAAGTTTACTACGGCAGAGAAATTGATATAGCAGAGGTATTAGATCAGCTTAATACCGCCTCACTCCTATCCGATAGTCGCTTAATAGTTATAAAAGATGCCGATGAGATTCCCGACGAATTGAGAATGGGCCTTATAAGATACATTAAGAAACCATCCAAATCTGTCTGGCTGGTGCTTGACTCAGAGGATGAGGCCGTGCTTAAGGATTATGACGAAGTAACCGGGTTTATAAGTGTACGAAATTTTGCGGTACCGGTGGGAAGCTCTCTCAATACATGGATAAAGGATTATATCCGGACAAATGGTAAGGCAATAGAAGATAAGGCCTTGGTGGCATTGAGGGAGCTCGAGGGTAATGACCTTTCATATCTGTCTCAGGAGTTGGACAAACTGATAGCCTTTACAGGAGACAGGACGGAGATAACGTCCGGCGACGTGGATGAAGTAATAGGCAGAAGCTTGATAGTGTCGGCATTTGAAATTTCCAATTCCATAGGACGCAGGGATACCTCCGGAGCGATTAAGATCGCATCAGATCTCATCATGAGCGGTAAGAAGGAGTTTGAAATAATAGGGATACTTTGTTGGCATCTCAAAAGGATGTTTAAGGCCAAGGTTATGAAGGGTAAAGGCGAGAGCGACTACAATATAGCGTCCTCGCTCAGGATGGGACGTAGATTTCAGGAAGACTTTTTCAGGCAGTTAGCGAGTTTCAATTCCAATAAGATAAAAGCGGACATAGAACTACTTCTACAGGCGGATCTGGACATAAAAAATTCGAAGTTACATCCCAGTACGATCCTGGAATTTGCTCTAATAAGATTATGTCTTACTTAGGGAAGAGAGCTTCTTCATCAGGCGGGCTATCTTTCTGGATGCCGTGTTATTCTTTAATACGCCTTTAGATACAGCCCTATCTATTTTAGAGACGACGTGTTTCAGGGAGGCCTGTGCTTCAGTCGCTTTTTTGGCCAAGACCAGCTTTTCGAAGTCTTTAACCAAAGTTTTTAACTCGGTCTTTGTAGATATGTTTTTAAAATGTCTGAGCTTGGATTTTCTAAGCTCTTTGTACGCAGTCTTTTCAGTTGGCACTTTCAGCTCCTTCGATTTAAGATAGTGTTTATAATGAAGATTAAAATCGAGTAATTATAGCATTTAAGGAATTCGAGGTCAACTTCTTTATGACTAATAAGAGTTTGATACGTTCGACAGGAGTTATAGGTATAGCGACTGCTATAAGCAGGGTATTGGGCTTTGTCAGAGATATAATATTCGCAAATTTCTTTGGCACGAGCATGATAGCACAAGCGTTCGTTGTGGCTTTCAGGATTCCCAACACCTTAAGGGACCTTGTAGGAGAGGGAGCTATGAATTCGGCTATAGTCCCTGTTCTTTCAGAGTACAAGGCCCTCGGAGATGATAAGGAATTTGCGCGCGCTTCCAGCGTCCTATTCAATATATCTTTCGTTATCCTATCCATATTGACCGTTCTAGGCATAATATTTTCTCCCCTTATAGTTCGTATTATGGCGCCTGGCTTCATGGCCGACCCTGAGAAATTTGGCATGACAGTTGCATTGAATCGCGCGATGTTTCCATATCTTATCATGATAGGGCTTGCCGCGTATTCTATGGGGGCCTTAAATTCTATGAGGCATTTTGCTGCCCCCGCATTCGGGCCATGCCTCATGAACCTTATGCTGATTATATCCACTGTATGGCTTTATCCGGTCATGGGAGTGATGGGCTTGGCTATAGGTGTGCTGGCCGGCGGAGCTTTACAGCTGGCAATTAATATTCAGTTCATGTACAGATGCGGGATTTGCATAAATTTTAAAGCAGGTTTTAAGCATGCCGCGGCGAAGAGGATAGGTAAGCTTCTCATGCCCCGCGCACTGGGCTCCGCCGTATATCAGATCAATATTTTTGTCGATACCATACTCGCTTCATTATCATCTATAGTAGGAGCGGGAGGAGTGGCCGCATTATACTATGCCAATAGGCTGATACAATTTCCATTGGCTATATTCGGCCTTGCGCTGGCGCAGGCGGCGCTTCCAAAGATGAGTCAGGAGTTTGCTTCAAACGACATAGAGCGCATGAAGCACACTCTTTCCTTTTCCCTCAGGGCGGTATTTTTTATTATGGTGCCATCCGGTTTAGCGCTGGCCGTACTGGGCGGGCCGATAGTGCGAATATTATTTCAGCGTGGAGAATTTACGGCTTATTCGACCGCCATAACTGGCGGCGCGTTATTCTTCTACGCGTTTGGATTATTGGCTTACGGCGGCACAAAGCTACTGGTAACGGCTTTCTATGCCATGCATGATACCAGGACGCCGGTAAAGACTGCTTTTATAGCCGTTATCGTTAATATTATATTTAATCTCATACTGATGTGGCCCATGAAGCTATCGGGCCTTGCCCTCGCTACATCGATTAGCGCAGTCGTTAACTTCCTAATGCTTTATATTTTGCTCGGTAAAAAAATAGGCGACTTCGGCACCAGGGCGATCGCTGACTCATTCTTAAGAGTGCTGGCCGCGAGTCTCGTAATGGCCGCTATACTTAAGATATTATCAGTTGCACTGGTTCGATCCGGCGTTGTCGGGCTTTGCGCGTCATTGGCGATCGGATCGGCGACTTATATAATGGGCAGTTATGTTTTCGGTGTTAAAGAGATGAAGGATTTTTCAGAATGGATATTAAGGAGAAGGTAAAGGCTCTTCCCGCATCCCCCGGAGTTTATATAATGAAGGACTCCTCCGGGAGTATCCTGTATGTTGGCAAGGCGATTAATTTAAAAAAGAGGGTTGCCAGCTATTTCTATCCTGGGAGGATGTTGTCCGACAGGATAGATTCTATGGCCGCCAAGGTGTCAAATATTGAGCATATCTCTACGTCTTCCGAGGCAGAGGCGCTGATATACGAAAACAGTTTGATAAAACAACTCGATCCTAAATATAACGTTGCGCTCAAAGACGATAAGGGTTATCCCAGATTAAAGATTACGGTGAACGAAAAATTTCCCAGGTTGTTCATTACACGAAAAAAGATCGACGACGGCGCATTGTACTACGGCCCGTTTACCAGCGCGAAGCTTCTTAGGCAGGCGGTGATAATGCTTCGGCAGTTATTTCCCCTGCGAAGGTGTTTAAAACTACCCAAAAAGGTCTGCCTGTACTACCATATCAGACAGTGTCCGGGCCCGTGCGCCGGCAAAATAGATAAGGCCGGATATTCCGATACGGTTTCCGAGCTTAAATTATTTCTCGATGGAAACAGGAAGGGCCTTATAGATCATCTCGCTAAACGTATGATCGAAGCATCCGGGAGAGAAGACTTCGAAGAGGCCGGACGGTTGAAACTCAGGATAGAGACGCTAAGTTCTATAAACGATAAAACGGTGAGTTACAAACCGATCGAGGAGGTCGAAGAGCTTAAGAGCTTTCTCGGCATAAAGACCCCGATAGATACGATAGAGGCATTCGATGTATCGAATATTATGGGTGAGTCGGCGGTAGGTTCGATGGTAAGCTTTCACAAAGGCAAGTCCAGGAAGAGCGAATATAGGAAGTTTAAAATAAATAGCGTTACAGGAATCGATGATTATTCTATGATGCGGGAGATAGTATCGCGTCGGTATAAGCGCCTGATCGACGAGAAGAAAGATCTGCCGGATCTTATATTAATAGACGGAGGCAAAGGTCATCTGGCCGCCGCATCCGAAGAGCTGAATAAATTGGGCCTGGCAGATATACCCGTCATAGGTATAGCCAAAGAGTTTGAGCATATATATTCGAAGTCCGGAGGTGAGCCTATAATATTGCCGAGGGATTCAAAATCGCTTCATCTGCTGGAGCGAATACGTGACGAGGCCCATAGATTTGCTATAGGTTATCATAAGAGGCTTCGCTCGAAAGATATAAAAATTTCCGAGCTGGATGGTATAGGCGGAATCGGGCCTAAGAAGAAAGCCATTCTTATAAAGCATTTTGGATCCGTGAAAGAGATTAAGAGGAGTGATGCAGAAAAGCTCTCCGGAATTAAAGGCATCGACGAGAGGACCGCGAAACGCATTATTGAGTATTTCAAAAAATAGACCCTTAAGGGCCCTGAAGCGCGGGAGGTTGACTTGAGCACGCCAGAGGGGTTATAATCATTAAGCGTAATATGCCAGTCGTAGAAGCGCGCGTCATTCTGGAGGAGGGCTTTAGCCCGACGAAGAATCTCGACGGGAAATAGATTCTTCGGTCGGCCGATGGCCTCCCTCAGAATGACGGAAGTTGCATTTCGCAACAGTCCCAAGAGTGAGATATTTTGCGAGCAATTGAAACTATATAGGAGACATGAATTAAAATGATAGAAGATCTGAGGAATAATATTAAGACTTTCGAAGAGAAGCTGGATAACCTAAGAGGTTATCTTTGACGTCGATCGCAAGCATAAGAAGATAATTGAGCTTGAATCGGAGATATCGGGATCCGGGTTTTGGAATAATGATGAACATTCCAAAGAGGTTATCAGAAGCCTTAAGGATCTGAAGTCCACGACGGATACCTTCCTCAAGATCGCTAACGAATTTAAAGATATAAAGGATATTGTAAGTATTGCAGGGTCTGAGGACGGTGAGAGCCTGAAGCATTACGGGGACAATCTGGTCAAGTTGGCCGCACGGCTCGATCAATTGGAATTTAGTAGCCTGCTGTCCGAAGATGCCGACAGGAGCAATGCGATCCTTAGCATAAACGCCGGAGCTGGCGGTACTGAATCTTGTGACTGGGCTATGATGCTTTGCAGAATGTATTTTAAGTGGGCCGAGGGCAAGAGGTTCACGATAGATACTATCGATCAGATGTCAGGCGAGGAAGCGGGCATAAAGAGCGTTACGGTTATAATAAAGGGAGATTACGCGTTCGGATTTTTAAAGTCGGAATCCGGAGTGCATCGCTTAGTCAGGATATCTCCGTTCGATTCCAATAAAAGACGCCACACATCTTTCGCATCCGTTGACGTTATTCCTGAGGTATCCGATGATATTCAGATAGATATAAAGGAGTCCGACCTGAAGATAGACACTTACAGGGCCGGTGGTAAGGGCGGACAGCATGTGAATAAGACAGATTCGGCGGTCCGCATAACGCATATTCCCACCGGCATCGTAGTGCAGTGCCAGAATGAAAGGTCGCAGTTTAAGAACAAGCAGGTCTCGCTTAAGATCCTTAAGGCGAAATTATACGAAAAGGAAAGGCAGAAGCAGGTGAGGAAGATCGAGAGCGCTTATGAGGAAAAAAAGGAGATAGCATGGGGAAGTCAGATAAGATCCTATGTGCTGCATCCGTATTCCATGGTTAAGGACCACAGAACAGATTGCGAGACCGGAAACGCGCAGGCCGTCCTGGATGGCAAGATAGATAACTTTATCGAAGCATATCTTAAGATGACCAAGAACGAAAGAAAATAGAAATGATAAATTTTATACTGAAGAAAATAATCGGTACGGAAAATGAAAGAGTCTTGAGGACCGTCAGGCCCATGGTAGAGAAAGTGAATGCTTTCGAGCCCGCTGTCTCTGCGCTCTCGGATGAGGCATTACGCAGTAAGACGGCTGAGTTTAAGGCGAGGATAGCCGACAAATATGAAGGCTGCAAGGCAGCACTCGATATAATCGATGCATCTTACAGGGCCTCTACTTCACCGGCCGAGAAGGAAAAGCTTAGACGCAAGTACAGGGAGTTGAAGAATGGCATATTTGAAGATGTATTACCCGAAGCTTTTGCGGTAGTGCGGGAGGCATCTAAGAGAACCGTTAAGATGCGGCACTTCGATGTTCAGCTGATGGGAGGAATGGTTCTACATCAGGGCAAGATCACAGAAATGGCTACAGGAGAAGGAAAGACCCTGGTCGCTACGCTTCCCGCATATCTGAATGCTCTCACAGGCGAGGGTGTGCACGTCATAACCGTGAATGATTATTTGGCTAAGAGAGATCGAAACTGGATGGGGCCTATATACGAATTTCTAGGACTCAGCGTCGGTGCTATACAGCATGACATGGACCAGCGTTCGCGCAGAGAGGCTTATGCGTGCGATGTGACATACGGAACAAATAACGAGTTTGGGTTCGATTATCTCAGGGATAATATGGTGATCCATAAGGACGATATGGTCCAACGCCAGCTTAATTATGCGATAGTGGACGAGGTCGATTCCATACTTATAGATGAATCCAGGACACCGTTAATTATATCCGGGCCCGCCGAGGAATCGACCGATAAATACTATATCATTAACCGAATTATTCCAAAATTGAAGGGTAAGATTATAACCGATAAAGAGGAGATAGAGGCAAAGTATAAAGGACTCGATCTCGAAAAGGGTATAGATTACGTCGTAAACGAGAAGAATCATACGGTAAACCTCACTGAGGAAGGGGTGGTGCATTGCCAGGACCTCGTGGGCGTTAAAAATCTTTATGACGACCTTCAGTCAGAATGGGAGCATCATATAAGACAGGCGATAAGGGCCCATGCACTGTATCAGAAAGACGTAGATTACGTTGTTAAGGACGGAGAGGTCATTATCGTTGATGAATTTACGGGACGTCTTATGCCGGGCCGCAGGTGGTCTGATGGATTACATCAGGCCGTGGAGGCTAAGGAAAATGTTAAGATAGAGCGGGAAAATCAGACACTGGCGACTATCACATTCCAGAACTACTTCAGAATGTATAAGAAACTTGCCGGCATGACCGGTACGGCCGAGACCGAGGCGATAGAATTTAGCAGAATATACGGGCTGGACGTAGTCGTTATGCCGACCAATAAACCTATACGAAGAACAAATTACCCCGATGTAATTTACAAGACGGAGCGGGAGAAATTTAACGCAGTTTGCAATGAGATAGCCCAATTACACCAGGTGGGCCGTCCCGTCCTGGTCGGAACTATTTCGATAGAGAAGTCAGAGCATTTAAGCACTCTTCTTAAGAGGATGGGTGTGCCTCATCACGTGCTGAATGCGAAATACCATGAGATGGAGGCTGAGATAATATCCAAAGCCGGACAGAAATATGGGGTGACTATTGCTACCAATATGGCTGGCCGAGGGACGGATATTCTCCTGGGGGAGGGCGTTGTAGGGCTGGAAGGACTTCACGTTTTAGGTACCGAGCGGCACGAGGCGCGAAGGATTGATAATCAGCTGCGCGGCAGATCGGGCCGGCAAGGCGATCCTGGGTCGAGCCGATTTTTCCTGTCGCTCGAAGACGATCTTATGAGAATATTTGGTTCGGATAAGATTAAGAACGTAATGGAGCGCATGGGTATGGAGGAAGGCCAGGACATACAGCATCCGTTTATAACTAAAGCTATCGAGACCGCGCAGAAGCGGGTCGAATCGCATAATTTTGAGATAAGGAAACACCTTCTCGAATATGACAACGTAATGAATAAGCAGAGAGAAGTCATTTACGATGAGCGGCGTAAAGTGCTCTATGGCGAAGATCTGAAAGAATACATATATGAGATAATGGAAGAGGTGCTGGATGAGGCGCTCGATACATATGTAAGCGAGAAGTTGAGCGCTGATAATTGGGACTTTAAAGGCCTGAGGCAGTATCTCGATTCAAGATTTTCTATCAAGACATCAGATTTGAATCTCGAAGAGATGAGAAGGGAAGAAGTGCAGGACGTCATATTAGGGAGATTTAAAGCCGCTTACGAAGACAAAGAGAAAGAGCTCGGGGCAGATATGACCAGGCACCTGGAGCGCATGGTCCTCCTGCAGGTTGTAGACACCAGATGGAAAGATCATCTGTATGCAATGGATAGCCTCAGAGAAGGTATAGGCCTGAGGGCTTACGGCCAGCGGGATCCGTTGATAGAGTATCAGCACGAAGGTTATAACATGTTTATGGATATGATCGATCGTATAAAAGAGGAAGCGATAGAATATCTATTTAAAATAAAGGCGGTGAAGGAAGATAAAAAGGAAGCCGCCGTATTCGATTTTTCGAAGCAGCAACTCCTTCACGAAGAGAAGACCCAATTTGAGAGCCTGCAGACGCAAAATACGGCTGAGAAGGCCGTGAACTATTCGGGCCAGTTGCCGGAACAGCATGTGGCCCAGTTCACGAGAGAGACTCCGAAGGTTGGCAGGAATGATCCGTGTCCGTGCGGCAGCGGCAAGAAGCACAAAAAGTGCTGCGGAAAATGAAAATGATTTTCGGCGAAATATGAAGAGATTCCTTCTGGTAGCGCTATCTTCAATACTGCTGATATTGTCATTCCCGTCTTTTAACCTGGGAGTATTTGCCTGGTTGGGACTGGTCCCATTATTTTTCGCGATCGACTGGCAAAAGGCCTCGGGATCATTTTTAGCGGGCTATGTCACCGGCATTATATTCTTTTTCGGCACCGTATACTGGCTGATACACGTGACGTTGCCGGGGATGATCGCGGTCGTATTTTACTTAGCCTTGTATTTTGGCGTATTTGGCCTGATCGTCTTACCTGCTGTAAACCGCCCGTCGTTCCTCTCGTTATTCGCGATTCCCGCCGTATGGGTGGCGTTAGAATACGCCAGGGCGCATATCATAGGAGGATTCGGATGGAATTTATTAGCCCACTCCCAGAGCTTCAATCTCAAGATAATCCAAATAGCAGATATCGTGGGATCTTATGGGGTAAGTTTTCTTGTGGTCTTAGTCAATACCGCTATATTCTTTACGATCAAGGATGTCCGTAAGAAGAATTACTCTACATTTTATCTCGCCGCTGCAATCGCTGTTGTATTTCTTGCCGCCGGTTACGGCACTTTGCGGATAAATAATATTTTTACCGGCGAACACCTTAAAGTATCGGTTGTGCAGGGGAATATTCCACAGGACAAAAAATGGGAACCGGCATTTCGAAGAGAGATAGTCGATAAGTACGAAACCCTGACGATGTCTACTGTAAAAGATTCCCCCGATCTGATAATATGGCCTGAAACGTCAGTCCCCGGATTTTTACAGACGGAGCCGGAGCTTTCTGAACGTATTGCGGGTATAGCAAAGAGTGCTCATACGCTTTTGTTGGTGGGATATCCGAGGCAGGAATTACATAATGAAGATATGTACTTTAATAGCGCTGCTCTGTTCGATAGATACGGTAAGATTACCGCAGTTTACGATAAGATCCATCTCGTCCCGTTCGGTGAATTCATTCCCGCAAAAAAATTATTTTCATTTGTTGAGAAATTTACTAAGGCGACCATAGGTGATTTTTCTCCCGGTAAAGAGTACACGGTATTCAGATTTAATATCGAACGCAGTCGTAGGGGCGAAGGGTATAACCTTAAGCTGATAAAGAAGGTGGCATTCTCAGTGATGATATGCTTTGAGGATATATTCCCGGAGATAGCCAGGAACTTTGTCAACAATGGCGCAGGCTTTCTCGTAACCATTACTAACGACGCGTGGTTCGGTGAATCGAGCGCGCCATATCAGCACGTTCAAAATTCAGTCTTCAGAGCTATAGAGAACAGGGTTAATGTCATAAGGGCTGCGAATAGCGGGGTATCATGCTTTATCGACCAAAAGGGAAGAGTCTTCGGGGTGGTTAACTCCGACGGCAAGAGCATATTTGTAGATGGTTATAAGACCGAGGATATCGTACTCACAAATACCAGGACATTCTATACGGTACATGGCGATCTGTTTGCTTATCTATGCGTATTCATCGCGATAGCGTATATCTTTTATATCAGACGGCGAGGAGTTCATCAATTCTAACCTGGTTAGATTTGCCAGGTTAGAAGTGAATTTTGGCAAACTTGTCGCAATAATGGAGATGCGATGATGAAGACCACCCTAAATATAATTTTGATATTAATTATTATGGCTGGCTTAGCAATTGCTGAATCATATGTCGATTCACAGGTTGCATTCAAAGTTCCTATTAGGAAAGAACAGCAGAATGATACGACGGTTAAAACTACGGTTGGGAAGGAGTTTCTAATCACGCTGGATGCCAACGCAACTACTGGCTATGAATGGCAGCTTGCAACCCCTATAGATGACAACCTTATTAAACTTGTGAGTTCAGAATATGTGCCAGACAAGACAGATCTCGTAGGTAGTGGTGGTAAATCGATATGGACTTTTAAGGCTATTAGAATTGGCAAGGCACAGATATTCTTCAAATATATCAGATCTTGGGAAAAGGAAGCTCGGCCAGCGAAGGAAGCTGGCTATCTGATAGATATTAATTAATCTATTCTAACCTGGTTAGAATTAACCCCATAAGTTTCTGTCCAGGCTCCTGTAGGAAATCGCTTCCGATATATGGTGCGCTTCTATGATATCTTTCCCATCGAGATCTGCAATTGTCCTCGAGACCTTTAGGAGTTTATCGTAAGCCCTGGCCGAGATACCGAGCTCTAAGATCGCAAGTTTAAGCAATTCCTCACTCTCCTTATCCAGCATACAATGTTTTTCCATATCGCTCGACTCCAGATGCGCATTAAAGTGAATGCCGAGGTTCCCGTAACGCATCTTTTGCAAGCCACGGGCTTTATCCACACGTTTTCGTATCTCCACCGATGGCTCACCTCGTCGTTTATCTGTCAGATGTTCCAGTTTTAATCGCGGTACCTCGAGATGTATGTCTATCCTATCGAGTAGAGGCCCCGATATCCTTGAAAGATAGTTCTGTATCTGAATGGGGGAACAATGGCACTGCCTCTTAGGGTCTGTGAAATATCCGCATGGGCAGGGGTTCATTGCTGCGACAAGCATAAATTTAGCAGGGTAAGTATGTGTGCCGGCGACCCGCGCTATAGTCACTGCGCCTTCCTCCATGGGCTGTCTCAATACCTCGAGAACATTCTTCTTAAATTCAGGAAGCTCATCCAAAAACAGGACGCCATTATGGGAGAGGCTTATCTCTCCCGGACTGGGGTTGGTCCCGCCTCCGACCAGGGCGGCATCCGATATGGTGTGATGAGGAGATCGAAACGGCCTGGTGGCCACAAGCACTTTGTTTGACAACATAAGGCCTGCTACGCTATGAATTTTTGAAGTCTCGAGGCTCTCTTCGAGAGTCATTTCGGATAATATTGTGGGCAGCCTCTTTGCCAGCATGCTCTTTCCTGAGCCGGGAGGCCCGATTAAAAGGACGTTGTGGCCACCCGCGGCCGCCACTTCAAGTCCGCGCTTTACATGCTCCTGGCCCTTAACATCGCTGAAATCATTCTTATATTTTGAATTTGTTTTTAGCAGTTGATCGCTGGTGGAGGGCTGTCGTTTAATATCGATTTTCCCATTAATAAAATTAACCACATCTTTAAGTGTTTGAACAGGGTATACCTCGATCTCTTTCACCGCGCTGGCTTCTCTGGCATTTTGGGTAGGCAGAACAAATTTAGTTTTTTCCATCGCGGCCATGCCCAGCGCTATCGGTAATATGCCTTTAACCGGTTTCAGTCTGCCATCCAGGGATAATTCGCCGCTGAATATATATTCTTTCAGGTCAGGATGCTCGATGGTGCCCTCGCATAAAAGAATCGATAATGCTATCGGTAGATCAAATGTAGCGCCCTCTTTTTTTATGTCCGCAGGCGCCAGGTTGATCGTAACCTTCTTAGCTGGAAATGAGAATCCGGAGTTCTTTATCGCCGCCTTAATTCTATCGCGGGATTCCCTTATAGCCGTATCCGGCAGTCCCACTATATTGAATGCGGGTAGTCCTCCTCCAATATCCGCCTCTACGGTAACTTCACACGCATTTACTCCTAAAACACAACTCGAATATATCCTCGCTATCATTCCGATCTCCTCATGCGATCACATTATGTCTTCGACGGCATTCTCTATATGTTCAATAATTTCAGGCTTAAGCCCATGGCCTAATTTGACAGAGACCACATCTATTCTCCAGTCAGCATCTATGCGTCCGTATCTCTTCAGATAGAATAAGGCATTCTTAATAATATGGATCTGCTTTATCCTGGTGACCGATAAGATAGGCGGGCCGAAAGAGGAGGTAGATCTCGTCTTTACTTCGATAAAGACCAATGTGCTTTTGTGCCTTGCTACGATATCAAGTTCACCAAAAGGTGTCCTGAAATTTTTGCACTTTATTTTATAGCCCTTATTCTGTAAGAACTCCAGGGCTATACGCTCACCCAGCATACCGATCTCCCTCTTCTCCCGGCCCATCCTTATTATCCTCCGTATGCTTCCAGAACTACCTTCTCGATAGCATCCTTGATCTCACGGTTCAGCGGCATTACTGTGTTATACCACTTTCCGTCCTTACCGGCTTCACGCGGCATGCTTACGAATAGGCCATCTTTGCCCTCAATGACCCTCAGGCCATTAATGACAAGGCTATCCATGACCGACATGTCACAAAATGCCTTCGTAGCGCCTTCGCCGGCCAACTTGTGTATTCGCGTTACGGCGAGTTTTAAATCATCCTTTATCATCAGTCCTCACCTCCTCTCACCAGTAAAGACGCTAAAAGTGCCTAAATTGTTGCAAAGTATTTTAAAATAGTTTTACTTTAATTTTTTTGGAAATATTCTGTTTTTTGGTTTGGCGTCGAGCGTCTCGAGCATTTCCGATGCACCTTTCGCGCCATCCTTCTTCCATGCCTCGTGTATCATAACCAGCATTTTAGTCGATTTTGAATCGACTATCCATTTTATGCCTAAGAGTAGAGTAGCCACTAGTAACTGTATGAAGAAGCGCGGCGTAATAAATGAAAATACGAAAGTGACCAGTGCAAGCGTAAGATATATATTCAATTTCTTCATGACGGAGCCCTTTCCTTGCTTGTGAGGAACTTTTTTATTAAATCTGGATACGACATCATGTGCCGATGCAACTTTTTCGAGGCAACTATCGCAGGACCCGAGATGTTCCTCGACCTCCAGCCGGCTTTTCTCGGTCAGACAGTCCGCGAGAAAGTCCGCGAGCACCTTTTCATCCGGATGCGCAGTAGTTTTCAAATTCGAAATATTCATATAACCCTCCAAGATAAAGACGCTAAAACAACCTAAATTGTTGCAAACTATTTTAAAATACTTATTCGAACTCTTTTAAATCCTTTCTAAGTTTTTCCTTGGCTCTCTTTATGTAATTCGAGACGGTTCCGGCCGGGATATTCAGCATATCCGATATTTCTTCATATTTTTTATTGTGAAGCAGGTTTAATTTTATTATGAGCTTCTCCTTGGGTTGCAAGGCCTCCATCGCTTCATTCATGCGTTTGGATAGCTCCGCCCTGTTCAGCTCTTCGGACGGGTTTAGTGCGGGAGAAGGGATAGTCTCTGCCATTTCTAAGCCGTCCATTTTATCGAATATTGACACCTTCTGATCGAGCTCGATGCGTCGGCGTTTACGCATATATTGCATGGCGGCGTTGCCGGATACTATTGCTATCCAGTAGGGTATGCTGCCCGCATTGTTTATAGTATCGAGTTTATTGTTTTCATGTATAGAGGTGAAGACGTCTTGTTGAATGTCCAAAATCTCGTCGCGCGGCAGATTAAAGCCATATCCTTTCAACCGCCTTTCTATGGCAGTATAAACAAGAGGTGAATATCTCTTGACGAATTGGTCAGTCAGGCGGCTTTCATTCATGCGCACATAGTATCATACGACGTGCATAATCGTCAAACAAGTTTAATCATTCATCAAATCAAGCGCTTCGTTCAGGTTTACCTACCACCTCTTATTAGTTTGATTAATTATTGCCTACAATGATATAATACGGCCCATCTCAGGTAAAAGTGGAGGTCAAATATGCAAAAAAAAGAGATTTCAATGGAAGAAGATATTGATTTTGAAATATCATTCTACGAAGATATTATCAGGGAGAGTCCCGATTTTGTTAACGCCCTGATACTTCTCGGAGATGCCTATACCCATAAAGGTCTTCATCAGAAGGCCTTAGAAGTGGACATGCATCTCGGTAGGTTGCGACCAAAGGATGCCGTGATTCATTATAACCTTTCATGTGATTATGCCATGCTTAAGGATGTGGACTCCGCGATAAGCATTCTAGAAAAAGCTATAAAGCTCGGATACAGAAATTTTAGGCATATGGAGAAGGATCCGGACCTGGATGTTATTCGACAGGATTCCAGGTATATGGCTTTGGTGGGAAAATTTAAAAAAAGATGAGTTTAAGCAAAATAATAAGAGATGATAAGGTATGGGCCATTGCAAAAGAAAGTTGGGCGCTAAGCTGGCCGCTTTCGGTCATAATGTTATATGAGTTTCTTATCGGAATCACCGATGTTTATGTAGCCGGTAAATTCGGTAAGACCGCCCAGGCCGCGTATGGTTTTGCGTTTCAGTTGTATTTCGTATTCATCCTCATCGGGATAGCATTAAGCGTCGGTGTGGTATCGGTCATATCGAGGCTATATACATCAGAAAAGAAAGAGGCCTTCAGCTCCGCGGTAAATTCCTCCGTTATATTGGTTTCCGTGTGCGGGATCATATTCGGTTTGGCAGGCCTGCTATTTTCGAAAGATATAATTAACGTAATAAATCTCCCCACCGAAGTCAAGTCGGTCATTCCGCCGCTCATCAGAACGTACTCACTGGCTTTTTTATTTGACTATATTTTGATGACCACTAACGGTATTATGCGCTCCTGCGGTATGGTAAAGAGATCCCTTCTGGTGATGACGATCGTCTGCCTGCTAAATATCCCTCTGAATTTTATTCTGGCATTTTCAACGCCGCTTGGGTTGAATGGAATAGCCGTTGCTACCGTTATCAGCATTGCCGTAGGGGCGGGTTTGAGCATTTACTATATAAAGGGGATCGTGACGGGTTTCAAATTCTCATTGGCGCTGATAAAAAATATATTATCTATCAGTTGGCCGTCCGGATTGCTTCAGGCTTTCTGGCAGATAGGCGCGATAGTCCTATTTCTGATAATTGGCCTGCTTCCACGAAATAATATTGAGATAATGGCCGCGCTCACTAATGGTTTAAAGATCGAGTCCGCAATATTCCTTCCCGTATTTGCGTTTAGCATGGCTAACGCGGTCATAGTGGGTAACCTTATGGGCAAAAAACAGGCGCATGACACATTCCGTGCAGGGCTTATTACTTCGGTCATGGGAGTGGCGATAACAGTTGTGCTTACGCTTATAATCATGCTTAACGCCCATCGCATTGCCGGATTCCTTTCAGATAATGGGGTAGTAGTCTCCGAAAGCGTTAATTACATATACATTGCCCTAATATCAGAACCGATAATGGCCTGGGGTGTTATCCTGGGAGGGGGATTGAGCGGCTCAGGTGATACGGTGAGCGTTATGCTGATAACAGCGCTTACTTTATGGCTTATTAGGATACCTTTAGGCTATATACTGGGCGTATATTTCGGATTAGGACCGGTTGCGATCTGGTGGTCGATGAATCTTTCCGTATCAATCCAAGCCATACTTATTACCAGGCACTATTTCAAAAAGAGCTGGATATCTAAGGTGGAAATACTGCCATAGCTATACCGGATGATCAATAAACCATAAGCCTGGGCCCGGTTTGACTTATTCATTTTATATAGTATAATCTATATCGTAGTATTGCTATAATGGGACTGTTGCGAAATACCAAATTCCACGTCATTCTGAACGAAGCCCGAAGGGCGAAGTGAAGAATCTCGACGGTAAATAGATTCTTCGGTCGGCCGATGGCCTCCCTCAGAATGACGGAAGTTGCATTTTGCAACAGTTCTATAATAGGCATATATGCAATCAGAGGAGCGGTAAATTGGCAGATCTTAGTCAGGAAAACTCACGCCCTGTAAGCGAATATTTGGTAGATGGCAAATACTCGATAAATGACCTGGCAGACATCGAAAAACTACGATGTGTATTAGAGCTGCTATCGGAGTTAACCGGCGTTTCTGTGGGGCTGGTTTCATATCCCGACCAGAGGACCCTCATATCCACGGCACATTCGGACATGTGCGCGGCATATCATTGGATGAATGCGGATTCGGCAAAGTCCTGTCTCAGATGCAGTAATTTATTAGTCGAGAAGTTAAAAAAGTCAGGGGATATAGATATAGAGCATTGTGATAATGGCTTAGTCGACGGTGGTACGCCCATAATTATTAAAGATAAACATATCGCTACGCTATTCGCCGGGCAGATATTTCTGCAAAAACCCGATATCGGGAAATTCAAAAATCAAGCCAAGACTTACGGCTACGACGTAGATAAATATCTGGAGGCGGTCAATAAAACCCCTATTATTACGGAAAGTAAATTCAGGGCAATACTTTCTATGCTTGGCAGGATAGCGTCTCTGATAATGGAACTGGGTTATGCCAACCTCGATGCTATCAATAAGAATCTGCGTCTTCAGGAAGATGTGCTATATGCCGAAAAGACCGAAGCCAAAATATTGCATCTTAATTCTATATTTCGTGCAATAAGCAGTGTGTCTCAACTTATAATCAAAGAGAAAGATAAAAGTGAGCTTCTCAGTCAGACGTGCCACATATTGATCGAGTCTAGAGACTTCCGGTTTGTCTGGGTAGGGCTTTTCGAAAAAGGGATGACTGAGATAAAACCTGTAGCACACGCCGGGTTTGAAGGCGGTTATCTTCAAAATCTTCGTTGTAACTGTGGCGACTCTGCGTATGATCAATGCCCCTCCTCCATAGCTATAAATACAAATAAGCCATTGGTTATCAATGATATAGTGTCAAGTTCGATTTCTGTAAGTTGGCGTGATGAAGTCATGAAGTACGGATATCGGGCCATGATATCTACACCAATATCCCTGGAAGACCGGATATTTGGCGTAATTAACGTATACTCGGATCGTCTCAATGCTTTTGATGAGCAGGAAGTGAAGCTGCTCAGCGAATTGGGTAGAGATCTCGGGTTTGCTTTGCATTCCGCTGAAGTAGAGTCTGAGCGCAAAAATTCCGCAGAGGCCCTTATCGTATCTGAAGAAAGTTATCGCTCGATATTCGATGCCGCAAATGATGCAATATTTACCCAGGACATAGAGTCCGGCCGCGTAATAGATGTGAATCAGAAGGCCTGTGAGATGTATATGTATGGCAAAGACGAGATGATCCGTCACAGTATGGGAGAATTAAGCCTGGGTGAAAGTCCGTATTCTCAGGATGATTTTATCAATGTAATAAACAAGACTTCCGGAGGAGATCCCCAGTTATTCGAATGGGTTGCCAGGGACAAAGCCGACCGCCTGTTCTGGGTGGAAATTAACCTTAAGCGTGCGGTTATTAATGGCAAGTATAGGATTCTGGCCATAGTGCGCGATATTACGGATAGAAAGCAGACTGAGGATAGATGGGAGAAGATACACGAGACCTTCCTTAGTTTCGGGCCGGAACCCATAGAAAACATTAACCGATTGACCGCTCTATGTGGAGAGATAATGGGCGCGGATAGTGCTCTTTATAACTGCCTGGAAGGAGATGTTCTACACACGTGTGGGCAGTGGAATACCCCGCCCGACTTCCAACCGACAGGTGATGCTCATGGGCACATTTGTTACGATGTAATAAAAGATGCGGCAGAAGATGTCACTGTCATAAGGAACCTTCAAGAAACCGATTACGCTATCTCTGACCCCAACGTAGGAAAATATAATATTCAGACGTATGTAGGTTTGGCCGTAAAAGTCGGCGGCGAATGTATAGGGACGCTATGCACGATCTACCTGCATGATTTTGAACCATCGGAAGAAGATAAAGAGATAATGGGTTTCATAGCGCATGCCATAAGCGTCGAAGAAGAACGGAGAAGCGCTATGGAGATGAATCAGATCGCGCAGTTTTCGATAGAGCATTCGGGAAACGCGATATTCTGGATAGATCCGAACGGACACATAGTTCACGCAAACAATATGGCGTGTATATCGTTAGGATATTCACACGAAGAGCTGTTGACTAAGAGTGTGCCGGAACAAATAGACCCTAATTTTATCGGAGATATGTGGCTGCAACATTGGAAAGAGCTGCAAGAAAGGGGTTCTTTTACATTCGAAAGCAAATACAGACGGAAGGATGGAACCGAATTTCCGGTTGAAGTCACCGTCAACTATATTAAGTTTCAGGGTAATGAATATAGCTTTGCATCGGTTACAGATATAACCGCGCGTAAGAATCAGGAAGAAGAGCTTGTAAGGCGTGACTATCAGCTGGAGATACTGTCGCGTACCAGTCAGCACATTAACGCCGTACTTGAGGTTCCGACTATACTCAGGACGATGATCACCGCCGCCATAGAACTCGTAGATGCCATGGGTGGTACTGCAGGCGTGGTCGCGGGTGATAAGATTGTATTTAAGGAATATCAGAAGGACGGAAAGATTAATTATTTTGATTATGTTTTCAAACTGGGCGAGGGGTTATGCGCTTCGATAACGAAATCATTAAAGACACATATCTCGAATGACGTTGCAAATGATTCGTTTATGCTTCCCGAATTTAGAGAGAGGTTTGGCTTATATAACGTGGTAGATGTCCCGATTCTTAACCACGAAGGCAAACTCCTGGGATGTATCGAGCTGCACAATAAGAAGAATGGTAAAACTTTTGATGCACAGGATGTCTTTATGCTGCAAGGTATGGCGGCGGGCGCTGCCGTAGCACTGGAAAACGCAAACGCGTTGGAGCAACGCAATAAGGCTCAGCAGGATCTTGTATGGCAAAAGGAGTATTATGAAGACTTATTCAATGAGGCGAATGTATGGGTAGAAGTTATTGACAAGGAGGGCAGGACGCTTTTATGGAATAAGAAGGCAGAGGAGATCACGGGCTATAAAAGAGAAGACGTCATAGGAAACCTGAGTAAATGGGAGCTGGAATACCCGGACCATAAAGAGAGGTCCAGGGTACTGCATTTAGTTAAGAGGCTAATGTCGTCCGGCATTACGATAAAAGACCTGGAAACCGAGATTGTAACCTTTAAGAAAACTAAGCGGATCATGCTCTGGTCCTCCACGATTATACATGACAGCTACGGCAAGACGATCGGATGCATGTTAGTGGGAAATGACGTAACAGAACGTAGGACCGCTGAACGGGAGAAGGAGTCGCTTAATAAAGAGATCACGCGGTCCAATAAGAGATTGAACCAACTGGCCCTTAAAGACTTCGAGACGGGGCTGCATAACCACCACTATCTCACTGAGGCCATCGAACCGGAATTCTACAGGGCCAAGCGTTATATACATCCGCTGTCGGTGGTCATGATAGATATAGACTATTTCAGATCGATCAATGACCTGTACGGGCATGAGTTCGGTGATATGGTGCTGAAGCAGTTTGCGATTCAGCTTAAGAAGATGGTGCGTCGATACGATGTAGTGGTGCGTTTCGGCGGCGAAGAGTTTGTTGTGTTGTCCTCCGGAGCGGATAGGACTAAGGCAGTTGCGCTTGCGCACAGGCTCATGGAGGCACTGTCGATCTATAATTTTGGCGATGATAAACGTGCGGTGAAGCTCAGAATGAGCCTCTCGGTAGCATCGTACCCCGATGATCCGATAGAAAGCGGTATGGACCTCATATATTTGGCTGAAAAGATATTGGATAAGGCAAAAGAGGAGGGCGGTAATAAAGTATACTCATCCGGCGATCTCGGTAATGGTAAGGGCGTCGCTACGAGTGGGGAGCCTGCAGATATAGAGTATCTCAGGAAGAAGATATCGAGCCTGACTAAACGTGGCAGGCAGAGCCTGATGGAATCGATATTTGCCTTCGCAAAGACGATAGAGATGCGCGACCATTATACCGGAGAACACGCTGATTCTACGGTTCATTATTCTACTAAGATAGCCCGGGCGCTTAAATTGAACCAGGAAGAGATCGATCATGTCAGACAGGCGGCTATATTGCATGATCTCGGTAAAGTCGGTATCAGTGATAAAATACTTTTGAAAAGATCGAAGCTGACAAAGAAAGAATATGAAGAGATAAAGAAACATCCGCAGATAGCGGCGGATATTATACGGCCTATAAAGTTCATGAAGCATATTATTCCTCTGATCCTTTATCATCACGAGAAGTGGGATGGCACGGGATACCCGATGGGCATAAAAGGAAATTCTATTCCGATAGGTGCCAGGATAATATCTATAGCCGACGTCTATCAGGCACTCACTTCGGACAGGCCTTACAGGAAAGCTTTCACGAAGGAAGAGGCGATGAAGATCCTTAAAGATAATGTAGGCGTGCAATTCGATCCCGATATAGTGAAGATTTTTCTCAAGATACTTAAAGAAGAAAAAGACAGGCGTAAGCCTGCTATCCACGAAGTCAACAATACTGAAAAAGGAAAAAAATGACAGAACATTTAGAAGAGAATGAATTGATAAGACAAAGAAAAGAGAAGCTTAAAGCCATAGGAGATGCAGGCATATACGCATACGGCGCAAGATTCGAAACGACCTCAAATATAGGAGTGCTTAAGAACGATTTCGCAGAAGGCAAGTCCGTGACGGTAGCGGGCCGCGTGATGGCGGTGAGACTGCACGGTAAGAGCATGTTTTATGACCTGAAAGATTCCTCGGGGAAGATCCAGGCGTATATAAAAGAAGATACCGTAGGAACGGATAATTTTGCGATGTTAAAAAACAATATAGATATAGGAGATTTTGTCGGAGTATCGGGCGATACTTTTAAGACGCGTACGGCGGAGCCAACGATAGTTGTAAAGAGCTTTAAGATATTATCCAAGAGCCTGCGTCCGCTTCCTGAGAAATGGCACGGTTTAAAGGATGTGGAGACCAGGTATCGTCAGCGATATGTGGACCTTATCGTAAACGATAATGTTAAAAAAACATTTATAAACCGCTCAAAGATAGTCTCCGGTATCCGTAAATTTTTGGATTCGAAAAGTTTTCTCGAGGTGGAGACGCCTATGATGCAATCCCTTGCAGGTGGAGCGGCCGGTAAGCCATTTAAGACGCATCACGAGGCGCTAGACATAGATCTGTTTTTAAGGATAGCCCCGGAGTTATATCTGAAGAGACTTTTAGTGGGAGGGCTGGAGAAGGTTTACGAGATCAACAGAAATTTTCGCAATGAAGGTATCTCGATAAAGCATAACCCGGAGTTTACGATGCTCGAGGTTTACGAGGCTTACTCGGACTGCGCCGGCATGATGAAGCTCACGGAGGAGATGATAACGACCCTTGCAAAAGACCTGCTCGGAAATACGGTATTGGAATTCAATGGCAAGACCATTGATTTATCGAAATGGGAGAGGGTCTCGTTCGCAGAGCTTATGAAGGAGCAATTTGGGATCTTGCCGGAGGATTCGAAGGAAGAATGGATAAAGAAGCTTAAGAGTAAAGGGATAGAGATAGAGGGCAAGGATGTTTCGAGGACTCAGGTCATTAATATAGTCGGGGAGCTGATAGAGCCTAAGGCGAATAACCATCCCGTATTTGTCGTAGATATGTTTAAGGAGATGTGTCCTCTGGCTAAAACGAAAGCCGATAACCCGGCGCTCACCGATCGTTTTGAGCTTTATATGGGCGGCATGGAGATTGCCAATGCTTATTCCGAGCTCAATGATCCTATCGAGCAGAAGGCCAGGCTCATGGAGGAGATCGGCGCCGCCGGTGATAAGAACAGAGTTATTGACGATGATTTTGTGACGGCGCTTGAGTATGGGATGCCCCCGGCCGGCGGCCTGGGCATAGGTATCGACCGGTTAGTTATGATATTAACGAACTCTCCATCCATAAGGGATGTTATATTATTCCCGCAATTAAAACCCTTACGAACTGAAGATCCCAAATGAACGATGCCTTGTCCTTAGGCTTAAATCGGTCGGATCGGATCTCTTATGCCGCTTAATTGGCAGATTAAGGTGAGCCTCCGATATATTGTCTCCAAACATAAGGAGAGGTTTATATCCGCAATAAGTTGCATATCTATACTGGGAGTTGCCGTAGGAGTAGCGGCGCTTATAATAGTTATAGCTGTCATGAGCGGTTTTGATGAAGACCTGAAATCCAAGATCATAGGAACATACTCACACCTGGAAATAGTATCTGATTACGGAGTCAATCCTTCAGCCCCCTTCACAAATAAGATCCTCGAGGTGAAGAATGTCAAAGCCGTTTCCTATTTTCTGAATACGCAAGCCCTCATCAGGCATAACGATGGCGTCACCGGCGTCATCGTTAAGGGCGTTGATCCGTTGGACGAGGTAAAGATCGGCAGGCTGGGCGATTATATGAAAAAAGGCCATCTGGATCTAAGTGGCGGGGGCATAGTTATAGGCAGTGAGCTCGCAGATAAGCTGGATCTGAAAGTAGGCGATCCGGTGTCGCTGATATCACCGTCTTCCGTAGATGTGAGGAAGATGGGGTTTCCCGGCACCTTTAAAGTTGACGGCAGAAGCTATAAGGTTGCCGGTATATTTACGTCGGGCATGTACGATTACGACATGAATCTTGCTTACGTCAGCATACCTGAGGCCCAGAGACTTGCGGGCATAGCCGCAGATATAGTCAGCGGAGCGGCCGTAAAAATCGATAATTCCGACGAGGTTGATAGTGTTAAGCGGGCCCTGCAGATATCGTTAGGGCCGCAATACGATGTGCGGACCTGGGTCGATATGAACAGAAATCTGCTCTCGGCTCTGAAGCTCGAGAAGACGGTAATGTTTATAATATTAACCTTAATCGTAATGGTGGCATGCTTTAATATTGCCAGCACCCTAATCATGACCGTGCTCGAGAAGACTAAAGATATAGGGATACTGAAGACGATAGGGGCCACCAATTTTAATATAATGGCCGTTTTCGCGCTTCAGGGTGTATTTATAGGCACGATAGGCACTTCACTGGGAACGGCTCTGGGCGTGGGCATGTGCTATCTTCTAAAGACGTATAAATTTATTACTTTGCCAAAGGAAATATATTATATCGATAAACTGCCGGTGAGACTTGAGCAGGGAGATATCCGGCTTATAATCATATCGAGCATACTGATTAGTATAGCGGCTACTATATATCCGGCTTATAAGGCTTCGAAGCTGGAACCGGTGGAGGCCCTCAGGTATGAGTAACGCGATACTTACGGCGCATAGGATCTTCAAGCATTACAGAAGTGGCTCTAAGGTAGTTAAGGCCGTAGATGATGTAAGCCTCTCCGTGGAGAAAGGTGCTTCACTGTGCGTGACCGGGGCCTCAGGCGCAGGGAAGTCAACTCTTCTGCAACTATTGGGGGGGCTTGACTGCCCGACGAGTGGTAGCGTAATGCTGGATGGCGGTGATATATATAAACTTTCAGATAGTAAAAGATCAAAGATTAGAAATCGGCGAGTAGGATTCGTCTTCCAATTCTTCCATCTGTTGCCGGAATTTAATGCGATCGAAAACGTGATGCTACCTGCGATGATCGGAGGGAAAGCCGTGTACGATAAGGCCTATGAACTGCTAAAGTCAGTGGGTTTAGGGGATAGGATAGAGCATAAGCCTTGTGAGCTTTCAGGAGGGGAGTCACAGAGGGTAGCCATAGCCAGAGCCCTGATAAATGATCCTGATATTCTACTTTGCGATGAGCCTACAGGTAATCTCGATTCCGAAACAAGCGAGTCCATCTACAGGCTTCTTTTTGATATTAAAACAAAGTCAAGCGCCGCTATAGTGATAGTTACCCATGATGATAATCTTGCCAGGCGTACGGATGCAGTCATTCATCTTAAAGACGGCCGTGTAGTGTAGGTATTTTTCGCCTCCCATTGACTTAGCGGGATCTATTATATATAATTAATAAGCTATATTAAGGAATATATGCGATGAAAATATATTTGGATGGAAAATTAGTCGATAAGGATAAGGCCGTTATATCGGTCTTTGACCATGGCCTTCTATATGGGGATGGTGTTTTTGAGGGCATCCGTTCTTATAATAATCTGATATTCAGGATGAAAGAGCATATAGACAGGCTATACAGATCTGCCGATGCGATTGGGCTTAAGATTCCATTGACAAAGACTGAGATGATCGAGGCAACTATCAATACAGTCAAGGCCAACGGCTTAAGCGACAGCTATATCAGGCTTGTTGTTACGAGGGGTACCGGTGATTTGGGGCTTGATCCCAGAAAGTGCAAAAAGGCCACTATATTTATTATCGCAGGCAAGATTTCTCTATACCCCGAAGAGTACTATAAAAAAGGGCTTGCTATAATTACGGCGACCACCAGGCGAAATATTCCTCAAGCTTTGGATCCCAGGATAAAGAGCCTGAATTATCTTAACAATATACTTGCTAAGATAGATGCAATTAAATCGGGCACGGAGGAAGCGATAATGCTTACGCATGAAGGCTACGTCGCTGAATGCACGGGGGACAATATATTTATCGTTAAGAAGGGAGCGCTTCTTACTCCCCCTGTCAGTGTTGGCGCGCTCGAGGGAATAACTCGCGATGCCGTTATGCATCTGGCTAAAAAAATGGATATACCGTTTCGCGATAAGATGCTTAGAATGGAAGATCTTTATGACGCGGACGAAGTATTTCTCACCGGCACCGCAGCTGAGATTATACCGGTGATAGCCATAGATGATCGTAAAATTGCTGCTGGATTGCCGGGGGATTATACTCTTACATTAATGAAAGAGTTTAAGAAGCTAACTAAATCCGATGGCGTTAAATATTGATTAGAGGCTGATATATGCGTTGCGACGTATGCAGTACCAATGAAGCTACCGTCCACCTTACTGAGATAGTGAATGACAAGATAACGAAGCTCCATCTCTGCGAGTCCTGTGCCAAAGAGAAGGGTGAAGAGATGGAGGGGCACTTCGGGATGAGCGATCTTCTGGCGGGGCTTGCCGATCTGGGCGCAAACTTGGAGCCGGATGCGGCGAATAACGTTAAATGCCCTACGTGCAGATTCACTTATAACGATTTTAAAAAGGTCGGCAGGCTGGGATGCGGAGACTGTTACGAGGCATTTAAGAAGCAATTAGATCCACTTTTAAAAAGGATACATGGCGCAAATCGTCACACAGGAAAGGTTCCTTTAATGGCAGGAAATACCGTAAAAGAGAACAGGACGCTTCAGGATATAAGGACGCGGCTCGAGAAGGCGATAATGGCCGAGGAATTTGAGGAGGCCGCTAAGCTGAGAGATGCCTTGAGAGAATTACAAAATAAGCGGACCTCCGATAGTAATGACAATAAATGATCTTCTGAAGCAGGATAGTGAATGGCTTAGGTGTACGGGCCCCAACGCTGACATCGTTATGTCATCGCGTACTCGTCTTGCGCGTAATATAGAGAAGATGCCGTTTTCAAACAGGGCAAATAAAGCTCAGCTCGAGAATACGCTCTGTCAAGTTAGGGACGCCGCTCTTTCTACGAACTTTCTTAAGAATGCCACCTTCTTCAGGCTTAATGATTTGAGCGAGATAGATAGGTTGTTTCTGGTGGAGAGACACCTGATGAGTCCGGAGCATGCCAATAACGTGGAATATAAGGGACTTATTGTAGATCCGAAAGAGATCGTGAGCGTTATGATTAATGAGGAGGATCATCTTCGAATACAGGTATTGCAGTCCGGTTTAAACTTACGCGAAAGCTGGAGGATAATGGATGAGATCGATACGGCGTTCTCGAAAAAATTGCCCTATGCGTACTCATCGAAATGGGGATACCTGACAGCGTGCCCTACAAACTCCGGAACAGGCTTGCGCGGATCTGTGATGTTACATCTGCCGGCGCTGGTATTCTCCGGCCAGATCAACAAAATATTGCAAGCGATAGCGAAGCTTGGCCTGAATGTTAGAGGATTCTATGGAGAGGGGACTGAGGCGGCCGGTAATATGTTTCAGGTATCGAACCAGGCATCAATGGGAATGACCGAGGACGATATAATCGACAGTATCAATAAGATAATTAATCAGACGATTCAGAGGGAGGAATCGACCAGAAACTCCCTGCTGTTTAAGAACAAGGAAGCACTTGCGGATCGCGTTTCCAGGGCATACGGAACATTGAAAAGCGCGCACATTATCTCCAGCAATGAGACGATAACGCTCCTTTCATCCATACGCCTCGGCGTAGATCTGGGTGTGTTAAAAAGTCTGGACAGGAGGATAGTAAACGAACTATTCATTCTGACTCAACCGGCGCATCTGCAGAAGTTGGAAGGCCATGCGCTTAGCTCAAGTGAGCGTGACGTAAAACGTGCAGATCTTATTCGTGAAAAGATAAGGTAGTTAATATCGCTTATGTCCACCCTTCGTCATTCTGAGGAGGCTATATTTATGTACCGACGAAGAATCTAAAAACGAGATCCTTCGGTTACGCCTCAGGATGACGTAATTTGGACGATAGTGAAATGATTTATCAAGGAGATAAAATGCCGATGTTTAATCGATTTACCGAAAGAGCCAGGAAGGTGATACTTTTAGCTAAGGAAGAAGCTAAAAGATTTAATCATGACTACATAGGAACCGAACATATACTGCTAGGATTGGTGCGGGAGGGAGAAGGAGTTGCCGCTGCTGTACTCGCGAGTTTTGGGTTAAGTCCGGACAAGATCAGGATAGAGGTCGAAAAGCTGGTTCAGCCCGGTCCGGCGACTGTCGTTTCAGGGGATCTGCCGTTTACCCCTAAGGCAAAGAAAGTAATTGAGCTTGCTATCGATGAAGCCAGGGCGCTAGGCCATAATTACATTGGTACGGAACATTTACTTCTCGGACTAATCAGAGAAGGCGAGGGGGTCGCGTCTCAGGTTCTGATGAATATGGGGCTTGAGCTTGAGAAGGTCAGGGAAGAGGTTATGAATTTATTGGGTTCAGAGGTCCCGGGTTATGAGATGGGACAAAAAACATCACAGGCTAAGACTCCGGCTCTCGATGCGTTCGGCAGAGATCTTACTAAATTAGCCAAGGAGGATAAGCTCGACCCGGTAATAGGACGAAAAAATGAGATAGAGCGCGTGGTACAGATACTCTCTCGCCGCACAAAGAATAATCCCGTTCTTCTCGGCGAGGCCGGCGTGGGAAAGACGGCTATAGTCGAAGGCCTTGCGTTGAAGATAATAGCCAACGAAGTCCCTGAGACCCTTAAGGATCGGCGAATTATTATTCTGGATCTTGCTCTGATGGTTGCCGGAACGAAGTATAGGGGGCAGTTTGAGGAGAGGATTAAGGCAGTAATGGACGAGATAAAGCGTTCGAAGGACATAATAATATTCATAGATGAGCTACATACGCTCGTCGGAGCCGGAGGGGCTGAGGGCGCTATAGACGCATCTAATATTATGAAGCCCGCATTGTCGCGCGGCGAGATACAGTGTATCGGTGCTACTACGCTTGATGAGTATCGGAAACACATCGAAAAGGACGCGGCTCTCGAAAGGCGGTTCCAGACTATAATGGTCGAGCCGCCCAGCGTGATTGAAGGCATAGAGATTCTGAAAGGCCTTCGTGACAGGTATGAAGCCCATCATCGCGTAAAGTTTACGGACGAGGCAGTTGAAGCGGCTGTCAAGCTCTCTGACAGATACATAAGCGGTAGATATCTACCAGATAAGGCTATTGATTTAATGGACGAAGCCGGAGCAAGGGCACGCCTTTCTGTTATGACGGCACCACCGGATCTAAGAAATATCGAAGAAAAGGCCGAGAAGGTGAGGCAGGAAAAAGAGTCTGCTGTTAAGAACCAGGACTTTGAGAAGGCGGCCAAGTTCAGGGATGACGAGCGTAAAATCAAGGACGAACTTAATAAGACGAAGAGAGAGTGGAAGGAATCTAAGGGAAAGTTTGAGCCGAAGGTTACCGGTGACGACATAGCCGTTATAGTTTCTAAGATAACAGGTATACCTATAGTGAGGATGGAAGAGAAGGAACAAGATAAGCTGCTGAAGATGGAAGATTCTCTTCACAAACGGGTGATAGGCCAGGATGAGGCTATATCTGCGATTGCCCACGCGGTAAGGCGTTCACGGGCGGGGATTAAGGATCCGAGACGACCTATAGGCTCATTTGTTTTTCTGGGTCCGACAGGCGTCGGCAAGACGTTAGTCGCCCGAGCCCTTGCAGAGTTTATGTTCGGGGACGAGGACGCCATTATACAAATCGACATGTCAGAATATATGGAGAAGTTCAATATCTCGAGACTGGTGGGTGCGCCTCCCGGGTACGTTGGCTATGAAGAGGGCGGACAGCTTACGGAAAAAGTCAGAAGAAGGCCATATTCAGTAGTGCTTCTGGATGAGATCGAGAAGGCACATGTGGATGTCTTTAATCTGCTTCTGCAGATGCTCGAGGAGGGACGCCTTACCGATTCCTTCGGCAGAAAAGTGGATTTTAAAAACACCATTATAATAATGACCTCTAATATCGGTGCGGAGATGCTGAAGAAACAGGGCTCCATAGGATTTAAGTCGACTGCCGAGGAGGTTACGTATCAGTCCATGAAGGAGAGACTGCTCGATGAAGTTAAGAGGACGTTTAAGCCGGAGTTTCTAAATAGGGTGGATGATATAATCGTCTTCAGGTCGCTTACCAAAGATGATCTGGATCGGATAGTGGAGCTCGAGGTAAAGGATGTCGAAGCGCGTCTTAAAGACCAGAATATATATCTCGAGCTTACAAAGGAAGCTAAAGATTTCCTTTCGGAAAAGGGGTTCGATAAGAGTCTCGGTGCTCGTCCCCTGAAGAGGACTATACAGCGTTTTCTGGAAGATCCGATGGCTGAAGAGATAATCAAAGGGACGTTCAAAAAAGGCGGTGTAGTCAAAGTAACCGCTAAAGTGGACCATCTGGAATTCAACCTGGCCTAGCGACAAAAGGACCGATGCGCCACATAAGGACCAGAAGGCGATTTAAAGTAATACTAATATTGCTCTTTATCATGTGCCTAACAGTATTTCTGGAAAACAGGATCGAGGATCTGGTTCCCCAGCTTAAGAGTCTGGCGGAGGCAAAGGTCGAAGATGCGCTCGGCGGAAAAGTCAATTTCACTATAGGCTCGATAGATGGCGGAATAATTCATCCGATAGTGCTGAACGACATACGTGTAAGCCAAAGAGACGTATCTCAGCTGACCCAGAGTCTGGTGATAGATAGCATACGAACAAACTATTATGCGAAGGATATTATTAACGCCATAGTCGGTTCGGCGCTGCCGCCGCTTCTGAATAAGAACTCGAGCGCTTACATCAACTTCTCTGTGAAGAGCGGAGAGATAAGAGGGTTCATTGGGGTGCTTGGAGATTTAAGCGATTCAAAGATCGACGGCTATTTGATGCTGTTTAACAGGGGCAGGATAAATTTCAGCGGCCATACTAAAGATGGGAAATTTGACTTCGAGGTTAGTCCTGACGGGCATGACATGGGCTCAGTAAGATTGTCCGGAGCTCTTTCCCAGGCAGATGTTTTTAAAGTCGACCTTAAGCTCAATCATCTTAAGCTGTCCGGATATGATATCGATTGCAGTGCGGTGATGAAGAATGAGCTTATTAACGTTTCAGATGCCCCGGGTCAGAAGCGATTGGAAGGCAAATTTGAAACCGAGAGGCTAAAGCTGAACTATAAACCGTTCGTCGATATGAAGGTGGCTTATAAATTGACACGGGATTTGATCGAAGTAAACAGTTTAAGCCTGGGAGAAATAGTTAAGGCTTACGGTAGTATTTCGTTAAAGGAACCCAGAAAAATTGATATTACGCTATTATCTAACAATGTCAGTTTAAGCTGGCTTCTATTGACGTTGGGGTGTAATGACGCAACATCAATTTTGACCGGCACGATGAGCGGTAAATTTAAATTCACAGGCCTCATGCAGAAGGTGAATATGAATTCCACTTTCGACATAAGGGGAGGGACTATCGGGCCATTGAGTTTTGATTATATGACGGCGACACTTAAAGGCGAATGGCCTTTTCTTAAGATAGAGGATTCGAGAATAACCAGAAATAGTGGATATCTTTCTGTCACCGGTGAGCTTGATTTGAGACACGCGGGTAAGAGCAATATGTTCGACCGTCTTAAGCTGGTGACAGATGATACGGCGATCACCTGGGATGAGTGGAACTCGAGACAAGGCAAGGATGTTACAGAACTGAGCATGAAGAAGAACATAGTCGGGCAATTCGGATTCGGATATAAAAAGTTTGTTAAAGAGGATAGGATAGACGAGAGTCTCAGAGACTCCGATGAAGTTCATTTCGATTACAACCTGCAGGCCAATGACAGCCTGAAGGTGAAAGTAGCTCAGGATAACGATTTTTTCGGTTTTGAGCATAAGGATAAATTTTAGATGAAAAAAATTCTGTCGAAGATAAGAGAGTTTGCCGGTATGCTGGGCCGCAGTTTTCTGAATATTATAAAGTATGCCGGCGGAGTGGCAATACTTACTGCAACTACTTTATTCTGGGTGCCAATACCGCCTCTCAGGTTTCGTCACATAATCGAACAGATGTCCAAAATAGGCGTAGACAGCCTTCCGATAGTTTCGATGATAAGCTTATTCACCGGTATGGTGCTGGCTTTGCAGAGCGCATACCAGCTTCAGCGGTTTGCGGCAGAGATGTATATAGCTTCGCTGGTTGCCTTCTCGATGACGAGGGAGCTTGCACCGGTTCTGACAGCTCTCATAGTTGCCGGGAGGGTCGGCGCGTCGATCACGGCTGAACTTGGCACGATGAAGGTCACGGAACAGATAGACGCCCTTGAGACGCTTGCGACGAATCCCGTAAAGTATCTGGTGGTGCCGCGCTTTATGGCGCTTGTGCTTATTGCGCCCATACTTACCATTTATGCAGACTTTATCGGAATTTTAGGCGGCTACACTATAGGCGTCTATAAGCTCGGCATTTCACATTCGATGTATATGAAAAATACATGGAACCCTCTTAAATATAAAGATATATGGACGGGGCTTATAAAGAGTGTCGTATTTGCGGTAATAATATGCATAGTCGCATGCTATGAAGGAATGAAGACCGAGGGTGGTGCCGAAGGCGTCGGACGCGCCACTACCTCAAGCGTCGTAGTAAGTTTCATACTTATAATAGCGTCCGATTGTTTTTTGACAGCGCTGTTCTATTTTATAGGAAGGTAGCCAGATAATATGATAGAGATAAAAGATCTCCATAGGTCTTTCGACGGCCATAAGGTATTAGATGGCGTAAACCTTACGATAAATACCGGTGAGACGACTGTTATAATCGGTCGTTCCGGTTGCGGAAAGAGCGTTTTGTTGAAACATATTATAGGGCTTCTTAAGCCGGATTCGGGCCATGTGCTGATAAATGGCAAGGATGTCACAAAGATGGATGAGAAGGAGTTGAGCGCTCTGCGCATGAAATTTGGTATGCTATTTCAGGGCGCGGCCCTATTCGATTCATTAAATATATTTGAGAATGTTGCGTTCTCTCTTATAGAACACACGACGACCAGCCGTGAGACGATGAAAAAAAGGGTTAAGGAATGCTTATCGCTGGTCGGCCTTAAAGATATTGAGGATAAGAAGCCGGCTGAGCTTTCCGGAGGTATGCGTAAGAGGGTGGGGCTTGCCCGTGCCATAGCCCGCTGGCCGCAGATAATACTTTATGATGAGCCTACGACTGGAGTCGACCCTATAATGGGGGATGCCATTAACGATCTCATAATAGAGCTTCATAATAAACTTAAAGTGACGTCGATCGCCGTCACTCACGACATGACCAGTGCCTATAAGATAGCCGATAGGATCGCAATGTTATATAACGGCAAGATTATTACTGCCGGAACGCCTGATGAAATCAAAGGAACGAAGGACCCGATAGTAAAACAATTTATTACCGGCGCCGGGAAAGGGCCGATAACCGAAGGCGAAGATTTTAATCATACTATTCAATATTCTAAATAAACCCGGAGGATGATGATGGAGATGCCCAGGACGTTCGAGCTTAAGGTTGGCACATTTATATTGGTCGGAATAGCGCTAGGCGTGCTTATAATATTTTCGATCGGCGATATCAATCTGTCCAGAACAGGTTACAACGTATCGATAACATTCGACTTTGCCAGCGGCTTAGGGCCTGCGGCGCCTGTGAGGCTCGCCGGCGTTGGCGTAGGCAGGGTAGAGAGCGTGCACGTCGTATATAGCGATAAGGATAAGAGGTCGCATGCGGATGTGCGCGCCTGGATACAGTCCGACGCTAAACTCGAAGAGGATGTCAGAGTCACGATAAATACCCTGGGACTTCTGGGTGAGAAATATCTGGAGATCTATCCGGGGACGCCCGGTAAGCCGTTATTAAAAGAGGGCGCTGTTATCGTGGGACAGGATCCGGTGGTTATGGAGAAGCTCACCGAGAACCTGGTAGACCTCTCCACATCTATTACCACTATCGTTAAGCGTCTTGAGCGCGGCGAGGGAACTATAGGTAAACTTCTTGTTGAGGATGGAGTATACAAAGATCTCGGCGTAATGATGGGTAACTTTAAAGATTTCAGCATGGATTTGAAATCTACAGGCGCTAATTTTAAGGATTTCAGCGATGACCTGAAGAAGCATCCATGGAAACTCTTGTCCAGACCAAGGGAAGATTAGTTAAGGAGACGAATAATGACACTCACATTATTAAGATTGTTCTTCATATTTTTGAGCTGTATAGTCGGCTATTATGTAGGATCATTACTTACAGGTTTTAGCGCAAATGGTGCCTATATGGGCGGTGCGATAGGCGGGTTCAGCTCACTCATAGTAATATTTCTGGAATTTGAGATGAAGAGACTCTCAATAAGGAACCTGTCGGCCGCGGTATTTGGCCTCATATTTGGATTCTTTATGGCATGGATAATTACGAGCGTCCTCCGCCTTATTCCGATGTCTATGGAATTCTTCTCGTCGGCGCAGATAATATTAATACTGATATTCTGCTACTTGGGGATGGCAATAGCTATAAGAGGTAAGGATGAATTCAATCTCATAATACCTTATGTTAAATTCGTAAGGCAGGACAAAAAAGACGATATTATATTATTGGATACCAGCGTTATCATTGACGGCAGAGTGGCCGATATACTGCATACAAAGTTTATAGAAGGAAGGCTTGTCATACCGCGGTTCGTCCTAAAGGAGCTTCAGCAAATAGCTGACTCGCAGGATGCCCTTAAGCGCACTCGTGGCCGACGAGGCCTCGACATATTGAACAAATTACAGAAATCATCCGAATTCGATATTCGAATTCAGGAAGATGATTTTCCTGATGTAAGAGAGGTAGACGCGAAACTCGTTAAGCTCGCGAAGCTGCTCAGCGCCAAAGTATTGACTAATGACTTTAACCTGAATAAGGTTGCGGAGCTACAGGGAGTGACAGTGTTAAATATTAATGAGCTTGCAAATGCGCTCAGGCCTGTAGTGCTGCCCGGTGAAACCATGGAAGTCAGGGTAAGCAAAGAGGGTAAGGAGCATAATCAGGGTATCGCATATCTTGATGACGGTACCATGATCGTCATAGATAACTCCAGGCATCTTATATCTCAATCCGTAAGCGTCGTCGTAACGAGCGTGCTTCAAACCTCGGCCGGTAGGATGATTTTCGCGAAGCTTGAAGATACCGCAGGTCACGGCGGGAAGGGTAGATGAGCGCTGCACGACCGATCAGGCCGAAGGTTATCGCTATAGTTCCCGCGGCAGGTTCAGGAAGACGGCTTAAGGTAAGAACCAAAAAACCATTTGTTCTGTTAAAGAGTAAGCCGATAATAGCGTGGACGCTAGCGGCTCTACAGGGATGCGATGCGATAAGCGAGATAATAGTGGCTTCCGAAGCATCATGCGTCAGGAAGCTCTCGGAGCTCGTTAAGAGATTCCGTTTTAATAAAGTAAGCGATATTATTATCGGCGGCAGTACGCGATTCGAATCAGTCAGTAATTGTCTGGCCGAAGTTGGATCGTCATTCGATATTGTATTAGTGCATGACGGCGCGCGGCCATTTATTGACGATGATACCATCTTAGAGTCTATAAAACTGGCAAGTAAATTCGGCGCTTGTATCGTTGCCTCTCGAGAGACCGATACGGTAAAATATACAGATGATACGTTATTTATTAGTAAAACGTTGGATCGTAACCATGTATTCCGCGCCGAAACGCCGCAAGTCTTTAAGTATGAAGTTATAAAGAGGGCGTATTCTGTGAAAAGTAAAAACAATATAACCGATGATGCGTCTTTAGTGGAGCGTCTGGGATTGCCGGTGAAGATTCTTATCGGTAAAAATTGCAACATGAAGATAACGACCAAAGACGATATTAGGATTGCGGAAGCGCTTTTGTAAATGAAGGGAAAATAGCCAGCCATGAATTACGAACCATTGGCGATTAACTAAGTTATGCGCGCCGGTATAGGTTACGATATACATAGGTTAACCGATGGTAGAAAGCTCTTTTTAGGAGGAGTTGAGATACCGCATTCCAAGGGACTCTTAGGGCATTCCGACGGAGACGCATTGATACATGCGATATCCGACGCTATGCTGGGAGCATTATCGCTCGGCGATATAGGAGAGCATTTTCCAAATACCGATCCTAAATATAAGGGAATATCGAGCATGGAGCTCCTTAAGAAGGTGTCGGTATTGGTTAGGGGCAAAGGATTTGTTGTAAATAACATTGATACGATGATAATAGCTGAGGAACCGAGAATCTTTCCGTTCAGGGATAGTATGATTAAAGCGCTGTCGGGTGCGCTCGGAGTCGAGGTAAACAAGGTTAGCATTAAGGCAACGACCGCCGAGGGAATCGGTTCCATAGGTAAGGGCGAAGCGATAGCGGCTTACGCTATAGTTACTCTCGCAAAAGATGAAGTGAATATATGACGATATGTGCCCATGTCGCATTGAATATATTGTTGGCGTTGGCAGCGTTCTGGACTATCATAGCGATAGTTTTTAATAAAGAGATAAAGGTTGTCTTCGATCGCGATCCGGCCGCAGTTAATTTTCTGGAAGTACTACTGACGTATTCGGGGCTGCACGCTATAATCATATACAGAATAACCCATCTTCTTAATCGGGCCCATATTCCATTCTTCCCGAGATGGTTTTCGCAGATCGGAAAATTTCTTACCGGCATAGAGATTCATCCGGGCGCCCGAATCGGAAAAAGGTTTTTTATCGATCATGGTATGGGAGTGGTTATAGGAGAGACTACCATAGTGGGTGATGATGTCCTTCTGTATCAGGGCGTCACGCTAGGCGGAACGGGTCTGGAGAAAGGCAAAAGGCATCCGAGTATCGGCAACAATGTTGTCGTAGGAGCTGGCGCAAAGGTGCTCGGAAATATAATGATTGGTGATAACTCGTATATAGGCGCGAATGCGGTTGTTATAAAGGACGTTCCGCCAAACTCGACCGTGGTCGGCGTGCCGGGTCGTGTAACTAAACAGGATGGCAAAAAACTGGACGTTAACCTCGATCACATACATGTATTGGATCCGATACTGCAGGAGATCGACGAGCTGAAGAGGAAGATAGATAGTCTGGAAAAGAAATAGATAGCAATGAAGATATATAATTCACTCACAAGAAAAAAGGAAGATCTTGTGCCGATCGAAGCGAAAAAGATCGGCATTTACGTCTGCGGGCCCACCGTGTACGATGAACCGCATATCGGACATGCGCGCAGTGCCTATATATTTGATGTGATACGACGCTACCTAGTTTATAAAGGTAATGATGTAAAATTTGTCCGAAACGTTACCGATGTTGATGACAAGATCATAAATAGGGCTAAGGATTTATCGAAAGACGGCCCGAATCTGATCGAGGCAACAAAGCAGATATCGAAGAAGTACCTCGATTCCTATCACCGCGATATGGAGCTCCTGGGCATCGGTCACCCGGACAGAGAGCCTAAGGCCACAGAATATATCCCTAAGATGATCAAGTTTATAGAGATCCTCATAGATAAGGGGTCGGCATACGCGGTAGACGGAGGCGTATATTTCGATGTAAAGAAGGCCAGGGACTACGGTAAGCTTTCCAACCAGAATATTGAAAAGATGGAGGCTGGTGCCAGGGTCTCTCTGGGTGAGAAAAAGAAGGACGGATTGGATTTCGCATTGTGGAAATCCGCGAAAGAAGGTGAGCCTTCGTGGGACAGCCCGTGGGGAAAGGGGCGCCCCGGGTGGCACATCGAGTGCTCGGTGATGAGTTCCGATATTCTCGGAGATGAATTTGATATTCACGGCGGCGGTATAGACTTGATATTTCCGCATCATGAGAACGAGGTAGCCCAATCCGAAGGCGCCGGCAAGAAATTCGCTCATTATTGGATACATAACGGCCTGCTTACCATAGACGGCGAAAAGATGGCGAAGTCTCTCGGTAATTTTATATCAATACAAGATTTCATAAAGAAGTATAGGGACGCGGATTACCTAAAGCTGTTATTTCTCAATACGCATTACCGCCACCCGGTCGACTATAGCGAAGAGAAGATAGGTGAAATGAAGATTCAGAAGGAAAGGTTCATGATACTTTTCGATAAGATAGACAGAATCGCCAAGGCTTCCGGTTCCGGGCTTTCAGCCGCGTCCGAGACGACCGGAAATATTGAAGCCGGGGATCTGTCCAGGGCAAAATTTGATGATGCCATGGATGACGATTTCAATACTCCCCTTGCGCTTGCGTCGCTATTTGATGAAGTCACATATGCAAACAAACTGATGCAGGGCAAAGATGACTTCACACGTTTTGAAGCAGAGAATCTATTGGCGATAAAGAAGCAGATTGTCGAACTTGGCCGCATACTTGCCCTCGACATAGAGAAGGACTTAACTAAGACGGATGTGAATGAGACCGAGGTGCTTAGGTTGATCGGAGAAAGAAACGGAGCTCGAGCCAAAGGTGATTTTAAGGCCGCAGATGAGATACGGAAGAAGCTCTCAGGGGAGCTCGGCATAATACTTGAGGATACAAAAGAAGGAACCTCATGGCGAAAACGATCTTAAAGACTACGCGGCACTGCGCCGGATCTAAGGCAAAGCGAGGCTTATTTATAACGTTCGAAGGCATAGAAGGTTGCGGCAAGACTACTCAGTCGAAGCTATTATACGATACCTTAAAGAAGCAGAATCTTGACTGCATGCTTACTCGTGAACCGGGAGGGACGTCTCTGGGCGAAAAGATAAGGGGATTGCTTTTACACTCGGACGGTATAAAGATATCCGATAGGTCGGAATTATTCCTATTTGAGGCTTCACGCAGTCAGATCGTGAAAGAGGTGATAACCCCGGCCCTTAAGTCCGGTAAGATAGTTATATGTGACAGGTTCAGCGATGCTACTTTTAGTTATCAGGGTTATGGCGGTAAAATTCCGATCGAGATCATTAGAACCCTCGATCATGCCGCTACCGGAGGCCTTAAGCCGGATCTTACCATACTTCTGGACATCGATACGATTACCGGACTTAAGCGCGCAAGGCAGAAAGGTATCGATAGGATGGAAGGAAAAGATATAGCGTATCATAAGAGAGTTCGTGCGGGGTATTTAGACCTTGCATTGCGATACCCCAATAGGATTAAAGTTATAAAGGTTGCCGATTCGATCGGCAAGACATATAGAGCGGTGGAGCGAGAGGTGGCGCGTGTCATCGTTTAAAGATATATTGGCTCAGGATAGCGCAGTATCATTTCTAAGAAGCGCTATTAATAGCGAAAGGATAGCTAACGCTTATCTGTTTCATGGCCCAAGCGGTGTGGGTAAGAAGATGACGGCCATTAGCTTTGCGAAAGCGATCAATTGCATTTGTCCGCATGGGGGTACTGTTGCGAAATACAACTCCCGTCATTCTGAGGGAGGCCAACGGCCGACCGAAGAATCTAAAAGCGAGATCCTTCCTCGCTTCGCTCGTCAGGATGACAGACGCTCTTTACTTCGCACTTTGGTCCCTTCGCTTCAGAATGACGTGGAATTTGACATTTCGCAACAGTCTCATAGCGATGTTAACCATGGACTACCCTCGGGCGATTCGATAGATGGGTGCGGCAGCTGCTCATCGTGCAAAAAGATAAATTCACTGAACCATCCGGATGTGCGTTTAATAGAAGCCGATAACTATGGCTCGTCGGTGAAGATAGAGGATGTCAGGGCCGTGATAGAGGATGTGGGGATGAAGCCGTATGAGGCGAAGAAGAAGGTCTATATAGTAGACGGTGCCGATAACCTGACGGAAGAGGCGGCCAACGCTCTTCTTAAGACCCTCGAGGAGCCTTCTTCTGAATCTATGCTTATACTGATCTCGGAGAACTCGAGACGACTGCTTTCAACCATAAGGTCGCGTTGTCAGGCGGTGAAATTTTTTCCGCTCGGCGTGAATACCGTAGCGAAGATTCTCACCGATAGACATGGCATAAATGGTGACACCGCGCATATCCTGGCGGGACTATCGTGTGGGTCGCTCGGCGAGGCATTGAGGCTTAACGAGGATGATTTCTTTGCCAGGAGAGACCGGATAATAAAGGCGCTTTCGACCGGAACATTGGCAGAGCTCGAGTTTGATAAAACTACCAGGCCCGAACTGCGGACGGCATTAAACATAATGCTGATGTGGTATCGCGATATCCTTGTGGCCAAGGCAGGTAATTCGAACGTAATAAATATCGATAAAGAAGCTCTGATCTATTCAGAAGCAAAAAAGACGGGTTTTGATAGATTGAATAATACTATAACACGCATTATCTCGATCCAGGGATATCTGGAGCAGAATGCTAATCCCAAGCTTGCCATGGCAGCGTTGGGATCCTCAATATAGGCGGTATATATGAACGAAGCCGTACAGATTAAATTAAGAGAGTCGGGCAAAATTACCCACTTCTCAACGAGTGGGATGAGGTTTAAGGCGGGTGATTACGTTATTATAGAGGCGGATAGAGGCCTGGACTACGGTCAAATCTTATCCGATCCCGAAGCGATTCTGGAATCGGATCTCGAGGAGCCTCTGCGAAAGATAATACGTAAGGCAAACCCGTGGGATATGCATCAGATCGATAAGAATAAGAATAAGATAAAAGAGGTTATGGACTCCTGCTCAAAAAAGATAAAAGAGCGCCATCTTGCAATGAAGCTTATAGATGCCGAATATTCTTTCGATCGCTCAAAGATAGTATTTTATTTTACAGCTGAAGGAAGAGTCGACTTCAGAGACCTGGTTAAAGATCTGGCGAGTGCGTTTAAGACCAGGATAGAGCTTAAGCAGATAGGCGTCAGGGATGAAGCTAAGATGTTAGGGGGCCTTGGGCCCTGCGGGAGGGCGCTATGCTGTGCGACACATCTGAAAGATTTCGAGCCGGTTACTATAAAGATGGCCAAAGAGCAGAACTTACCGCTTAATCCGACTAAGATCTCGGGCCTCTGCGGACGGCTTATGTGCTGTTTGGGATATGAATATAGTACTTATAAAGATCTTATGAAAGGCATGCCGCGCGAAGGAGAGATAATAAAGACAGCGAAAGGAAATGCTAAGGTCTTAGGTATAAATGCGTTAAAGCGCTCCGCTACCGTAGAACTCGAGGACGGAAGCCAGATGGAAGTACCATACAATAAATAATATGAAGAAAAAATATTATATAACGACTCCGGTATATTACGTAAATTCCAAACCGCACATAGGCCATTCCTATACTCAGATCGCCTGCGATACGCTTGCCCGTTTTATTAAGCAATTGGGCCGGGACGAAGTCTTTTTCATGACCGGTACTGATGAGCACGGAGAGAAGATAGAAAAGGCCGCCGTAGAATCAGGGCTTAAGGAAGGCCAGGAACAGAAGTTTGTGGACGGAATAGTGCCTGTATTTAAAGACCTCTGGACTAAGCTCAACATAAAATACGATTACTTCATACGAACCACCGATGATTATCATATAAAAACCGTACAGAATTTCCTCGATAGGCTTTACCGGCAGGGGAAGATATATAAGAAACTTTATAAGGGATGGTTCTGCACGCCATGCGAGACGTTCTGGACATCTACACAGAGCCCGGACGGGATATGCCCCGACTGTAAGCGCCCGCTGGAAAAACTCGATGAGTCAAATTATTTTCTTAAGACATCCGAACACCAAAAGTGGCTGATCGATTATATCGACAAAAACCCGGACTTCATACAACCTGATTTCAGGAAAAACGAGATATTGGGATTTCTGAAGAATGAAGAGCTTATGGATCTGTGCATAACAAGGCCGAAGAGCAGGATGAGCTGGGGCATTGAGGTGCCATTCGATAAGGATTACGTAACATACGTCTGGTTCGACGCACTGATTAACTACGTCTCGGGAGCCGGTTATCCGCACGACATGGAGAGGTTTTCAAAGACCTGGCCGGCTGAAGTGCACGTGATAGGCAAGGACATTATCAGGCATCATGCGGTATTCTGGCCGATAATGCTGCGTTCACTAGAGATAGAGCTGCCGAAGTCTATATATGCGCATGGGTGGTGGGTTATTAAAGGCGAGAAGATGTCAAAATCGAAAGGTAATGTCATCGATCCCATCGATATAATTTCGCGTTTTGGGGTCGATCCCTTCAGGTATTTTCTATTGAGAGAAGTGCAATTCGGATCGGACGGAGCCTTTAGCGAAGAGGCGCTTGTGGCCAGGTATAACAGTGACCTCGCCAACGATATTGGAAATCTGCTAAGCAGGTCGCTTACTATGGCGGAGAAGTATTTTGATGGTCATGTGCCCGATGTATCAAATATTAATATAGTTAATACCAGAGCGGAAGAGATAAAGGCCAGGGCCATTCGATCTGTAAGTGAGATGGAAAAGCTGATACCGAAGTTAGATTTTACGACCGCGCTTGCAAATATATGGGAAGTTATCGCTCTTGCCAATAAGTTCATCGAGGATTCGAAACCATGGGTAATGGCCAAAGAGGGAAGAAGGGACGAGCTGGCATTGGTTATCTACACTCTTCTCGAGGCATTAAGAATAGTATCGATCGAAGTATATTCTATCATGCCCGAGACATCCGAAAAGATGCTGGCTCAGCTGGGTATGGACAAAGCGGATGGTCTTAATTTAGCAAATGCTAAAATATGGGGATCGCTCCCCAAAGGTATGAAGGTCAATAAATCACAGTCCTTATTTCCACGCATTTTAGTTAAGCCACAATAGTTACCCACTGCTATTGACTTTACGTAATTCTGTGATATGCTTGAGATAGAACAAAGTTTGTTTTTAGCTAATAAAATCCTTCCTTTCAATTTGAATCCGATACAAATAAGTTAAATGGCTTAATATAGCTATAATAACTCTTAACATGCTTAGCGGATGAGCATGTTAAGTAACATTATAGTTATATCAAGGGGCTGTTGCGAAATACAACTTCTGTCATTCTGAGGAAGGCCATCGGCCGACCGAAGCCTGCCTACCTGCAGGTGTTCGACAGTAGGTAGGCAGGCTTCCTCGCTTCGCTCGTCAGGATGACAGACGCCCTTCGGCTTCTCTCAGAATTATAAAATTTGAATTTCCTGCCCCAGTCACATTTACCGACGCATTACTTCATTATTGCAATCTGTGTCGTATTATCATATAATCATGATATTATGTTAATAGATACGCACTGTCATCTTGATTTTAAGGACTTTGACCACGACCGCGATGAGGTAATAAGCAGAGCATCAAATGCCGGAGTTGGGCGAATAATAAACGTAGCCAGCTCTGTGGAGGGATCCCGCCGGTCTGTAGAGCTTGCGGGTAAGTATGAGCACATATATTCTACCATAGGAATCCATCCTCATGATGCGGCGTCCGTAAATGATGGTGTTATGTCTGAGCTTAAAGCGCTTGCTACAGGAAAGAAGGTTGTCGCGATAGGCGAAGTAGGACTCGATTATTACCGCAATCTCTCTTCCAGGGAGGATCAGATATCTGCCTTTAATAAATTCATCGATCTTGCGCTGGAGCTCGACCTGCCGATGATATTACATGTCAGGGAAGCTGATCGCGATGCATTAGATATACTTAAGGCCCGAAACAGATCCCTTCGCGGTGTAATACACTGTTTTTCAGGAAGCTCTGATTTTATGAAGGAATGCCTCGATTTTGGATTATTCGTATCATTTACCGCAAACATTACTTTTAAAAAAGCAGATCCGCTCAGAATGGTAGCGCGCGACGTTTGTACGGAAAGATTACTGCTGGAGACGGATGCGCCGTTCCTGGCTCCTCAGGCCTTGCGAGGCCAACGCAATGAACCGGCATACCTCACCCACCTGGCGGGAGAATGGTCGCGCCTCCTGGACCTGTCAAAAGACGATATCGCCAGAATCACGACTCATAACGCCAATACCCTTTTTAGATTAGATGTAGAAGAGTCATCCAGGATTGCATACGAGATAAGGGATTCCCTCTATCTGAATATAACCAATAGATGCACCAACTCATGCTATTTCTGCATAAGGAACCAGACTTCCTTCGTAAAAGGGCATAACCTTAAGATCGATAAAGAGCCGTCGGTAGATGAAATAATGGATGCAGTGAAGGGTTCGAAAAAATATAATGAGATAGTATTTTGTGGTTATGGTGAACCTACGCTTAGGCTGGATGTGATTAAAGATGTGGCCGCCAGGGTGAAGGATTCCGGGGTTAAAGTTAGAGTGGTTACCAATGGTCATGGCGACCTGATAAATTCCAGAAAAATAGCCAAAGAGCTGTCCGGGATAGTCGATAAAGTATCCGTAAGCCTTAATACGAATACCAAAGAATTGTACAATAAATACTGTAAGCCTCAGTTCGGCCCGGATACTTATGGCGACGTGATAAGCTTTATTAAGGATTGCGTTGCAAATAAAATAGAAGTGGAAGTGACGTGCCTTGATCTTCCCGACGTGGATCTTAAAGAGTGCGAAGCTATCATTAAAGAGCTTGGGGGTATATTCAGGCCTCGATCTCTCGGAGTGGTCGGATGAGAGGATTCGCCGGGTTTTTAAAAAGAGAACGCCTATACATACTTATCCTTATACTTGTAACGATAGTAAGTATATTAGTAGTATTAGGACCCCCCGATAGAACGAAACATGAAGGTCATAGCGCAGTAAAAGACGCGTCGGCTTCATTAGAAGAAAGATCTTTGAATGATCGTCCGGCAGTAGAGAAGGCTTTGGCAGGGAATAAGTATCTTGCATTAATGTTCATGATAGTGTCACTACTTACCGCCGTCATATTTATTCTGGGCATTGTTATCGATCTGTCTATTCTATGGTTGAGGCGTGCAGGTAAGCCTCTGGAGATGGCCACCCGCACTCATGACAAGATAAGCTGGACATTATGGGACGTGACAAAGGTTGTAGCTCTGTATCTATTCTTCGCATATATTATACTTATCGCAGAGGCCTCCCTTGGCAATATATTTCCCGCGATAAAGGGTAATAATTTCAGGATGATATTCAACTCGTCGATAATGGATATATTGGTCGTTGTATTTATATTATATTTTACCGTTTCACAGTACAAAGTAAGTTTTGAGTCGCTGGGCTTGACGACGAAGAATTTTTTTAGGAATATATATTATGGTATAGTAGCTTACATAGCTTTTATGCCTTTAATGGTAGCCATAGTGGCCGTGACTGCCATTATAATAAATTTGACCAAATTTGTACCGCATGTGCAACCCGTGGTCGGGCTCTTTCTCGAAGAAAAGAATATGCAGCTTCTGATGTATACGAGCATATTTGCGGCGATAGCCGGACCCGTAATCGAGGAATTATTCTTCAGAGGGTTTATGTACAATGCTATGAAGAAGTATGCAGGGGTATTCTGGGCCATGACTATTACGGCTTCTCTATTTGCCGGGCTTCATGCGCATATGGTCGGGTTCATGCCGATATTGGCCCTCGGAATATTATTGGCGTATTTATACGAGAAGACCGGCAGTCTCGTCTCTTCCGTTACAGTCCATGTGATACATAACGTAAGTATGGTCACGCTGGTATTCCTTGTAAAGCAATTGGGAGTATATAAATAAATGTCAAAGGTTGCGCTTAGGCGTTGCGAGGATTATGATTTTGATAAGGTGTATAAAGCAGTAAAGAGTTCAGTAGATCTCCTGGGCGGCATGGAGAGATTTGTCAAGCCCGGCATGAAGGTACTGCTGAAGCCTAATTTATTGACTGCGGCTTTGCCTGATGAGGCAGTTACTACTCACCCTGAAGTGGTAAGGGCGGTAGGACGCCTGGTGCGCGAGGCCGGCGGAACCGTCAGGATAGGGGATGCACCGGGTGGATACGGTAAAAATATAGACGAGATATTGGATAAGTCCGGATTACGGCGTATTGCGGAGGAGGAATGGTTCGAGTTGGTCAAATTCAACACCGCGAGCTTTAAAGACGGAATCCCGATAGCCAAACATGTCCTTGAGGCGGATCTGATGATCTCGATACCAAAGATTAAGACGCATTGCATTACCGTTATGACCGGAGCGATAAAAAATATGTTTGGTACGGTTACCGGATTGCATAAGGCCGAATGCCATTCTAAGGCGCCCAGAGAAGGAGATCTGGCCAGGATACTGGTGAAAGTATATTCTATGACTAAGCCGGGGCTTACCGTAGTAGATGGTATAGTCGGGATGGAAGGCGATGGGCCCTCGGCCGGTAAGCCTAGAGCCTTAAATGTAGTGATGGCGGGCATCGATGCAGTGGCGATAGATGCCTGCATGGCTAAGATCATAGGACTCAATCCTCTCGACGTGGTGGTGACGAATATGGCGTGTGAAGCCGGTCTTGGTGTAGCCGATATGTCCAAAATAGAGGTGCTCGGCGATAGGCTTGACAGCTTCATCGTAAAAGATTTTAAGCTTCCCCGGACGATGCCCTTAAGGATTTTACCCCGACCGATATTGAAGTGGTTCCTGGGATTAATGAGCTTTAAGCCGGATATCGATTATGATATTTGCGTGAAGTGCGGGCTTTGCAAGGCGGCATGTCCGGTAAATTGCATATCCATCCGAGAGACGTTCTGTAGTATCGATTATTCGGCCTGCGTTAGATGCCTTTGTTGTCACGAGGTCTGCCCGCATAAGGCGATCTCGATCAAACGTAATCTGTTGACGAAGATGATATGGGGGTGAGGATTTTTTCGCACGCACCATAGTTAGGCATTTACTTTTGGGTGGTGCCTTCGCTTATCGCAAATTTGATTAGTCATACAAATTTGCCGTTGTGATCTACGAGAGGAGAGTCGAGATGAAAAAGGTTGTCGCAATGTTTGCGTTATGTCTGGTGATGAGTGGCTGTGCGACGTCGGGAAATATATGGAAGGAGATCGCGGGCACTTCTACGCAAGAGATCGAAGAGACCAGGGTGGATGCGGTCTCTAAGGTATTCGAATACGATTATAAGACCTGTTATTTTAATGTGGAGAAACTCTTAAATAAGATGCCAAAGATCTCCATCTATTCTAAAGACAATAGCACGATAGCCGTCTATTTTATAAATCCGGACACCACGCCTGTGGGGCTTTTTTTTAAGGAGATAGATTCGACTCATACGCAAGTGGAGATATCATCACCGAGTACCCCCGCAAAGGAATGGGTTGCTAAGAACATATTCACTGAGACGGTTCAGGAACCCCAGAAACTTATAACAAAGGGCGGTATTTAAATCTATGCCGGTGGATACGATAAATTGGAAGAGCGGTAAGGTAAGATTCATAGACCAGACGCTGTTGCCCGGCCGCGTGAAGTTCGTTAGCTGTGATAACGTTCCGCGTTTGTGGAGGGCAATAAAGAGGCTTGAGATAAGAGGCGCCCCCGCCATAGGCATTGCAGGGGCTTTTGGGGTGGTGCTTAGCGCCAATAACTCAAGGGCAAAAAGTGCCGAGAGATTTCTGAGGGACCTCCGCAAGGATATTAAATATCTCGCTTCATCGAGGCCTACGGCCGTAAATCTATTCTGGGCGCTGGAGAGGATGGAAAAGATAGCTAATACCAATTTGCATAATGGCATAGGTAAGACAAAGAATCTTCTTCTTAAAGAGGCGTTGGCAGTATTAAGAGATGACAGAAAACACTGCAGGGCGATGGCGCGTTACGGTGCAAGGCTGGTGCGTCACGGAGATACGATTTTGACTCACTGTAACGCCGGAGGCCTTGCTACCGCTGACTACGGCACGGCCCTCGGAGTCTTATTTGAGTCTAATAGGCTTAACAAACATATAAAAGTCTACGTGGATGAGACCAGGCCTCTCCTTCAGGGTTCGCGCTTGACAGCGTGGGAACTGCTCCACGAAGGTATGGATGCCACTCTTATATGCGATAATATGGCCGCGAGCCTCATGGCGAAGGGTAAGATAGATAAGATCTTCGTCGGAGCTGACCGTATAGCTTCTAATGGTGATACGGCAAATAAGATCGGCACGTATTCCCTGGCGGTTCTGGCAAAATATCATAAGGTGCCATTCTATGTAGTGGCGCCGGCCTCAACATTTGATCTTAATATAAAAACAGGCAGGGATATACCGATAGAAGAACGTGATGCAAGCGAAGTGCGTACCGTTATGGGTAGAGAGATCGCGCCAAGAAATATTAAGGTATATAATCCGGCGTTCGATGTAACCCCTGAAAAGCTCATAACCGCTATAATTACGGAACGAGGAATATTTAAAAGGCCTTACAGGAAGGCCTTAGAAATATTAAGAGGATAAGGCGCGGGAAGAAGCGGTATGAAGATAAAAGATATCGGTGAGATAGGATTAATCGAGCGTATTTCCAGAGGAATTAAGCTCGATAAGTCCGTCATAAAAGGCATAGGCGACGACACGGCGGTTATCGCTTGGACGCCCGGGAAATATTTGTTATACACATGCGATATGCTCGTCGAGGATGTTCATTTCAGGGCTGGGCCGGCTGTGCCGTTTCAGATCGGATGGAAGGCTATGGCACGGAACCTGAGCGATATAGCGGCGATGGGAGGTATAGGCCGATATGCGGTAGTCTCGATCGCCTTAGACCCGGAAAAAAGCATATCATTTATCGATGAGATATACAGAGGGCTGAGGGCCGCCTGTAAACAATTTAAGGTAAATCTCGTAGGCGGAGATATATCGAAATCGAAGAAGACGGTTATCGACGTCTCCCTCATAGGCGAAGTGGAGAAGCGGAATCTCGTTACGCGCGCCGGGGCTAAAACAGGCGATGTCGTTCTTACGACAGGGTCATTTGGCGGATCTATAAAAAAGAAGCACTTGAATTTTACTCCGAGAGTTAATGAAGCGCGGTTTCTCGTAAATGGTTATAAGATAAACTCGATGATAGATGTGACGGATGGCCTAATCATAGACCTAAATAGAATACTCAAATCAAGCAATGTCGGAGCCAGGATATATAAAGGCTCTATCCCTGTTTCTGCCGACGCCGTTTCATTTAAACGGGCCGTTACCGACGGAGAGGACTTCGAACTCTTATTTACAATGAGTCCGGACGAAGCCCGGCGGTTAATGAATTCTCGATCGACAAAGATGAAGGTTCCAATATCTGTAATAGGTGAGATTGCAGACAGAAGAGAAGGATTTAAACTGATAACGAATAAGCTCGAGCACAGGATCTTAAATCCGAAAGGGTATTTACATTTTTAGATGGTCAGGATATCGAGAAGCATAGAAGATACTATCGGCATTGGAGAAGGGATTGCGAAGGCCCTGAAAGCCGGTGATGTAGTCGCGCTTATCGGCAATCTCGGATCCGGTAAAACTGTGCTTACGAAAGGAATCGCTAAGGGGCTCGGTGTAAAGAATATCAACTATGTAAATAGCCCGACGTTCGTCATAATAAAAGAGTATATTGCCAGAGTGCCGCTTTATCACCTTGATGTATACAGATTAAATGAACTCGCGACCCTTGATGCCGAGACTTATGAGGAATATTTTTATGGCGATGGAGTTACCGTTATAGAATGGGCCGATAAAATTCGTAAGATATTACCGAAGAAATATATTGAAATCAGATTGTCCGTGATCGGTGAGTGCGAAAGAAAAATAGAAATAAAAAAGAATAAATGAAATTATTAGCGATAGATACATCGACCGACTTTTTAAGCCTCGCCGTTATGGATGGCAATGATGTGCTCGCACGAATACATAGAAGCGAGCCGAGAAGCCATTCCAGCCTTCTCGTTCCGATGATAGATGAAGTCCTGAAGATGTCAGGGGTAGAGCTTAAGGCCCTCGATGGATTCTGTCTCAGCATAGGACCGGGATCATTTACGGGACTGCGTATCGGCGTGACGACTATAAAAGGCCTTGGGGTTATTACAAAAAAGCCAATCGTTGTCGTGCCCACGTTAGATGTGATCGCCCAGAACGCAAAACGATTTCATGGTATAATATGTACGGTTCTGGATGCCAGGAAGGCCAAGGCGTACGCTTGCATTTATAGGTCCGATGGTAAGGGCTTGAAAAAATTGTCCAAGGTTCTGCTGGCTCCTGTGGCCGGCATAGTTAAGATATTAAGTTGTTATGATGAAGTGCTGTTTCTGGGAGATTTTGCCGATAAGATTGCGCCACAGCTGTCCGGCGCCAGGGTCATGGAGGGCGCGTGGCAGCCGAGGCCCGAAGTTGTGGGAATCCTCGGTCTCGAGTATTTTAAAAAGAAGAGATTTGTTAAGGCCGAAGATCTGGAGCCTTCATACATTTATTCAAAAGAATGTGACGTTACGGGAAGATGAACGAGCTATCAGTTGATACGAAGAATGACGCCACTCATACCCATCACCGCCCAACCTGGGCAGATATAGACCTAAGGGCCATAGAGTATAACTTCAAGCAGGTCCGAAAGCTCATCGGTAAAGACGTTCATATTATGACTGTGGTGAAAGCCAATGCCTATGGCCATGGTACCATCGAGGTCTCCGAAGTCCTTGAGCGCTCGGGCGTTGACTATCTCGGCGTCGCTACCACCGATGAGGCGGTGCGAATTAGAGATCATAATATTAAGACTCCGATACTCGTCCTGGGTTCAGTGCTTCCGTCTGAGGTTGCGGTAGCCGTGGAGAGAGATATTACCCTCACCATCTGTGACGATGAGCTTCTCGATGCCATCAGAAGCCGGACCGCGCACGGCGGAAGATTAAAGGCACATATTAAGATAGATACCGGCATGGGCCGCGTCGGGATATGGCACGAAGATGCCCTCGGTATTATTAAGAGGATATCGTCGGAAAAAGGTATTTTACTGGAAGGTATATATACGCATTTCTCGAGCGCCGGACGCGACGATTTCTTCACCGCTTATCAAATAGAGGCGTTCGAAAAGCTGTTATCGTCGATAGAAAAGAATTGGATAAAAATACCTCTTAAGCATGCCGCAAATTCCATCGCCACGGTAGACTTCCGCAGGTCCCATCTGAATCTGGTCCGCCCGGGCCTGATAATATATGGCATGTATCCTAAGCACACATTTCCTAAACTTATTAAGCTTAAACCCGCCCTGGAATTGAAGACAAAAATAGTTTTTATAAAAGATACTCCTCCGGGGCGCTCGATAAGCTATGGCCGCACATTCATCACCCAAAAACACACTAAGATCGCGACTTTGCCAATAGGTTATGCCGATGGTTTCGGGAGAAAGCTCTCGAATAAGGCCGAGGTCCTGATAAGAGGCCAGCGCGCCAGAGTGGTGGGGAAGGTTACTATGGATCAGACAATGATAGATGTCGGCCATATTAAAGGCGTAAAGGTCAGCGACGAGGTAGTGCTGATAGGCAGACAGGGCAAAGAAGAGATCAGGACCGAAAACCTTGCCCGCATGGCAGATTCCATAGCCTACGAAGTCATCTGTGGTATATCAAACCGAGTTCCCCGAATTTATAAGAGATAATCTTCGCTACAAACAGATAGTTCCGCAATTAGTCAACATGGAGGATGATACAGTGAAAAAATATAGTGCATTAATTTCGACGTTAGCCCTAATATTTTTTTCCTTTAATGTGGTAGTGATTGACTTTGCGTTTGCGCTTGCCCCCAGAATTGCCTCACAGGATCCCGATGAGATAGAGCGTATATATGCCGGAGGCCAAAAACTTTTTGCCGCGATGAGAGGGCCCGGAAGCGAGTTACCCCTTAGGGCGTATAAGCCGGGCTGGCAACGTCCGGCGAAAGTTGAAGGTGGAGAGCCAGTGGTTCGCGGGCTCGATTTTGACGGAATCGATTATGCTTCCATTCCCGAAGGTTGGTACAAAAATCTGATACTTTCAAAGACTACAGATCTCGTGAGAGCATTTAAAATCTTTAAGGAAGATGAAGCGCGGCTTTCATATAATTATGGTGTGACGGAGGGCTACTGGGAATTAAAGAAAGGCGGCGATGGAGAGATCCCTATATGTCGATGGGAGCGCCATAATGTTACCGGGCAATGGACGCTCGTGATTCATCCGGATTTTATCAGAATGTGGAAAGACATACGAGAGAATGACGTTTGGTTTGAATATACTTTTCCGGATGGCAAGACGAGGACCGTTAGCCTGGCATGGGCAATATTCTATCGTGTGGCGAAGCACGAAATGACGGACTTGGATATGAGGCTACGTACAGCAAAAGGGAGCGGTTTGGGGCATATTACTAGCGGTGATGTATCCAGTGGACATGTATTTGTTAGTCAAGACGAAGAATCCGCTAACAGAATCGGTGGTAGATATGCACTGGTGAACGATGCGATATGGATGTGGTTTCTGGGCTCATACTGCTTTCCGGGGTACAGCGCTAAGTATAATTCCAATGTAGCAAGGGCCAGATATTTATGGTTTCTTGGAAGCTATAAAGGATATAACTCGAAGAATCTTAATGCCAAAGCAGTTGAGCTCGGGTTTAATAAGGAATTTCCAGATCTGATCAGTGATTCTGACGCGAGAGATAGAGCGATCGACATAGCCGTTGCGGTCAATCACAGGTTTTACAGCAAATATATCAGGACGGAAGCTACAGATAGAGAGAAGAAGATGCGTAATGAGCATGTCAAAAGCCATGGAAAATTTAGACATAGCGTCGGTGATACCATTTACGCGGCAGGAATGGGGTTTTCCACCGCAGAAGAAGGGATACTCGCAAGGATCGATACAAATATGGATGCGAGCTCTATCGGTGACTGCCCGGGAGTTACTGATTCCGAACCGTCAGTTATGGACAGGGTGCTATTCTATCCATTCTTTAAAGAGCTTAACACTCAAAATGTTGAAATATACATTCCGCAGGGTCTATTATTGACGCCTTCGGTGGAGAGCGCAGTAAAAAGCCTAAACGAACGCATTCGCCAAAGGCGTGATGGAGATGGTCTCCCCGAATGCGCCGGCGTTAAACCCATTGAGATTAAGAAGTATAATGCCATGAATTTAGATAAGATGTTGGCTCGGAAAGATAGTGGTTCAAGAAGGATATTTGTTGCCGACCAATCGACTGTAGGAGATTTTAGAATGCTACTGGATAGTGGCAGGCAGGATTTATTTAGGGGAAATCGATTGTTGACAGCCGATACGCCGCAAGTAAATGATGATACAGAAAATTCCGTGCATCAGGCGTGGCTGATTAAGGTTGCCATGCTATCATGCCTCCTAACTGAAGATAACTATATGACGGTTGGTACAGCCCTGGAACAAGAGATAAATGGTAAGATAGAGGATAATGCTGAAGAATATATTTCAAGATTAGCTCAGGTTAGCAAGGAAAACTTGGATAATAGGGACGTTTCAAGCCGTGTGAACTATTTTCTCGGTAAAGTTGTGAGGCTAAGCCAATTGGTGGCTGAACAGCTTAAGATCCTTAAGGCGTTCTGGACCGCGGCGTAGCTGAATTACAGGTCAAATTTAGTAAAAATAGTCCCGAAAGTGCTCCCGGGGCTATTTTGTTGACAAAATATACGCTATTATAATATAATCAATCTCTTAATTACTATTAGAATGGAGAAATATATGCGCAGTGATAAGATAAAAAAAGGTATTGAAAGAGCGGGTGCCAGGAGCCTATTATATGCTACAGGCATATCGAAAGAGGATATGGCCAAGCCGTTTATAGGTGTGGTGACTTCGAGGACTGACCTTATTCCGGGCCATATTCATATGCCCAGATTAGAACGTTTCATAGAACGCGGGATTGCCTCCGGTGGCGGGGTGCCGTTCTTCTTCGGTGTTCCGGGTATTTGTGATGGTATCGCTATGGGACATACAGGGATGCGATATTCGCTCGCCTCACGTGAACTGATAGCCGATATGATAGAGTGCGTTATGAAGGCTCATTGTCTGGACGGACTGGTCTGCCTTACAAACTGCGATAAGATTACCCCCGGTATGTTAATGGCGGTAGGCCGATTGAATGTACCATCAATAGTAGTGACTGCAGGGCCTATGATGAGCGGAAACTTAAAAGGCAGAAGACTATCGCTGGTTAAGGACACGTTCGAGGCTGTCGGAAGATGTAAAAAGGGCGAGATATCGCAGGATGAGCTGGCCGCTTTAGAGATGTGTGCATGCCCCGGCGCCGGAGCCTGTCAGGGGCTCTATACCGCGAACTCTATGGCTTGCGTCACCGAGGCCCTTGGGATGAGTGTTCCTGGATGCGCGACGGCACTTGCCGTCTCGGCGAAGAAAGATAGGATAGCTCAAGAGTCGGGTGAGAAGATCGTGGGTCTGGTGAGGCGCAATGTACTGCCGAGGACCATCTGTCGTCGTGAGGCTTTTGAGAATTCGATCAAGGTCGATATGGCGCTCGGCGGGTCCACGAACACGGTTTTACATATAATTGCAGTGGCGAAGGAGTTTGGTATAGATATTCCTCTAGATGTATTTGATAAGATATCCAAGTCGACGCCGCACATTTCCAATATATTGCCCGGCGGTCAGCATTTTATGGAGGATCTGGAGTCGGCAGGTGGAATACCGGCTATAATAAAGCGCATGAAGAACCAATTAAATGATGTGATGACCGCCAGCGGGAAGTTGATAAGCCAGATAGCAAACGAGGCCCAGATACTTGACGACGATGTTATTCGCGATTATAAGGGCGCTTACCATAAAGAAGGCGGAATAGCAGTATTGAAGGGTAATCTCGCTCCGGAAGGCGCTGTCATAAAACAGACGGCCGTTTCGGAAGCAATGATGAAGTTTAAAGGAAAGGCTCGCGTCTTCGATTCGGAAGAATTGGCGATGCAGGCCATAATGGCAGTAAAGATAAAAAAGGGTGATTGCGTGGTTATCCGCTATGAAGGACCGAAGGGTGGGCCGGGTATGAGAGAGATGTTGTCTCCGACGGCGGCTATAGTCGGAATGGGTTTGGCTGACGATGTTGCGCTTATCACCGATGGAAGGTTTTCAGGCGGCACGCAGGGACCTTGTATAGGTCATATTTCACCCGAGGCCCAGGAGGGCGGGCCAATAGCGATAATCCAGGAAGGCGATGAGATAATCATCGATATCCCTGCGAGGAAGATAGAATTGAACGTTGCGGAATCGGAAATAAAGGCGCGTCTTGCGAAATGGAGAGCTCCGGAGCCCAAAGAGAAGGAAGGGTATCTGGCGCGTTATGCGAAGGCTGTTACTTCCGCATCCGAAGGAGCAGTGTTAAAGGCATGAAGATGACGGGGGCTGAGATACTGATAGAGTGCTTAAAACGCGAGAAAGTCGAAGTATTGTTCGGCTATCCCGGAGGGCAGGTATTGCCTATATTTGACAAACTCTATGACGCGCCGATTAAGTTTATCCTCGTCCGACATGAACAGGCTGCTGCGCATGCGGCGGATGGTTATGCCCGCGCTACAGGCAAGACCGGGGTTTGCCTCGCAACCTCCGGACCGGGTGCAACTAACCTGGTTACGGGCATCGCTACGGCATATATGGATTCCATTCCGATGGTCGCGATAACCGGCCAGGTGAAATCATTCCTGATCGGTAATGATGCATTCCAGGAGGCAGATATAACAGGCATAACCAGGCCGATTACCAAACATAATTATCTGGTCGAGGATATTAAAGATTTGGCGCGTATAATGAAAGAGGCGTTCCATATAGCCTCGACTGGACGCCCCGGGCCGGTACTGGTGGACATACCATCAGATATTCAGATGCAGCAATGCGAATTCGAGTATCCGGATAAAGTTTCGATACGCGGATATAATCCGACATATATCGGGCATGTAGGTCAGATAAAGCGAGCCGCTAAGGCCATATCTGAAGCGAAGAAGCCTATATTATATGTGGGCGGTGGCGCCATCATATCGAACGCCTCGGAAGAGGTGACAGAGCTGGCCATAAACAACGAGATACCGGTTACGATGACGCTTTTAGGACTAGGCGCATTTCCTTCCACCCACGAGCTATCACTGGGAATGCTCGGGATGCACGGAACAGCTTATGCGAATCACTCGATAATGGATTCGGATCTTATTATCTCTGTGGGCGCCAGATTCGATGACAGGGTTACGGGAAAAGTAGATGCATTTGCGCCGCATGCCAAGGTCATTCATATCGATATAGATCCCGCCAGCGTCTCTAAGAATGTCGAGGTTGATATACCGATAGTCGGTGACGCTAAACTTGTTTTAAAAGAACTGAACAAATTCGTGAAGAAACCTGATACAAAGGATTGGATTAAGACTGTAGCGGAGTGGAAAAACAAATACTCATTAAAATATAAAGACGATAACACTCTTAGGCCCCAGTATATATTGGAGCAGATATATGAGGCGACCAAAGGTGATGCCATAATCTGTACCGAGGTAGGTCAAAATCAGATGTGGGCCGCTCAATTCTTCAAATTCACTAAACCCAGGACCATGCTATCGTCGGGTGGACTCGGGACTATGGGCTATGGTTTTCCCGCCGCGATAGGCGCTCAGCTGGGTAAGCCCGATGCGCACGTATTTGACATCGCAGGTGACGGATCTATTCAGATGAATATACAGGAATTGGCGACGTCTGTGGCAAATAAACTGCCGATTAAGATCGTCATACTGAATAATTGCTATCTTGGCATGGTCAGACAGTGGCAGGAGCTATTTTATAATCACAGATATTCCTACACATGTTTAAATGGCACCGAGCCGGACTTTGTTAAGCTTGCGGATGCTTACGGGGCGGTTGGTATGCTTATTACGAAGAAGGAAGATGTTCGTTCGGCAATAGATAAGGCCCTGGCGATAAATAATACGGTTATCATGGACTTCCGCATTGAGCGCGAGGAGAATGTCTATCCGATGGTGCCGGCAGGCGAGGCTATCAATAAGATGATCGGCGGAGGGCTAGCGTGAAGCACACGATATCTGTGTTGGTCGAGAACAAGTTTGGAGTGCTAGCCCGCATATCGGGACTATTCAGCGCACGAGGTTTCAACATATCGAGCCTGGCTGTAGGAGAGACCGAGGATCCCACAGTTTCGCGTATGACGATAGTTGTTGAAGGCGACGATAAGACGCTGGAACAGATAAAGAAGCAGTCCAATAAACTCATAGACGTTATTAAGGTTATAGATTATAGAGAGGGAGAATTTATTGACAGAGAGCTTATTTTGATAAAGATCTCCTTCACCTCTAAGAATAAGAAAGATCTCCTCGCAGCGGTCGATGCCGCGGGCGGTAAAGTGGAATCATCCGGTGACAGATCGATCTGTGTGGAAGCCTCGGGGGATAGGGCAAAGATAAAGACGATATTGGAATTATTAAAACCTTTCGGTATCCTGGAAGTCGTTAGGACCGGCAGGATAGCGATAGATACGACTGATAAAGGATTAAAGGCTGACGGAAAACCTGAAGTTAACGAGTAGAAAGGGGAGTAGAGAAAGATGGCAAAGATTTACTATGATAAGGACGCGGATTTAGATATTTTAAAGGGTAAAAAGATTGCTGTTATAGGTTATGGCATACAGGGAAGAGGCCAAAGCTTAAATCTCAAAGAATCCGGGCTCGATGTTATAGTTAGCGAACTTCCCGGCACAAAGAATTTTGAACAGGCGAAGATTGATGGATTCAACCCGATTCCTGCGGACGAAGCATCGAAGCAGGCAGACCTGGTCCAGATACTGACGGAAGACCATGTGCAGGCGAAGGTTTATCAAGATCTCATCGCAAAGAATATGACGAAGGGAAAGACGCTCCTATTCTCCCATGGATTTAATATACGCTTTAAACAAATAAAGCCGAACAAGAAGATTGATGTCATCATGGTTGCTCCAAAGGGCCCAGGGGCATTATGCAGAAGGATGTACGAAGAGGGTAAGGGCGTACCTTGCCTTATCGCGATATACCAGGATGCGACCGGCAATGCTAAGAAGACTGCGCTTGCGTATGCGAAAGGTATTGGCGGCACCAGAGCAGGAGTTATCGAGACGACATTTCAGGAGGAGACTGAGACCGACTTATTCGGCGAACAGGCTGTCCTGTGCGGCGGGACTAGCGAATTGATCTTAGCAGGGTTCGATACACTGATCGAGGCAGGGTATCAGCCGGAGATCGCGTATTTCGAAGTACTGCATGAGCTTAAGCTGATTACGGATCTGATTCAGGAGTACGGGATAAGCGGAATGAGACGTAGGGTATCAAATACAGCGTGCTACGGTGATGTATCACGCGGCAAGCGCATCATTACCGAGAGAACGCGCAAAGAGATGAAGAAGATGTTGAGGGAGATAGTTTCCGGCAAATTTGCCCGAGAGTGGATAAAAGAGAACGAGCTGGGCAGGCCGAATTTTAACAAGATGCTGAAGGATGGAGATGCGCATCCCATAGAGAAAGTCGGACAGGATCTGCGTAAGATGATGCCCTGGATGGGGTAGAGATTTTTCGGCCGCTTAGCGGCTGGGTGGACACTCGGCGGCCACCTTCCGCTTGTCGCAAATTTGCATCAGGCGTGCAAATTTGCTGTTGTAAAAATGCGATGGCCAATGAACCTGACCGGAGATATAGTTACAGAGCAGTTTCATTGTCCTGGTGTACCGCCAAATAGGTATCGCATTTTTACGAAAGTCGCTCCAGGTGGACCGTCAAGTATCCCCGAATGGTACAATTTACAAGGTCAGGCGGGGACCCGAAGGATATTTTTGCAGGAGAGAGTGATGAATAACGAGAACAAGATAATAATATTCGACACAACGCTGAGGGATGGGGAACAGTGTCCCGGCGCCAGCCTGAATATTAAGGAGAAGCTCGAGATAGCTAAACAATTAGCCATTCTCGGTGTTGATATAATTGAGGCAGGTTTTCCGGTATCAAGCCCCGGTGATTTCGAATCCGTTAAGACGGTTGCCAGGAACGTTAAAGGGCCCATAATATGCGGATTGGCCCGGGCGCTGGAGAAGGATATAGACGCATCTTATGGAGCTGTAAAATTCAGCGACAGGCCCAGGATACACATATTCTTAGCCACTTCGAAGATACATATGAAGTACAAGCTGAAGAAAGCGGAGGACGAAATCCTGAGACTGGCCGTTGCCGCTGTAAAATATGCAAAGTCTAAGGTATCGGATGTGGAGTTCTCTCCTGAAGATGCTTCCCGCACCGAGCCGGCGTTTCTCCATAAGGTTGTAGAGGCTGTTATAGCCGCCGGGGCAAGCACTGTAAATATACCGGATACCGTAGGCTACAGCACGCCTTTCGAGTTTGCAGACATCATCAGCGGTATTAAAAAGAATGTACCAAATATCGACAAGTGCGTCATAAGCGTACATTGCCATAACGATCTGGGGCTTGGTGTATCTAATTCGCTGGCGGCCATACTGAATGGCGCGCGTCAGGTAGAATGCACGATGAATGGTCTGGGCGAGAGGGCCGGGAATGCATCGCTGGAAGAGATAGTCATGGCTATAAAGACGAGAAATGACATCTTCAAAGGTATGTGTACCGGAGTTAATACCAAAGAGATATATAAAAGTTCCAGGCTGGTTTCTAAATTGACCGGAATGCCGGTCCAACCTAATAAGGCCATAATAGGCGCGAATGCCTTTGCGCATGAATCCGGAATTCATCAGGATGGCGTGTTGAAGAAGCGTATAACCTATGAAATTATGAGGCCTGAGGACGTCGGCTTCGAGGAGTCAAAGATAGTATTAGGCAAGCATTCCGGAAGGCATGCTTTTGACTCCAGGCTGAAAAATTTAGGCCTTCACCTTAAGCAGTCGGACCTTAATAAAGCGTTTGAGAAATTCAAAGTGCTGGCCGATAAGAAGAAAGAGATCTTCGATGAAGACCTGGAAGCGATCATCGATGAAGAGATATCAAAGGTGCCCGAGAAGGTGCATCTGATCCATTTCCACACAGCATCCGGCGATCGAGTAAAGCCAACAGCGGTTCTCACAATTCGTTATAACGGCAAAGTATTGGATGCGAGCTCTACCGGTGACGGCCCGGTCGATGCCTGTTATAAGGCTATCGACAAGATAACGGGTATTTCCGGTAAGCTTATGGACTACCAGATACGCTCTGTGACCAGAGGCAAAGACGCTCTCGGCGAGGTATCGGTGAAGGTTGAGTCTAAGGGTAAGATTTTTTCAGGCAGAGGCGCGAGCACAGACATAATCGAGGCAAGCATAAAGGCGTATGTCAATGCTATCAATAAGCGCGCTATAGCCGGTTAAAATTTCTTAGTCTGAAAATTTAACTGTCCGCTCCGGTCGCATCCCGACGCCGTATATGGCGCGAAGATAGATCAGGCGGAATTTTTTTTGAAAGCATATTATGACTAAGCAGATATATGGAATAGTCGGGCATCCTGTAAAGCACTCGTTATCACCGGCAATGCAGAATGCCGCTTTTAACCATCTTGAGATTAGTGCTGAATATAGATTATTTGAGGTATCAGATGCCGATTTCGATAAATTTCTCGACAAAATACGGGAAGAGAGGGATGTCGCAGGGCTTAACATTACGATCCCGCATAAGATAAGAGCTAAGGAATACCTGGAGCGTGTAGGTTCGCTCGACGAAAATGCCGCGAAGCTCGGAGCGGTAAATACGATAAAGATTGCGGTCGATGGACAGATGAAGGGATTTAATACGGATGGCCCGGGATTCTATAGGTCGCTTGTTCAGGATTTGAAGTTTGAGCCTGAGGGCAAGAATATATTCGTATTGGGTTCGGGCGGCGCCGCGAAGGCAGTAGCGATGTTTCTTGGCAGTAAGGCTGGCACGATATTCGTCTTTGATACGGATAGAGATAAGATGAGCGCGCTCAGAAACCATTATGCGAAATATTTCGATGTTATGAAGCTGAATCTGGTTTCAGGCGCCGGTCGCATAAAAGAGTCTTTGGATAATTGTGATCTGCTTATTAATGCGACTCCGGTGGGCATGAAGGATTCGGACGTATCGCCGATAGCTAAAAAATTTCTAAGGCCGGATCTGTGCGTCTACGATCTGGTCTACAACAGGCCCTCTACACAGCTGATAAGAGATGCTCGTGAGGCTGGAGCTTGCGCTTTAACAGGAGTAGGTATGTTGTTATATCAAGGCGCTCTGGCATTCGAAATCTGGACCGGCAAGAGCGCGCCGATAGATATTATGAGACGAGCCCTCGAGGGATCCATTAAGGATAACTATGGTTTATAGCTTGCACTATGGCATGGATAAATTACTGGTATTTATTATAGGAGCTATGATAGGTAGTTTTCTGAATGTATGCATATACAGGATACCGAACGCAGAATCAATAATATTTCCACCGTCTCATTGTCCTAAGTGCAGTAAGAGAATTAAGTGGTACGATAATATTCCGATATTGAGTTATATAGTGCTAATGGGACGTTGTGGGCACTGCCGGAGAAGAATACCTATCCGCTATCTGATAGTTGAGGTGCTTACGGCTGTGCTGATACTGCTACTATATAGGACCTTCGGGATCAGCACTAAATTTTTTACATATTCTGCCTTTACGAGCGTGCTTATTGTGGTAACTTTCATAGATATTGCAACGATGGAGATACCGGATTCGCTGTCTCTCGGAGGCCTTGTGATGGGAGTGGTATTGTCGGCGATATTTCCGGTGCTATTCAATAGCGCGTCGAGGATGGAGAGTCTTCTGGGATCCGTTATTGGGGCATTAGTCGGGGGGATGATAATCTATATTATGGGAGTCATCGGTAAACTGATATTTAAGAAAGAGGCTATGGGCGGGGGAGATGTAAAATTGATGGCGATGATAGGCTCTTTTCTGGGCTGGAAGCTTGCGCTATTCACGTTCTTCATCGCGCCGATATTCGGCGCGGTCTTCGGGTTAGTTATGAAGATGAGGGATGGGCGGGATACGATTGCCTATGGGCCCTATCTATCTCTTGCGGCTGTGATCACTATATTTTTTTCTAAGTTTCTACTTGGGCTTTTAGCTTAGACGAATGCGACAAAATCAGAAAGGGATAATATGATCAGATATTTAACCGGCGGTGAATCTCATGGCAGGACGATGACGGCCATACTTGATGGCATGCCTTCGGGCCTTAGCATAAAAGAATCGACTATTAATAATGATCTTTATCGTCGTATGCTTGGTTACGGCAGAGGGAAGCGCATGAAGATCGAGGCCGATAAGGTGCAGATCATTTCGGGACTCAGAAGATCGGTTACGATGGGTAGTCCCATAACGTTAGCCATTAACAATGTCGACCATTCGATTGATAGACTACCCGTGGTGCTTAACGCGCGCCCGGGACATGCCGACCTGTCAGGTGTTATGAAGTATGATCTGAAAGACATCAGGAGCGTCTTGGAGAGGGCTAGCGCCCGGGAGACTGTGTCCAGGGTTTCGGTCGGCGCTGTCTGTAAGGCGCTATTGGCAGAGTTTGGAATTGAGATCGCGAGCCATGTTGTCGCAATAGGCGGTGTGGAGGCCCAGACGAAAGACCTAGGATTTGATCGCCTTGTGTCGAAGGCTGAGAGGTCGCCTGTGAGATGCGCTGACTCCGATGCCTCAGGGTTAATGTGCGCTGAGATAGATGATGCAACGGAGGAAGGCGATACCTTGGGCGGTGTATTTGAGCTTATTGCCAGAGGCGTGCCCGTAGGACTCGGTAGCTACACTCAATGGGATAGGCGCATAGAAGCGCGATTATCATATGCGGTGATGTCGATACAGGCTGTAAGAGGCGTGAGCTTCGGTGCCGGATTTGAAATGGCTGGCATGAGAGGTTCGATGGTTCATGACGAGATATTCCATGATAAGAAGAGGGGTTTTTACAGGACAACCAATAATGCCGGCGGCATCGAAGGTGGAATGACCACAGGCGAAGCTATAGTAATACAGGCCGTTATGAAGCCGATAGCCACGCTTATGTCCCCGCTATCCAGTGTAAATATAAGAACTAAGGCGAAGGCGTTGGCAAACGTGGAGCGGTCAGATGTCTGTGCGGTCCCGGCAGCCGGGGTTGTAGGTGAGGCGGTTATGGCAATAGAGCTTGCCAATGCGATGATAGAGAAATTCGGAGGTGATTCATTGCGGGAGATGAAGCGTAATTATGGCGGATACCTGGATCAGATAAAGAAGATATGATGAAGAATATAGTACTGGTCGGATTTATGGGTACCGGTAAGACGACGATAGCGACCGGACTGTCGCATAGGCTCGGTATGCGGTATGTTTCAACCGATAGCTTGATCGAAAAACGCGAGAATCGCACGATCAATGAGATATTTACTGATAGCGGAGAAGAATATTTTCGGGGAATCGAAAGTTCAATAATAAGAGACGTCTCCTGCATGGACGGCCTTGTGATCGATACGGGAGGCGGAGCGATGATACGCGATGAGAATGTTGCGTATATGAAGTCGAACGGTATCATCGTATGCCTCACAGCCCGGGAAGATGTGATAATGGAGCGGACGAAGAAATATAAACACCGCCCACTGCTGAATGTCGAAGATCCTAAGAGAAAGATCAGGGATCTTATTGCAAAACGTGCGCCGTACTATGCTAAGGCGGATTATACGATCGATACGGGTGAATTAACGGCAAGGCAGGTAATTGAAAAGATAGCTGAGATAGCGGAATTGGGATCGAAGACGAAATAGGAAGCGCTGTATGAAGCGAAATGCCAGATTATGGATCGGAGTGACGGTTCTTACCATCATACTGGTAAACTATATTCTTATAGGTGTGCCGCTTCTGTCGAAATCGAGATCGATCCAGGGTAGGGCAAAGACAATTCTAATGAAGCAGATTAAGTCAGGCAGTATATTCAGCACTTCGGACGATGAGTATATGCTCGAGATATTCCGCAAAGAGAAGGCGACGATTGATACGAAGGTTATGGTATTGAACGGGATAGCGGTAACGCTGGCGTTTATCGCAGGCAGCTGGACAATATTTGGTTTGATATTTAAGGGGAAATGATTTTTCGGCAACAACGGACAGGCGTTTACTTTTGGGTGGTACCTTCGCTTGTCGTTCGCTCGGATTAGCCATCCTCGCTCACTGTTGATAAAATTTCGATGGTGAAGCCTGTATCGGCATAAGGTATCGAAATTTTATAAAGTCGCTACGGCACGCACCCAAAAGTTCCGCCATCTGACATATGTACGAAAAATCTCTAGGGTGGAGAGTAGCAGAGACTTATATTGCTGATCTGTGCCGCAATCATGGCTTTATGAAGCGGCGAAATAAATTCATCGCCGCGAATAAAGGCATGAGTGCGATGATGCAAAGGTTATTATGGCAATACGAAAGATAACATTAGACGATCCGGAATATCCGAAGAACCTGCGGAACATACACAGGCCTCCGAAGCAGCTCTATGTCAATGGCACGCTACTCGAGACCGACGAAGTCGCGGTGGCTCTCGTAGGATCGCGTAGGGCGTCACTCTACGGCATGGAGACCAGCGAGAAACTCGGATACGAGCTTGCCTTACGAGGCGTAACTGTAGTTAGCGGTATGGCGCGCGGAATAGATACTTCTGCTCATAGAGGCGCGCTGAAGGCCAAAGGAAGGACGATCGCGGTTATGGGCAGCGGACATGGCCATATATATCCTTCCGAGAATATTAAGCTTTACGACGAGATTATTAAGTGTGGAGCGGTCGTCACAGAATTTGAGAATGACATGGAACCTATAGCGTATAACTTCCCGCAGCGGAATCGCATAATAAGCGGTTTATCGCTCGGAGTGGTAGTAGTCGAGGCAGCTAAGGATTCAGGCGCTTTAATAACGGCAACTATGGCGGCCGAACAAGGCAGAGAGGTATTTGCGCTGCCCGGCAGGATATCGTCTACGACCAGCTCCGGCACGAACTCACTTATTAAGGATGGGGCTAAGCTGGTGCAATCTATAGACGATATACTGGAAGAGCTGCACTTGCACCAGGTTAAATCCACCGACGCCGACGGAAGTAATAGTTCCCATAGCGGCAAAATAGCCAGAATGACAAAGGCGTATATTTACAATTCACTTACAGATATTGAGCGAAAAGTATATGAAGCAATATCGGATGAGCCGACGTATATAGACAACATTTTAGATAAGGCAGGCCTGGATGCATCGAAAGGGTCTAAAGCATTACTTAGTTTGCAGTTGAAGAAGCTCGTTATGGAAGTTCCGGGAAAGCAATATCTGCGTAAGGAATAGCAGCCGTTTATAGCCTTAGCTTTCTCAAATAGATAAGATCGGAGAGCATAATGTCAAAAGCGCTTGTGATAGTGGAATCCCCGGCGAAAGCCAAGACGATCAATAAGTTCCTCGGTAATAAGTTTATTGTTACAGCAAGTATGGGACATATCATAGATCTTCCGAAATCTAAGCTCGGCGTCGACGTAGATAACGATTTTAAGCCCCAATACATAGTGATGAAGGACAGGAAGAAGAACCTGACGGCGCTTAAGAAAGACGCGAAGGGAACATCGGCTGTATATCTGGCCGCCGATCCGGACAGGGAGGGAGAGGCTATAAGCTGGCATCTGCAGGGCGCTCTCGCTGAGAAGGATAGGAAATTCTACAGGGTCGAGTTTGATGAAATAACCAAGGAAGCCGTCACGAACGCATTTAAGCACCCCAGAGAAATTAACATGAACCTTGTCAATGCCCAGCAGGCCCGGCGTATTCTGGACAGGATCGTCGGCTACACGCTGAGCCCTCTATTATGGAAGAAGGTATCGAGGGGGTTGTCCGCAGGCAGGGTGCAGTCCGTAGCTGTCCGCCTTATAGTGGAGCGTGAGGACGAGATAAAGAGGTTTAATCCCAGGGAATATTGGGATATCATTGCCGAGCTTAAGCGTAAGGGCGATGAGCCCGGCAGTAAATTTACTGCCAAACTCGACAAATATAACGATAAGAAAGTCGACGTTACGACTAAATTTGATGCCGAGAAGATAACGGCAGATCTGAGCCATTCCGCTTTTACCGTAAGCGACATAAAAGAGTCAAAGAAACGCAAGAATCCATACCCGCCATTCACCACATCTAAATTACAACAGGAGGCGTTCAATAAGCTAAGGTTTGCCGGGGCAAGAACGATGCACATAGCCCAGGGTCTGTATGAAGGTGTTGATATAGGCGATGAAGGTAGTGTAGGTTTGATCACTTATATGAGGACTGATTCGGTAAAGATATCGAAGGAAGCTTCTGTCGAAGCTAAGCAGTATATACTCGATAAGTTCGGAAGAGAATACTATCCTGAGGTCCCTAACACATACAAATCCAGGAAGTCTGCCCAGGAGGCGCATGAATCTATAAGGCCCACATTACCGCTTAGGGAGCCGGGTGTGGTAAAGCAATATCTTAATCCGGATCAATTGAAATTATATACGCTCATCTGGAATCGGTTCATTGCAAGCCAGATGGCTCAGGCTGTATACTCGCAAACTTCAGTTGATATTAAGGCAGGAGATTATATCTTTAAGGCTTCGTCAACCAGAGTAGTTTTTGATGGCTACACTATCGTATACGAGCTGGGCAAGGATAAGGATGAATCGAGCGAGGAATCCGGAGCCAGACTTCCGGAGCTATCGCAAAATGAGGCGCTCGATCTATTGGGGCTTGTTCCGAGTCAGCACTTTACTAAGCCGCCCCCGAGATATTCGGATGCATCGCTCATAAAGGCGCTCGAAGAACTCGGGATAGGTCGGCCGTCTACATATGCCCCGACGATACATACTATAACCACGCGCGATTATGTCACCAGAGATGCCGGTTATTTCCGTCCCACGGAACTGGGCGCGATCGTCACGAAGCTCCTCATGAAACATTTTCCGAAGGTATTAGATGTGGAATTCACGGCCAAATTGGAAGATGAGCTTGATGGCATTGAAGAAGGTAAAGTCGATTGGGTGATGGTGCTTAAAGGGTTCTATTCGCCTTTCATCCAATCAGTAGAGCAGGCTAAAATCGAGATGGAAGATGTTAAGAAGGAGCTTATTGAGACGGATGACATCTGTGAAAAGTGCGGGAAACCTATGGTTATTAAATGGGGGCGTAATGGAAAGTTCTTGAGTTGTTCGGACTATCCGACCTGTAAGAACGCAAAGTCTATAACGACAGGTGTCAAGTGCCCCACAGGATGCGGCGGCGAGTTAGTTGCCCGTAAATCCAGGCGCGGTAATTTCTACGGCTGTTCCAGTTATCCAAAGTGCAACTACATCTCTAAAAAATTGCCTAACGAAGCCGAGGAGAAGGCCGAAGACAAGGTTCTGGAATAGATGCAGCGGTACATAGATAAGTTCATCAACTATATGAAGGTTGAGAGGAATGCATCGGTCCATACCGTTACGAATTACCTGAAAGATCTCAGCGTATTTAAGGAATTTCTAGGCGATAAAGAGATCGAATCCATAGACCATCTTGCCCTGCGTCGTTTCCTGGCCGAGCTTCGCGCGAAGAATTACGCGAAGAGGACTGTCGCGCGGAAGCTCGCCTCTTTAAGAAGCTTCTTCAGGTTCATGTTTCGCGAAGGGCATATAAAGAAGAACCCGATAACTGCGGTCCTTACGCCCAAGCTCGATAAAAAGTTGCCGGTATTCTTAGATATAGCTAAGATTAATAGGTTGCTCTCGGTGCCTTCGGATAAAGATTCCGCAGGATTGAGGGACAGGGCGCTATTGGAGACATTATATTCCACGGGTATCCGCGTAAGTGAGCTTGTGGGTCTGGATATGGATGATATAGATTTCATCAGCGGCGTTGTGAAGGTATTGGGTAAGGGTTCCAAGGAGAGAATTGTACCCATAGGCGAGCCGGCTCTATCGGCCATAAGGAAGTCTATCGATGCCAGATGTGCGGATAAGGTTAAGGATAAAGATGCGGTATTCCTAAATAAATCGGGGGGCCGCCTTACCGATAGGAGCGTCAGGCGGGTCCTCGATAAACACATTAAGACGTGCTGTATAGCGGAAAAGATATCACCGCATAGCCTACGGCATTCGTTCGCGACGCATCTACTGGACCGCGGAGCGGATTTAAGGAGCGTACAGGAGCTTCTCGGCCATATGAACCTGTCGACTACACAGATATACACCCATGTCACGATGGACAGGCTCAAGACGGTCTATGATAAGGCTCACCCGCGGGCGTAAACGTGGGGAGATTTTCCGGCTATGCGAGTGCGATAGAAGTGCATGCGTCATTCTGAGGAGGGCTTTAGCCCGACGAAGAATCTAAAAGCAAGATCCTTCGCTTCGCCCTATCGGGCTTCGCTCAGGATGACGATAGGTATCTAATCTGGTTAGATACTATGCGAAGGGAAAGATGTTATACGATATAGCGTTTCTGTTGTTTTCGATATTCTACATACCGACCCTGGTATTTAGGGGAAAACTGCACAAAGATTTCGCGGAGCGGTTCGGTATATATGGCGATGCTAAAGAAGATGCTCTTTGGAAGGCGCGTGATGTGATATGGATACAAGCTGTGAGCGTGGGAGAGGTTGCACTATGCAAAAGCCTTATTCCGGAGCTCAGAAGAGAGTATCCGGATCGCTCGATAGTGTTATCGACCATAACACGCACCGGAAATGATCTGGCTAAAAGGTTATTTTCAAGCGATGCGATCGTGATATATTTTCCGCTCGATTTCTCAGGCCTCGTAAAGCAAGCGATCGATAAAATAAGGCCCAAATTATACGTTATGATCGAGACCGAGATATGGCCGAATGTATTGAAAGAGTTGGGTAGAAAACGCGTCCCTGCGATATTGATAAACGGGAGGATCTCGGATCGTTCGTTCGGGAAGTATAAGGCCGTAAAGAGGTTTTTGGCCAAGACGCTCGATAAGGTAGCGCTATTTTGCATGCAATCGGATGCCGATGCCGAGCGGATAAAAGAGCTTGGCGCGAAGGGCGATCGGGTAATCGTAACCGGTAATATGAAATTTGATGTTGATATAATTTTGAATAATAAAGCCGCGGGAACTACGGGCCTATTTGGTCTGGATGGAAGCGATCATATATTTGTTGCAGGTTCGACACATGGCGGTGAAGAAGAGATCGTGGTGTCGGTATATAAGGATCTTTTAAACGAATTTCCGGATCTTAAGCTGATAATAGCCCCGCGCCACGTCGAGAGGGCATCGGATGTGGAGACTGTAGTGAAGCGTTTTGGTTTTGATGCGGTAAAGATGAGCCGTCCGCAGGATGGCCCTTCGCCATCGCCAAGAGGTAGTTATCCGGCAAATCACCAAATCTACATTATCGATAAAATCGGGTACCTTAATGACGCTTATTCGATAGCCGAAGTAGTTTTTGTCGGAGGAAGTTTAATTCCTCATGGAGGGCAGAATCCGATAGAGCCCGCCGTATTTGAAAAGCCGGTACTCTTCGGTCCATATATGTTTAATTTTAAAGCCGTCGCCGCTTCGCTTATTGAGAATAATGGCGCGCTTCAGGTTAGGGATAAGAAAGAGCTATTGATGAAACTGAGCTATTTGTTAAAGAACAGAGACTCCAGAATCTCTCTGGGCCTGAATGCCAAGGCCGTAATATTAAAGAGCCGCGGCGCAAGCCGGCGAAATCTTACAGCTATTAAAGAGTTGACGCATGATTAATTTCATATATTCATTGATGACGGATAAGAGAAACGGCGTTATGTGGCTGCCCATTAAGGGACTGCTCTATATATTGTCCCTGGTATATGGCCTGGCGATATTCATCAGGGGAATACTATATGCGCTTAGGATATTCAGATCACATAGGGTGAGCCTTAAAGTGATATCGATCGGTAATCTGACGCTCGGTGGGACAGGTAAGACGCCTTTTTCGATAGCGTTGGCAAATATATTGGAAAGCGAGCTTAAGGTCCCGACGGCGCTACTTATCAGAGGTTACGGCTGGGATGAACAGGCTCTTCTTAAAAAGAGATTGCCGGATATTCCGATATTAGTGGGAGAGGATAGGGTTAAATCTGCGCATAAAGCGATCAGGCTGTATGGCAGCCAATTTGCCATACTCGACGATGGTTTTCAACACTGGGAGCTCGACCGGGATATAGACATAGTGCTGATCGATTCCGGTAGGTCGTTCGGAAACGGGCAGTTGTTTCCCCGTGGAGTTTTGAGGGAGCCGAAGAGCGCTTTAAAGCGGGCCGATGTGGTCGTATTTACTAAGACAAACAAGAAAGCAACCGATTTAAGCACTACAAAAGATATGATATCCGGGATAAACAAAGATGTCGTATTTCTGGAGGCGGTTCATAAACCTTTGCATATACATGATCCTAAGGCGAGAAAGGATCGGGAGCTATCTTATTTATCCGGAAAAAAAGTAGTGCTCGTATCGAGCATAGGCGATCCTGATTATTTCAATCAGACCGTCAGGGATCTGGGCGCAACGATCCTGGATCACATGGTGTTCAGTGATCACTATAATTTTAAGTTAAGAGATGTCGAACGTATTATAAAGAACTGTGGCGCGAAGACGCCCGATCTTATTGTAACGACCGAAAAAGATGCCGTGAAGTTTGCGCGTATGAGCTTTTCGTTCGGAAACCAAACTATTATGACGCTCGTTATCAATATGGAGATAACCGGCGGCAAGGAGAAATTAATTGATAGACTTCGTCGCGTACGTATTAGTTAGAGTTTTAAATATTATTTTCAGCGTATTGCCTGTAAGCTTTACCCTGTGGCTTGGCCGCCGCTTGGGAGTCGTCGCGTTTTGGGTGAATAAGAAGAGGCGGTTGATAGCCTACGCGAACCTGAAGGCCGCGTTTGCAAATGAGAAATCTCCCAAAGAGCTTCGAGCGATAACCAGGCGTGTGTATCAGAATATGGTCCAGACTTTTATGGAGGTGTTGAATCTCACCAAAGTGAACAGGAAGTATGTCGATAAATATGTGGATATCGTAAATATGGAGCGGATCGAGAATGCCGCTAAGTCCGGCAGGGGCACAGTGCTTTTGACGGCGCATTTTGGGGATTGGGAGCTGTCGAGCCTGGTAAGCGCCGCGGTGGGGTTTCCTATAACGGTTCTTGTGCGCGAACAAAAGATGAAGCGATTAAATGAAGTGCTGAACAGGCTTAGGGAATCGAATGGCTGTAAAGTCATCAGTAAGGGCATGGATGTAAAAAACCTTATAAGAACCCTTCGGGATAAAGAGATTGTGGGTATACTTGCCGACCAGGATGCGGGTAAGAGTGGAATGCTCGTTAATTTTTTCGGCCGCCCCACATCATCTCACTACGGATCCCTGGAAATAGCGAAGCGCACGGACTCCATAATACTTCCCACATTTATAATGCGGACTCACGGACCCTACCACAAACTATTTCTCGAGGAGTATATAGATTTCAGAAATATGCAGTCTGAAGATTCTGTAAGGGATAACCTTCAGAAGTATATGAGCCTTTTGGAGAAGTACGTCAGGCAGTATCCCGACCAGTGGTTGTGGTTGCATAAGAGGTGGAAATCGACCCCCGTCAGAACTGTTCTCGTCCTAAGCGATGGCAAGGCCGGACACATGAACCAGTCTCTTGCGATTGCTCATCAGATTCAGAAGGTGAGAATTACGCAGGGTTACAAGGATACGGATACTAAGATAGTAGTGATCGATGTTAAGTATAAGAGTAAGTTTGCAAAGACCGCATTAACAATAGCCGCAAACTTTGCATCATGGCGGTGTCATGGCCGTATGGGTATCATGAAAGCGTGCCTCGAAAAGGATTCGTATGAAGCGTTGATGAGGACTTATTCGGAATATGTAGTATCTTGCGGTTCCGGTTCGGCGTGCGCGAACGTCTTTATGGCCAGGGAAAACAATGCGAAGAACATTATAATAATGAAGCCGGGCATGATCGGCCTGTCCCATTTTTCGCTCGCGATCATTCCGAAACATGATAAGCCGCCTTCGAGGAAAAACGTTGTAACCACGACTCTCGCTCCGAACCTTATAGATCGCGATAGCATGCATAATTATGGTGAAAAACTTCGGGATCAATTAAACATAGAGAAAAATATAGTGCTTGGCGCGATGATAGGCGGCAATAATCCAGACTTTACGATGACTAAAGATATGGTAAATAAGGCAATCTCAGGCCTGATAGAATTCTGTAAGGCTTATGATGCCGACCTACTACTAACAACATCGCGTCGTACTCCGAAAGAGATAGAGGAGCTTATAAAGGAGCGTCTCGGTAAGCATAGGTTCTGTAAGATGCTGGTTATCGCCAACCAGAAGAATGCGGAAGGCACAGTCGCCGGAATACTCGATATATGTGATATAGTGGCGGTCTCCGGCGAATCGGTCTCTATGGTGTCCGAGGCGATACATTCAGGTAAGAAAGTCGTCGTCTTTGGCCTCGAAAAGAGGAAAGAAGGTTTTACAAAATACGAACGTGTCCTGGATCTTTTAGAGCGGGAGGGATACGTTAATTGCGTTCATCCGTCAGATTTGGGAACGAGACTAGATAAGGTATGGAGAACTGTGCGCGCTATAAAAAAAGTCGACGATCGCGATAGAACCTTAGAGGCGGTAAAGAGATTATTGTAGAGATGGAGATTTTTCGCCCATAGCGTAAGGGGCTATCTGTCGAGCATCGAAAAATCTACTAGGGCTATGAGGATAAAATGAATATTTTGCAGATACTACCGGCATTGGAAGTTGGAGGGGTTGAGACGGGAACGATTGACCTTGCCCGGTATCTTGTGAAGAACGGTCATAAAGCGATTGTAGTATCCGGTGGAGGGGCGCTCGTTAAGGAACTTGAGGCGATTGGCTCTCGCCATTATTGTCTCGCCGTGGGGAAGAAGTCGCTCATAAGTGTTATAAAGATGACCAGAGAGCTTATAGGCATCATACGTCGTGAAAACATAGATATCGTGCATGCGCGCTCGAGGGTTCCGGCGCTTATTGCGTATTTGGCGTGCAAGAGCACGAGCCGTATTCTAATAACTACAGCGCACGGATATTATAAGAAGCATTTGATGAGTGAGTCGATGAGTTGGGGAAAGTTCGTAATAGTCGCTTCCAATATAATGGTAAAACATATGGCAGGCTCATTTAACGTGCCGTTCGATCGGATAAGGATGATTCCGAGGGGAGTAGATCTAAACAGGTTTAATTTAAGGACCGGTAAGACCGGACGCCCGAAAGAGTATGTAATAGGAATGGTATCACGAATAACTCCGCTTAAAGCTCATGCAGATTTTATAAGGGCGATAGCGCGAATAAGAGGGCAAATACCGAACCTTAAAGTTGTTGTGGTCGGATCGGCCCCAAAAGATAAATATAGAGAAGATGTGGAGCTACTTATAAAACAGCTCGGCCTTTCAGGCACTATAGAGCTTATCGGTGCGCGTCAGGATGTGGCCGGGATAATGGGCGAAATGGATATGTTGGTTTCAGCGACGATGACGCCGGAAGCATTCGGACGCGTAATAATTGAAGCGCAGGCAATCGGCGTTCCTGTGGTGGCTACGAGAGTAGGTGGTGTAGTGGATATTGTAGAGGATAACAAAACCGGACTTTTATGCGAACCTCGCAATCCTGATGATATGGCAGAAAAGATATTAAAATTATACAGAGAGAACGGGCTCGCCGATAGTATTGTCCTGGCTGCCAGAAAACGTGTTGAGGATGAATTTAATTCGGAAAAGATGATGAAAAGGACGCTCGCAGTATACGAGGAAGCGCTGAAGGTGCAGAATATACTCGTTATAAAAATGAGCGCCATAGGAGATGTTATATTAAGCATCCCCTCACTGCGGGCCATTCGCGCTAAATACCCGAACGCAAAGATTAAAGTATTGACTTCGCTTACTTCGCGAGAGGTGCTGAGCGGATGCCCTTATATAAGCGGCTGTATAATATGCGATTTTAAGGGAAAGCACAAAGGCATTAAAGGGCTATGGGCGCTTGCTAAGGAATTACGCCGTGAATCTTTTGAGATAGTGATCGATCTTCAGAACAACAGGAAGAGCCACATATTGGCGTGCCTCTGCCTCGCAGGTCTAAGGTATGGTTATGATAACGGTAAGTTATCGCTTCTTCTGAATCGCAGGATAAAGAACGATGCGCCGTATCTCGATCCGATAGAACATCAGTTTAGAGTGCTGAAGATGGCGGGAATGAAACCATCAGATAAGGCCTTGGAATTATGGCCATCGACCCACGATGAGACGGAGATAAATAAATTCTTATCGGAAAATTGGGTTAAGCCGGGACAGGGCCTGATTGGCATCAATGTCAGGGCCTCCGCGCGCTGGACGAGTAAGAATTGGCCGGCCGTGCTTATAGCCGAAACATGCGATCGGCTTGCAAAAGAGTATAACGTCCGTGTCATCCTTACGGGAACTGCGGATGATGCCGCATTTGCCGGCGCTATTGCCGGTTCGGCGAATTCAAAACCTATCGTGGCCGCGGGTAAGACCACGGTTATGGAGCTCGCGGCGCTTATAAAACGGTTTAAGGTTTTCCTGACTCCGGATTCTGCGCCTATGCACGTTGCCATAGCGGTCGGGACGCCCTGCGTGGCGTTGTTTGGCCCCACAGATCCTGCGCGGCACGTAGCGCCGTCTAAGGACTGTGTAATATTGAATAAGGGTAAGGAGCTAAGGTGTAGTCCTTGCTACAAGAGCGAATGTTCGATGAAGATAACCTGTATGAAGCTGATAACGGTCGATGATGTTATCGGGGCTATAAAGGTTTTCATGGCGCGCAAGGACGATGTGCCATGTGAAAATCAAGGGCTTCGGTGTCAATGATGAAGATGGCAGAGATTAGTATATAATGAAAGTATTACACGTCACAACTCACTTTAATGTGGGCGGCATAACCAAGTATATATTGAATTTGGCCAAGGCCGTACAAACCGAAGGCGTAGAGGTAATCGTTGCTTCATCCGGAGGAGATTTGGAACCCGGGCTTAAGAAGTGCGGTATCAGGCATCTACAGCTTAATATCAAAACGAAATTTGAATTTGGGCCTAAAGCCATAATCTCCGGTTTTAAAATAGCAGGCATAATAAAGAATGAGAAGATAGATCTTTTGCACGCGCACACACGAGTTTCACAGGTCGCCTCGGCCATAGCATCGGCGATTACCGGCGTGCCGGTCGTGACCACGTGCCACGGTTATTTTAAGAAGAGATCGAGAGCCCTGGTGGATACGTGGGGTGTCAAGGTTATAGCAATAAGCGATGCGGTGCGTATGCATTTAAGAGATGATCTTGGCGTGTCTGAGCCCAGAATAAAACTGATTTATAGCGGGGTCGACGCCGATAGGTTCTCGCGCGTATATTCCCGCGAAGAGATGCTTGCTCTTAAGAGGTCTATCGGCTTAAGGGATGGGCCGGTTATAGGAACGATCGGAAGGTTGTCGTCGATAAAAGGACAGAAATATCTTATAATGGCGTTCAGGGAAGTTATGGCCGAAAGAGGTGATACCCAGTGCGTAATCGTGGGTAGCGGCCCGGAAGAGTCTGCGCTAAAAGATTTGGCCGGATCTATGGGCGTATACGACTCGGTAAAATTTATAGAATCATGCGATGATACACATAGGTATCTATCAATGATGGACGTCTTTGTATTTCCCTCGATAAAAGAGGGGCTGGGCATAGCGCTTTTAGAGGCGCTTGCCTCGGGCAGGGCTTGCGTTGCCTCACGTATAGGCGGCATCGAAGACATAATAACCGATGGCCGAAATGGTATACTGATAGATGTGGAAAATTCCCACGGCATAGCCGATGCAATTCTTCGGCTATTGGATGACGACGTGCTGCGCAAGAAGATTGGTGAAGAGGGCCGCGCCATGGTAAGGAGTAGATTTACATTAAATACAATGGCCGATAATATTACAAAATTGTATAGGGAGACAGCCGGGGAATGAAGAGATCGCGCATAATATCGATCGCATCTATAGCCGTAATAGGCATAGTCGCGTTCGTATTTTTAAAAACAGCTTATGTAGCGCCTATATTGATGTACCATTCGGTGGATTATAACGATAAGATCACAAAGCTTTCGATTAATCCTAAGGATTTTGCCTCGCAGATGGATTTTCTGCATAAGAATAAATATAACGTGGTGACCCTGGAAAATCTCGTCACCTACATTAAGGATAAGAAGGACATTCCTCCTAAGACGATCGCTATAACTTTCGATGACGGTTATTATAATAATTATGAATATGCTTACCCGATCTTAAAAAAATATAATCTGCCGGCAACCATCTACATTATTGTTAGCAAAATAGGGGCCCCGGGCTATATGGGCTGGAAAGAGATAAAAGAGATCTCTGACTCAGGCTTGATCACGATCGGAAGCCATACGATATCGCATAAGTGGCTGCCGGCTATGGGGACTATAAATCTTAAATCAGAGTTGGCGGATTCAAAGGCTATCATAGAAAAGCAAATAGGCAAGCCGGTCAATACCCTGTGTTATCCCATCGGTGCTCATGATGACAGGGTTGAGCTCGCGGTGAAGTCAGCCGGGTATACATGCGCTGTCGCAACAAATCCAGGCAGATTTTCACCTATAGATGATCTGTATGCAATAAAACGCATAAAGATATCGCGTACGTCCAACAATCTATTCGTATTCTGGTTTGAGATCAGCGGATATTATACTTTTATAAAGGAATGGAAGGGCCGCCATATCATGGAGATTGAGTAGCCTGATAATGGCATAACAGGTAGGGCATATGAATAAACGTATACTGATCGTGAATGTCAATTGGATAGGAGATGTTTTATTCTCGACGCCGTTCTTGCGGACTGTCAGGGAAGCGAATCCAAATGCATATATTGCATGCCTTTTACATCCGCGATGCAAAGAGATGTTAGAGGCCAATACCAGAATAGACGAGATAATATTATATGACGAAGAACTCGCGCATAAGAGCATCTTCGGAAAATGGAGGCTCATAAAAGAGCTGAAGCGTAAAAAATTTGATACAGCATATCTTCTTCACCGTTCATTTACGAAAGCCCTGATCGCGTGTTTGGCCGGCATAAAAGAGAGAGTGGGTTACCCGACGAAGAACAGGGCAGGCATATTAACTAAGGTGGTTGATGAGCCTTCGGAAGAACTGCACAAGGTAGAGTATTTTCTTAATATTGCCAGGGCTTGCGGCATGGAACCTAAGAGTGTCTCGTACGAATTCTTCGTCCGGGAAGAGGACAGAAAATTTATTACAAAGCTATTGCAGAAGGAAAGTATATCTGAAAAAGATACTGTGGTTGTGTTGTGTCCGGCCGGAAATTGGCCCCCCAAGAGATGGCCGGCAGAGAACTTCGCCAGGCTTGGTGATGAACTCGCGGAAAATTGCGGAGCGAAAATCGTGATCTCCGCAGCTGGAAATGATTTGAAGCTTGCTCAAGACATAAAGAGCGTTATGGCCTCAGTACCTGTGATCGCCGCGGGCAAGACTAATCTGAATCAATTGGGCGCTCTTCTGGAACGAGCGAACCTCGTAGTAGCCAATGATACGGGCCCCATGCATGTGTCGGTAGCCGTGGGCGCCAGGACGATCGCACTGTTTGGGCCAACGTCCGCTCGTCTCACAGGCCCATACGGTGAAGGTGATTATAAAGTTATGTCGGGGAATGTATCGTGTGAAGTCCCGTGCTATGATATTACCTGTGCAGATAATTCATGCATGTCGGCGATAAGAGTTAAGGAAGTGATTAGGGAAGCGTTAAACATATTGGCAAAACATGATGATCGATAATAGCGCGATAAAGCGCATGCTCGTGATAACTCTAAGTAACCTGGGTGACATCATACTCACTACCCCGGTAATCGCTACGCTAAAGCGAGAGTTTCCGATGGCAAGGATAGACGTCCTGGTTGGGCCTGCGGGCAGAGAAGTGTTCGAAAAAGACCATAATATATTTAAAATTATCATCTACGATAAACATATGCCGATCGCCGGCAAGCGTCGTCTGCAATTGAAGTTAAAAAAGCTCAAATATGATTTGGTCGTAGATCTTAAGAATACGCTATTCGGTCTATTAATAGGACCAAAATATAGGACCTCAACGATACAAAGCTTTCCGGTGGATGTTATTCACAGTATCGATAGACACCTTCACAGGTTGAAATCTCTCGGTATAATGAACGTTGAGAGGCAGTCATATATACATATAACTCCCGAAGACGAGGCGCAGATAGCGCACCTTCTAAAGATGCATGGGGTACGCGATAGGTTTATAGTTATAAATGCCGGGGCCAAGAGCCATCTGAAACGCTGGACACCCGAAGGATTTGCGGCTGTAGCCGACAGACTTGCCGGTGAATGCAAGGCAGATATAGTCTTCATTGGCGCCAAAGAGGACGAACCCATAGTTTCCGAAGTAATAAGGAAGATGAAGCATACGCCGCATAATTTCACAAATAAAACAAATGTTAGGCAGCTCGGCAACCTATTAAAACGAGCAAAGCTTCTTATAACAAATGACAGTGCTCCTCTGCATCTCGGCTGCGCTGTAGGCGCTAAAGTGCTCGCAATATTCGGTCCGACGAATCCTAAAAAATACGGCCCTATAGGTGAATTCGATCTGGTTGTTAATAAGAGATTATCCTGTTCGCCGTGCGAGACAGCTGTCTGTAGATTTAACTACGAATGCATGTCACTGATCACGGCAGATGATGTCTTTGAATCAGCCAAGATAATGGTAGAGGGATATGAGTAAAAAAATTCTTATAGTAAGATTGGACAGGATGGGGGATGTGGTGCTCTCGACGCCGGTCATAAAGGCCATTAGGGGCGCCTATCCCGAAAGTCATATAGCCATGATGGTTCGTACGTATTCGCGCGACATTGTTGAAGGCAATCCGTACCTGAGCGAAGTGATAATATACGATAAGAATGGCACTCACAAAGGCCTGATAGGAAATTTAAGATTTATTCGGGAATTGAGAAATAAAAAGTTCGATACCGTGGTAGTGCTCCATCCGACTAACCGAACTCACTTAATACTTAGGCTCTCAGGGATTCCCGATAGGATTGGTTATGATAAGAAGCTAGGATTTCTATTGACCAAAAAGATACCGCATACAAAGCAGTTCGGAATGAAACACGAGATCGCTTACAACCTGGACGTTTTAAAATATATAGGCATTGAGCCTAAAGATAGTAAGTTATATATGCCGGTCAACAGTATCTCGGAACGCAAGATAACGAAATTATTAACGGCGAACGGTGTGAATAATTCAGATCTTCTCGTAGCTATAAATCCCGGAGCAAGCTGTGCATCTAAACGGTGGGGTATAGAAAAATTTGCGAAAGCAGCGAATGGTCTGGTCGAGAAATACGGCGCTAAAATAATTATCATATCCGGAGATGTCGATAAGCATTTCGGTGACGGTCTGGCTTTATTGATTAAAAATAATTGCATTAACCTGTCGGGAAAGACCAGCATAGCTGATACTGCTAGCGTGCTGAGACGTGTTAAACTGTTTATATCAAACGACTCAGGACCTGTTCATGTAAGCTGTGCTATAGGCACGCCGGTAATAGCGATATTTGGGCGTGGCGATCGGGGGTTATCGCCTAAGAGGTGGGGTCCCAGCGGGAGGAGCGATATCGTATTGCATAAGGATGCCGGATGCGATATATGCTATGCGCATAACTGCCGAACCGGATTCAAATGTCTCGATTCTATCACGCCGCAGGAAGTCCTGGATGCAGCGGATCAGATATTGGGTAAGTAGATATTGAGACGGCAGTGAACGCCCATCAGGCGACGGAACTTCCTATGCCGCCTGAAACGACTGTCATAAAATTTCGATACCTATTGGCGGTGCAGGTTTTACCATCGAAAGTTTATCACAGCGAGCGAGGAAGCCGATTCCGAGCGAGCGACAAGTGGAAGGCGGCATAGGAAGTTCCGTCGCTATAGACCAGTATGAAAAATGACGGTGTCGTGTTAGCGTATAATAGTTTAAAGAGATGAGGTGAGCGAGTGAAGATAGGAATGATAGGGCTACCGCAGGTGGGCAAGAAGACATTATTTGAGCTAATAACGCGACATAAGCCTACTGAAGCTGAAGTAGCATCGGGGCGTCCGATAAAGGGCGTAGCCGATATTCTGGACGGGCGTTTCGATAAGCTCATCTCGATATATAAGCCGCAGAAGAATGTGCGCGCAAGAATAGATATCGAGTTAATACCCAAGCTCGAAAAAGATTCGATCGCCAAAGGAGATATATTTAAGGATATTAATGAGCTCGATGCCATATGCCATGTCGTAAGAGCCTTTAGCGATGAATCCGTGTATCATGTCGACGGTTCGATTGACCCGAAGCGCGATATAGGTTTCGTTAATTCGGAGCTCATACTGCACGACCTTATCTTTATTGAGAAGAGGGTGGAGAGGTTAGATAAAACGATAAAGCAGACTAAGGAAGAAGCGGCGGTCAAAGAGAGGGAGGTCCTCGGAAAATTGAAGAGTCATCTCGAAAAGGATCTGCCGCTTCGTACTTTAGATCTGACGAGCGATGATAAAAAGCTTATATCGAGTTACCCGTTCATATCGCGTAAGGATATGTTCATAGTTCTGAATGTCTCTGAATCTGCGCTGAAAGATACGAAATTACAGGTCGAGCTTACCAGTGAGCTTAAACCGATTAAGATAGATGTAATGCAGGTCTCGGCTAAAGTAGAGGAAGAGATAACAGCGCTCGATTCCGAGGCGGAGAGATTAGAGTTTATGCAGTCTCTGGGCATAAACGAGCCTGCCATCAACCTTATGACACAGTTGTGCTTAAGAACGCTGAATCTCATCTCATTCTTTACCGTAGGCCCCGACGAGGTCCGGCAATGGAATACCAAGAAAAGTTCCACGGCACCTGAAGCGGCAGGGGCTATTCACACAGATCTTCAGAGGGGATTTATAAGGGCCGAGGTGATGAAGTATGATGATCTCATAAACCTGGGATCCGAGGAACAGGTCAAATCCTCCGGTAAATATTATCTTAAGGGCAAGGATTATACGGTCGAAGACGGCGATATACTGACCATCAGATTTAATGTGTAATGGTACATATATAACCTGGTTAGATATGTCAATACCGCGCTCATGTCTCCATGCTGTCATGCTGAGCGAAGCGAAGCATCTGCTTTTATTTATTGCCGTCGTAACCAGATCCTTCGGCCATTTCATGGTCTCAGGATGACGCTACTTTTATCGGACAGGCATGGCATCTAACGATTGACCTTATAATCATTTATGTGATAAAATAGCGCGAGTTCGAAAGGAAGAGTATGTCAGACAATCCACGACCGAAGATAGACCTTAGTAAGATCAAAACCATTCCCCTTAATGTCCGTAAATGTAAGGTCTCCATAAGCGATTTCGCAAAGACTGCCAAAAAAGGCGAAAGCTTTAAGACATTCTACGATTCGCTTCCTCGGATACTTGTTGCCCAAAATCTTAAGGCACTAGTAAGAGATGTAGCCGCCGCCTATAAAAAAAATAAGATGATCATAATAATGATGGGTGCACACGTGATAAAGTGCGGCGTTTCACCGCTTATTATTGATCTGATGAAGCGGGGTGTCGTAAAGGCTGTTGCGCTTAACGGCGCGGGAGTTATACACGATACCGAAATAGCTATGATAGGGCGCACCAGCGAGGATGTTGGTGAAGGCATCCTCGATGGGTCATTTGGTATGGCTAAGGAGACGGCGAGCTTTATTAATCAGGCCATAAACTCTGGATTCAATGAAGGTATCGGTATTGGTGAGGCCGTCGGCGCAAACATAGTTAAGTCGAAGCTTCCACACAGAAATCTTAGTATACTCGCGAATGCGTACGAACTAAACCTATCCGTTACCGCGCACGTGGCAATAGGAACCGATATTATACATCAGCATCCGTCGGCCAGCGGTGTCGCTATAGGGGAGGGCTCGCTTATAGATTTCAGAAATTTCATATACAGCGTTTCGCAGCTGGAGGCCGGGGTTCTGATAAACCTGGGGTCGGCCGTAATACTTCCCGAGGTATTCCTGAAGGCTATTACAGTGGCGCGTAATCTGGGCAACAAAGTAGATACTCTTACGACCGCCAATTTTGACATGATAAGCCAGTACAGGCCATATCAAAATATATTATGCCGTCCGACTTCTAAGGGCGGCAAGGGTTACAATATAATAGGTCATCACGAGATCATGATACCATTATTGTACCGATCGATAATAGAGAGTATATGAGATGAAGGTAAAAAATTTTAGCTATTATAGGAATACCATCACGAATTTTAAGAAGGCCAAAGTGCTCGTGATTGGAGATCTGATGCTCGATGAATTCATATGGGGAGAGGTCACCAGAATATCTCCGGAAGCGCCTGTGCCGGTAGTATGGGTGAAGAAAGAGAGTTTTATGCCGGGAGGTGCCTCGAACGTTGCCAATAATCTGAGGAGCCTGGGAGCCGACGTGCATCTGGTCGGAGTGATTGGTAAAGATGAGCACGGGGCGATCTTAAAAGGCGAACTCGAACAGAAGGGGATCCGGACGGCAGGTATAATAACGGATGAATCCAGGCCCACAATATTAAAGACCCGAGTGGTAGCACACCATCAGCAGGTTGTAAGGATAGATAAAGAAAAAAAAGATCCGCTCAAAGACGTGATCTTAGAGCGTATGATTGCCTACATAGAAAGCATAATAAAGGGCATGGACGCTGTCATAATAGAGGATTATGCAAAAGGCGTGATAACGCCGATGCTGCTTAAAAAGGTAGTGCCGATGGCCAAGCGTAATAATAAGATAATATCCGTCGATCCTAAGGAAGAGCATTTCGCATACTATAAAGGTATCACCGTGATAACTCCGAATAATCATGAAGCTGCCAGAGCGGTAGGGTTTGAAATAAATGATGATGTGACCTTAAGAAAAGCCGGTGAAAAATTGCTTTCGAAGCTTAATTGTAAAATAGGACTCATAACGCTCGGTGAAAACGGTATGGCAGTATTTCAAAAGAATAAGCCTATGGAACAAATACCTACCGTGGCTCAGGAGGTGTTTGATGTATCCGGTGCCGGAGATACGGTGATAGCGAGCTACACCCTGTCGCTTGCATCCGGAGCAGACCCTATAACTTCAGCGCATATATCTAACTGCGCGGCCGGCATAGTGGTGGGAAAGGTCGGGATAGCGGTCGTTTCGCCCGATGAACTGCTTGCAAGGATCAAGAAGGAATTATTTTAATCAGATACGTTGGCATATTAAAGTAAAATTTGAGGGGGTATTATTAAGTGAAGGCTATAGGAGTTATACCGGCGCGTTGGGGCGCAACTAGGTTCGAGGGTAAGGTACTTGCTAATTTGTTAGGCAAGCCCGTTATTCAGCATGTATGGGAGAATGCTAAGAAGGCCAAGACATTGGATGACCTGGTGGTTGCATGCGATGACGAAAGGATACTTAAGGCCGTTGAGCGCTTTGGAGGAAAAGCGGTATACACTTCCCCAAACCAGCCTTCGGGTACGGACAGGCTCGCAGAGGTCGTCAATGCTATGAATATAGACATAGCCGTAAATATCCAGGGTGATGAGCCTCTGATGAAGCCGATAATGATAGACAATCTCGTTATGGCGCTCCAGGAAGAGAAGGTCGCCGGGATGGCGACGATCGTAAAGAAGATCGAGGATGATTCCGAGCTCACTAACTCAAACGTCGTTAAAGTCATAATCGATAAGAACGGATATGCGATATACTTTTCGCGATATGCGATACCTTATAACAGGACGAACGGGACGGACTCAAAGAAGAGGCCGACGTACTATAAGCATATAGGTCTTTATGCGTTTACTAAGGATTTTCTGTTCACGTTTAAGAAACTCCCTAATTCATCATTGGAGAATGCCGAGAAGTTGGAGCAATTAAGGGCTATTGAATATGGCTATAAAATCAAAGTCGTTGAGACGAAGTTCGATACCGTGGGAGTCGATAGGCCCGAAGACCTAAAGAAAGCCGAAGCTCTGCTTCTGCGTGAACAGGAAAACCAATCCAGTGACTAAGGAAGTCGTTGCGGGAGGAGTGAAGATAGGCGGGGCCAACCCTCTGGTCCTGATAGCCGGGCCATGTGTGATAGAGTCCGAGTCGAGCGCCATGCGCCATGCCAGGGCTTTAAAGTCCATAGCCGTAAGAGCCAACATTCCATTCATTTATAAGGCAAGCTACGATAAAGCCAACCGCACTTCCGGATCATCCTACAGGGGTCCCGGAATAAAGAAGGGCCTGAAGATACTCAAAAAGATTAAAGAAGATTTCGGAATACCCGTACTCTCGGACGTGCACTCCGTCGAGGAAGTGAAAGAGTCCGCTAAGGTCCTCGATATCATTCAGATACCCGCATTCCTATGCAGGCAGACAGACCTTATACTGGAGGCGGCCGGGACCGGCAGGGTGGTAAATGTGAAGAAGGGGCAGTTCCTGGCGCCTTGGGATATGAAGAACGTGGTGAAGAAGATAGAGTCTACCGGAAATAGGAAAATATTACTGACCGAGCGCGGCGCAAGCTTCGGCTACAACACTTTGGTGAGCGACTTCAGGTCGCTTTTGATAATGAAGGACCTCGGATATCCGGTGGTATATGATGCCACTCATTCTGTGCAGTCCCCGGGCGGCATGGGTGAGAAGTCCGGCGGAGATCGGAAGTATATTCCGTATCTTGCGATGGCCTCGGTCGTGTGCGGTGCCAACGCCATATTTATGGAAGTCCATGAGGATCCTGACAGCGCATTAAGCGACGGTCCGAATATGATTAAACTCGACTCGCTCGAAGGACTGCTTACTAAGCTTATTAAAATAGAAAAGGCGGCCGGATAATGTCTATAGCGATGGCTAAAAAAGTCCTTAAGATCGAGCGTGACGCGATATCAAGCCTTATACCGAGGATAGATGCTAATTTTAAGAAGATCGTTGACCTTATGTATAAGGTGAAGGGACGCGTTATAGTGACCGGTATGGGAAAACCCGGATTTATTGCTCAGAAGATATCTGCGACGTTGTCCTCGACCGGTACTCCGTCTTTATATCTGCATCCGGCTGAAGCCCTCCACGGGGATCTTGGACGCGTTACGAGAGACGATCTGATCCTTGCCCTTTCTAATAGCGGCGAGACCGAGGAGATAATAAAATTTCTGCCTATAGTTAAGAAGATCGGCGCGAAACTTGTATCGATGACCGGCAATCTTTCATCTACGCTGGCCAAATTTTCGGATTATGTTATCGATACGCATGTTTTGAGGGAGGCATGCCCGCTCGGGCTTGCTCCGACCACATCCACGACAGTTATGCTTGCACTCGGAGATGCCGTAGCGGTAGCGCTTTTGGATAAGAAGGGATTTAAGGAAAAGGATTTTGCCTTCTATCATCCGGGTGGTATCCTCGGTAAAAGGCTTTTATTAACGGTGGATGATATTATGAGGAAGGGGCATGCGAGTCCTGTTGTAGGGGAAAAGATGAAGGTTAAGCAGGTGCTTCTGGCTATAACCAAATCTAGAGCAGGATGCGCCTGCGTCGTAGATGCCAGGGGAAAGTTGGCCGGAATATTTACGGACGGAGATTTGCGCAGGCAGTTGGAGATAAAGCCGGGGCTGATCGAGTGCGAAGTAAAATACGTAATGACCAAAAATCCCACGGTTATAACTAAGGAAAGACTGGCCGCTGAAGCCTTTGACATATTGAGATCTAAGAGGATTGACGAGCTTCCTGTGGTCGACAGTAAGAGACGGCCTATTGGCCTACTTGACGTGCAGGACATATTAAAGGCGGGGCTTGTATGATCGCCCCGGACATCATCGATAAGATAAAGAAGATAAGACTCCTTATCCTGGATATAGATGGTGTTATGACAGACGGCCATATCATCTATTCGATTTACGGTGATGAGCTTAAGTTTTTCGATGTGCAGGACGGTTTCGGAATAACGCTTCTTAATAAAGCCGGGATAAAAAGCGTCATTATTACAGCAAAGAAATCAAGGATTGTAAAACTAAGAGCGCGTGACATGAAGATAGCAAAGGCATATCAGGGTTATTATGATAAATTGAAGGCCTTTAATCACGCTATAAGGAAATTTAAAGTTAAACCCGAAGAGGTCTGTTTCATCGGCGATGATCTGATAGACCTGCCGGTATTAAGACGCGTTGGGCTGGCAGTGGCCGTGCCCAACGCTGTGGAAGAGGTCAGACAGCATGCTCATTTGGTGACATCGAAGGCAGGCGGCCATGGCGGCGTGCGCGAGCTCTGCGACCTTATTCTAAAGTCCCAGGGCAAGTGGGATCTGGCCACAGAGAAGTACTTCAAATAAAGTAATAAACCAATTATGCATATTCCAGATGGTTATCTAGGGCCCGCGACCTGCGGGTTTTTTTATGCAGTGATGATTCCTGTATGGACGTTTGCCTCGAGGATAGTTAAGAGGACCCTCTCGACGAAGCAGGTTCCGCTCCTCGCCATAGGCGCCGCATTCAGCTTCGTTATAATGATGTTCAACCTGCCTATACCCGGAGGAACTACCGGCCATGCGGTCGGTGGCGTTCTGGTGGCGATACTCTTAGGGCCGTGGGCGGCATGTCTGGCGATTACGGTCGCATTGGTGGTTCAGGCCCTTCTTTTCGGAGACGGTGGAGTCACTGCCATCGGCGCAAATTGTTTCAATATGGCTTTTGTACTGCCATTTGCAGGATATTATACATACAGATTAATAAGCTATGGCGCGCCTATTGTTTCAAATAGAAGAATCATTGCGGCAGGGATAGCGGGATATATAGGCCTTAATGCCGCCGCATTATTGACCGGCATAGAATTTGGTATACAGCCTCTGATTCATCGTACAGCAAACGGCCAGGCGCTGTATTGTCCATACGGGATCAACGTAGCGGTTCCTGTAATGGCCGGAGAGCATCTTTTGATATTCGGATGGATAGAAGCGATAGTAACCGCGCTCGTTGTTAAATATCTTCAGAAGCAGGACGTAGGCCTGCTTAAATAAGGGGACTGTTGCGAAATGCAACTTCCGTCATTCTGAGGGAGGCCATCGGCCGACCGAAGAATCTATTTACCGTCGAGATTCTTCACTGCGCCCTTCGGGCTTCGTTCAGAATGACGCATGCCATTATATGACTGAGCTGTTACACGGTTTCCTCGCAATGGCAAAGGTTGTTATATTACTGAGCTGTTACAAATAAAGGCGGATGCATGAAGACTATTACGAAACTTTGGATTGGGCTTGCTATATTGATCGTGGTCTCACCGATTGGCTTGATACTTCCGGAACATTTTAAAGCAGGTTCTGCATGGGGCGAGTGGGGAGCTGAAGAAATACACAAACTGGTCGGCTACATACCTAAGGGCTTTGAAAAGATAGGAAGTCTATGGAATGCGCCCATACAGGACTATGCGTTTAAGCTCTGGGGCGGTAAAGGGCCTTTTCATATCGGCGCTACATACATCTTATCCGCTACGCTTGGCATAGCAATAACAGTCTCTATAGTACTATTTCTCGGCCGATTCCTTTCGAAGAAGTAAATGAGGCAATAAAAACATCTTTACGATTATATGACTATTGACTTAGACATATTTTATGATACTATTAGTGTAAGTAAAGGGGGTGGTGCGATACCAGTCAAATGAGTTTGACGAGTTATCCGGATTATTATGGGTGCAATAACCATGGTCCGGAAAGAATCGGGGCGTAGTTTTTACAGAAGGCTACAACCAAAGAAATGGAGGCTCGCGCATGAAGAGAATATGGGGTTGTCTTAGTTGCAGTAAGGGCTTTACGTTAATCGAATTAATAATAGTCGTTATAATAGTAGGTGTTCTTGCCGCAATAGCGATACCGCAATATGCCGGGTTTGTAGAGAGGGCTAGAACCACCGAAGCCGTGGGTGCCATCGGCGCTATTAAAGTAGCGGAGGAAGCACGGAGAATAGAAACCGGCTCCTATTTAAGTTGCGCTGACGCCGCGGCGATAACCGCAGGTTTAGGTGTGACCGTTGATGTCACTAATTGGACATACGCGGCTGCCGGAACTGCCGGAACCTCGGTTGTTATAACGGCGACGAGGACCGCCGCAAACGGAGGTACCGTGGGACAAACAATTGTTCTTACATGGACCGCCGCTACACAGACAGGCGTGTGGAGCGGGACTCACCCGAACAGGCCTAAATAACTTTTAAGTTTGAACGGTTATTGTGTGGGACTGTTGTAAAATACAACTTCCGTCATTCTGAGGGAGGCCATCGGCCGACCGAAGAATCTATTTACCGTCGAGATTCTTCACTTCGCCCTTTGGGCTTCGTTCAGAATGACGGGAAAATTGACATTTCGCAACAGTCCCACGTCCCGCTAATATGTTAAAGTAGGAGTAATTATTCCTTGTTGACTGTAAAGAAACAGGGTGGTTTTACACTTATTGAAATAATAGTAAGCATAACAGTTATTCCTCTATTATGGTTTGCTGTATACATTTCCTTGTCTGTAAATACGATGCTGATCTCCCAGGCCAAACATAGAGCGCAAGCTGTTTTTATAGCTCAGCGATTCATAGATGTTATGCGCGCCGGTGAATATCAAAACCTATCCAATATTGCCGGAGGAAGTGTAGCGATTGATACTCGCGGCACTGCAGATACAGCAGATGATCTGCTTGGGACTATGTCCATTACTTTAGGCCCGCCCGATGGCGGCGGACACTATAGGCCGGTTAACGTTACGATATCCTGGAACGAAAGGGCGCTTGGTGATTCCGACAGGGTACTGACGGAAAGCCTGACAACGATTATTTCTGACGATACGGCGGGGTAGGTGAAATGAAGAGCGCAAAAAATAATCCGGGTTTTACGCTGATAGAGTTGGTGGTATCTGTAATGATCTCCACAGTAGTTTTTTTTGCAATTTCAAGCATTATAGTCTTTACCGCACAAACACTCTCAGCCTCGGGCGTAGAGCTGGGCCTTCAAACGGATATGAATAATCTCGTTCGGCAGATTACGGTGGGAGTTTATGATTCCGGAGGTATTGATTGTGGTTTGCGCGGCTCCGCCTCATACGAAGTGATAAGCTCTCAGCAGATTGACTTTTATGATATTATCGGAACGAAGCGGAGTTTTATTGTGTCAGGTAATAGCCTAATTTATAGCAGTCCCACACAGGATCCCACTCAAAGCGTAATCTATACGGCCCCTACCGGATCGACGTTTAATGTTGTATTCGAATCCCTACAGACTAATCTTGTAAATATAGCTATGTCAGTTACGCAAACGGTTAACGGGAAGACTTTGACGGGATCCGTGGTAACTTCTGTGTACTTGAGAAATATCAGGGACAAGGGTTAAAGAATGAAGAGCACTAAGGGGTTCACGTCGATTTTTTTGATTGTAACGACTTTGTTTGTATTCATTCTTGTTGGAACAATTTTTGCCGTACTGAATAGTCATATCAATCTCCTCGCCAGGGAACTCGATAAGATAAAGGCATACAATATGGCGGAGGCAGGACTTGCCAGAGGAATTATCCAGCTCAGGACAGGGATCCTGGATCCTATTAATGACTCTCTGGATAATGGCACCTATAGCGTATCTATCGTTCAGTCTCTTCCTGTTCCGGTGGGACGTCTTCCCGGTTTTGTAGTAACCTCAACCGGATCATGGGGAACCACCAGCCGAACACTGAGTTTGGAAGTATTTCAAAAAAGTTTTGCCCAGTGGCAATATTTCACCGATAACGAAATATTCCCTAGTAATCCTGGACTATTCGGAATGTTCACCTCTGCCGATCGCATAGACGGACCGGTACATACTAACGGTCAGCTTGGTATTGGTGGTAGTCCTACGTTTGAAGGACATGTCAGTGCTGTAAACCCAGCGATACGGGGGTCGCAAACCGCAAGCTTTAATAGCGGTATCACTATCCCGGCGTCGAGCATTCAAATCCCGTCCGCACCTAAAGTTATGACACCCATTATGAACGCTGCGTTGTTGCCGGGAGGACTGTCGCTATACGGTGATACGACTATAGAATTTACAGACTCCGGACCGGTGTGGGTCACTAATGCAGGAGTGGCGAACGGAGTAAGAACACTTAAGACATTACCACCGAATGGCGCGATATATATATATGGAGGCGACTTGAAAATTTCCGGAACCCTAAATGGGAAAGTAACGATAGGTGTCGATGTGGTTTGGACGATGACACCCGATTTAAAGGTCAGCGCTGTTGGAGGTAACATAACTATTGTGGATGCCCTAAAATATGCAGGTCCTCGGGATGTTAATAATTTGCCAACGTCCCCTGATAATATGCTGGGGCTGATGGCGGCTAAAGACGTTACTTCCAAAACCACGTGTGGCTACCAGGAGATTGATGCTTACATAGTTGCGCTGGATGGATCATTTAGAGATGCAAATTCGTCACAGTCTTCGGGTTTTACTGTTCCTCCTCCGTTCGGTTGGCCGCTAACTGTATACGGAGGTATAATGCAGAAGAATAGAGGCGACCTGCTTTATGATAACACTGGTGGTCCTGCAAGATTTTATCATTACGACAAACGGATGAAATACGATGCGCCTTTATTTTCTCCTCAGTTGACAGATTCCTTAGGGGTCGTCTACGCCAAGAGGATTTGGAAGGACATAACATAAAGGGTACGGACTAAAATGAAAAATTTAATATGGAATATTATCAGTATTATAGTGGTTCTGTCTTTATCGATCATTGCATGGAGTCTTTACGGGACTAATAAGGCAAATTTTGATAAAACACTTCTATTAACAGAGCATAATGTGGCTCTCGAAGCAAGTATTGAAAAAATTACAGAACAGAAAAAATCCGTAGAAGATAAGTTAGCCGGCCTGATGGCCGAAAACGATACGTCCCTGGCTAAAATAAGCGAGTACAGCGCCAGAATAGAAGCTATGACTTCCGAACACAAAATAAACGAGGAAAGTCTTCTCACCGAACGGAATAAATTAACGTCGGCCATAGCCATGTTAAATCAGGAAGTATCCGGTAAAAATTCTGAGATCCTGTTTCTGAAAAAGATTTTAAAGAAAAATAACAAAAAGCCGATGGAAAAAAGCCGTACCATAAACCTTAAACCCATTGTCGTAACAGGAGCTAAATATGTGTCCGGCAAGATTTTAGAGGTTAACAAGGCTTATGAATTCGTTATAGTAAATCTCGGATCGAACGATGGAATAACTACGGACGATACGCTCTTCGTCTTCAGGCGAAAAGCCATGATAGGTAAAGTCGTAGTCAGGGAGATAGCCCCGGAATATAGCGCGGCCAAGATATTATATAAATCGCTTAGCGATATGGTGAGAAAGGGAGACATAGTTACCAATTAAAATGGCTATAATCCAAGAGATAGAGAAAATTTTTTTTACCGGGGCGGCGGTATATATAAGCACCGATTTTATGGATATCGCTGAGGCACGTATGTCGCCCGGCGGAGTAGTATTAACCTCGCTTCAGCGTTTCCCTATCGGATTCGGATCGGAACGCGGCATAAGCGGTATATTGGACAGGATATTCTCATCCGAATATCAAATACCGTATCGCGTCGCCGTTAATGTCAGAAACGACCAGCTGATCCTGAGGTGGTTTAAGATGCCCAATGTGCCCCAGAAAGAGCTCGCGCAGGCGGTAGTATTTGCAGCCCAGCAGCATCTGCCGTGCCCTATCGAAACCCTCACCTATGCATTCAAATCATACCGGGGCGTATCGAATTTCCGAGAAATAGTCATTGCCGCTACCGAGACAAAAAATATCAACGAGCTGGTAGCCTATTTCAGGAGAAAGCATATCCTGCCCGCCGTGATCGAGCCGGTGCCTTTTCTGTTATCAAAGCTCATCGCTTTAAATGGTTCGGCGAGCGAAGAGACGTGTCTTCTTATGCATTATGAACCTCACAGTAAAATAATTTTGTGCGGAATATCCCGCAAGCATCCTTACTTTTTCAGGGAGATCACTGCGCCCTTCGACATCGGGCCGAGATGGAAGGGCGAAGATAATGTCGCCTATCCGACATTAGGAGCTGTATGGCCGCACGTAGAGGCAGACGTTATAAAAAGTATGAGCTATATGCGTAAAGAGGCGGGCCATGATGTGAAGAAGATATACGTTTCCGGTTTTTCGCCCTCTCATGATGAGGAGCGAATATCGAAAGAGCTGAATGTCCCAGTGGAGAGGCATCGCTTTGCCTTCTTTACAAAAGACGGCCCTGACAAGGATGATAAGTACCTTCCCGTCCTAATGCTCGTTCTTAACTCTTTAAAAAACCCGTCCCTGAATATCGCTCCTGCGGAAATAGTTCGTAATGATATGCGGGGGATTAAGGTTGTTTTGTTAAAATTTCTAGCCGGGCTTGGCGTGATCGTTGTACTGCATATGGCATTCTTAGGTATAAATGCCAAAATCGGCCTTAAGGCAAAACTCGCGAATAACGTAGAAAATTACGGAGTTATAAATCCATCCAGCCCCAGAGCAGATGTAGAGCTTTACAAAAAATCCGTTATCGAAAGCGCTTTATTCGTCAGCGACTTTTTATCCAAAAAGCGATTTCTCCCGCAAAAATTAGTATGCCTGAGTCGGTTGATGCCGCAGATTTCGTGGGTCGAAGAGATCTCTTTTACCGGGAGTATAAAAACTGACCGGTTACCTACCTTAACAATAAAGGGGTCGATATTTGATGTCGCCTCGGACTCTACCAGCGCGAATAAGATACTGGAGGTCCTTAAAGCCGATAAAGATATGATGGAAGGATTTAAGGGGGCGAACCTTTCATATGTCGAGAAAAAGATATCGTCAGGGAGAGAGATCACCGATTTTGAGGTTTCATTCAAATAAGGCTTCATAATATGATAGATATAAAAAACATTCTAAATGACAGAAAAAAAACGTGGGGTATCTTATTATTCCTGATATTATGCGCGCTCGCATTTGTTTTGCTATTCAAATATGATTTTGGGAGCTTTCGTAAGATACAGTTTACAATCGCTGAAAATAAGCATAATAAGGCTACGCTGGATTCTCTCGGTGAGTACAAAAAATATCTGAAGAAATTTAACGCATGTCTGGTGCCGGATAATGGCATCGATTGGCTCATGGGGACTCTAACGGTGGTGTCAAAAAATAATGGCGTAACTTTAAGCGCCGTAAAGCCGATCAAAACGGAATATTGTTCTGGGTATGAGGTAGTGAAGGCATCCATAGAGGGAACGTCTTCATATAAAGAGCTCCTCCGTTTCATTAAGGCCATAGAAGACGGTAAGGAATATATGTTGATCGAAAGCATCTCCATAAGGTCGATTGAAATCGCCCCGGATGAATTCGCGAAAAATTCACCGGCAGTTCTCACGAGAAACGTATCTCGCGGCAGGTTGGTAGGTTTTAACGCGATCATAGCTTATGTGGCGCTTAAAATATGATAATGCCTGATAAGAAAAAAGTGATTGAAATCCTGATAATCATCATGGGGGGCATTTATTTGCTTTATAGGATATTTATGCCGAAACCGGATATGAAACAGGCGCACGACGCGGCGGGTCATATGCCTATAGGCATAGAGATAGCCGGCTTGAAGGAGACCGTAAAAAACCCTACCGAGGGCGATCGTAAATTAAAGGATGAGGTAGCCGGCGCACGGGATATATTTCAGAAGCCGGACGAATTTTTTGCGTCCAGCGCAAAAAACGAGGCAGACGCGGCGTCCAAAACAGGAAATAGCGTGCTTTCGCTCGAAGGCACCATATGGGGGCGCGGTAAGAATATCGCGATATTGTCCGGCGCAGTGGTTAGTGAAGGCGATATTATACAAAAGGGGAAGATCGTCAGGATTGAATCAGACAGAGTGATTATTTTTAAAGATGGTGTGGAGTCAGAGATAAAGAGAGGTACATAAAATGAACTTAAAAAAGATTCGGATAGCCATTGTTCTGTCACTTGTGCTTGCCGGGATCGTTTTGTGCAGAGAGTCCGCGGCTTCGGAAATTGTAAATGGAGTCCTCCCAAAAACCGATGACAAGGTTTCAATGGATTTTGAAAGCGCCGATCTGAAGAGCGTCCTGAAGGCATTTTCCATGCAGACGGGAATAAACTTTATCGCAAGCGATGTTATCGAGAACAAAAAAGTAACGGTATTTTTAAGCAGAGTTTCTATCAAATTGGCTTTAGCCTCCATACTGGAGGCCAACGGCCTTCTCTACGAGATGCAGGGCGATAACGTGTATCTGATAAAACCGAACGGCCAGGCTCTTACGAAGATGGTAACGAAAATATTTAAGTTAAATTATCTTCAAGTCTCTTCAATGGCATTAGCTAAAGACCCGATGAGCGGATCCAGTAATGTGACGATCATAGGGTCAGCCTCCGCAGTCGCTGCCCCGCCAGCTTCCAAGGGCCCGGCAGGAGCAACTAATTCCAATATAGTAAATATTATCCAGAGCCTTATGACATCTTCCGGCAAGATCGTGGCCGACATACGTAATAACAGCCTTGTCATAACGGACTCACCCAGTATCTTCCCGACGATAGAAGCGACATTAAAGAAGCTCGACGTCGAGCCTGTACAGATAATGATCACCGCGGAGATAATCGAGACATCGACCACGGCCCTTAAAAGGATCGGGCTCGAGTACGGCGGAGAAGACAGCATTATTACCGCCACATATACGGCCGCGACTTTGCCTACTGGAATTCCTTTCACCGAAAGTTTTATAAAAGATACATATGGTCAAAATTTGCTTAACACAGGCAATCCCGCCAGCATTCCGGCTTTCCAATATGGAACTTTATCGCTGGGAAACACTCAGATAGTGCTGAAGCTGTTGGCTACCGATAGCGATACAAAATACCTGTCCCGGCCCAATATAATGACACTGAATAATGAGACGGCGATAATAAAAGTATCGGCCAACACCGCCATAGGTATAAACGAAACCATAGCGACAGCGCCGGCCTTAAATACGCAGACTGCCGAGAGGGCGGAGACGGGAGTGGTATTAAAAGTAACTCCGCAGGTAAATGATAGCGGAGACATATTTATGTATCTCGAGCCGTCTGTTTCGAGGACCGTGCAGTCACTGCTATCGGTTAGATTTCTTGACCCGAGTTATAGAAGCTCCTCCTGCACGCTCATGGTGAGGGACTTGGAAACCGTAGTGGTGTCGGGCCTTATACAGAAAAATATTACAAAATCGGTAAGGAAAGTGCCGATATTGGGTGATATTCCCGGCGTAGGCGAGGCATTTAAATCAAATTATGACAGAGTAGAAGATACAGAGATTATCATATTTATAACGCCGCATATCGTGAAGAGGAGAGACTCGGAATATGTCACTCCGGCGCAGATGACCGAGCGTGAACACGTAATGCAAAAAACGCTCTCAGAGTATATCCCAAAACCGCAGAAAAAAGAGAAGATTGCTCAGGATGAGGAGAGCGTAAGAGCCCTTACCCTGCGTAAGTACAGCACGAACATCCAGCCGGCCCGAAAGATAGGATCTGGTAAATGAGCGATATGGAGAGAAGGAAGCTGGGGGATATGTTGTTGGACGCGAAGCTTATCACTAAAGAACAGCTTGAGGAGGGGCTCGCTCTGCGCGGAGAGGGCGAAGGCAATGATCCGATCGGGGAGGTATTGGTCAATATGGGGTATCTTTCCGAGGAGGGGCTCGCGCGCACACTTTCAAAGCAATTAAATACCAAGTATCTGTCTTTTGAAGCCGGAACCCTCGTTATTGAGTTTAATCAGAATTTAAGAAAGATTGTAAGTGAAGAATTTGCCAGAAAAAACAAGGTGCTTCCTTTGTCAAAGACATCGGATACCATATCCGTAGCTATGTGGAATCCGCTGGATTTTACCATTATAGATAACTTAAGGCGAATGTTGGGAAAAGACGTAGTGGTATATTGCAGTACAAAAAAAGATATTCTGGAAGGAATCAGGAGGCTTTACGTTATTCAGGGGCCGCCAACCGACGCGAATTCTTACGTCACATCGTTTCAGTCGGATGAAAAGGCTTCCGCGGCAGGTAGGGGTGAAACGGAAAAGCTCAAGCTAAGGGCTTCAGAACCGCCGGTAATAAAGTTAGTCAACTCTATCGTGCATGGAGCTATAGAGGAGCTGGCCAGTGATATACATATAGAGCCGTATGAAGAGGGCTTTGATATACGATACAGAGTGGACGGCCTGCTATATAAGATAGACGCCCCGCCAAAGGATATGTATGCTCCGGTAGTATCAAGGATAAAGATAATGTCGCGGCTTGACATAGCTGAAAATCGTCTGCCGCAGGACGGCGGTTTCATGATCAAGCTGGACAATCGAAGCGTCGATTTCCGAGTCTCGACTATCCCGACGATATACGGTGAAAAGATCGTTATAAGGGTACTAGACAAAGAGAGCATGAATTTTAGCCTTTCTTCCATAGGAATGAGCGAAGAGAATTATTTAAAGGTCTCCGATGCTATAAGAAAGTCTTACGGGCTCATATTTCTGACAGGGCCTACTGGATCGGGAAAGACGACGACTCTTTATTGTATTCTCAATGAGATCAAATCCCCACAAAAAAATGTCATAACCATAGAGGACCCGGTCGAATATAGGATCGCAGGGGCAAATCAGGTGCAGGAGCTTCCGGCCATCGGCCTGACTTTCGCTCGCGGACTGCGTGCTTTCCTCAGGCAGGATCCCGATATAATAATGGTCGGAGAGGTCAGAGACTTTGAAACCGCTGAGATGTGCGTGCGTTCGGCGCTTATCGGCAGACTTGTGCTGAGCACGCTCCATACGAACGACTCGGTCGGAGCTATTACAAGATTGGTCGATTTAGGTGTCGAACCATTTCTTGTCAGCTCTTCATTGGTAATGGTTATAGCGCAGAGGCTCATACGAAGGCTATGTCCAAATTGCAAAGAGCTCATAACAGTCGATAAAACCATAGTCGAAAAGCATTCTCTTGAAGGAGCTAAGATATATGGTCCGAAGGGATGTGATCTATGCCGCAACAGAGGTTTTGTCGGCAGGCTGGCTATATTTGAGATATTGATAGCGGACAAGGAGATACGGGATCTCATCGAAAGTAAGCGCGATATGGCTGTTATAAGAGAAGCTCTCGATAAAAAAGGAATGAAATCGTTAAGATATGATGCCATGGACAAGGTCAGGCAAGGACTGACTTCGATAGACGAGGCCATCCTCGCCACTGCGGAGGATGCATAGTGCCATATTACACGTATGAAGGCCGCGATACCAAAGGCAAACTTGTACGCAATCAGGCCTTCGCGGTGACGCAGCAAAACTTAATCAGCAATCTTCAGAGCGCCGGAATCACAATCCTGTCTATTAAAAATGCGTCTGCCATTGGCGAGCAAAAGCAGAAGATGTATAAGAAGATAAGAAATAAGGACCTTGTACTGCTTGCCAAAGAGCTCGCTGTGCTTATGGAAAATGGCATACCCATGATAGAAGCTTTAGAGGTTACTCTAAAGCAAATGACCAGCGAAAAGCTTGCAGGCGCTGTCCTGGCCATAAAAAAAGATCTTGAAAGCGGATTATCTATGCATGGTTCGCTGGCCAAGATGCCGCATATATTCGGAGATCTATGGACATATCTCGTGGAAGCGGGCGAGGCGTCCGGTCAGATGCCGTTTGTTCTCAGGCATATCCAATTTTTACTCGAATCGCGGGAGGATATACATAAAAAAACGATTAATGCCATGATATATCCCGCCTTACTGCTGGGAGCAACCGTGGTTGCGCTCATCATCTTCGCCTTCAAAATAATACCTATGTTCAAAGGGATCTATGCATCGCTTGGGGCGGGTAAAGAACTTCCCATGGTGACCCGGGGCGTCCTTTTTTTTAGCGGATTTATAAAAAATGAATTTTTGCTTATTACTTTTGGTATCGTGCTTATTGTTTTTTTCGCCAGACAGATCATGACGACAAGCTCGGGGCGGCGGGCATACGAAAAAATTCTTTTTTCTTCACCCGTTCTCGGTCAGTTGTGCATAGCGATCGTAGTGGAAAAATTCTCCACCGCCATTCAGGTTCTTTTAAAAAGCGGCATACCCATTATAAGATCGCTTGAAATGGCCGCTAATACTACCGAAAATCACTTATTCGCTGAAAAGATAGAAGAAGCAAAAGCAAAGGTCATTGCCGGACTGCCTCTGGCCGACGCTCTGCAGTATACTGGAATCTTTCCACCTATAGCCATATCATTTATTCGGGTAGCTGAAAAGACCGGTAGTTACTCAGAGATGTTTGAGGAGGTTGCTAAGTACCACAAAGATATAGTGGAGACCTCCATAGTCAGGGTGATGGCGCTTATGGAACCGGTCATGCTTATCACGATGGGTTTAGTTATCGGCGTCATAGTAATAGCGATGTTCCTGCCGATATTTAGGCTGGCTAATTTAGGATAGACCTTCGAAAGTGGCGCGGAGTGAGTATTCCTCAGCAGTTCCGCCGTGGCGCGGATTTAGTAGAAAATAATCCCAAATTTTGATATCATAATATACCTTATGGTCTTCTTCGCTGTAATGGTAAGACCGTGATGAAGCTTCGAAGGACCTATTCCTACGAAGAGACAGCTGAGAAATAAAACTTTCGTCATTCTGAGGGAGGCCATCGGCCGACCGAAGAATCTATTTACAGTTGAGATTCTTCACTTCGCCCTTCGGGCTTCGTTCAGAATGACGTGGAATTTGATATTTCGCAACAGTTCCGCGAAGGTACAATGTAGTTATATAACAGAAGGCGAAGTAGAATGGATTTAAAAAAGACTCCTCTTATTAACGAGCATGAACGCCTGGGCGCAAAGCTTGCGCCGTTCGGCGGTTGGTTCATGCCAATACAGTACTCCGGAATCATATCAGAGCATAACTGGACACGCACAGAAGCCTCGATATTCGATATCTGCCACATGGGCGAGTTTATCATCTGCGCAGATGCCGATAAGAGCGGATTCAATAAGATCGTAACATTTGATTTAAATGCTATTAAGCCGTTCGAGTGTCGATACGGTTTTATGCTTAATGATACCGGCGGCATCCTGGATGACATCATTGTATACAGGATAGCTGACAGGCGGTGGATGGTCGTGGCCAATGCCGCGACTATCGAAAGCGATGAGGCGCATTTCAGAAAGCACCTGGCGCCCGGCACTGATTTTAAGAATGTGTCGGCAATGTTGGGTAAGATAGATCTGCAAGGGCCAAAATCGTTAGATGTGATAAGGAGACTTGTAGCTCCCGGCGTGGCGGATCTCGGTTATTATAAATTTGGCCATTTTGATTTGCTTGGAGAAAAGATTATTATCAGCAGGACGGGCTATACGGGTGAGCTGGGGTTCGAGATATATATATCGAACGATAAAGTAGCAGAGCTTTGGAATATATTGCTAAAAGATACTACGGTGAAACCTGCCGGCCTTGGCGCCAGAGATACTCTGCGGCTTGAGATGACCTACCCGTTGTACGGACAGGATATTACCACTGAAACGACGCCGATAGAGGCGGGTAAGGCAAGATTTGTAGATCTTAAGAAAGACTTTATAGGTAGGAGCGCTTTAATGAAAAATAGCGATCCGTCGAGGAGATTAATAAATTTTATTGCCAAGTCGCGTCGTGCGCCGAGGCATAATTACGGGATATTTTCAGGCGGTAAGCGAGTCGGAATAGTGACCAGCGGTTCGTTCTCTCCGAGCCTTTCCTGCGGGATAGGAATGGGCTATGTGGACGCACCCTTTTCTGTCGGCACGGAAATAGTGCTCAAAGAGAACGATGTCGAGATTATCGCTACTGTTACAAAAGGTCCTTTCTATAAAAATGGAACTGCAAAGATAGTGGAGGGTTCACATGCACATACCGGATGATCTGTTGTATACCAAAGAACACGAATGGGTGAGGATTAAAGACAAGACCGCCACTCTCGGAATAACGGATTACGCACAGGGTTCGCTCGGAGATATCACGTTCGTGGAGCTTCCTAAGGTGAACGGCGCGGTCGCGCAATTTAAACAGTACGCGACCGTTGAATCTGTAAAGGCGGCATCCGATGTCTATGCGAGCGTTTCCGGTAAGGTACTAAAGATAAACGAAGAGCTTTCTGCGCATCCGGAGCTCATCAATCAATCACCTTATGATAAGGGATATTTCGCGGTAATCGAGGTGAGCGATGAGAGTGATGTTTCACGTCTGGTGTCCAGCGCGGATTATAAGAAATATGTAGAGGGTTTACACTAAATGAATTATGTCCCGCACACAGAAGAAGACAGGGCGGAGATGCTTAAGGCGATAGGTGTAAAATCTATCGATGACCTATTTATAGATATATCTCCCGCTCTAAGGCCAAAGTCATTCGATATTCCCGAAGGAAAATCTGAATTCGAGGTATGCCGTTATATTAAGAAGCTTGCCTCGAAGAACGCGACAGATCTCATCAGTTTTCTCGGAGCCGGTTTTTACGACCATTACATTCCCGCGGCAGTGGATGCGCTGGCCTCGAGATCGGAATTCTACACCGCCTACACGCCGTATCAGCCGGAGTCATCCCAGGGATGGCTTCAGTCGATATATGAATACCAGACGGCAATATGCGAGCTCTTAGGCCTCGATGTCTCGAACGCTTCTCTCTATGATGGCGGTACCGCTCTTTACGAAGCGGCGATGATGGCGATCAGGCTCACCGGCAGGAAAAAGATAATAGTTGATCAGGGCGTGAATCTCATATACCGCACGATGTTATACACATACACGTCTAATCTATCTATAGAGTTTGTCGAGACACCTGTTGTCCACGGCCAGAGTTCACGTGAAGCTATATTGAAACATCTCGATGGTAATACCGCGGCGGTGATATTGCAGAATCCTAACTTTTTCGGCGCCATAGATGATTACACAGATATAGCTTCTAAAGTCCATGAGGTAGGCGCGCTGGCGATCCAGTCGGTCTATCCGATATCGATGGGAATACTAAAGACCCCGGGTGAGATGGGATTTGATATTGCCACGGGCGAGGGGCAGAGTCTGGGATTGCCTCTGTCTTTCGGCGGGCCATATCTGGGATTCATAGCCGCTAAGAAAGAACTCGTCCGCCAGATGCCCGGCAGGATCGTGGGTGCCACGGTTGATAAGGATGGTAAGAGGGGATATGTTCTGACGCTTCAGACCAGGGAGCAGCATATCAGAAGAGAGAAGGCTACCTCGAACATTTGTTCGAATGAGGCGCTTTGCGCTTTGCGCGCGGTTATATATCTTTCGCTGATCGGCAAGACAGGATTAAAGGAAATGGCAGAACTTATTTACAGTAAAACCGAATTTGCCAAGAGCGTACTGGAGAAGATACCCGGAGTTACGGTGAAGAGGAGTTCTCCGACATTTAATGAATTTACGATATGCCTTCCGAAGAATGCCGACGATGTGGCTCATAAAATGGTCGAAAAGGGCTTCGCGGCAGGTTTCCCGCTCGGCCGTTTCTATAAAGGGATGGAAAATTATCTTCTGGTGGCTGTCACCGAAAAGAGGACGAGGGAAGAGATATTGAAGCTGGGCGACAGCCTGGAGGCGGTATTATGCGACTAATTTTCGAAAAGAACGTGGAGGGCCGTAGGGGATTTAAGATGCAGTCCCCGGATGTTCCGCCGGCCAAAAAACTCGATGCTAAATATCTGCGAAAGGATCCGCCGAATATTCCGAACATCTCTGAGCTCGACGTTGTTCGTCATTACACGAACCTTTCGCGGCTCAATTACTCCGTCGATACTAATTTCTATCCACTCGGATCATGCACGATGAAATATAACCCAAAATTCACCGAGACCCTGGCAAATCTGGATGGCTTTACTGCGGTTCATCCGCTCTTACCTCAGCTATCGGGCGGCGGCGCGCTGGCGCAGGGGGCGCTCGAAGTCCTCTATAACACGAAGAAGATTCTGTGCGAGATCACCGGTATGGCCGGATTTACATCACAGCCTCTTGCTGGTGCGCACGGCGAGCTGACGGGCGTCATGCTTATTGCCGCATATCATAAACATAACGGATCCAGAAGAAAATATATCATAGTTCCGGACTCATCCCATGGAACCAATCCGGCCAGCGCCGCTATCGCGGGCTATCAGGTTATAGTTATACCGACCGATAAGGACGGTTATATGGATATGGCCGAATTCAAGAATAGCCTGAGTGATGAAGTCGCTGCGGTCATGCTCACTTGTCCCGACACACTGGGTATATTTAATCCGCGCATAAAAGAGATCGCGGACTTAGCGCATGGAGTGGGCGCGCTTATGTACTATGATGGCGCAAACCTTAACGCTATTCTCGGTAAATGCCGTCCGGGAGACCTGGGATTCGATGTAATTCATATAAATCTACATAAGACGTTTGCTACGCCCCATGGGGGGGGCGGCCCGGGGTCAGGCCCTGTGGGTGTGTGCGAAAAGTTGACGGATTTTCTGCCGATACCTCGGATAGTGAAACGTCCCGATGGCACATTAGCGCTCGATTACCATAGGTTTAAATCGATAGGGTACATAGCGCCGTTTTACGGGAACTTCGGTGTGATCTTGAAGGCTTATGCGTATATACTGCTTTTGGGTAAGAAAGGGCTGATCGAGGCTTCGGAGAATGCGGTCTTAGGCGCGAACTATTGCAGGACTAAACTCAGAGGCTATTACGATATACCGTTTGACAGGATATGCATGCATGAATGCGTCTTATCGGCATCCAAACAAATTAAGAACGGTGTGCATGCCCTCGATATCGCCAAATACTTAATAGATAAGGGGTATCATCCACCTACGATATATTTCCCGCTGATTGTCAAAGAATCGATCATGATAGAGCCCACCGAGACCGAATCTAAAGAGACTCTCGATAGATTTATAGATACTATGATCGAGATAGCAAGGCTTGCCGAGAGCGACCCTGACGTTATAAAGAATGCCCCGATCACCAGGCCTGTTAAGAGGCTGGACGAGACTAAGGCCGCCAGGGAGCCTGATCTTCGCTGGAAGAATTCAATCAAATCTAAATGAGTTCTCGCTGGCGTATTATCGATACGGGCGTAATGGACCCGTTCGCCAATATGGCGCTGGACGAGACCCTGTTGCGAAGCTACCGGGAAAAGTCTTCACAGCCGACATTACGCATCTACGGATGGAGAGAACCCAGTCTATCGCTGGGATATTCGCAGGATCTTGCGGGCGAACTTGACGTTGAGCTATGTAAAGCCAGGTCGGTACCTATTGTAAGGAGGATAACCGGCGGCGGTATAATATTGCATGCCAACGAACTTACATACAGCCTGGTCTGCTCAAAAGAGGATCTCGGAATCCGGTCGCAGGTTGAGGCATCGTATAAGGTCATATCGTCATTCCTGATATCATTTTATGCCGCACTGGGTATTGATGCGGCTTTCGCGTGCGATATTTCGTCCGACGATAATCTTGGCACACCCTCGGCGATATGTTTTGCATCCAAAGAGAAGTATGACATCGTAGTCGGCGATAAAAAGATTGGCGGTAGCGCTCAAAAACGTTCAAAGGACGTGATATTCCAGCATGGCAGTATTCCGCTGAATTTTAACGCAGGTTCGGCCTCATCATATATGCGGACGAAAAGCACTGATAATATCGAGGATAGCGCGACATCTCTCGAAGAAATTTTAGGATTAGAATTAAAAGTCTCTATGCTATCCCGGTTATTAAGAATTGCATTCATAAGATCGTTTAATTTAGAGGTTCGGGAGGGTGGGCTTTCGAAAATGGAAGAGGCTATATTTAATGAGCTGAAGACGAATAAATACGAAACATCCGATTGGAATTATTGCAGAAAAGACAAATAGGAATATATGGAAATATTGCAACGTCCCGTGTGGATAAAAAAGAAGATTAATCTTAAAGATTGTGCCGATGTTAAGGCGCGGCTTAAAGGCCTCGGGCTTAATACGGTTTGTGAGGAAGCCCTCTGTCCGAATATCGGAGAATGTTTCTCTAAATCTCAGGCAACATTTCTTATTCTCGGCAACGTTTGTACAAGACAATGCGCTTTCTGCGGTGTTAAACGCGGATCACCTCAAAAAGCCGATCCTGATGAACCGCTCAGAGTCGCCGAGGGCGTACATAGACTAGGCCTTAAGCATGTAGTTATAACAAGCGTTACGCGTGATGACCTGCCGGACGGGGGAGCGCAGGCATTTATTGATGTGATTCGGGAAATACGTAAGATTGATCCGAACGTAACGGTAGAGATATTGACCCCGGATTTTAATCTGAACGAGGAAGCCATCGCGAAGGTCGTCGAAGCCGAGCCCGATATCTTCGCGCATAATTTAGAAACTGTGCCGAGGCTTTACCCGGAGGCGCGTAATGGCGCAAATTATCAAAGATCTCTCGGCGTGCTGGCTTATATTAAAAAATGCGATAAGTCGATGCGGACGAAATCCGGATTAATGCTGGGGCTGGGTGAGCGTGAAGACGAAGTCCTCGCAGTTTTTCAGGATATTGCCGGGACCAATTGTGATTTTTTGAGTATAGGGCAGTATCTGGCGCCAAGCAAGGCCCATATATCGGTTAAAGAATATATATCGCCTGATAGGTTCATTGGATATAAAAAAGATGCGCTGGAAGCTGGATTCCGACACGTGGCCAGCGGCACTTACGTCAGAAGTTCGTATTCCGCGTCCGAATATCTGGAATCGGAAAAGGTGTGAAACATGGCTTTTACAATCGGCAATAATTTTATAGAACGTTCGATCACCGGAGCTATAGCATTCTTAAAAGAGTCGGTATTTACCGATGAATATGCTTCGAGGGATGGCCTTATGCAGTCGATCGATCCCAGGATGAAGCTTGTAACATCCGGAATGCTTCTATTGACAGCGCTATTAACTAAAAATATCGCGGTGGTGCTTTATATTTACTCAGTCTCATTGATATTTACGTACCTATCAAAGATCAATATAGGTTTTTTCCTTAAACGTACCTGGGTATTCATTCCGCTATTTTCCCTATTCATAGCTGTTCCCGCGCTATTCAATATCTTTACTCCCGGCGAAGCGATAGCTAATTTTAATATATTCGGGCTTCACCTGATAGTGACTCGCCCGGGGCTGTCGGGCGCGCTCTTATTCGTTATGCGAGTTATTACTTCTGTATCGATAGTAGTGCTTCTCAGTATTACGACAAGGCACTCCGAAACGCTGAAAGCACTGCGCTTATTTAAAGTTCCTCAAATATTCGTAATGATATTCGGCATGTGTTACAGGTATATTTATCTGCTTATAGAGGCAGTAGAAAATACGTATCTTGCGATAAGGAGCCGGGTAGGCAGGCAAGTGCATTATAAGAAGGGTCAGCAAGTCGTCGCGTGGAGCATGGCCTCACTTTGGCAGAGATCTTACAGGATGAACGAAGAGGTATATAGCGCGATGTTATCCCGAGGTTACGCCGGAGAGCCGGTAGTATTTAATGATTTTAAAACAAAACCGTGGGATTGGATGTGGCTGCTACTTATAATAATAATCTGCGTTATAGGAGTCAGGTTTATATGAGCGATACGATCTTCCAGCTAAAAGATGTCAATTATTCGTATCTCGGAAAGTTTCCCGCGCTTAGTCATATAGACCTGACTATCGAGAAGGCCCGGATGGTAGCAGTTATAGGCGCCAACGGCTCCGGAAAATCGACATTACTTCAGATGTTAGACGGACTGATATTTCCTGATAGCGGAACGGTTACAGCGTTTGGAACGGATATTAACGAAAGAACATTTGCCGATCTATCATTCTCAAGAAATTTCCGTAGAAAAGTAGGATTTGTATTCCAAAATCCTGACGTTCAGTTATTCTGCCCGACAGTAAAAGAGGATATCCTGTTTGGGCCATTGCAACTCAAAGAAGATCGGGCCCAGACAGAGAAGCGTCTCGATCGGCTCGTAGCGATCCTGGGCCTTGGCGCCTTACTTGACAGGTCACCCCATCAGCTTAGCGTGGGCGAGAAGAGGAAGGTGGCGATAGCGTCCACATTGATCATAGACCCGGAAGTGATTATCCTGGATGAACCGACGGCTGGATTGGATCCTATGACCACCAGGCACATAATTGATATTCTGAAAAAAGAGAACAGTCTGGGTAAGACCGTAATTACTTCCACCCACGATCTCCATATCGTCGAAGAGATATCCGATATGGTTTGCGTATTCGGTAACGATAAGAAAATAGTCAGGTGCGGTCCTTCTTCCGAAATCCTAAAAGACACCCCGCTACTCCAGGCTCACAACCTGGTTCATATTCATGCCCACAGGCATGATGGATCCACTCACGTCCATCCTCACGATCACCCCAGTCATGAACACTCGCATTAAAAATAAGGATTAAGCGTAATAACTTAGCAATATAAGCGCGTGCGTTATTTTCAAGGAGGGCTTTGGCCCGACTTTGTCATTCTGACCCTGAGAGGAGCGAAGGGGAAGAATCTATTTACCGTCTAGATTCTTCCCTACCTGCAGGCGCTTCGATAGTATACAGAGGGGGACACGTTTAATATTAAAAAAGGGGACACGTTAAAGGTTGAATTCCCCAAACGGTACAAATTAGTTAAAATGAAAATATCAAACTTATTGCGGGTAGATTTCTATTAAGGTATAATCGAACGCATGATAATAATAAACAAGGTAATGTCTCTCGATGAACTAAGGGTAGCCGCAGCCGCTACTTTTGGCAATTTGATAAAGGCGGTTGTCGATGTCGATGGGGGTATAATCGCTATTGATGCAGAACTTCATTCCGATCTGGAGGCGTTACTTTTAGAAGGCGGCTCAAAACAAGAGAGTCTCTGGGGAATTAACCTATATCCGGACATTCAGGGAGATGATTTTATCGAATTTGATTCTATGATCAATATACGCCCGTCAAGCGGCAATAGAACCCGAGGGGTAGACAATGAGCTCGTGCGAAAAATGATTATAGATATTGTGAATAAGTGGGTTAAGAGATGAGCTATCAGCACAAAGATCTCGCGTCGGGCCGATGGGGAAAGATGTCTTTTGTTGAACAAATGGCGAATATCGGCAGTGAGGTTGAGCGCTCAATAAATTGGCGCGTGAAGAATAATAGTGATTATAGCCAGAGGGCTTTTGAACGGGCGCTTGAATTGATCGACATGACACTATTAAGCGTCAAAGCCTCCGGATCTGCGGGCCTTAGGCCCGGAGGGGTTTTTGCTCGTTTAAAGGAAATCGCCCGCGCGAGGGAGGCCATTGTAGATTACTTTTTTGGATCGAATGAGTTCATGTCCTCCGACAAGTTATGGCGGAGTTACTTTTCGTCCTTCGCTTACGCCGCACGCAATAAATAACCATCTCAAAAACAATATAAAATCTTTTTTTGTTGACATAATGATACTAAAATGGTATCATTTAACTGTGAAGCTTCTAACCAGAAATACAGACTATGCGGTCAGGGCGGTGTGCGCGATGGCATCGAGACGGGGAGGGGTCGTGTCGGTGAAGGAATTAGTGCATGAACTGAAGATGCCGCGGTCATTTCTCAGGAAGATTCTACAGATTTTAAATAAAACAGGCATTGTCGTATCGACTAAAGGTCTGGGAGGAGGATTCACGCTTTCCAAGAGGGTCGATAAGCTGACGCTCGCGGATTTCGTAGAGGCGTTCCAGGGGCCACTCAGTATTAATGAATGCACCTTTAAGAAGAGAAAATGCCCCAATGCCGCAATGTGTCCGTTAAAGAGAAAGATAGACAGTATAGGAAGCTACGTTGTGAACGAATTACGATCGATAACTATAGGCTCACTATTAACAAAGGGAGCATAAGACCATGGCGAAGAGAAAGATCATTAATATAGACGTTGAGAAGTGTAACGGATGCGGGGACTGCATACCGAATTGTCCGGAAGGCGCTATACAGCTGATCGATGGCAAGGCGCGCCTCATCAGCGACTTGTTCTGTGACGGACTTGGCGCTTGTATAGGACATTGTCCGCAGGGCGCTATTAATATAGAGGAAAGAGAAGCCGAGGCTTATGATGAGAAGAAGGTAATGGCTAATATAGTTAAACACGGGAAGAATACGATCGTCGCTCACCTTAAACATCTTCAGGATCATGATCAAGCGGCCTATTTTAAAGAAGCGGTGGCATATTTGAAGGAGAATGGCATAGAAGATCCGGGTGCGGCGCATCTGCATGCCGGCCATGGTCACTCCGGCTGTCCCGGAGCGCGAGTTATCGACATGCAGAGTGAACGTAAATCTCAAGGCTCCGGAGAAGTAACGCACAAAGCGGTCTCCGAGCTACGGACATGGCCCGTACAGATAATGCTCGCTCCGATTAGCGCACCATATTTCAACGGCGCGGATCTATTGATCGCGGCGGACTGTGTACCGTTCGCTTATCCCGATTTTCATAGCCATCTTCTTCGGGGCAAGATACTTCTTATCGGATGTCCTAAGTTGGATGACTTAAGCGTATATAAGGAGAAGATTAAAGCTATAATCAGCGGTAATGATATAAAATCCGTGACTTACGCTCATATGGAGGTGCCGTGCTGTTTCGGGCTTATCAGTATTATAGAGGAAGCTATTAAGCATTCAGATAAAAAGATCCCGTTTGAGGACGTGACGATCACTATTAGAGGACAGAGGAGATAATGATCTTCAATTGTCCGGGAGCGGGAGAGTGTGTGGGGGAGCAGAGGTATAAGAAGTATTTGAAAAATAAAAATCGATTCTAACCTGGTTAGATTTGTCAGGTTAAAGTGGAAATGGAGAAAGGGCGGAACTGAAAATATCAAATGTGAGGAGAAAATTTACTATTACATAACGTATGAAAACTGATATAATGTGGCTCTACAAAGGAGTCAGATATGGCAGAAAGCATAGCTTTTCAGGGTGAGCCGCTCACGTTAATAGGTGATTCTGTTACGATCGGAATGAATGCGCCCGAATTTGAGGTTGTCTCTCAGGAAATGAAAGAAGTTAAGCTCTCCGATTTTAAGGGCAAGATAAAAGTTATATCCTCATTCCCGTCATTAGACACGCCGGTCTGCGATCTACAGGTAAAAGAGTTCAATAAACTCGCGGCAAAATTTTCTCCGGATGTTGTCGTCATAGGAGTAAGCAAGGATCTGCCATTTGCCATAAAGAGGTTCTGCAGTGAAAATAGCATTAAAAATGAAGTAGTTCTTTCCGACTATAAGACGTCATCGTTTGGCACGAAATACGGACTCTTAATAAAGGAGCTAAATTTATTAGCACGCTCCGTGCAGATCATAGATAAGAATGATGTAATCCGATATAGGCAGGTTGTGCGGGAATTGACTATTCCGCCGGACTACAACGAGGCGTTGAAAGTGTTGAAGGGTCTGGAATGATCGAGGGTTTGCATTGGTTGGGTCATTCGAGCTTCAGATGGGATGGGTCAAAGACTATATATTTTGACCCCTGGAAACTGTCGAAAGAACCGAAAAAATCTGATATAATATGCATATCGCATGAACATTTCGACCATTTTTCTAAGCTTGATATCTCAAAGATAAGCACGGCAGATACGGTTATAGTGACATGTAAGGCATGCGCGGATGAGCTTGAGCCTTTCACCAGGATAGCCCGTAAAGAGATTAAAGTGTTTCAGGCGGGAATTTCAATAGATTTAGGCGGCGTAAAGATCAAGTTTCTCTCGAGTTATAATATTAAAAAAGAGTTTCATACTAAGAGTAGCGAGAAGCTGGGGTTCGTGGTCACAATGGACGGGATTTCGCTATATCATGCCGGAGACACGGACAAAATCCCGGAGATGGATGGACTCAAGTGTGATGTGGCACTATTGCCCATTAGCGGTACTTACGTTATGACTGCTGACGAAGCGGCTGAAGCGGCCATTGCTATAAATCCGAAGGTGGCGGTGCCGATGCACTACGGAGATATCGTAGGCTCGATGAAGGATGCCAAACGGTTTGAATATCTATTAAAAGGTAAGGTCGAAGTTAAAATACTACGAAAGGAGGAATAAATAGATGAAAGTAGTAATCGATGCTGATGCATGCATAGGCTGCGGCCTTTGCGTAAGCACATGCCCGGAAGTTTATAAAATGGAAGACGACAAGGCCGTGCTTTGTGTATCTGATATTCCGAAAGATGCAGAAGATACATGTAGAAAAGCTGCTGAAGATTGTCCTGTTGCGGCTATAGTCGTAACCTAAGTTATTATAGAGGTACTTGGTGAGTGAGCTTTCAGTTCTTATAGGTGGCAAGGCTGGCTTTGGAATAGACAAGGCCAGCCTTATCATCGCCAGCCTCGTCAGCCGACTGGGGTACAGGATATATATTAATCGTGATTATCCTTCTCTGATACGCGGCGGGCATACCTTTTCGATTATCAGAGCTTCCACTGAGAAGGTATTCGCGCACCGTGATTCGATTGACGTCCTTCTGGCGCTCAATCAGGAGACAGTAGAAATTCATAAAAGCAGACTAAAGAGCGCGAGCATACTTATATATGATTCGGACCTGACAGTTTCGCACCCGATAACATGCGTAAAATATGCCGCTAATATTCCGCTTTCTACCATTATAAAGGAAGAGCACGCCGAAGAAGTGATGCGCAATACCTGCATCATAGGCGCTTTCGCCAAATCGGTAGGCATCGAATGGGATGTGCTAAGCGCCATTATCAAAGAATTTTTCCCTAAAGAGATAGAGCAGAACTTAAAAGTAGCTCGGCGAGCTTTCGACGCAGCGAAAGAATTCACCAAAATAGATAGGTCATCGAGAGACAGGCTTCCTCTGGTCACAGGCAACGAGGCCACCGCCCTTGGCTTAATAAGAGGCGGACTCGAAAGCTATATTTCATACCCCATGACTCCGACATCCCCGATCCTGCATTACCTGGCAAGTTTATCCGAAGAAGTCGGCGTAAAGGTAATTCATCCCGAGAGCGAGATATCCGTTATCATGATGGCGCTGGGAATGGCTTACTGCGGCGAGAAGGTCGCTGTGGGCACGTCGGGTGGAGGATTCTGCCTGATGACCGAAGGATTGAGCTTTTCAGGAATGGCGGAGCTACCGGTCGTGATAGTGCTGGGACAGCGGCCGGGTCCGTCTACGGGCCTGCCCACTTACAGCTGTCAGACGGATCTCCATTTCGCGTTAAACGCGGGTCAGGGAGAATTTACACGTTTTGTTATTGCCCCCGGTGACGCTGAAGAAGCGTATAGTGCCGCGTTACTTGCGCTGAACATAGCATGGAAATATCAGATACCGGCGATAGTTCTTACGGACAAGGCAATGGGAGAAGGCTACTATAGCTTCGATATGGAGATGTGCGGTGACATTAAAGAAACTCTTCCTCTGGCGTGGGATAGAAAAGATCCATATAAGCGATATTCGATGACGGAGACGGGTATATCGGCCGTCGCATTTCCTTCCGAAAAAGATGCGATAATAAAAGTTAACAGCTATGAACATGATGAATCCGGGCTGTCCATAGAAGACGCCGCCACGACCATTAAGATGCAGGATAAGAGACTTCGCAAAGAGAAGTATCTGGCGATGGAGCTGGAGGGCAGAGAATGCGTCGGTGTGTATGGCAATAAGAAATCGGCCACGGCATTATTATGCTGGGGATCGAATAAGGGTGTCTGCATAGAAGTTGCAGATGCGTTAGGGCTAAAAGTTATCCAGCCGGTAGTTATTTCACCTTTCCCGATAAAAGAATTCAAAAAATCTATGGACGGTATAAAAAAACTTATAGCGGTCGAGAATAACGCTACCGGACAATTGGCCAGGCTCATAGGCGGTCATGGTATCAGCGTAAACGAGACGATATTAAAGTACGACGGCAGAAATTTTGGTGTGGAAGAGCTGACTGATAGAGTAAGGAAGGTCATAGGATGAGAGATCTCGGTACGACTGCGAAGAACACATGGTGCCCCGGGTGCGGAAACTTTGCTATATTGAACGCGGTGAAATCGGTTCTGAAAGACCTTAATTCGGAAGGCCTTCCCATCGAAAATGTTGTTCTGGTCTCCGGAATCGGGTGTAACTCGAAGATATCAGATTATGTAAACGTAAACAGCTTCTATTCTCTGCATGGCCGTGTCATACCTCCTGCTACTGGAATTAAGGTGGCCAATCCTGGGCTTAAAGTTATCGGCCATTCCGGAGACGGAGACGCTTACGGAGAAGGGATCGAGCATCTTATATTCGCGGCCAAACGCAATATCGATATTACGTATATCGTTCATAATAACAGGGTGTACGGATTGACCACAGGACAATACACACCGACCTCGCCCGAAGGCTATAAGGGGCGCTCGACTCCATTCGGGGCTAAGGAGATGCCGATGAATCCGCTCGAAGTAATGCTGGCATCGGGGGCGACGTTCATAGGGCGTAGCACTTCTCGGGCGATAGACGGCCTTAAAACTATGATAAAAGATGCTATAGCGCATAAAGGTTTTTCGATCATTGATGTGCTCCAGACCTGTGTTACATATTACAATATGTACGATTATTACGATAAAAGGGTTTATGAGATTAAAGACCACGATCCTTATGATTATGATCAGGCCATGAAGAAGATAAGAGAGTGGGATTATAATAAGGATGCGGGTATTCCGATAGGAGTATTTTATAGGAAAGAGTCTCCTACATATGAAGGTGGATTCGCTTCATGTAAGGCGAGCGGCAGCGACAGAGAAGCTGTTGTAAGAAAGATCCTGAAAGAGAAGGTGTAATTTGGATCCTAACGTACTTCATAATTTAAGTTACGGCATGTATATAGTATCTTCTAATAAAGGTGACTTATTGAACGGCCAGATAGTAAATACAGTATTCCAGATAACCAGCGAACCCGTTTCGATAGGAATAAGCATTAATAATAAGAATCTCACACATGAATATATAGAGTCGAGCGGTCATTTCAGTCTTTCGATACTGGACCAGCGGACGCCGCTATCCTATATAGGAAAATTCGGATTCAGATCCGGTAGGACTGAGGACAAATTTAAAGGTACCAATTTTATAAGATTGCAGTCCGGTTGCCCGGTCGTACTGGACAATGCTTTATGTTATGTAGCCGCTAAAGTGGTGAAAAAACTCGATTGTTTTACGCATACGTTATTTATCGGTACGATGATAGAATCAAAGATGCTGAAGGCGGGCGTACCTATGACATATGATTACTATCACCAGGAAAAGCACGGAACGACGCCGTCGTCCGCGCCGACGTTCATAAAGGAAGAAGCACCGGGAGCAAAAAAGGAGGTTGCCATGCAGAAATACAGATGCGTAGTGTGCAATTATATTTATGATCCGGCAGTAGGTGATCCTGATGGAGGGATAGAGCCGGGGACGCCGTTCGAAAAGATACCCGATGCCTGGGTATGCCCTATATGCGGTGCGGACAAGACACAGTTTGAAAAGGCAGATTAAATAGATGAAGCCATGTGAGATCAAAAAAGGCGTATATTGGGTCGGTGTTGTCGATTGGAACATGAGAAGTTTCCATGGGCATACTTTTTCGACCAGACATGGCACTACTTATAATGCCTATCTCATCATCGACGAGAAGATAACATTGATAGATACCGTCTATGGGCCGTTTGCCGATGAGCTGATAGAGAATATACGCTCTATTGTGCCTATCGAGAAGATCGACTACGTGGTTTCTAACCATGTGGAGACCGACCATTCAGGCTCTATGCCTGCGATTATGAAGCTTATTCCAAAAGCAAAAGTATACTGCACTAAGAAGGGCAGAGAAGGATTATATAAAAACTACTACGGTGACTGGGATTTTCAGGAGGTGAAGACGGGGGATACGCTTAAGCTGGGCAAGCGTACACTTACATTCATCGAAGCTCCGATGATTCACTGGCCTGATTCGATGTTTACCTACTGCCGAGAGGAAGAGCTATTGATGCCGAACGATGCCTTTGGCCAGCATATGGCTACCGGTGAGCGGTTCGACGACGAGGTCGATCAGTGCGTGTTGATGGATGAGGCGAAGACGTATTATGCAAATATTTTGACTCCTCTCGGGGCTATTATCCTGCGTAAGATCGACGAGGTAGTGAAGATGAATGTACCGATAAGCATGATAGCGCCCAGTCATGGTATCATCTGGCGCAAGAATCCGAAGAAGATAATAGATTCATATGTTTCATGGGCCGGTAACCAAACGGCGAAGAAGGCCGTTATCGTTTATGAAACTATGTGGAAATCTACGGAGAAGATGGCGAGATCCATAGCATCGGGCCTGCAGAGCTCGGGGATCGAAGTGAAGTTGTTTGACATCGCCGAATCAGACCGGACAGAGGTGATAAAAGAGATACTCGATGCTAAAGGATTTATCATCGGATCTTCGACGCACGATAACGATATGCTTCCGTCCATAGCCGCGTTTCTGGAACTGCTTAAAGGGTTAAAGCCGAAGAACAGAGTCGCCCTTGCGTTCGGGTCATACGGATGGGGAGGTGGAGCTGTGGCGTCAATCGAAAGAGAATTAAAAGAGACCGGCGCGGAGATAGCCCAGCCTTCAGTTTCGGTGAAATATGTGCCGGATGAGAGTGAGAAGAAGAAGTGTTTTGATGCAGGAGTAGAGTTCGCTAAGAGGTGCATTTAATTTTTTTAAGGTGTTCGTCGTTAACTAAAAAAGGGAGGGTATCATGGGCAAGAGAGCAAGAGAGATAACAGGGTTAGATGTTAAGGATCTTATAAAGGACCTCGACAGGGCCTATTGTGATGAATGGTTGGCGTACTACGCGTGGTGGTATATGGGCCAGGCCGTTGAAGGCCAGGGTTACGAGGATATGCAGGAATTTCTGCTCGACATAGCGAAGGATGAATTGGAGCACGCTACAGAAGTTGGCGAGAGGATTATTGAACTGGGCGGGCTACCGACTAATATCCCGACGCTGTGGGTAAAGAATTCGAACGGCGGATATCCTGGCGTGATGAAGGATCTCAGTGACTATAACGAGATCATAAAGATCGTCACAAAGGCCGAAGCCGGAGCAATCGATGTATATAATGCTATCGCTAAGAAGACGTTCGGTAAGGATCACGACACTTATCAGCTCGCGGTACATATTTTAGGTGAAGAGATCGGCCACGAAGAGAAGTTTGAAAACCTGATAGGGAAGAGGAAATAAAATAGATATCTAACCAGGTCAGACGTCTAATCTAACCTGGTTAGATATTGCAGGTTAGAAATTCTAAACGAGTGGGAGGGATTATGGCAGAGTTAAAGGATCTGATGCAGAGCGCAGACTGGAAGAAGGAGAAGCATGTCCCGGTAATTGAGGCTGCCGGTGTTGTTAAGAAGGCAGATGCCGTTAATATAACTGTCACCGTAGGCAAGGAGATAGCTCATCCTAACACGACCGAACACCATATCTCCTGGGTGACAATCTTCTTCCTGCCCGATGGAGAAAAATTCCCTATACAGGTCGCCAGATGCGAATTTGCTTCGCATGGAGCGTCTGGCCAAGGGCCAAACACAAGTACTGTATATTCCATCCCGGAGACTATTGTGATTATGAAGACAGAGAAGAGCGGTATGATACTCGCATCTTCTTATTGCAATATACACGGACTCTGGACGAGTTCACAGCGCCTCGAAGTAAAGTAGCTGATGGCATCGTTCGACAGCATATTCTTCGACGTTGACGGCACATTAGTGGATGCCAGGGCGGATATCGCGAATGCGATGAATCATGCCCTTCGTGTATTGAAGCGCCCCGAGCTGAGTGTGGCGGTAATATCGTCGCATATAGGGTTCGGAGTTAGGGACCTGATGAGAAAGTGCCTGGGTGACTCCGATGAGGCTATGGTAGATAAGGCAACCAAGCTTTATAGCGATCACTACATTGCTCATGCGGCCGATGAGACGATCCTATATCCCCATGCCGTGGAAATATTGGAATATCTGAAAGACAAAAGAAAATTTATACTGACTAACAGATATGCATCGTTTGCCGAGGTCGCCCTCAGGGGATTAGGTATAGCGGAATATTTCGAAGAGATAATCGGCGGAGATGATGAGAATTGCATTAAGCCCATGGCGTGTGTCGTCGATAGGGCAGTCGAAAGGTTCAGGGTAGATAAGAGGAAGTCGTTGATAGTGGGCGATATGGATGTCGACGTGATGACCGGAAAGAATGCGGGCGTGTCGACATGCTGGGTTACGCACGGATTGGGCAAGAGGGAAGATGTGGCTCCGCTTAATCCGGATTACACCATAGATGACCTGATAGAGTTGAAACGCATAATAGCATAGAGAGGTAATATGGCAAAGAACGTAACGGTTTATTCCACACCTACCTGCCCGTTCTGCATAAGGGCAAAGCAGTACCTGAAAGAGAACAGTATCCAGTTTACAGATATCGATGTGGGCGCAAATCCCGAAAAGGCCGAGGAGATGATAGCTAAGTCGGGCCAGATGGGAGTGCCGGTTATAGAGATAGACGGAAATATAATAATAGGGTTCGACAAAGAGAAGGTAAAATCAGCTTTAGGAATATAATAAAATGGTGTACGACCTTATAGTGATAGGGGCAGGACCCTCGGGCATAACTGCCGCGGTCTATGCGGCCCGTAAAGAGATGAATTTCATCGTCCTGACCGGCGATATAGGCGGACAGACCATATGGTCAGGCGATATAGAGAATTATACAGGATATCAATTCATAACGGGTCCGGAGCTCGCGGCGAAGTTCGAAGATCACATGCGCACCTACGGGATCTCTGTCAAGGAGAATGAAAAGGTCCGCGCCATTGAAAAAGTTGCGGGTATAATACGCGTAGAGACGGATAAGGCTTTATACGAAGCGAAGACTATCATAATAGCATCCGGCAAGACTTCGAAGGAGCTCGGTGTCCCCGGAGAGAAAGAATTTAGGAACAAGGGACTCACATATTGCGCAACCTGCGACGGCCCGTTATTTTCCGGTAAACCGGTAGCCATAATCGGCGGCGGTAATTCTGCGCTCGATGCGGCGCTCCAGCTTATGAAGATCGCCACGAAGGTCTATATAATTAATAATAGAGCGGAGTTGATCGGAGATGCTGTCATGCGTAATAAGGTTGAGAGTAGTAGCATAGTCGAGATCATGAATGATGCAAATGTAGTCCAGATAGTTGGCGATAAGATGGTTTCCGGGATCAAAGTTCTCAGGCATGGTAAGGAGTCGCTCCTGCCCGTAGAGGGTGTATTCGTCGAGATAGGGCTGGTTCCCAATTCAAAGTTTGCCGATATTGTCGATAAGAATGAGCTCGGAGAGATTAAGATCACTTCTTACAATGAAACGAGCTCACCCGGCATATTCGCCGCAGGCGACGTCACAAATGTCCCCGAGAAGCAGATTGTAATAGCCGCAGGTGAAGGATCTAAAGCCTCTCTCGGGGCGTTCAGATATTTAAGCCGCAACAGATGAAGGACTTTATACCGCTACCGGTGCCGAAACCCGGCCCATGCGAAGACCTCACCATTAAAGAGCTTATTATTCATTTCAACAGGATTAGGCCGTCTATAAAACGACGCATATCAGAGTTCCACAGCATAATTAAGAGCGGCAATAACGACGATATCTTTTCCGAGATGTGTTTCTGCATACTTACCGCCAACGCGAATGCCGTGAAATGCCACGACGCTGTTAAGGAGCTTTGTGCTTCCGGTATTTTGATGGATGCCTCCGCCGTTCGTATAAAACCTATGATTAAAGGCAGGGCCAGATTCCATAATAAAAAGGCCGATTATATCGTCGGTGCAAGGGAACTTTTTAAGAAAAATTCTTGTCTAAATATAGTGGAGAGACTGGATAAGGACGATATCATAGGCACCCGTGACAGATTGGTTAAAGATATTAAGGGATACGGATATAAAGAGGCGAGCCATTTTCTGCGCAATATAGGGCTCGGCGCCGATATAGCCATATTGGACAGGCATATACTGAAGAACCTGAAAAATTACGGCGTAATAAGCAAGATGCCTTCCACTTTGGGCGCGCGTAATGTATACTTAGGCATAGAGGGCAGAATGCGTTCTTTCTCGAAAGATATCGGGATAAAGATGGAAGAGCTGGACTTATTATTCTGGTCCATGCAGACCGGGTATATATTCAAATAGTAACACCAAAAAAAAGGAGGCATGCGATGAAAAAGTTATTTGCCGTATTGGCCTTGGGTAGTATAGTATTCTTTCTTGGGACGTCTTCAGGCGTTTGCGATAACCTCGATGAGGCCGCTAGTAGCGCAGGCAGTACTTCCGGTTATGCCAACAGAGCGACTTATGGAAAAGATGCCCAGGATACAAAATCGCGCTCCAGAGAAGTAGTATCTTCGTCATCGCAGGCCAGAGACGCCGCCATATCTGCAAGGGCGTACAGAGCCGCCGACTACGAGGACCAGGCTTACATGTATTCCAGTAAAGCCGCCGGAGCACGCAGCGCCGAAGACGCCCGATTCTTCTCTAAACAGGCCGCCCAGGCCGCCAGCGAGGCCCAGTCCTCTGTAGATTCCGATCTGGCAAAGAGAAGAGCCGCCTTACAAAAGAAATAGACATTACTAATGCCGACTCCGAACCGCAGTGCAGTTCATAGGGCTACCCTCTTTTCAGAATTCGATATTCATCTATTTAAAGAGGGTAGTCACTTTCGCTTATACGAGAAGCTGGGATCGCATTTGATGACCGTTGATAAGGTCACCGGAGTATATTTTGCGGTATGGGCGCCGAATGCGGACCGGGTATCGGTCGTTGGAGATTTTAACGGTTGGGATGTAGGATCCCACCCGATGGAAGTCAGATGGGATGCCTCCGGTATCTGGGAGGCATTTATTCCCGGCATAGGCAATGGAACGGCTTATAAGTACTACATAAAGTCAAAGTTTAATGATTACACCGTCGAGAAGGGCGATCCGTTCGCATCCCGATGGGAGTGTCCTCCGCACACCGCTTCAATGGTTTGGGATATAAAATACAAATGGAGCGATGACCTCTGGCTAACCAACCGCCAAAATAACAATTCTCCGGCATCTCCTATATCGGTATATGAGGTCCATATCGGCTCATGGAAGAGAGTCCCGGAAGAGCAAAACCGTTCGTTAACATACAGAGAGATCGCCCCGGACTTAGCCGCCTATGTTAAGGATATGGGCTTCACTCATGTCGAGCTCATGCCCGTGATGGAACATCCGTTCTACGGCTCATGGGGATACCAGATAACGGGATTCTTCGCTCCGACATCCAGATACGGTACGCCCCAGGATTTCATGTACCTGGTAGACTATCTTCATAAAGAGGGAATAGGAGTAATCCTCGACTGGGTGCCTTCGCATTTTCCTTCCGACGAGCATGGCTTAATATATTTCGATGGCACGCATTTATACGAGCATGCCGATACGCGAAAGGCCTTACAGCCGGAGTGGAAGAGCTACATATTTAATTACGGGCGTAATGAAGTCAGGAACTTCCTGATATCGAATGCTATGTTCTGGTGCGATAAGTATCATGCCGATGGCCTGCGTATAGATGCTGTGGCGTCCATGATATATCTCGACTACGCCCGCAAGGAAGGTGAGTGGATACCTAATCAGTTCGGCGGCCGTGAAAATCTGGAGGCTGTAAGCTTTTTAAAACATCTCAATGAAAGTGTCTGCAAAGAATTTCCATCCGTGCAGATGATAGCCGAGGAGTCTACTGCATGGCCCATGGTGACGCGGCCCACCGAAACTGGCGGACTCGGATTCGGCATGAAATGGAATATGGGCTGGATGCACGATACGTTGGAGTATATGTCAAAGGATCCCGTGTTTAGAAAATATCATCACGGTATGCTCACCTTCAGCCTGTTATATGCCTTTAACGAAAACTTCATGCTGCCGATGTCGCACGATGAGGTGACGCACGGTAAGCGTTCGCTCCTCGAAAAGATGCCGGGTGACTTTTGGCAGAAGTGCGCCGAGCTGCGCCTGCTTTTGGGATATATGTGGACGCATCCGGGTAAGAAATTAATCTTTATGGGGAGCGAATTCGGCTCTACCAGGGAATGGAATCACGACCAGAGCCTCGACTGGCACCTACTGAATGGCTCGGAGCATTGTGGTATAAGCCATCTGGTGCATGATCTGAACCACCTCTATAAAACCGAGCCGGCGTTATATGAGATAGACTTCTCGTGCGATGGATTTGAATGGGTGGATATCAATAATTACGAAGATAGCGTAATATCGTTTCTCAGAAAGGCCGGCTCCGAGCGGTCGCATACACTTCTCGTGATATGCAATTTTACTCCGGTAGCGCGTTACGGTTATCGCCTCGGAGTCCCCTGCGGAGGTTTCTGGGCAGAGGTATTGAACAGCGATGCTTCTGAATATGGTGGCAGCGGCCATGGAAATTTCGGAGGCGTTTCTGCCGATGATATGCCGTGCCACGGCAGAAGTCATTCATTACTTTTGACACTCCCTCCTCTGAGCGTACTTATATTTAAGCGAGCATAAAATTTAAATATCATCGAGGCCACATCCAAGCCTAAAAGATAATGGACATTTGTTTGCCGGAATAATATAATGATGTTTATTATTTGGCGGCTTTTAAAGATATAAAGAGGAGTGAGCAAATGGCAAAAGAGACATTTTCTTTCGATATAGTATCGGAGGCAGATCTTCAGGAAGTAGATAATGCCGTAAATCAGGCCAAGAAAGAGATGGCGCAGAGATTTGATTTTAAAGGCAGTAAATCTTCCATAGAATATAATCGTGCCGAGAAGAAGATAACTCTGGTAGGTGATAATGATTTTAAGTTGAACTCGGTCAGGGATATGTTGGCCAATAAACTGGCCAAGAGGGGAGTATCGGTAAAATTTCTTACATTTAAGGACCCTGAGCAAGTGTTCGGAGGCTGTCTTCAGCAGGTGGCAGATCTGGCATCAGGCATACCTCAGGATAAAGCTAAGGAGCTGGTAAAGATAATCAAGGATCTCGGTCTTAAGACCCAAGCTCAGATAGAAGGTGAAAAGATAAGGGTCTCTTCACCAAAAAAAGATGATCTACAGACGGTTATGGCGCATCTCAGGAAGATCGACTTTCCGATAGCCATTACATTCTGCAATTATAGATAGGGGGAGTGATGAGATTTTTAGCAAGAGTGATGATTTTAACTTCGGCGGCTTTGATCCTTGTTTCACGCGCATACGCTGTAGATGTGGTTATACATGACGGCAGTAAGGTCTCGTTCGACTATGTCCTGACCGTAGATAATAAAGTTATGGATAGCTCGCAAACCAGGGGTCCGCTCGAATATACCCAGGGAGAAACCGTACTACTTCCTTCATTAACGAAACAGATGGCCGGTATGAAGGTTGGCGATGAAAAGATAATTGTCCTGAAACCCGAAGAAGCATACGGGAATCCGGATCCCTCCGGGATAAAAGAGGTGCCTTCGTCGTCGATCCCTCCCGAGGTTAAGCCCCAGGTAGGCATGATACTTCAGATGCAGGATAAGGCCGGGCAGACATTTCCGGCTAAGGTCATAGAGCTTAAAAAGGATTCGATAGTTATCGACCTGAACCATCCATTGGCCGGGAAGACATTGAATTTTAAAGTCAGGATCGTATCGATAAAATAGCCGCCTGCCACATTACCTCATATGTTATTGACATTATTGCGCGCCGCCGCTATAATCATAATCCTTTATTAAACTAACAAACAAAGGGTGCTATATGGCTAAAAAGACTATTCAAGATGTTGATTTAAAAGGCAAGAGAGTGCTTATTAGAGTGGATTTTAACGTTCCGCTCGATGACAAGCTTAACATTACAGATGACAATAGGATAAGGGCCGCTCTGCCTACTATTAAATATGCGATCGATAAAGGTGGCAAGGTCGTGTTGATGAGTCACCTCGGTAGGCCTGATGGTCAGGTCGTGGACGCGATGAGGCTTACACCAGTTGCGAAGCGACTGGAGATATTGCTCGGCAAGAGTGTTATGGCTATGAAGGACTGCGTCGGGCCGGACGTTAGTAGCGCGGTATCGGCCATGAAATCCGGCGATGTCGTGCTTCTGGAGAATCTCAGATTTCATGCGGAGGAGGAGGCGAATGACCCTAAATTTGCCAAAGAACTCGCATCTCTCGGTGACATATTTGTAAACGATGCTTTCGGCACAGCGCATAGGGCACATGCTTCAACAGAGGGCGTCACACACTACTTACCATCAGTCGCCGGACTACTTCTGGAGAAAGAGATACAGTATATAGGTAATACGGTTGATAATCCTAAGAGGCCGTTTGTGGCGATCCTGGGTGGAGCTAAGGTAAAAGATAAAATCAAAGTTATTGATAATCTTCTTAATAAAGTAGATGCGCTGATCATCGGTGGCGGCATGGCTTATACTTTTCTTAAGGCGCAAGGAAAGAGCATAGGCACTTCTAAGCTCGATAAAGATGGTTTTGATACGGCAAAGGCTGCCATAGAGAAGGCCGCAAAGAAAAAGATTCCCATGATTCTTCCCGTAGATCACGTCGTAGGGGATAAGTTCGATGCCAATGCAAATACTCAGCTGGTGGGAGATAACATACCCGACGGTTGGATGGGTTTAGATATCGGTCCGAAGACGATAAAGTTATTTGAGGATACGCTCGAGAATGCTAAGACGATAGTCTGGAATGGCCCGCTCGGAGTGTTCGAGATGGATAAATTTGCAAAAGGCACCGAAGATATCGCGAAATATATCGCGGGCCTTAAGGGCGTTGTTTCGATAATAGGTGGCGGCGATACTGCCGCGGCAATGGCTAAGTTCAAAGTCGAAGATAAGATGTCGCACATCTCTACCGGCGGCGGCGCATCACTCGAATATCTCGAGGGCAGAGGGCTGCCCGGGATAGATGCCCTTAATGATAAAAAAACCGGTTGCTGTTCGTGTGGAGGTAAATAGTGAGACGAGTGATAATAGCGGGTAATTGGAAGATGTATAAGACGATCGATGAGTCGATCGAGTTGGTCAATCTTTTAAAAAGATCCGTAGTAGATATAGATGATGTGGAGATAGTGGTATGTCCGCCGTTCACTTCTTTAAGCGATGTGCGCGAATCGATAATGGATACAAATATTAAGTTAGGCGCGCAGGATTGCTATTGGGAGAAGGAGGGCGCGTTTACCGGTGAGGTTTCATGCGCTATGCTTAAGAGCGCAGGCTGCGAATACGTTATCATAGGCCACTCAGAAAGGCGCCAGTTCTTCGGCGAGACGAATGAGATGGTTAATAAAAAGGCAAAGGCTGCGCTAAGAGAGGGCCTGAAGCCGATCGTATGTGTAGGAGAGAAACTCGATGACAGGCGTGCCGGGAAGACATTTGATGTGGTAAAGGATCATGTAGTGAATTCGCTTTCCGGGCTAACTCGGGAAGATATGATGAAGGTAGTGATAGCTTATGAACCGGTTTGGGCAATAGGCACAGGTGTGGTCGCGACTAAGGACCAGGCGGAAGAGGTCCATAAGTATATAAGGGGCCTTCTGAAAGATATGTATGACGCAAATATTGCCGACTCAGTGCGCATTCAATACGGCGGGAGCGTTAAGCCGGAAAACATCAGAGAGCTGATCGCGGAGGAAGATGTGGATGGAGCGCTGGTGGGCGGGGCGAGCTTAAAAGCAGATTCGTTTACTCAAATAATAAAAGGTTGTTTATAAAACCCATCGCCGAACTCAGGGTTTTATCCTGAGTAAAGCGAAGGATCTAAAAGGACGGGATAAGATATGGTGCTTTACATTTTGGTTATAGCGATACACGTGATCGCTTCTCTGATTTTAATAGCTGTAATATTGTTACAGGCAGGCCGCGGAGGAGGTTTAAACGAATCTTTTGGCGCAAGCTCTACCCAGAGCATCCTGGGCACTAAGACGTCTGTGTTCCTGAAGAGAGCCACGGCGGCCTCGGCAGTGATATATATTATTACATGTCTGACTTTGGCGGTTATGACCAGTCATAGGGGTCAATCGCTTGTCACCAGAGGTGGCGCAGTTCCGGTTCCTACTCATGACCAGGGACCTGCCGGGTCATCGCCGGTTAACGAGCCGGTAGATTATTAATCGGCATTAAGGGAAAAGTTTTCATGAATATCCGAATACCGCTAGTATTATTAGCGGTATTTTTTTTATCCGCTGTGTTCACGGCGGCCGATGAGAATACGGACGCTTCTTACGGTGATGCTATAGTAGTCAGTTCTATATCCGACGCCCGAACCCTCGTTCCGATAATGGCTTCAGATGCGTCTTCCAGTGATATCTGCGGCATGGTCTTTAGCGGCCTGGTAAAATATGATAAGAATGTAAACATTATAGGAGACCTGGCCGAGAGTTGGGACACTCTCGATGGAGGGCAGGTAATAGTATTTCACCTGCGTAAAGGGGTGAATTGGCATGATGGATTTCCGTTTACCTCCAAAGATGTCGAGTTTACTTATAAGAAATTGGTCGATCCATCGGTTAAGACGCCTTACAGCGGAGACTTTGAGAGGGTAGCCAAACTCGAAACCCCTGATGAATACACAGTAAAAGTTACCTACAAAGAACCATTCGCACCCGCCCTTTCCAACTGGGGGATGTGGATCATGCCCGAACATATATTAAAGAACGAAGATCTGAGCAAGACCTCATTTGGCCGTCATCCCATCGGTACGGGACCGTATAAATTTAAATCATGGAAGACGGGGGAGAAGATAGAGCTCGTGTCGAATCACAATTATTTTGAGGGTAGGCCTTATATCGATAGATATATTTATAGGATTATTCCCGATGATGCCACGATATTTCTCGAGCTCCAGACATTGGGCGTAGATCTTTCGATGCTATCTCCGCTTCAATATACGAGACAGACCGGCAATAATTTCTTTCGGGAGCACTATAACAAATTTAAATATCCCAGTTTTGGATTCACGTATATGGCATACAATCTCTTGGATCCAAAATTTAGCGATATTCGGGTGAGGCAGGCTATGAACTACGCTGTCAATAAGGCTGAGATCGTAGACGTGATATTCTTCGGCTTGGGACGTGTAACGACAGGCCCGTTCATGATGGATTCGTGGGCTTACAATAACGATGTAAAGCCTGCGGCTTACGATACTATGAAGGCAAGAGAGCTTTTGTCCGAGTCTGGATGGAAGGATGCAGATGGTGATGGTTGGCTAGAAAAAGGCGGCAGTAAATTTGAATTTACGCTTATAGTTAACCAGGGAAATGCGGAGAGGTTGAGGACAGCGGAGATGATTCAGAAATATCTGAAGGATGTAGGTATCAGGATGAAGATAAGAGTGCTCGAATGGAGCGCTCTTATAAACGATTTTATAGATAAAAAGAGATTCGAAGCGGTGCTTATGGGTTGGTTCCTTTCGCGTGACCCCGATAACTACGACATATGGCACTCATCGAAGACGCGTGAAGGTGAGTTTAACTTTATCGGGTATAAGAATGCCGAGGTTGATAGACTGCTGGAAGACGGGAGACGAACATTTGACCAGTCCGCGCGGCAGAAAATATACCACAGGATACACGAGATACTCTACGAGGAACAGCCATACATGTTCCTGTATTCAGGGGAGGCTCTGCCGATAGTCAACAGACGGTTCAGGAACGTGGAACCCTCACCGATCGGTATAGGGTATAATTTCATTAAGTGGTACGTGCCGAAGTCACAGCAGAAATATCGGTAGGGGCGAGGTCTCCTCGCCCTGAAAACCGAGCCAAAACGTAGGGGCGAAATCACCTGGCCATGACGTAGGGGCGAGGTCTCCTCGCCCTGAAAACCAAAACGTAGGGGCGAAATCACCTGGCCATGACGTAGGGGCGAGGTCTCCTCGCCCTAAAAGGAAACATGTCCGGAAATCGTAAATCCATCAGATTAAAGCATTATGATTATTCGCAAGAAGGTTCATATTTTGTTACGATATGTGCGTGGAGTCGAAAATGTCTATTTGGCAACATTATAAATAACGAAATGATATTGAATAGCACAGGAAAAATAATTGTTGATTATTGGAACAGATTACCCGATCGTTTTCCAAATATTCGTATCGATGAATTTATTGTAATGCCTAACCATGCGCATGGGATAATTGCTATCGTAGGGGCGGGGCTTACCCGATCTAATGATAAACATTCTGCGTATCAAGGGCGAGGAGACCTCGCCCCTACATTAGGGCATATCATTGCCTATTTTAAATATGGCACAACCAAACAGATCAATGTTATTTTCAATACCCCCGGTGCCCGTCTTTGGCAACGTAATTATTACGATAGCGTTATTCGTAACGAATCGGATTTGTTGCGTATTCGTGAGTATATAATCAATAACCCTATTTTATGGGCAAGAGACGACTATTATTTATCTCCCAGCGAAAGACTATGCTGACTTACATATCCAGACGATTATTGGGGCTGTTGCCGGTGTTTCTGGGGATAACGCTAATATCGTTCTTCGTTATTCATCTGGCGCCGGGAAAACCGACCGATATCCAGACGAGCCTTAACCCTAAGGTCTCTTATGAGGCCAGGGTTAGGATGGAGAAACTCTACGGACTCGATAAGCCCGTCTACGTTCAATATCTGAGCTGGCTTAAGAGATTTGCTACTTTTGATTTTGGGCGATCGTATGTCGACGATCGGCCTGTATCGACTAAGATCGCTGAGCGTATCCCCATAACTTTACTCATAAATGTTCTCGCGCTCATATTGATATTGGCTATAGGCATACCGCTGGGTGCCATAGCGGCTGTTAAGCGGGGCTCGGCCTTCGATAAGTTAACTACGATATTTGTCTTCATCGGGTTCTCGACGCCTGAATTTTGGATTGCTCTTCTGTCTATGAGCCTATTCGGTATAAGTCTCGCCTGGCTTCCGATATCCGGTATAAAATCGCTCGATTTCGAATACTTCGGCTTTTTTGGCAAGGTATTCGATGTCATGAAACATCTCGCACTGCCTGTCTGTATATCCGCTTTCGGTGCTCTGGCAGGGATATCGCGCTACATGAGGAGCTCGATGATCGGCGTAATCCATCAGGACTATATTCGTACCGCGCGCGCCAAGGGACTTAGCGAGGCCGCAGTTATTTATAAACACGCATTGAAAAATGCGATACTGCCGATTATAACTCTCTTAGGCCTTTCCGTCCCAGGGTTAATAGGCGGTAGCGTAATATTCGAATCGATATTTGCGATCCCCGGAATGGGAAGGTTATTCTATGAATCGGTTATGTCGCGTGACTATCCGACCATAATGGGAGTTCTTTCGATTGGCGCAATACTTACGCTATTAGGTAATTTCCTTGCCGATATCGCTTACTATTACGCGGATCCCAGGATAAGCCTTAGGCCGGAAAAGGAGCTTTAGACGTGATCAGGGAATTTACCAGAAATAAGATGGCGCTCGCAGGATCGATATTCATATTGATAATGATAACGTTTGCGCTTCTTGCCCCCATCATAGCGCCATACGGCCCGACAGATATAGATATTAAGAATATCCTGTCCGCCCCTTCACACGCGCACATATTTGGGACCGATACCCTCGGACGCGATATATTTTCACGTATAGTTTATGGATCGCGCATATCGCTATCAATAGGTTTCATAGCGGTCGGCATTGCGGTTATTATGGGAGTCCTCATCGGTTCGATTGCCGGTTATTACGGAGGAAAAGTTGAATCGGTTCTGATGAGATTTGTGGATATAATGTTATGTTTCCCGACATTTTTTCTGATACTGGCTGTTATAGCTGTGCTCGAGCCGTCTATATTCAATATAATGATCGTTATAGGAGCTACCGGCTGGATGAGCGTGGCCAGGCTTGTCAGGGCGGAGGTGTTATCGTTGAAAGAGCGCGACTATGTTACATGCGCATCGGTGATGGGAGCAAGTGACGCATGGATAATATTTCGCCACCTTATTCCTAATGCGATAGCGCCGGTACTGGTCAGCGCCACGCTCGGGATAGGCGGTGCCATTCTGACGGAGTCGGCTTTGAGTTTTTTAGGAATAGGCGTCCAGCCGCCCACGCCGAGCTGGGGAAATATACTTATGGATGGCAAATCTACGCTGGGTGTGGCATGGTGGCTTACGATATTTCCCGGCGTATTCATAACATTAACCGTGCTTTCATATAATCTATTGGGAGAAGCCTTGCGGGATTTGCTGGATCCAAGGCTCAAACAGTGTGTTGATGATCGCTTTAGTCTGACGACGAATCTTACTGTTCGTCATCCTGACCCTGAGTGAAACGAAGGGGAAGGATCTAAGATTCTTCGGTTCCCTTGGAACCTCAGAATGACGGCTTAAACTGGAGTTATTTAAATGTCCGAGCTTGTTTTGGAAGTAAAGAGCTTGAAGGTATATTTTAACGCGTCAGCCGGCATTATAAAAACCCTCGACGGAGTCAGCTTTGATCTTCATGGGGGTGAGGTATTTGGGCTAGTAGGAGAATCGGGATCCGGTAAGACTTTAACGGCTTTATCCGTACTGGATTTAATCTATCCGCCGGGGAAGATAGTATCCGGCAATATATTATTTGGTGGAACCGAACTATTGAATATTGATACAAGGCAATTACGCAAGATTAGAGGGTCTAAGATAGCTATGGTTTTTCAGGAGCCATCGAGTGCCTTTAACCCTGTATTTACGATCGGATACCAGATAGTCGAGTCCATCAGGGTTCACCAGGAAAAAAATGTGTCGGATGCCCGGACTATTGCTTTGAGGTTTTTAAGAAAGGTGCATATATCCGATCCGCTCAGGGTATACGACAGCTATCCTCATCAGCTCTCCGGCGGCACTAAACAGCGTGCCATGATAGCAATGGCGCTGGTCAATTCTCCGGAAATATTAATCCTGGATGAACCGACTACTGCGCTCGACGTTACGATACAAGCCCAGGTTCTGGAGTTATTGAAAGAGATAATAGGCAGAGATAAGATGGCAACCCTATTTATAAGCCATGATTTTGGCGTGATTGCGAAGATGTGCGATAGGGTAGGTGTCATGTATAAGGGGAAGATCGTGGAGACCGGCGATGTGGACGCGATATTGGGTTCGCCCAAAGACCCTTACACAATTACGCTCATCGAATCTGTAAAGGCACTGTCATGCTGATAGTAGAGTGTAAGAACCTAAAAAAGAGTTTTCCGATATTGCGCGGATATATGCGCGATGAGGCAGGGCGCGTTATGGCGGTAGATGACGTTTCGCTGAACATTGAGCGCGGACATATCGTGGGGCTCGTAGGCGAATCAGGTTCAGGTAAGACGACACTGGGTAAGATCATCCTCGGCGTTTTAAAGCCGGACTCAGGGGAGATTAGGCTCGGTACCGATAAGTTGCAGGTGATATTTCAAGACCCATATAATAGCCTGGATCCGAGGATGAAGATCCGTGACATTTTATCAGAAGGACTCATTTTGAAGCGCGATACTGAAGAAAAGAGGGAGAGGGTGGAGGAGATGTTGGATTTAGTAAAACTACCCAGGTTTGCCCTTAAAAAGTATCCTCACCAGTTTTCAGGAGGCGAGCGCCAGAGAATCGCGATAGCCCGTGCCCTTCTTACGAGGCCCGAAATGATCGTTTGCGATGAGCCCGTGTCGAGCCTGGACGTGACGATCCAGCTGCAAATACTGAAACTGCTTAAGGATATCAAGAAGCGGTTTAACATAACCTATCTATTTATTAGTCACGACCTGCGCGTAGTTCGCTATATGTGCGACCGCGTTGCAGTTATGAAAGACGGAAAGATCATCGAAGTAGGTGGCGCGGCAGATATCTACTCGAATCCATCCCATCCTTATACCAAACAACTCCTAGCATCCATTCTAAGAATTTGAATGGCCATTAAAATTAAAACATAAAAAAGATAGTTATTGTCCATTGCCTTCTTATTGTTTTATGATATACTTAGGTAGATTAAGTGATAGGCTGATAAGAGTGCTTGTCTGAAATCAGACCAGGTTTAAGGCGAGTATATTTTTTTTCGTCCGTTAATTTGAATCTTTAATAAGTATAAAAATGGAACCGTGATTATGTTAAAGACTGGCTATAGCGGTCATTTTATGACTAAGAAACCTTTTAAGGTGATGGTTTCGATCATCACCTTGTGGGCTTTTCTATTTAATGCGCTATGTTATGATGTTACTTGGGCCGTCAATAATCCCGTAGCCTCATCCAATATTAAGCTTGCTGACGCCGTTAGTTTAGGATCATTAAAAGAATTGCATGTCAGCACCTTCGTTCTACCTGACTATCTCGGCTCTGTCAAAGACTCCTGGGGGCCTGAGGGCGGTACTGTCGCAAAGCGCGACTTTCGTCATTCTGAGGGAGGCCATCGGCCGACCGAAGAATCTAAAAGCGAGATCCCTGCCTACCTGCAGGTGTTTGATAATAGGCAGGCAGGCTTCGTTCAGGATGACGGACACTCTTCACATAGCCCCATAGTCATCCACATCCAGGATGCCCACTGTAACTACGCCGCCCAGCATAAGATATCAGAGATAATCGAGTATCTTAATAAAGAGTACGGTATAGATACGGTTAATCTGGA
>CAIMPC010000040.1 GCA_903843285.1 Candidatus Omnitrophota bacterium
AAAAGAAACGTTTGACCTTGGAACGCAGGAAGAAGTATAATTTGGAAGGTAGAAACATTAACCAAAACAATGACCCATACCAGTATCAAGTCGCAAAGCTAAATAACGCCGAAGTGTCCCAAAAGGTCTGAAGATATACAGACTCTGACCCCTTTTCCCTACCTGTGATCATGGCACTGATTTTACGCAAAGCTGGGGCATCAATGACACTTAGCTAATTTTTACTTGTTTGATATGCATGAGGGTTGGCTTGTAGCCACGTTTTGTATTCGCCCACAAATCTACTGGACATTCGACACCCTCTACACGTATAGTGATTTTGTCATCGGAAATAGCTGCTATTTTCCCAAACGTGCCTTGTCGCACAAATACTTTCTGATTATCCAACGCCTGGTAGTCTTTCGCGAATTCTACCGTATCACCTATTTTGAAATCTGATAGCACAGGCTTCCTGACACGGTTTATCACTCTATAAATTTCACGTAATGTTCTCTTTTTGAGCACACGTAAAAAATATGCTACCGAGGCAAGAAGAGATCTCTGGCACATCACATTGATACTGTTACAAATAAACTTTTCTATTTTCAGAGCACGACAAACAATAATTCGAATTAAGAAATTAGGTTTACTCGTAGTATGCTCAAACACTTTTTTTAATTTAAGAAAATGTTTGTAGTCATGCCCAAACTCACTAAGGAATCTCGTATTCCATTTTTTTGTCAGAAAATTGGCATCTTTATCATGTGTATACATAATTGGGACATTATCTTTAACAGCATACTCATTGCCGCACGAGGAACATCTCAACGTATTCTTATCTAAATCGACAACGCTTTGACATGCTGGACATCGCAGCAACTCGACTAATCTGGCGCTGATAGGGTGCAAATCAGAATCATTATTCTTTTTGTAATCAGTATTCGCTGCGGTATTCAAAATGATATCTACTAAATTTGGGATAGTCCCTTTAAGTCTTTCATCTTTTAGTATCTTTGATAACAAAACTGTTATACCTACTCCACCTCGGGTTAAAATTCCACGCTCCGCATAACCTGACAATATTATTTTGACCTCGTCTAATGAAGCGCCCTTGTCCGCAATTCCAGGATCATATATTGTGCTCTCGCAATCAATATTATCACCCAGCATAAAAATAAAGTCTTCGGCAATAAACCAATTCCTGTCACAGTGATCTTCGCTAAGATCAACTAACATCATGCGGAGTTTTCGCTCTAAACTATCGTAGCACACAGCCTCAGTAGTTATGAGCAATGCTTTTTTTGTTATCCGTCTTAGTTCACTGATGGCCTGAACGGGATTAGCGACATGCTCCAGAACCTCGCTGCATAATACAACATCAAAGGCCTCATCTTTAAAAGGAAGGTTTGAAATATCGATAGATACTGAGTCTAGATTAAATATCTCTTTAGCCCTTAGATTTGCCTCGAACGATAAATCACAGGTATAGCTATCGACCTTAAAGGCAGTTTTAACAAGGTTGGGCATATAACCTTCTGCCCCGCCTATATCCATAAAACTATCAAACTTTAAATATGAAAGCTTGGTTAAAATCGAGAGATTGCGTAGGTATCTTATTAGATCGCGACCTTCGGTGCGGCCCCTCTTATACCCATATATAGGCTGATGCGCAAAATACGCACCTTCTTTTACCCCTTCGGCGAATCTTTTATCTAACCACTCTTTAGTTTTTTGTGTATATTTATCCATAGGATTAATTTATAAAATTATTAGCTGTTACGCTACAATCACAATTACCGATTGAAGACTAATTATCACTAAATAGTCCGCTCACCCTATAAATTATTTCAAATTACTCATATTCTTGATGTGAGGGTGGCACCTGTGAGCATGGCACTGATTTTCTTCACTTATTTTTGTTGTTTAGTCGTTCAAGCTCTTTTTTTGCACCACTATGACTGGGATTTAATTTAAGTGCTTTTTCGAGCTCTTGCCTTGCATATACAGGCTTATAATCTGTATAGAGCCAACCCAATTCATAATGCGCCTCTACGTTATTCGGATTTAGCTCTACTGCCTTCTTAAAGTCTTCACGAGCTTTCGGAATATCTCGTGATCCTAAATAAAGCACGCCACACGTAAAATATGCACTGTCATCATTGGGATTCAATCTTTTGATGTTTTCGTACATCTTTAAGGCTTTTTCTTCTTCCTTCTTCTTTAGATATTCCTTCCCGAGAGCCCTGTATACATTGATATTATCCAGGCCGAGTGCTATGGCTTTTTCGCATTCCGCTATTCCATCGTCATTTTTACCGATAGTTAACAAGCATTTACCCAAATTATAATGAGCTACCTTATGATTAGGATCGATCCTGATAATATTTCTATAATTTTCAATTTCACCGTTATAATCCTTACGTTGATAGCAAATTTCGGCTTGCCTCATATACGTATTAGTATCTTTCCCTTTGGATAGTCCAGACTCTAATCCTGATATGGTTAAACTCTTCGCCTGATCGGGAAAACGTTTCTTAGCGAGTTCCAGCACTTTTTCTGCACTCGCCCTATCATTCAGCGAGATGTAGCTAGCCATTAGATAACTATAATCTCTGCAATCAGCGGCGGCTGGTTCAAGCTCCATTCCTTTATTGAAATTCGTAACACTCTCTTTAAATAAGCCATACTCATAATATGCTTGTCCCAGAAGATAGTAAGGCGCCGACCATTTAGGTAGAATTTCCCTGCATCGATTGATGGATATTATTGCCCTATCAAATTTAGCTATTTTAAGATAGGCTATTCCAATATTATTGTATCCAATACCTAAAGTGGCAATATCCTCGTTGCTCATTCCACCCTCAATGTCAGCCGGAAGATTGTTTTCCAACAGAGCAATAACTTCATTGTATTTGCCTTGACCCAATAGCTTGCCAGCATCGTTTACGGCCTTGAATAACTCGTCGTTATTTTTTGGCTCGGCACATGCCATAGAGGCAAGTATGAATAGCGCTAAAATTACAATGATTAATTTCTTCATTCATCTACTCCTTGTGTTATTAATTAAGAAGCAATGGTGGAGGCAAGATCATTCATGCCAATCCGGGTCGGAATCCGATGGATATTTACTAAGATGAGGGCTAATTATATTGTGCTCAGGCGCTAAATAAGACGATGTTAACCTAATCTCATTCGTGCCATCAATATCGATCACAAATAACTCACTGCCAATCGGATTTGGGATTTTATCTTTTGTATAATGCCTGCAAGACGCAAAGCATATTTTCTTACCATCAGGAGAAAAAGCGGGGGTTTTATCATCATGTTGTTTTTTTGTAACTTGCTTTATGTCTGACCCATCAGCGTTTGCCATGAATATGTAATGATAGCCTGCTATTTCTTTCTTTGGATTTGATCCATCTGCATCCGATGTATATGTATACTCATAACCTTGTTTATCATTTTTTAGACAAGCAACAAATGCTATCTTTTTGCTGTCAGGAGACCAAGTCGGCTCTCGAGCAAATATAAAATCACCATCAGTTCCAATAAGTTTTTTTAAGTCAGTCCCATCTGACTTGATAGAATATATTGCATCAGATCCATTACTTTTATTGATTATATTCGGACCACAAAACAGAATCATCTTACCATCTGGGGACCAGCGAGGCCGTGCGGCTCCTGCGGCATTCCACCCTTTAGGCCCCCCCGTAAAAAACGTCAATTGCTTATAATCAGTGCCATCCAAATTCATCGTAAAGACATTTTGCGGAATATCATAATCAAATTTTAGACCAAATGATACAAAAACAACTTTTTTATTATCCGGCGACAAATCAAACTCGAATGGCTTATACTTATTAAGTCCACCTAAACTATCTGTAATGCTCGTATCAAGATTGTAAATATACAGCTCGAATCCCTTTCGAAAATATATCTTCTTTCCATCTGCGGAGAAACGTCCAGCGCCACCTTCTATAGTTAGCCTCTCCATATTGCCATTCTTAAGTAAAAATTGACATCCACCTCTATCGGATGAGAACGTAATCTGTCCTTCAACAGGCACTACTTTATCCTCCGCGGACACGTTTAATTTACCGCAAGAGCAAAGAGAAAGCATCATTATAGCAGCACTTAATAATGTAGGTAATCGCTTTGTTTTCAATTAGTAGCCTCCGTAATAACTATTTGCCAGAAACAATGTCTGACAATAGTTTACCATATTTATTTCTTGCGTTATAATCATCTTGTGGAGATATGCGCACCTCTAGGGTCTTATAGTGGTAACGGGTTACACCTAGCGGCAAGTTCTTAAAAACTCCAAAATATGCTCTATTATATAACTCACTACAGATCATGCTGTCGCTATCTTCTGGGCTATAATAACCGATAATTTGCGTCAAGTTGACTGAGACGTTTTGTGTAGAGCTGATAGGAACACCTGGAGCTACAGCCTCCCTTATTTCTATACCATTAAAGTAGTTATTTTTAATCCACGCTACTGTTAATTTTGATTCCTCAACATTGTCCGGCCTGACGGCTTCAAAATATCCATTAACCTGCGTAACATTGCCCTGGGAATCTACTTTAACATATCGCCCGAGAGCTTGCTCCAGAGGAACGCATTTTAAAGCATGTGTTGGCGATCATGACAACGGTACCAAAAGTAATCACGGTGGTTCCCTCGTAAGCGTATCATGGCGCATGGGCATCTAAAATCCTGACGATGGTTTCCCCTTGTAATATAAGCTTAAGAATAGAAGATACCCGGTTATTTC
>CAIMPC010000041.1 GCA_903843285.1 Candidatus Omnitrophota bacterium
AGAATTGACCACATCGGTCGGAGTAGACGCAGTAAAGGCTATTACAGCGAGGTCATTCTTTGCGTCAACTAATCCTTGCGCTTGAGATTGACTCTTCTGCAGATCGTTAGAGTTCATGCTACCGGAGGGATTATTGAGATTAGCCGGAAGATGCTGAGCGCTGATATCGCCCGCCCAGCATAACTGTTCCCATAAAAATGTAATGACCAGTATGCTGGATAATATTCTGTAGAGATATTTAAGTTTTGCCGGCCAGATCATACACATTCCTATTCGCTTAAATTCCGAATGTTAAAACATATAAAAAATAACGCGCTGAAGCTACGAGACAGCATTTTACAACGACAACTTTTGTTGACCTAATCATCCTAATGAATAACTAACTTTCTCATCTTCAAACGTTGAGGAGTTATATTTACATATTTTAGTTATTTTGTCAATAACAAATTTATTTTATTTTATTTTGGTTTTATTCTTCTCCAAAACCGGTTCTACCCCGCATCACTCTTTTCATTCACCCTGATCGGCATGAGTATGAATGGTATACCCAACTGATGCAGTCTCCTCTGCACTGCAAAGCTGGTGTAATTATAAAGTGCCTTTGTGAATACCGTCTCTTCAGGAAATACTATCTGTCCTCCGAAGAAGACTGTCTCAGGGTGAGTGTTGAATATCTTGACTGAGAGAGAGACTATTTCAGAGGCCACATCGGTCCCAATGGCCGAGAATGACTGAGCATAAAACCCCTGATTATGCATAAACTTTACGTAACGTTCTAATTCATGCGCCACGTGATTCTGCAACTCCCCCAGTTCACTCACCCCTTTAAATCGTTCGGAATCTACAATACCCGCTTGAATGAAGAAAAAGTTCTTGAAGTTGCCGCCAAAGAGATTTTGAACGTTTAACAAGGTATGAAGCCCTACGCCGTTAAATCCGCTTACCAGAATAGCCGCGGTACGGGAGCTTGGATCGAATAGAACTTCTTTAGAAGGTACTGCCGGTTCTGATGCTACGGCGGCAAGGACCAGCCTATCAAGTCCGCTTAATAGTTTACGGGTGCGATAATGGAACCGCTTAATTGAAACAGCAATGGCTACAAGCGATCCGGTAATAACTATTGTTATCCATCCCCCGTCTCTAAACTTAAGGATTACCATAGCAATAAGTATGAACGAGGTAAGCGTAAGCCCTATACCGTTAATGCATAATTTTCGCAGCCATCCCTTTGCTTTGTTTCTTGACTCCCACCAGTGACGAACCATACCTAACTGCGATAGGCAGAATGTGATAAATACATTGATACTGTATAGAACTACCAGAAATTTAACCGATCCGCGGCTTATCAATATCAATACTAAAGCAGCACCACCCATTAAAATGATACCATTCTCCGTTACAAATCGTTCACTGAGCAGTGTGAACTGGAATGGAAACCATCGATCCTGGGCCATATTTGCCAGCACCCTGGGTCCATCCAGAAATCCAGTTTGAGCAGCAACGAAAAGTAGGACAGCCTCAGATATCAGGGTTACCAATAAAAAGATATACCCTGAGTTTCCGCTCCAATGAGCTACCATATTTCCGATTAGCGATGCGTTTAATGTCTTGCCCGGATGATATTGGACTCTATAGAGTAGGTAAGATATCATTAATCCGCCGGCCATGAATGCAAGCGATATAGCCATATACAACATGGTCTTCTTAGCGGTTTTAACCTTTGGCTCTCTCAGTACAGGCATGCCATTACTAACGGCTTCGATACCTGTATATGTTCCGGCTCCCATACTGTAAGCACGCATTATAAGAAAAAGCATGCCAAAGATACCGATCTCGCTGGTTGTTGTCCGGACATCAGCTGAAGTGGTGGCCGCAAGCGATCCAAAGTCTGCCAGGTGTGTCACTATGGAATATATTATTACGAATGTGTGTGTTAAAACGAATGTTATGAAAACCGGGATAAGAGGAAAAACCGACTCTTTGGTGCCGCGTAAATTGAGAGATACCAAGGCTATGACACCGCCGACTGCAAGTATGATCTTAAACGATTGGAGCTCCGGAGGTAAAAAACTGAATATAGCGTCAGCTCCGCTGGATATTGACAGAGCTATGGTCAAGACATAATCTATGAGAAGCGCGCATCCGGACACCATCCCAAGCGATGGTGATAGCAATTTACTTGCTACCAGATAACCTCCGCCGCCGGCAGGAAATAATTCTATTATCTGGGAATAGCTGGCGCTTATTATAAATATCGTGAAAGCAGTTGCTATAGCGACAAATACGCCCAGGAACATATGGCTTTTAAGCGCTAAGAATGCCTCCTCAGGACCGTAACAGCATGAAGATAGCCCGTCAGCTCCCAGACCGACCCATGCGAAGAAGGCAATTAGCGACAGATTATGAAAAAGCTTTGGATCATAAAGATTACGATTTTTACCCGTAACCCATCTCTTAATTGCTCCAATAATAGGTATCTGATCTAATATATGCATATCCCCTAATACTCGGGTAAATTGCTATTACCCATAAGATACTCGTCTATGTAGTGGGCTACTTTACGCCCTTCAGAGATAGCCCAGACTACGAGCGATTGTCCTCTCCTCATATCGCCGGCTGAGAATACCTTTTTAACAGATGTCATATGTCGCGAGTCTGTCTTAACATTTCCGCGGTTATCGAACTCGAGACCTATATCTTTTAGGAGCGCGTTATGCTCCGGATGAACAAAGCCTATGGCCAATATTACGAGTTCGGTATCTATCTCGAACTCGCTATCTGGCAACTCCTTCATTATTGGGCAGCCCTTAGCATCGCGTTCCGAGAAGTCAAGCCTTGCGCATATAACTTTCTTAACGCCGCTGGAATCGCCGACAAATTTTTTAGTGGATACCGCCCAGCTTCTTTCACCTCCCTCCTCATGACTCGTAGAGGTCTTAAGTGTTACGGGATATTTCGGCCATGGAAATTCGGGTGTCCTGCAATCGGCCGGCTTAGGAAGAACCTCTATTTGAACAACGCACCGCGCGCCCTGCCTGTGGGAGGTGCCAACGCAATCCGCCCCTGTATCTCCTCCGCCTATCACAAGCACTTTTTTTCCTTTAGCATCAATCAGGTCCCGGATAGGTATCTTAGCGCCGGAAGCGCGCTTATTGGATTGAGTAAGATAATCCATAGCAAAATGTATTCCGGGAAGATTCCTACCCTCAATCTTTAGATCACGCGGCATCCTACTGCCTCCGGCAAGACAAATGGCATCGAAATCTTTTATCAGCTTGGCCGCCTGAAGATCAACACCGACGTGCGTATTGGTTATAAATTTAATGCCTTCTTTCTTTAATATGGCAACGCGTCGGTCGATCACTGATTTGGCCAGCTTAAAATCAGGTATACCATAACGTAAGATACCACCCAGCCTACCATCCTTCTCAAATAAAGTGACATCGTGTCCGGCCAGGTTCAGCTGGTCCGCTGCGGCAAGGCCTGCAGGGCCAGACCCTATAACAGCCACCTTTTTTTTGGTACGATTTTTTATAACCTTTGGTTTTATTAAACCTATTTTAAATGCCTGTTCGATAATAGATAATTCGTTATCCCGCACTGTTACGGGGTCATCGTTAATACCTAATACGCATGCATATTCGCATAGACTGGGACATATACGACCCGTGAACTCGGGAAAGTTATTTGTGGCATGTAAAAGCTCGATGGCCTGAGCCCACTTGCCTTTAAACATGAGATCGTTCCATTCCGGGATATAATTTCCGATAGGACACCCCCAGTGACAAAACGGCGTGCCGCAATCCATGCATCTCGAAGCCTGATCCCTCGACAATCCTTCCGGCCTTAGAATGGAAACTTCCTTATGATCGGTTACACGCTCGCAAACCGGCCTATAGGCACATGTCTCTCTTCTGACTTTAAGAAAGCCTTTTGGATCACCCATCATACACCTCGGACAGTCCCATCTTAGCCTCAGCCTTCTTCGCATCTAAAATACGCTTATATTCCAGGGGCATTACTTTTACAAAGTGATGAGCCTTAGATTTAAAATTCCGCAGAATCTCATTTGCCGTAACGCTATTGCAGTATTTATAATGATTCGCGAGCAATTCTTTTATTGATCTCTCATCATCTTTATCTATCTTCTCCAGCACCACCATCTCCATATTACATCTATTTTTAAAGTCTCCGGATAAATCGTAAATGTATGCCACGCCGCCGGACATTCCCGCGCCAAAATTACGGCCGGTCTTGCCCAGCACAATTACTTTTCCTCCGGTCATATATTCACAACCGTGATCACCTAATCCCTCGATAACTGCACATAGCCCGGAGTTACGTATGCAAAAACGCTCTCCGGCAACGCCTCGTATATAAGCCTCGCCTGTTATAGCGCCATAGAAAGCGGTGTTGCCTATTATTATATTGTCCTCCGGCTTATAACCTGCGTTACGATCGGGATATATAATTATCTTACCGCCCGATATACCCTTGCCGACGTAATCATTAGCCATGCCTTCAAGCTCGAAGGTTACTCCCCTGGCAAGCCATGCGCCAAAACTTTGCCCTGCAGTGCCTTTAAATTTACAGCGGATAGTATCTTCGGCCAGTCCTTCTTCCCCGCGGCGTCTGCATATCTCGCCGCTAAGGCTCGCACCGGTAGCCCTATTTACATTTTTTATATCGATGTTTATCTCTGCGGGTGTCTCTTTATCGATCGACATCCTTAACTTATCGATCAGTTTTACGTCCAGAATTTTATCTATTCCATGGTCCTGCTTAATGGTGCAGCGAGTAGGGGTGCTTTCCGGGACATTCGGTTTAAATAATATCTTTGAGAAGTCTATGCCTTTAGCCTTCCATGGTAAAATATCCATATTTACATCTAATAGATCCGTTCTTCCGATCATATCATCAATAGTTCTAATGCCCAAATTCGCCATTATCTCCCGAAGCTCTCTTGCGATAAAATGAAAGTAGTTAATTACATACTCAGGGCGGCCGTGAAACCTCTTCTCCAGAATCTCATCCTGAGTAGCGACGCCGACCGAACAATTGTTTAAATGGCAGTGCCTTAACATTACGCATCCCGATGCTATTAGCATAGCCGTGCAGAATCCATACTCTTCGGCGCCCAAGAGAGCGGCTATAGCGACATCCCTTCCCGTCCTCATCTGGCCATCTGTCTGCAATCTTACCCGGCTTCTGAGATTATTAAGGACAAGGGTCTGGTGGGTCTCTGAAAGACCTAATTCCCAGGGTAGCCCGGCATGCTTAATGGAACTCAATGGGGATGCCCCGGTTCCACCATCTCCGCCCGATATAAGTATCATATCGGCATGCCCCTTGGCGACTCCGGCAGCGATGGTGCCTACGCCCACTTCGGAAACGAGCTTCACGCTTATTCGCGCCCGTGTATTAGTATTCTTAAGATCGAAGATAAGTTGCGCGAGGTCTTCGATCGAATATATATCGTGGTGAGGCGGCGGCGATATGAGAGTTACGCCGGGCGTAGTGTAACGTGTGCGCGCTATAGTAGCGCTTACTTTATGTCCCGGAAGCTGTCCGCCTTCACCTGGCTTTGCGCCCTGAGCTATCTTTATCTGAAGCTCGTCCGCATTTACCAGATAATTAGTAGTAACGCCAAACCTGCCGGAGGCAACCTGTTTTATCGCGCTTCTGGCCGAATCACCATTAGGGCGAGGCGTGAACCTGGCAGGATCCTCTCCGCCCTCGCCCGTATTTGAACGGCCGCCTATCCTGTTCATTGCAATAGCTAAATTCTCATGCGCCAATTTTGATATAGATCCGAAACTCATAGCGCCGGTGGCAAAACGTTTAAATATCGACTCGGTTGATTCAACCTCTTCTATGGGTACGGGCTTACCGGCATTTTTAAACTTGAGCAGGCTTCGAAGCGTTGTCGGATTAGCAGACTGGTCATTAATAAGGCGGGCAAACTCTTTATATTTATGATAATCGTTATTTCTCGTGGCATCCTGAAGACCCGCGATAGAATCCGGATTCCACAGGTGAAATTCACCACCCTTGTTCCATTGATATATGCCGCCCGGGTTCAGGTGCGAAATACCGAGCTCCACATCCGGATACGCATCCTTATGCTTAAGAGCGGTCTCTTTCGCAATTTCACCGAAACCGGCGCCGCCGATTCGGGATACTGTCCCGGCAAAACATTTCTCTATGACTTCAGCATTTAATCCCAGGGCCTCGAATATCTGAGATCCTCTATAGCTCTGTAAGGTGGATATACCCATCTTCGATAAGACCTTCAATATGCCGTGATATACGGCTTTGCGATAATTTTTAATTGCCTTGTTAAGGTCAGCGGTTACTTCCTTATCGTCTACCAGGTGCCCGATCGCTTCATAGGCAAGATACGGGTTTATGCAGTCGGCTCCGTACCCGAAGAGAAGCGCAAAATGGTGTACCTCTCTGGGTTCGCCGCTTTCAATGATTATGCCTATTTGCGTTCTGATGGATTTCCTTGTAAGGTGGTGATGTATAGCGCCTGTTGCCATTAATATAGGAATAGCGGCATTCTTTTTATTAATTCCCCTATCGCTCAATATTATGAAATTATATTCATTTTTTATCGCAACCACAGCTTCTTTACATATGCTGTCGATAGCTTTTACGAGATTTTTTTCATCGGCCGGATCAAATAAAAGGGATATGGTCTTTGTTTTAAAGTTTCCTTTACGTATCCTGCGTATCTTCTCGAGCTCTTCATCGGTTAAGATAGGTTCTTTTACATGCAGTTTGTGACAATGCGCCGGGGTTTCATCGAGTATATTCTTCTGCGCGCCTATGAAGCTTTCGAGACTCATTACGCACTCTTCCCTGATAGGGTCGACCGCGGGGTTCGTTACCTGAGCGAATAACTGTTTAAAATATGTGAATAGAGTTTGCGGCTTAAGTGAAAGGATGGCATGCGGAGAGTCATTTCCCATGGACCCGACCGGCTCTTTACCCTCCTCCGCCATCGGTTTTATTATGAACTTCATGTCGTCCCTGGTGTATCCGAAGGCTTTAAGCCTTTTTAATAAAGGTTCCTCGCGCTTTTTAGTTAACGTAACACCGGGAATACTTGTAAGTTCTACGAGATTCTTTTTCAGCCAGCTGCCGTATGGTTGTCCGCCGGCCATTTCCTCCTTTACCTCAGGATCGTTTACTATCTTTCCGGCTTGAGTGTCTATGAAGAATATCTTGCCGGGCTCTAATCTTCCTGAGATGAGTATGTCCTGGGGCGGGATATCCAATACGCCTACCTCGGAGGCCATAACGACAATATCTTTTTTAGTTACCAGGTAACGCGCCGGCCTGAGGCCATTTCTATCGAGTAAAGCTCCGACGCATGTTCCGTCCGTAAACGCCATAGCCGCCGGACCATCCCACGGCTCCATAAGGCAGGCGTGGTATTTATAAAAATCGGAGAACTTCTTATCCATTAATGCGTTCTGCTCCCACGCGCTGGGTATTAACATCGTCATCGCATGCGGTAATGATCTTCCCGAAAGGACTAAAAGCTCGAACACATTATCTATGGTTGCCGAATCGCTTCCCCCCGGGACTACTACGGGCAATAACTTCTTAATGTCCTTACCGAACAGCTTACTATGTAGCAGCCCCTCCCTGGCCTTCATCCAATTAATATTACCCCGCAGAGTGTTAATTTCTCCGTTATGGGCTAAGAATCTGAATGGCTGGGACAGATCCCATGTAGGGAAGGTGTTGGTGCTATATCTGGAATGAACCAGGCAGATGGCGCTTTTAATAAGCGGATCCTTAAGATCCAGGAAGAAGCTGTCGACCTGCTCAGGCATCAGCAGTCCTTTATACGAGAAGGTTCTGCTCGAAAGATTTGTTACGTATAGCGATCTCTTCTGCGGAATATCGGAATCGCGTACGTAATTTTCCACACGCTTCCTGATTACATATAGTATCCGTTCAAAATCTAATGGGTCTTTTATATTATTACTTTTGGCGACGAATACTTGTTCAATCTTAGGCTCCGTCTCTCTGGCAGTGAGTCCTATTACAGAGTTATCTACAGGGACATCGCGCCATCCGAGAAGCGTCTGACCTTCATCTTCGATAACCTTCTTAAAGTAATCTTTAATGACGTCGCGCGAAGCTCTATCGGTCGGAAGAAATACAAGGCCTGCTCCATAACTGCCTTTTTGCGGTAGTTTAATTTTAGCATCTTTACAGACTTTATCGAAAAAGTCGTGCGGGATCTGGATCAATATACCCGCGCCATCGCCGGTCTTGGGATCGGCGCCGGTAGCGCCGCGGTGAGAAAGACGATTTAATACCTCGAGCCCTTGTTTTACTATGGAATTGGATTGAGCGCCTTTAATATTACATACGAACCCAACACCGCATGAATCGTGTTCAAATCTTGGATCGTACAGACCCTGCGCTTCCGGTAGATTATTATATCGCATTAATAGCTTTCTTAAGAGTATGACAAAAACGCCCTCCCTCTTAAGGAAGGCGTTTTCATCTATCGCAATAAATCTTTATTTTATAAAAAGCATCTCTCTGTATTTAGGTAAATCCCAATGCTCATCCGGAACAACCCTCTCCAGATCATCCACATGTTTCCTTATATGTTCCATCAAAGGCTTAAGCTCATCGAAATACAGCTCTGCCTTCTTCTCGTGCGGAAGCTTGCCCGCTTTCTCAAGCATTTTAACAAGCGAAGCGGTATTGTGACGAACATAATATATCTTCGCCACCACCTCTGCGAGATGCTCTTTCTGGTCATTAATCGCCTCCGGGATGACCTTCAATCCTGCGTCCTTCTTCAGTCTCACGACTTTGGAAAGATTGTCCGCAAGCATCTCTTCGTATTCCATGCTCGCAGGGACAACGGTCGAGTTCACTATTTCGTTAAGGGTATTTGCCTCTATCTCGATCATGGTATTATAAGTATGCACCCATATATGATACCTTGCAACGATCTCCTCGGATGAGAATACTTTATACTTCTCGAAAAGGGTGATGTTCTTTTTATCTTCAAGGGCTTTCAGGGATTCGCACGTAGATGCGACATTAGGAAGCCCTCTTTTCTTAGCCTCTTTCACCCACTCTTCGGCGTAATTATTTCCCTCGAAACGTATATCTTTAGTCTCTTTGACTATCTTGGCTATTACTCGTAAGACCGCGGTATTGAAATCTTTACCGCTGGAGGCTTTCTTTATTTCACCGGCAACATAATCGAGTGAATCGGCTATGATAGTATTCACCATAGTGATCGGTGTGGATATGTTTTGTGACGATCCGACCGCTCTAAACTCAAACTTTGCTCCAGTGAAGGCAAAAGGCGAAGTTCGGTTTCTGTCGGTAGTGTCCTTATTAAATCTGGGAAGCCTCGCGACTCCCAGATCAATTATATCACTCTTCGATATTTTATCTTTTGTGCCATTTTCTATCATATTTAAAATAGAATTAAGCTGCTCTCCGAGAAAAACGCTTATAATCGCCGGAGGCGCTTCATTTGCGCCGAGCCTGTGCTCATTACCCGCCAGAGCAATGCTGGCCCTCAGAAGATCGGAATGCAGGTAGACTGCCCTTAGTACTGCGGCAAGCACGGCCAAAAATTGTAGATTATCCTCCGGCGTGTCTCCGGGATTTAAGAGGTTGTTGCCTTTGTCGTCGGCGAGCGACCAATTCAGATGCTTACCGCTTCCGTTAATACCGGCAAACGGTTTTTCGTGCAAGAGACAGACCAGATTATGCCTCAACGCCACCTTCTTCATTATCTCCATTAATAGTAGATTATGATCTGCGGCAATGTTCGATTCCTCGAAAATTGGAGCAAACTCGTACTGGTGCGGCGCGACCTCGTTATGCCTGGTCATAATAGGAATGCCCAGCTTATAAGCCTCCTCGGCAACTTCGAACATGTAATTCACCACACGTTCTTTTATAGCGCCAAAGTACTGATCTTCTAACTGCTGACCTTTGGGAGAGCTTGCGCCAACAAGCGTCCTGCCGGTCATTATAAGGTCCGGCCTTAAGTTGTAGTAATTTTTATCTATAAGGAAGTATTCCTGCTCCGCTCCGCATGTCGATATTACTTTTTTGGCATCCTTATGGCCAAATAATTTCAATAAATTGACGGCGGCCCTACTTAAGGCGTCATCAGAACGTAGAAGTGGTAGTTTTTTATCGAGCGCCTCACCATGGTAAGAGATAAAGATGGTTGGAATACACAGGGTCTTGCCTGAATTTGATTCAATAATGAAGGCCGGGCTCGAAGGATCCCATGCCGTATATCCGCGGGCTTCAAAAGTCGCACGGATTCCGCCCGATGGAAATGAGCTTGCATCCGGCTCGCCCTGAATCAGTTTGCTTCCGGAAAACTTCTCGATGACTGTACCTTGCCCTGTAATTGAAATGAAACTGTCGTGCTTTTCAGCTGTAAGCCCTGTCATCGGCTGGAACCAATGAGTGTAGTATGTGGCGCCTTTCGACATCGCCCAGTCCTTCATTGCGTTGGCTATTTCATTTGCCTGATCGATGGTAATGGTAACGCCCTCGGACATCCAGCGTTTAAATGCATCGAAAGCATCTTTAGATATATACTCCTTCATAGCGGTTAAATTGAATGTATTTTCACCGAAATATGATGATACTTTTTTAGGACTATCAACCTTAGCCAAATTAATGCTCTTGACTCTGGAAAGCGCTTCCTGTCTGACCGGCATGTTACCCCCCTTAACCTGTAGCGGACTTGTTTCTTTGCTTATCGTGGCTGTCTGTTGCCTGGATGCCATACATCCTCCTTAAAATTATTGTAAACAATTAAGCGCTCTTCTCGCGCCAAAAAAATAATCTAACGGCCGAAATCGAACGCCTATGTTCTTATCGTTTTTTAATCTGTATGGCACTCCATCGTGCTCAAAAATACTAACACACGCTTTGTGTTTGTGCAAGAAAATAATGTCCAGAAAAAATCTAAAACTTAGCTTTCTCGACACTTCTACAATAAAGCTAAAACGTAAATAACCCGTCCATACTGAATGTCAATTGATCTCGTTTCCCTGTGCTATATACCGATCGGTCACTATGATCATAACGAATTTCCGGTCTAAACAATAAGTGCGAAAGTATATTGTCTTTTGGAAATGGCTTTATGGCCACGCCGGCGGTTACCTCGTAGTAATTGGCGCCGCTTGATGCAGCGTTAGAAAAACCATTTGCTGCGTCATCATACCATTCAAGCCTGGTATTAAGTGTGAAGTGAGGATCGATCGCGTAGCTGGCATACCCTGCCACGCCACCCCATTGCTTGGTCCCTTCGGGTAAGCCGGATATCTTAGGAGTCTCGACATAGTCAATTCCTAAGCCAAGGCTTAATTTATCGGTGACCTTCTGCGTGATGACAAAATCCAACGCAGTCCAATAGTTGCCACTGTCACCATTAGGCAGATTATGGCCTGTGCCTATAGGGAACTCCGGGCCTTCAGTAATAACAAAGATAAATGTAGTTTTGTCACTTGGTGCGTATGTCACACGGCCCAGGAAATCAAGCGCATGGTTGGCATCCCGCAAGGACTGGTTCCAGCCCCAGGTAAATCCGGCATCAAATGTCCATTGCGGACTCAGAACATAAGTGAACAGGGTGCCAGTCTGCGTACCAGGTTCTGCATAGAGGAACTGGTAGCTATATGTATATAGCGCTCTGGCGGGGTCACCAAAAGCCCCATAGATATTAGCGCTGAATTGCTCGAAACCGGCTAGCTCTATCCACTTACCGAAGCGCACTCGGACCGGTACATAAGGAAGAGCTATATCCGCATAGGCTTGGAGGAGATCCCATTGATTATGGCCTGTTTGAGTATCCCACATGCCGTTTGAGTGGATGAATGCAGCGTCTGCACCAAAAATACCCTCCATGCGTCCGCCCAAATCAAACTGCTTTTTCGTAGGATCGACCGTGCGTTCGATGTTCAGGCTGACCTTATCGGGAGTGAGATCGCTTTTGTAGCTGTTGTATCCAATAAACGTTGGTCCCGCTCCCTTGTGAGGCGAAGAGGCATCATAGAACCAGCCTCCTTCTGCATATCCGTAGATGTTAATCGCTAGTTTGTTTAAAGGATCTGATACTCCTACATTGTCCAGGGCGCTCATCAACGGTGCTTTTGGCGTACTTTCATCTGCATACGATGGCACGCTGTTAAATGTGGCCACAACTACGAAACAGACAACGGCACCAACTAATGTATATATCATTATCTCTCTTTTATGCATCGCAGCCTCCCTGTTTCATTAATAATAGACATAATAAACAAAAATGACGCTCCTTCTTCATAGAAGAACGAAACGTCATTGTAATAAACACTACGTGGTGTTTGTGCGGCAATTTCAATCTTTACACTAATACAAGTAATAATTGACCTAAATTGGTAACTTTATCCTATAGCTTGACTACCTCTTTCCCCGGTCCTGATCCTAACGCATTCATTAAGATCGATCACAAATATCTTACCATCACCTATCTTGCCTATTCTAGCTCCTTTAGTTATTGCTGAAATGGCAGGTTCGACAAATTCGGCATTTACTGCAATTTCTAGCCTTACTTTCTTTAGCAGATTTCCCGTTTCTTTCCTGCCTCTATATATTTCAGTGCGCCCTTTTTGTCTGCCGCATCCCAAAACATTTGATACTGTCTTTAAATGTATCTCGGCCTTTTCTAACTCCAGAAGCACATCTTCCAACTTATGCGGTTGAATAACAGCAATTATGAGTTTCATGGCTTTCTCCTTTTGTATATTAATCGAGCAGTGTATAAGCGCTCTCTTCGTGTTGAGTAATATCTAATCCGACGGTCTCCTCTTCGTCTGCCACCCTCAGACCTATTACAGCATCGATCATCTTAAGAAGAATAAATGTGATGACGATAGAATAGGCCATCGTTGCCACTACACCGATAGCTTGTACGATAAATTGATGAGGATTTCCGAAAAATAGACCGTTATTTCCGGCAGAATTAATCACCTTCTGCGCGAACAGTCCGGTTAATAGGGCTCCCAGCGTCCCGCCTACTCCATGCACACCAAATGCGTCCAGACTATCATCATATGCGAGCTTAAGTTTGATCACAGCGACAGCCGTATAGCAAACGATGGCAACCGCTATCCCTATTAAGATAGATGATAGTGGCGACACGAATCCCGCCGCAGGCGTTATTGCCACCAGTCCGGCCACAGCTCCTGTGGCACCACCAAGAATTGTTGGCTTGCCTGTAAATTTCCATTCTATGGCCATCCACATTAGCGCGGCGGCAGCTGCTGCGGTATTTGTGGCAATGAATGCAGAGACTGCAAGTTCATTCGCGCCCAATGCGCTACCCGCGTTGAACCCAAACCATCCGAACCATAAAAGAGAAGCGCCCAATATGGTCAGAGGAAGATTGTGCGGCGGCATAGGTTCGCGTCCGTAACCTCTCCTCTTTCCTAACATAAGAGCGCAGACTAAAGCGGAAATTCCGGATGAAACGTGAACTACTGTACCTCCGGCAAAGTCCAGGGCTCCCATATTCTTAAGCCAGCCGCCCGCTCCCCATACCCAATGGCATACAGGATCGTATACAAGCGTTGCCCATAATAATGTGAATATCACATAGGCGGAGAATTTCATTCTCTCTGCAAATGCACCTGTTATTAAACCCGGAGTGATTACTGCAAACATCATCTGATATACCATGAAAAGCAGATGTGGTATCGTTGATGCATAGTCAGGGTTCGGTGCCATGCCAACGCCTTTCAATCCGGCCCATGACAAGCTTCCTATGAAATGACCAATGTCGGGTCCGAACGATAAGCTATATCCGCATAATATCCATTGTATGCTTATAAGGCACAGCACGAAGAACGACTGCATCATTGTTGCCAGCACATTCTTACGCCTTACCAAACCCCCATAAAAAAATGCCAGACCCGGCGCCGTCATCATCATGACGAGCGCGGTCGACATCAAAACCCATGCTACATCTCCACTATTTATCATATATCCCTCCTTTTTAATTTATAAATTGTAATTAAAAAAACGTCCTTTCGACCGCTCAGTGGTCAAAAAGACGTCTTAGTCTTTAAAATAAAAGGCGCCCCTTAATTTTGAGAACGCCTTTGTGCCATTTACACTTCTGTGTGTTTAAAACAAGCCCTTACATTCATACAAGTACCATAAAGGGCTTCTTTGCTCCTTCTTGATATATTCTCTACAGCGAGATATTTAATTACTATTTGTATTTGTTGGTTATGGGCATCCTTCTGTCTTTGCCAAACGCTTTAGGCGTGATCTTAATGCCGGGAGGAGCTTGCCTCCTTTTATATTCGCTCTTATCCACCATATCCACTACCCTATCCACAATATCTTTGTTAAAACCAAGTTTCACAATTTCTCCGGGACTCTTATCTTCCTCCACATACGACTTAACTATAGGATCCAACATATCGTATGGCGGGAGCGTATCTCTATCCTTTTGATTATGCCTAAGCTCGGCGGTAGGCTCCTTAGTAATTACAGAATCAGGTATCACCTTAGAGATGCTATTCCGATATTTGGATAATTTATACACAAGCGTCTTTGGTACATCCTTTATGACCGCTAATCCGCCCGCCATATCTCCGTAAAGCGTCGCGTAACCGGTGCTCATCTCGGATTTGTTTCCGGTCGTAAGCACCAGCCATCCGAATTTGTTTGAAAGGGCCATTAGCATGTTACCCCTTATGCGCGCCTGAAGATTCTCCTCGGTAATATCTCTCGGTGACCCCGCAAAACACGGCTCCAGAGCCATCAAATATAGTTTATATATGTGATCGATGGAGATATTATTGAATCTTACACCAAGCCTGGATGCCACATCTCTGGCGTCTTTCTCCGATTCTTCAGACGAGTATCTCGTAGGCATAAAAACGCCGGTCACATTATCGCTTCCTATAGCATCTACCGATATGGCCGCCACCAGCGAAGAATCAATCCCGCCGCTAAGCCCTATCACGACTTTTTCAAAATTATTCTTCACTGCGTAATCTTTTAGCCCCAATAAAAGCGCTTCATATATTTCCGCCACAGGATCCATTGGGCCTATATTCTTTCTTATTATGGCCGGCCTGGCCTTTTCTGATAATTTATCTGATAGAACTATAGTCCTCTCACCCGGAGATGCTTTTCCCGTCTCTACCTCGAGGTCCGCTAATAGCAGATCTTCCTTAAACGGCATCGCGCGGCAAATCACTTTACCCGATGGGTCTATGACCATACTCTGCCCGTCAAAAACTATCTCATCCTGGCCACCGACCAAATTGGCATATACTATGTAGACGTTATTCGCCCTGGCACCGCGTTTTGCGATCTCCTCTCGCTCCAATATCTTGCCTGCATGATATGGAGAGGAATTAATGTTAATGATTATCTTTGCGCCTAATCCGGCTTCTTGCAGTAACGGGCCTTCGTTATGCCAGATATCTTCACAAATATTTACTCCGAAAAGCAGATCTCCTATCCTGAAAACCTGGCCTGCATTGCCATTTTTAAAATATCGCTTCTCATCAAATACGCCGTAGTTAGGCAGAAGCATCTTATGGTAAACGCCCTTAACGGAACCCTTATGCAATATGGCCGCTGAATTATATATATCTTTACCCGTTTGCCCTACAAACCCTACGACTGCACTGATATCATTTACTGACTTTGCCACCCTATTCAAGGCATCTAAATTATCAGATATGAATTTCGGCTTAAGAAGCAAGTCCTCCGGTGGGTAACCGGTTATGGCAAGCTCAGGAAAAGCGACTATATCGGCACCGAGCCCTTTAGCTTTCTGGATGTAATCAATTATCTTAGATGCATTACCATCAAGATCGCCCACTATGCAATTAATTTGCGCTATTGCTATTCTAATATTCTTCTTCATGATTTAGCCTTATGGTCATATAAACAAAAAAAACGCCCATGTCCCGCCTTGGGATATGGACGTCATAGTCTTATCGTTTCCATTATACCACCGACACGACTAATGTCAATGCAAAATATCAAGATTTTTAATTCCTAACTATTTCTTCATGTTTTCAATAAGAATAATCGCTTCAGCGATCTCCCGCATAGACTTTCTCATATCCATACTCTGGCGCTGTATCTTACGAAAGGCGTCCTCTTCGGATAACCCCTGCTGGCGCATTAGAATGCCTTTAGCCCTTTCGATCGCTTTACGCGCCTCGAGCTCCGCCTGCACAACCTTCGTCTTAACCATGAGTTCCGCATTCTCTATAACGATCGCGGCCTGATTAGCTACCGTGGTAAGTATATTGGCCTCGTCTTTTGTAAATTTATGAGAGTACGATGTGTAGTTATTTAATACGCCAAGAACTTTGCCTTTTACTGAAAGAGGCACGGAAAGCAACGACTTCAGCCCCTCTTTTTCGGCTATGGCTTTTGACTTATACTCCGGCTCTTTCGATAGGTCGTAAACGGCTATGGGTTTATTTGTTAGCGCAACCTTACCGGCAATGCCCTCGCCTATCTTAAGATGCGGCTTCTTATTATATAAATCGCTCATCGATTGAGTCGCCTTCAATACTAACTCGCCGGTCTTCTCGTCTATAAACATCAGGGAGCATATCTTAGAATCCATTATCTCCGCCGTTACGGTTACTATCAATTTAAGTATATCTTCGAGGTAAAGATCCGAAGTGATGGTCTTACTGACCTTTGATATGGCTTCTAATTGCTTGGCATGCGACATTGACTTTCTGGGTTTTTTCATTTTACAGGTTACCTTTAGCGGGTTTTATATTCGTGCCTAAATATTTTGGGTCGATCTTCTCAGGGCTATCCTGAACCCAGCCATTATTTAACCCCAAAAGACATGCTTCGTCAACCACATTCTTATATTCATCCGGAGTGCTCCGTCCGGATAAGTCGCTAAAATCGCAGGCCTTGAAAGCCGGGTAGTACTGGCTCATGACGCTCAAATATGTGTTTTTACCTAACTCATTTTTAATGAACTCCAGGGATTTCTCGGATCCGGAAATCATATTAGGTATTACCAGCAGGCGTATAATCAGCCCCTCCAAAGCTATGCCTCGCTCATCCATCTTAAGATCTCCGACTTGTCTGTGCATCTCCTTAATGGCTGTGCGATTGAATTCAACATAGCTATTCGCATCGGAATATTTCTTAGCCATAGCATTATCAGAATACCTGATATCAGGCAGATAGATATCTATGATCCCGTCCAATAATTTTATCGTCTCTTCGAGTTCATAACCACTGGTATTATATACAATCGGTATATCAAGGCCGTTCTTGATCGCTATCTCGAGCGATATCATGATTTGAGGAACATAATGGGTAGGAGTTACCAGATTTATATTATGGCAGCCTTTATTCTGGAGGCTTATCATTATATCCGCCAGAGCTTCTACGGTGACATCCTCGCCCTTATCCAACTGGCTGAAGTGATAATTTTGGCAGTATACACATTTCATATTGCAGTGGGAGAAAAAAATAGTCCCCGATCCTTTAATTCCGGATATGGGCGGCTCCTCGCCGTGATGGGCCAGATAACTATACACCCTGGGTTTGTATGAAGCCCTACAGTATCCTATCTCACCCGCGGTTCTGTCTATGCCGCAATTGCGAGGGCATATATTGCAACTCTTCAGGGATTTTCTGAAGACCTTATTAGCCTTTTCAATCAATGATAATTTAGATATATTCATGAATAATAGGTTATCGCGCGGAATATTTACGGGCTAACGTAAATATAAAGAGGCCTGTTACAAAGACGCCGGAGAAAGCTTCGAGGGCAGCCAATAATCTTGCGCCCATATGCGCTCTCGGAATAAAATCACCGTAACCTACGGTCGTAAAAGTTATTGCGCTATAGTAAACATAGTCAAACCACTTTAATATATAAGCGTGATCCCCACAGCGTTCTACAGTATTAAATGAAAAATACAAGGCGGCGAACGTAAGTATCGTCAGGAACGCGGAAAGTATGATCCTGTAAGGTTTCTCACCGTAACCACATAGCCCGCTCATTACCAGGCTTGGAATATAGTTCCAATCACCCCTCTTCTTAAATGCCAGGCGCTCCATGGTCTTCTCTTTGAATGATGCCCAGCTGGCGTCATTATACATTCCATTGGATATGAAGTACTGTTTTATATCCCTGTACGACTCCTCCGCAGAGGTCGTACCCGATTCATTTATCGAGACTATATCTAATAACTTTTTACCCTTCGAAAAACTCTTTTTCGTTATTGATCTGGCGCCTGCTAAGCTGGTGTGCCAAAGCTTAACCTTAAATAACTTTGTATTCCACATATCGGATCCGGATAAGTTGGATTCGGTAAGATTTGTTTCGGTTAGATCGGAATTCCACAGCCTGGAGTTGGCCAGGTTTGCCTTGGTTAAATCGGCCTTTCTTATACTGCTATGCGTAAAATCGCAGTTAGATAGATCGGCGCCTATCATGGCCGCTCCATTCAGATTACAGTCAAAGAAATGCGCATAACTCAGGTCTGACTGTGACAGGTCTGCTCCCGAAAGACGTGCTTTTTCTATGTGAGCTTTTTTTAGTGCTACTTTTTTAAGATTGGCACCCGTAAGATCATGGCCATCGTTTGCGTATTTAACCAGTAGACTGGCATATTCAATCTTATCCTTAGTGTGGTCCCAGCAGAATGCGGACAGCGCTATCACGCTCTCTTTACATCCTGTATGAGCACATTTTATTACCTTCATATAATACCGTTCATTCTTTTTGCATAAAAACGTTTTAATAGAAGGAGCCATACCATTAACTTAAGATATGGCTCCCTCTATTTTATCAATTGATTAATGAAATATTATTACTGTTTTGCGGCCTCAACGGGAGCCTTTACAACTCCTTCGGTTGCCTTTACGACAGTATCGGCGGTGCCCTTTACAGGCTCGGTGATTAGATCACCGCTCTTATTCACATCGCCGGATGTAACCTGGCCGACTTTTTTAACTTCATCGGTAACTACTTCCGTACTCTTCTTAGCTGTATCAGCAACGACGTTTACAGATTCCTTCGTTACATTTGCCGGATAATTGAAGAGTTTCTGCCAAAAGTTCTTGGCCTGACATCCTGCCTTCTCGTCAGCAGCGTGAGATACCGCGGCCAACCCTAGACATAACACTAACGCTACACATAAACTAACAACAACTCTTTTGCTCATTTTACTCCTCCTTTCATAGTAAGACAATATACTACATCGTAAAACACTTATCAAGGAAAAATGAGAATCTTATGAAAAAATCGTACAGATCAAATATTTTATTTAAGAGATCTCATTACAAGTTGGCTTATTTGCTTGCCATCGCAACAGCCATTAGCGGTCTTACTCATAATCAATTTCATAACTTTGCCAATTTCAGCTTTTGTGGTGGCTCCGCTTTCAGTAATAGCCCAAGCGACGATAGCCGTCAGCTCTTCCTCGCTTATCTGTTCGGGGAGATATGATTCGAGAATCTTAAGCTCAGCCAACTCTTTATCCGCTAAATCCTGCCTATTTCCGTTTTTGAACTGGACGATGGAATCTTTGTGCTGTTTTACTTGCCGGGTCAGGATCTGTAATACATCGGGATCTTCGATTATTTTTTTATTACCGTCTATCTGCGTCTGCCGGATTGCTGCTATTAACATTCTGAGAACGGAGAGCTTCACAACTTCGCTGTTTTTTAGCGAAGACTTCATATCCGATTCCAACTTATCATATAGACCCATGGATCATTTCGCCTTATTTCGAGTTGATAATTTCTTTTTGGCAAGCAACTTCTTAATCGGCCCTAAGTAATCTATGATGACTTTCCCTGCTAAGTGATCCAGCTCGTGCTGAACAGCCCGAGCCAATAGGCCGGATGCCTTCAACTCCATAAAATCCCCATTATCATTCATGAAACTTACGGTTACCTTTTTCGAGCGCTTTACTTTGGCGGTAACATTCGGACAGCTCAGACAGCCTTCTTCATGCGTCTCCACACCTTCCCGCTCCACGATCACAGGGTTAATCATCTTTATAAGCCCTTCGCCTATGTCAACAACCGCCATCTGTTTATCTATTCCCACCTGGACGGCAGCCAACCCCACGCCTTGGTTCAAATACATTGTTTTTGCCATATCCGCAAGGACGGATCGCTCGGACTGTGTAATCTTTCCTACCCTGGCGGCCTTTTTTCTTAGAATGGCTTCCGGAAAATTCCGTATCTCGAGCTCCGACATGGTTATTTTACAATCTTATTTAAAGAATTAACATAAACCGGTTTTAGTTTCATATGACGGGCTTTCTTATCATCTATAAATCCGTACGACAAGATTATTACGAGGTCGCCGGCGTTTCCCAGGTGAGCCGCTGCGCCGTATAAACCTATTGTGCCCGATCCGGCCTTCTCTTCTATCGCATAGGTCTCAAACCTGGCCGCATTATTAACATTTAATACCTGCACTATCTCTCCGGGATAAATATTTGCTTTCTTCATCAGGAGGGAGTCTATTCCTATACTGCCTTCATAATGAAGATCTACCTTTGTTAAGGTGGCACGATGTATCTTGGATTTACACATTAATCTTAGCATTTAGCTTGCCCACATATTATTATAAAATATCAACAATTATCCATGAGCTAATTTAGCCGCTTATTTCGGTGAGATTTGGTCCATCGAAGTATAATTTCTGGGTTGTGGATAGATATCCGGCGTCCACAGGTATGGCCCCATACCTTGCATTATAAGTCCACACCTCTCTGGGTGAAGACCACTTTTGCTTATTCTCCGCCATCCCTACGTGGTCCGGTCTACCCCAGATGGATTCCACCTGCTGTTTCGTCATGCCGACTCTGACTGATTCGGTACCCAGCGGCTTCCTTATTATCTCCTCGGGCGTCGGTATTGTAAGAGTGCTACAGCCATTTAACATTGATACGGCCAGTACGGATATTAGAATAAAGACTGCCTTAATCCGGCTATTTCTTCTTAGCATTCTTAGCCTCCTTCTTAATGGTATAAATAAGATCACATAAGAATTTCAAAAAAGTATTCTTATTATCCTCTTCTATCTCGGTGAATTCAAGGCCGCAATCAAATGGGGCCGCATCTTCCAGAGACATCTTCTTCTTCCATATTACTTTGGCCTTTGCATGGACAGGATTAGGCGCATCCTGGATTACCATCTTTAGCTCTAAGATGTCAGACTCTTTTATTGATTTATTAGGAGTTTCAAATCTCAATCCATCCGCAGATATGTTTTTAATGTTGGTGCTCAGTACGTTACCCGTATCGGGAACCGTATAAGTTATGTCTATGGGTGTCTGAAGCCTTACGTAGCGGCGTCTTTCTATAAAACTGTCTTTCGTCTTAAACATGAATGGCTCCCTCCAGAGCTAAAAATATATCATAGATTAAGTTGAACCGTCAACTGAATAATGGACACCGCAAGGCCGATACGAGTAAATTATTGGGTTTTTGTATTTTCGTATTTTTCGCGCTCAGGATATATTGCGGCAACGGCGGATTCAATGCCAGATTGTTTCATTTTTCAACCGATACTGCGGGCTTGGCAATCAAGGTGTTACATAGCCAATTTCGAATATTATCAAGAACTTCCTTGTCCACATCGTAATAAGCCCTGTGAATACCATCTGATATTTTCTGTCCGAAAAATGGGCCCAGATATGCATAATATGTTAATGTGTGCTGGGTTTTTCCAGAAAGCGCTAACATCTTATCTATTGTGACTGCCGAATTACCATAAATTTCTTCTGCGTCTTTTCCCTGCAGTATCAGGATGGGGATTTGAAGATCAATTATCTCGGCCGTAAGTCCGCCCAATATATCTTCTCTCATAGATCCGAGGAAACATCTTTTACCTAAAATATAAGTCCAGTCTCCCTCCGAATTAGCAGTTTTAATCTTAGAGTCCTGCGTAGTCTTAATGACAAGATTGAGATAATCGTCAGTCCATTTTGCTTTTTGCGACCTTGCCTCAAGGTCTTCCTTATTCGACATACCGTCACTATAAGGGTAAGGCGACGGGGACATCATTATAAGTCCTTTGACGCCGCTATTCTTAGAGGCAAATTTCATCGCATTGATTGCTCCTCTGCCATGGCCTATGATAATGATCCTGTCCGGATCTACCATGCTCTGTCCGGAAAGGCACTGAAGAGCAGAACCAAGATCCTCTATATCACTGGCTTCCGTGGACGAAACTACTTCACCACCGCTAGACCCTACCCCCCTCTTATCAAACCTAAGACAGGCAAATCCGTTTCTTGATAGATAGCTTGCCATGCCGACAAATAAACCCTGATAGTCTCTGTCTTGTGGCCCGGCGCCAGGTGACAGTAATACAGCGGGAAATTTACCCTCTCTAGAAGGAAACGTAACGGTACCTGACAGATCCGTGCTTTTACTTTTAAATAAAACATTTTTCGAAGAGAATCCGTCCCGCCCCGAAGGCGCATCAACGATTTTTAAACTCTTTTGTGTGAAAGTCCTGACGATGTTGATACCCTTAGCTGGAAGGTCAATCTTCATTATCGATCTATCAGATCTTCCTAACCATATCGCGCCTTGAGGGAAATCTCTGATTTTGAGTATAAGGTTTTCGGTATTTATTTTACGAGCGCCGATCTTTATATGCTCGTTCTTAATAGATGTCAATATAATGAGCCTATTCATTGGAGGTATGTTCCATGATTGCAGATACGATATGGTATTAAAGCCCTGAGATCGCCCTCTCGAAAAATTATAGTTTTCAATTATCGGCAAATAAGTCATAGGAGAATCTTCTTCGAACACAAAGATATCTCTTTTTATAGGAATATTCTCCGAGCAGGTGAACTTGGACTGATACCGAGAAACAAAAGATATCAGATTTTTAAAGTTCTCAAGATATATGGAATCGACAGAACGTCCGGATACCCGTTCTTTTGTGTAACTTTCTAGATTGTATTTCTTATCGAGAACAAGACGAGATCTGTATTCGGTATACAGGGATTCTAGCGGCATACTAGTTACGGATTTATAAATTATCTTATCTTCGGTAAGGAATCGATCGACTCTTATCATACCGATATCCCTGCCTAATGACTGAATCACGAAATAGAAGGTCTTATGATTTACCATGTCGAGGCATACGAATGAGCCTACAAATAGAAGCGAGCCAAGCAGTAAAAATATTACGACGGACAAGTAGATATATCTCATCGGAAAGTCACTGCCAATATTTCATAATCGAACTTTCCTGTCCATTTATTTTTCCCACTCAACGACGGTGCACCATGCTTTAGTTCCGTAATAATTTCGTTGGGGCAATTCGCTAGAATTTTTTTGAACGGCAGTGAGCTCTCAGGCTTAATGGATGATGGGTATGCATCCGCATCTGTAATGTGAGTAGCGGAAGCCTGCTGAACCGATCTAAAAGCTCCAAGAGACGGCTCCTGGGGGTGGAACGTAATTTCATACAATGAAGCACCGTCGTTGTCTAAAAATCTGACCCGGACGCATATATCTGACAGGTCACGGACTCCATCGTTCCTTATTATGCCTTCCAAAACGGCCTGGCCGCTTAACGGCCCCACGCGGTCAAAGGTAGCCCCAAGCTTGTCTATCTCAATGTGCTCAGCATACATCTTTGCATTAACTCTTTGCAGTGAAGCCTTGTATGCACTATTAAGCTCGTCATGCTTCAGTTGCGTGTAGATAAGATAACCGATCAGGTTTACGATAAGAACAAGACATATTACAAAGCTTGAAATGAGCGCAACTATCAGACTCTTCTTCTTTATCATCGTCATAGGCTTGCCTCGGCATACAGCGCACGTATGATATCGAATGTTTCTTTGTAAGGCTCGCTCTTATAGTCAGGGTAGGTCCATGGCCATGAATTGTATTTACCGTCTTTATAGAAGAGTGTCACTTCCGCAAAAATTCCTTTGTTAATATATATACGGTGGGTATAGTCTTTAGTCGAGAAGAGGACCAGCTTGGCGAAATCCAGATACCCCGGGTCAATGTTGACCACTCGCTTCCCATCGCGCGAAAACTTTTTCTCGAGGATATTTGTTCGCAGTTTAACCTTATATACGTCATTAAGATCAAGTAGTTTTTCGAAGCTTAAAAATTTCCTTTTAAGATTTGACCCCATTTCTTTTTCGTAATAATCGGATTGTGTGAAATCGGCATCCGAGCTTTCGCAATCAATCTTTCCGAATGCTCTGGATAATGCGCTGCAGGCTTTGCTCATTATTACTGCATCATTCGACAGCAACCCGATAATAAGCTTAACCCTGCGAGACTTATAGGGAACTCCCATATGATGCGCCTATGAGGCTCTCTTCCGGGCTATATAGTTCGCTATCAACTCTTTTGCCTTGGGCTCCAAGTTATCGAAGAATATGGCTATGTCATAATGCTTTATTTTCAAATCAACTATAACCGGGTGCGCTCTTACAACAACGCCTTCAACCTCAACGCCTTTGGTATCTTTAACGGCTTTAAGCGGACTGGAGATCATGAGCATCAATCTTACCCTGGACATTAAAGGAATTTCTTTATCAACCTTGCAGTAAAGACCCGACGAGCTTATGTTCAGGGTATGCGTTGAAGTATCGAATCCGCCTGCGAGTATTTTAAGGGGCAACTCTTCATCTTTTACTCGTTGAGCTCTTCGCCTCTCCTGATCGACCATTTAGTTATACTCCTTATTTTATTACCTGCCCGGCCGGGTAAATTTCCCTTCACCCAGCATGTGTAATCCTGCAAAACATACAATCATCATTAAGACTATAGGAGACTATCGCACCTCGATTAATTCGTACGATAGACTTCCAAGACCCATCTTATCAGCGTACTTGAGCTGGACCGACCAGTCCGCCTCCGGATAACCTTCCCTGAACGGATCCCTGCCACTCGACGATTTAACCAAATCCACTGAGGCCATATCTATTGCTACGGGATCACGTGATACTAATATTCCTATGTCGCTTACTATGCTGGGATCATCCTTGGCCAAACAATCACAATCCTTGGTGATCCTAGTCAGAAAATTGATATATCCGATATTTGACCGAAGAGCATCGATAACTCCTTTTGCGTATTCTACCATCTTTTCCTGTAATTTTTCAAGTGTTTCGCTCCATCTTATCTCTATTGCTTCGGTTGGACATACGACAGCACACTCCCCACAGCCCAGACAAGCATCTTTATTAATAGAAATTTTACCCGTATTTATTGAAAGTGCATCTGCCGGACATACGGGAATACACTTACCACAGGACACGCATTTGGATGGATCGATCGCAGGCACTGTACCGCAGTGCATTTCGTATTTTCCGCGCCTGGACGAGCATCCCATGCCAACGTTTTTTAGCGCCCCTCCCATGCCCGTCAATATATGCCCTGTTATATGTGTCAATGCCAGCATGCTGTCGCAATCCGAAAGATCTGACGCCATCTTTATCTTCTGGAAGTGCTTTCCGGCAACCGGCACTTCAACGTAATTACGCCCCCTCAACCCGTCAGCAATCAGAACGGGAATACCAATATTATCCAGGCTGAACCCATGCTCAGAAGCAATCTTGAGATGGTCGACAGAATTAGTTCGGCTGCTTGCCTTATATATCACATTTGAATCCGTAAGAAATACGTTATTTGTACGATTTTTTACATGCTCGGAAACTTCCTTCACCCATTCCCATCTGATATGGCCGGTATTACCCTTATCGCCGAAGTGAAGCTTAATAGCAGTGAAGTCGATCTTATTTATATAATCCAGTATCTTGCTTTCTTTTATGAGTTTCCTGATCTTCTTCGAAACATCTTGCGCAGAATCACGCGCATCCGTTCTTACAAAATAGACTTTACTGGCCATGGCCTTTCCTCCTTCTCAGGTAAAGGGACTATTTACAACAAATTCACAATCTTCTTTAATGATAAATTTATGGGAGTGCCTGAACGGCATTAGAAATATAGAAACGATCGAGGATAAGTAAGTCCCTAGCCATGCCTTAGGAACAGGATACAAAGCTCCGCCTAGATGAACTTCCGTTATGCGCATCCTATATGCTATGCTTTGGGAGTCACTTCTTCTGTGTTTGCAGTCTTCTTAGTTGTTCCCCAGCATCTCTTGGTGCAGTAATACTGCCCGTTACGATAATACCAACGCTTGCCCTTTATAGACTTCTTACAGCTTGCGCAGTTCGTCGGTTTCTCTTTTTTAACCGGTGCGGGTTTGACTTTGACTTCAGTCACGACCGGTGTTACCGGTGCTTCAGGCGTGGGTACTGCGGATTGTTGCTTTACAGCTTCAGGTGGTGCTACTACTTCTTTTACGATTTCTTCTCTCTTCTCTTCTGGCATATTTCACATCATTCCTTAGCTTGTTATTTTCGGTCGAGAATCTTCAACCATTGTATATATATGTATTCAAGCAATCTGACTTTGTCCTGGTTTTCAATTTTAGTAAATTGCAAGCCCGTCTCGTATGGTCCGCAATCTTTCGAATTATCCTGCCATGCTACCTGACACGAAGCGAATATGGGTACATTATCATCGGGCACATTCACAGAAAGGTTGATTTCATCGCCTCTACCGAACTTTCTATCAACTAATAAGAGAGCGCCTTCGTTAGAGATATTCTTAACCGCATATGTTGTTCTGCGCTTTTCACTTACTATCTCGCATAACGCATTTAACGTAGCTTCAAATCGTATAAACTTTCTTCGTTCGGCCACAATATCCCCATGTTATTAATTGCAAAAAATAAGGGGATAAAAATTATGCATTTCTATCCCCTTATTCCACGGAAAATAATTTCAGCTTATTTTCCCTTAAATACAAATTCCGGCTCTAGAACCGGGGTATAGCCTTCCGGTATAGGGAATGGGAAAGTCGCAGTTTCGTAAACCCCTGCGCCCGTCCTGACTATCGTCATCCCAACGCCTTTAGCTAATCCGACCGTAATGCCAGAAAGAGGATTGTCCTCTACGCTTGTATCATAGATATTTTTCGGAAGCTCGACCCAGCCGGTAACGATGTTGGCTAAGCCTCTGTAGAGCTTCTTACCCATATCCTGAGCGTAACTAGCCGTCGCCATATTCAGAACCATCAACACAGCAACGCATATTATAATTCCTTTTATCATCTTCTTCATTTTATATTGTCACCCCCTTCCATCTTGATTTGCCTAGAGTATAACACAAGAAACGGAAATGTCAAGTAGATCGCAATATAAAAGCTATTTTTGCCTGCGTGTCCTCAGTATTTCATCTATTACCCCGGACATCTTTTCTCTGTCCTCAGGTCTTATATCGATGAACTCGATGCCAGTATCGTAATGGTATGTCCCCTTATGGTTGGGGTCCGTCTTTTTAACAACCCATACTATGGTGCCGCCGCATTTAATATCAGGAATGCTTTCGTTCAGGAAAAGCTCCACGTCGACCCCCTGAAATAGGCCCAAATCCTCCTTCAGAAGAACGCATATACCTCCCGCGCCAATATTTTCGGTATACGTTGATATCGTCTTAGCCGTCACCCTTTTCTTTATCGTTATCAGACATTTATAATTTGCCCTTGGGAACCTGCGCCTATTTATACCGTTCCACATAGCTAATAGATCCTCCTGTAAAAAAAATACCCGGATGAACGCGCAATAACATTTCAAATTATACATAATACGGAGCCTAAAAGCAAGTTAATCTTAAACTATAGATTAGGGAGACAGTCTCGCTTAGCCCAGCGCCAAAAGAATAATGTGTTTTATATTTACAATCTCGACATTGCAGGTGTATAATCATGTCAAATACATATGTATAGAGAATTTTTTGGACTAAAAGAGAAGCCCTTCAATATAACTAGCGACCCAAATTTTTTATTTTTAAGCCGTGTTCATAAAGAGGCGCTGGCACATCTCGTATACGGAATAAAAGAGCGTAAAGGTTTTCTTGAGATCACCGGCGAGATCGGCGCCGGCAAAACCACATTATGCCGAGCCCTCCTCGGCCAGCTCGACAGGAAAACAAAGAGCGCATTTATTTTTAACTCCACACTCCCCGAGCTTCAGCTGTTCCAGGCGATACTCGAAGATTATGGAATAATTGTTTCCGGACGCACCAAGGTCTCTTTATTGAAACAACTAAATAGATTCTTAATCGAAGAGTTGGTGCATGGGGGCAATGTTGTGTTGATAATTGACGAGGCTCAGAACTTGAGCACTTCCATATTAGAAGAGATAAGAATGTTATCAAACCTCGAGACCGACAAGGAGAAATTGTTTCAGATTGTGCTGGTCGGACAACCCGAGCTTAAGAATAAACTGAATTCACCCGCATTGAAACAGTTGAGACAGCGAATCTCTGTGCGTTTTCATATAACGCCGCTGGAAAGCACAGAAGCCGCGGATTATATCAATCACAGGCTGATGGTTGCCGGATCTGAAGGTTTAATTAAATTCGATACCGACGCTATCGAGAGTATATATAGTTACGCCGGCGGGATACCGCGCGTGATTAACATGGTCTGCGATAAGTCCATGCTGACCGCTTACGTGATGGAGACTCGAAATATAACAGCTCCCATAGTGGAGCGAAGCATCAAAGAGATGGAGGGACATTATTCGCTATGAGCATAATACAGGAGGCGCTGGAGAAAGCGCAATCAAACCTGAAACCTTTCGAACGTCTCAAGGAGAAGATGCCGGAGGATAGCATCGAGGTACCCGAGCCTTACGCTAAGCCAGTCGCGCAAAAAAAGAGCGCGAGGCAATCTGTCGCTAACATGCTAACACCGGCAATTACAATCATGGTATTGGCAGCTTGTGGATTTTTTTTGAGCGCTACGTTCCCGCACAAAATCATCATACCGCAAGACACTAAAGAAATATCTACTCATCGGGTAAGTTATAGGCCATTAGTCAAGACAGATGTCGTTTTATCAGACGTGTCAATCAGTAACACCCGGCAAGCGATACCGGAGGGAATACTGCCACCCGTAAGCAGTCCGGATTTAGTTTTAAACGGGATAATGTCTCTGAGTGACGGACCCAGGGCGATAATAAATAATTCTATAGTCGGTGTTGGGGATTCAATTAGCAGAGCCAAAATCATTAAAATAAATAGCCAGAGCGTTATTATGGAATACCGTGACGCTGAGATAACGCTTAGCCTGAAGTGACTTTCCGATTTTCGTGAAGTTTTACTATTTATTTAAGCTTAGCTCTAAAGTATGGATACTAAAACCGCTGACCGAAAGGGTGTCGATCTCTTTAAACCCGTTCTTTTTACAGAGATTCATAGCATCGGACATCCTGTCGGTGCATCTAAAGCATATTTTTTTGTAGCCCTTCTCCCTGCAGAAACTTATAGCCTTACTGACCAGCTCTGAGCCATAACCGCGACGGCGTCTCTTTACGTCTACGAATAATCTTCTCAGTAGCGCACTTTCATCGGAATCCATCTTAATGCCAACCGTGCCTGCTATCTGAGCATTCTCATCTATGACGAAAAATGCATCCTTCTCCCCACCGTATGTCTGGCTGATCTTTTCCAGGTCGCTGTCCGAGTAGGCTGACTTATCGAACGGATATTCCGCAGTTAAAATTCCAAGTATAAGCTCCTTAACCCGGGCGGCATCATCTTTTTTAAACTTTCTCAAAATGTGTTCCACGGACAATATATCCTTTCACTTTAAATAGGCCTCCAAAGCCTTACATATCACACGATCGGATATGCTGTCCACAACACTGACCTTGCCTATCTTTTCGGCAAGTATAAAACGATTCTTGCCTTTAATGAACTTTTTATCATGCAGATGGGCTGAATAGATATCTTCATCCCGCACTCCTTTTATAGCTATAGGCAAACCGGTATTACCGATCAGTCTCTCTATCCTGTCTGCCTCGGACTTTTTGATAAAGCCTAAGCTTGTAGAGATACGGCCGGATATAAGCATGCCGAGGGCTATCGACTCTCCATGATTATATCGTCCTGAGTAATGCGATGCCGCCTCAATAGCGTGGCCCATAGTATGTCCGTAGTTCAATATAGTTCTGAGGCCTCTATTGTCAAATTCGTCTTTAGCGACTATGTCGGCCTTTATTTTGCAGGATTTTCCTACTACATACAGAAGAGCATCAACATCTAATTCCAATATACGTTTATAGTTTGACTCAATATATTTGAATAAAGAGGCATCCTTTATGACGCCATACTTAATTACTTCTGCAAGACCATTACGTACCTGCCTAGGCGGGAGCGTCTGAATTGCGCATATATCGCATATAACTACTTTGGGCTGATAAAATGCGCCGACCATATTCTTAGCCACGGCCAAATCCACCGCAACTTTACCTCCGATGGCCGAGTCGACTTGTGCTAATAATGTCGTAGGTACCTGGACGTATGGCACACCTCTTTTGTATATAGAGGCTACAAAACCGGATAGATCCCCTACGACCCCGCCACCTAATGCAATTATAAATATATGTTTATTAACGTCGTAACGACTAAGCTTATTCAGGATATCACCGGTACATGAGAGAGACTTGGACCTTTCAGAATCGGCTATTAGCTCAAACTTAACCGTGAAGCCACTCTTCTCTAAGCTCTTTCGAATAGTTTTTTTATAAAGATTTGCTATGCGACTATTTGTGATAATAAACGCATCCGTACCAATATTTAGTTTCTTGAGTATGCGCCCACAATCATTTAACAGTCCATGACCGACCAGGATATTGTACGATCGATTATCCAACTGAACTCTTACTTTCTTCATAGTATTGCGCCGAAAGATTCTATTTGGCTGACTTCTTAGCTTCGGAACCGGCGGCAGGTTTAACTGCACCCTTCGCGGCACCTGACGCGGCCGTTTGTCCGGCAGCTGCTGGAGCTGCCCCTTCTGCCGTAGCTGCAACCGCCTTCTCTTTCTTAACCTTAAACTTAGAGATCTTTAGTTTGGGAAGTTTGTATACAGAATCGTTTTCTGTCCACTTCTCTTTATCTTTAAGTATTTTGATCCTCTCGTACCTTTTCAGAACAGACCTTTGCGCTTTATCTTTGTCCGCCGAGCGCAGGCTTGGATGCTGTGACATGTTACCCCCCTTTTTTTATTTTACTTTGATTGCCGCATCTTTATAGATGTGCTTTACTCTTGCCAGATCCCTTTGAATATCAGGCAAATTCTTATCTGCATACGCACCGACCATGACCATGTAATAAGGCGCGCTATATGAAATTGTGACAGTAAAACCTTGTTTTACCAGTATCGCCCCGACGGTTCTGGCGTTCTCTATCTTATAGAAAGTTCCTGCAAGAATAGTATATGGTTTAACCAACTGAGAAGCAGGTTGGGCCCTTAATGCATTCTGTACCGTGGGTTTCGTTTGCAATACCGGCTTCACTAAAGTTACTACAGGAGCGGTACTCAGAATGCTTTTAGTCGGTATGGTGGAGGCTCGATTTTGAAGAGCGGGAGGCAATATAGGCGTCTCGCCCTGTTTTACAGATCTGAAGCCTGCTTCCTTACTGAATAATTTACCGTTCTCGACTCCTAATGCATACAGCACCACCATTACCATTATTATACCAATCGAAATAAAAATCAACTTCTCAAGGCTGATCGTAAGCATAATTCTACCTTCGAAATCGGCTCGCGGCAGAATATCAGATAGGCGCGAAAATGATTTCTTAGGCTGATCAAACTCAAATAATTCTTTCTGGTATTTCTCTTCTTCCATAACCAATCTTCAAATTTGAGGCGTATTATATCACAAGGGGTGGTAAAATGCAATTTACCCTTTTCCAATTTTATGGGATAGAGATTTAAGATTTAAGACCTATATTTAGCCTGAACGTTTTACCTGTCACGTTTATGGAAGGTTTCGACAGATCGCCCTTAATTTTTAACGACAAACTTCTCCAGCCCTGTAAATCTCCCCTTAATATCATATTCGATAATTCCGCGGGCATCTTGCCGGTAATTTTGTCTGCAAAATATATAACTATAGAAGCGTCTATCGAATTATCATCTGTCAGTGTTCCGTCAAATGAAAATTTCATCGTGTCACTTGCCGCCATAAGATCCCTGATGCGAAAGCCATTCTTCATATTACTGATTTTCCCCGATATCGTATTATATTTACACATACCGCTAAAAGGGGCTGAGATCAATCCGTCTATACTGTTTAGAGAGGCCTCTTTTTCATCTCCTTTCCTGATAAAACGAACGTCATTTAACGCAAAATCAACGGCCAGGGCCGATGACCGGTCGGTAATTATTAAAAATTTAATGCTTCCGCTGGCGGATGATAATCCCTTGCCGTCCTTGCGTCGTATGATGGATAGGTCCTTAAGCATTAATTCGTTTATACTGCAGGGGGTAACTTGCTTATAAGATATCTGAGTATCGCTAAATGCGGCCAACACTGCCACGGCGATATTTCCATAAAAAATTACAAGCGCCATTATGCCCGACACCAGGACTACTACGCCTAAAACCATTGCTTGCTTAACGATTTTCATCTTCACCTCCAGCATATATCATCAAAATCACATTTTTTACAGACCTCTTTATCGCGCTCGAAAAATCTTTCGAAATGCAGGCCCTTAATTTTGTTCCATACGTCTATTATAACGCTTTCCAGTTGCCTTACCATATCGTCGGATATCACTACTTGCTTAGAGATATGGTCACCTTTCTTTAATGATTGTTTTGGTATATTGGCATTCACAGGTTCGATAAATACCAACGTTAGGCCGCCTACCCGTCTTCCCTGAGCCTGACGCTGACTCTTTTCGAAAAGCAGCTTGTACGCCGCTAATTGCCTTAAATAGCCGTCACAATCCGTACTTGCAACGTCCCTGCAAAGATCGACTCCTTTAACATGATCGTCGGGCTTGCCCGTTTTATAGTCCAATATTCTAACCAGGCCCCTCTTCTCATCGAACCATTCGACCTTATCATACTTACCGGTAAAAATGATATTATCACCTATAGTTACAGTGAGCTTCTCCTCCAGGGCTATCGGCATAACGGTAGATTTTGATTCAACGTCATACCATCCTTTGAGCGTATTCATCTTATTAAGGCAGTCCCGCTCCATGTCACTATCGATGCCCTGATATCTCAATTCTTTCCGGAAAGCATCCCGAAAAAAATTAAAGGATGGAAATTTCTCCGTATGCATGAACTCTTTATAAGTATCCTCCAGGGCCTTGTGCACGCAATTACCGAATACAAGGCCGGTCTTCTTCTGGCCGGGAAGCTTCAATATATCATTGTATAAGAATTTCCGTGGGCATGTGATATAGTTATTCAGCCTGGTAGGGTTAAGGGTCATAGATGATATCATATCTTTTAAGACGCTCTCTGTTCCGGTGAATGGATCCCCCTCATCCGTAACTTCGAGCGTTTTGCCTATCAGGGCTTCTTCGGCCCCGAAGGCGACTTTATCAATAGCCTTATCTAGATCCAGTTTATCCAGATACGATGACGGGACCTTATCCTCCGTAGGGCTTGAAGTCAATATAAGATCTGACTTTGCGCGGGTAATCGCCACATAAAACAAGCGAGCTTCGTCCTGAAGCGATAGCCTTTTAATAGTCTCTTTATCCGGATCTATTTTAGTATTTTTAAATACGTCGAACGGCAGAGGTATCTTATCAGCTAAAGGCCGCGCGGGCCAATTTTTATTCTGTATGCAAAATGGTATCAGCACTGAACGAAATTCCAGCCCCTTAGACCCGTGAGCGGTGTAAACCCTCACGCCCTCCTGGCTGAGCGTAACCAGATTGCCCTGTATCGACAGGCCGTGGTTCTTTCTGGTATCCATTTCGCTCAGAAACGATGATAACCTGATCGCAGGATCGGCGAGATCGCTTCTCTTTACCATATTAATGAACGAACCCATGCTTCTCAATTGTCTCATCCTCAGGGTTCCGGTATCAGCATACTCCCTTAAAATGAATTTAAATATGCCGGCATCTTTAATAAAATTAATCAGAAGCGTATGGACGGGGATGTTGTGGGCTTCACTAAGAAGCCTCTGTATTACCAGGTATGCGTATTTAAATTTATCCTCACCGGAAAGATCTAAGTCGTTCTTATCGGACGAAAAATATTCGAGAAAGACTGTCAATATTGTATTCTTATGCCCCGGGGTTCTCTTTTTTTCATTGGCGTAATTTATGAATCGCAGCACATCTACATGCGGTATCATGAAATAATCTGCCATTAGTACTTTATATAATGCGGCATCTTTGAATTCCGGGTTTACGAGGTCAATACGGGCAAGTTCGAGCACATCTAACAGTTGACTGACACGCTTCTCTTGTCCTATATCCTCTTTTCCATCGGTTGCGTACGGTATGCCGGAGCGCAGAAATGCGTCCACTATCTTCAATATGTGGTCACGCTTCCTCACGAGGACGGCAATGCTATTATAAGGATGGGCCCGTTCGTCGGCGCTTAACGAGGCATCATGCTTTATCCTCTCCTTAAGCTCCTTCACTTTATCGATTACGTATAAAAGCTCTTCCTCTTCAGTTGTGAACTCTCTATAGAGGATCTCTTTGTTGATGAATTTATTGACACCGTTAAACTCCTTATTGGCCACGCGGGTCTCTAAAATGTTCAGTATCTTTCTTGATGCGGTTATGAGGTCATCGGAAGATCTGTAGTTTTCGGTAAGTGAAAGCTTTTTTATATTAGGAAATCTGGCCTCCAGCCTCCTGAAATTATCGATATTGGCTCCCTGAAAACGGTATATAGACTGGTCATCATCACCGACGCAGCATATATTGGCATTATCACCCTCCGATAGTTCGAATAAAAGGTCTAATTGGGCTCCGTTGGTATCCTGATATTCATCGACCATTATGTATCTGTACCGATCCCTGAAATGTTTACGCAGACGATCTTCTTTACGTATGGCCTGGACCGCAAATATGATCATATCATCAAAATCATACCTGCCGCGATCATCGAATATTCCATCCGCCTTCCCCTCTTTCAGGTCTTCATATCTTTCATAGACCACCGAAAGAGCTTCGAGCCTCTTTATATGGGCATCCTCCATAGATCGATAACGGCTATCCTTATCTTTTAAATAACGCTTAAAATCCTCGGGCGATATATCGTCCTTCTTTAGCGTACTTATCCTGGAGAGCAGGTCCCTGATATATAAGTTCGGCGCCCTGAAAGGCCGCACTTCGGTTACCCCGTCGGTGTTATTCAATATAAATTCAATCGCCTTTACCTGGTCGACATCATCCATCAATATCTTGCTTCCAATGTAGTTTGCAGCCTCCGCAGATTCCTGAAGCATGGAGTTGGCAAAGCTATGGAATGTGCCGACTTCCACATCATACCCGGAAGGGCCTACGACAACCGCAACCCTCTCTTTCATAGCTTTTGCGGCAGGATTGGTGTAAGTAAGTATGAGTATATTATCCGGCTTTGCCTGGGTTCTCTCCAGTATAGATGCTGCCCTTACCGAGAGAAGCTGCGTCTTTCCGGTGCCGGGTCCGGCAAGCACGAGAAGAGGACCGTCTATGGTGTCAACTGCCAGTTTTTGCATTGAATTCAATCGATCGTAAAATTTCAAACTATTCTCCATTTTAGTAAAGTTACTTTAGCGGGAAAAGATTAAGCAGATCGTTTCTTGAGGAGCTGATCTATCTTTTTTATAAATTTGGCATCACTCGTATAACTATATCCTGTTGTGGATGTGGAGCGATGAGCAACCAGTATTTTTAATGAGGTTAGCTCTTCGAGAGAACGCTTAACATTACATCTATCCTCATTGATCCATGCGGCAACTCCGCGCGGCGTATCTATAGATGACTGGTTCTCATGAAAAAATTTAATAATCTTATAATTAATATTCAACCGAAGAGCTTCATTTATGCCCATACAGCTCCTTATGGATCACGGCTATAATATCCTTCTTTCGTATCACCTTCAGAAAGGCATTCACAACCTTTGGGTCGAATTGCGTTCCGGTTTTATCAGAAATCTCTGACACTGCCTCATCCATCGTCTTGGTGGCGCGATAAGTCTTTTCGGTTATCATCGATTCGAACGCGCTTACCACCGCTAATATCCTTGCGCCCATAGGTATCTGTTCCTTCTTAAGCCCCTTAGGATATCCGCTGCCGTCATAATTTTCGTGATGATACATTATGATGGGCGTCACAGACTTGAGCGCTTTCATGTGTTTTATTATCGCCACCCCGGCCGCCGGATGCTCCTTAACCATCTCATACTCTTCACCCGTAAGCTTTGAAGGTTTTTTTAGGACAGACTCGGGAACAAATATCTCCCCGGCATCATGCAGGGCCGAAGCGTATTCGAGGCTCTTAAGCGAGTCCATATCCATCCTTAGCTCCTGCCCAATAGACTGAGTTAGCTTTATGAATGAGACCTTAGTCTTGCAGGCTCCCGGAGATCTGGTATCCAATACCTTTACCAGGGCCTTAATTGCTCCCATCGTAAGCTTTTCCTGCTCTTTATAGAGCTGAGCGTTTTTTATGGCTATTACCGCTTGCTCACCCAGGGTCGACATTATTTCCTGGTCGAATGTAGTAAACGGTTTATTATCTATCTTGTCATATAGCGTTATAACGCCTATCACATCCCCATCGATAAGGGGTGTCGCCAGATAATCCTGACCTCGTACAGGCCTACCATATTTAAAAGCTTTTCCCGGTGCCCACATCCCGACCTTCACCTTCTTTAGCCTTATAGTCTTGGTCCGCACATCCACGGTGGCCTTAGGCAGAAGTATCTTTCTCTTTGAATCGACGAGTTTTATAGAACAGCGTTGCGCTCTCATTACTTGCAGGGAGAGCCTGGCAATCCGAGGCAAAAGCTCACCTAAATCGAGAGTAGAGCTGATAAGCCTATGGACGGTATGAACAGTGGATAGGGCAATGGCTCTGGGCCTTAGCGTTTCATATAACTTTGACAGCTCAAGCTCTTTCTGAACCTCTTTAATTATTGTATCGATATATGACGGAAATATCTTCAGCGCGTCCTCAGATACTGAATCATCAGAATAACATGCACCTATGTAACCGTAGATCTTGTCGCCCTGTATAATAGGATAAACGAATCCTTTGAGAGTTTTATCGCAGTTGAAACTCAATAGCTTATTAAGCTTTGATGATTTCCTGGCCGCCTCGAGTAAGTGCATGAGGCATTCGCTTGTCTTTTTTGGAGAGGATTCATTAAAATGGGTGGCGTTAATAGACATTATTTCTTCGATATCTTCGAGGGCAGGATTACCATTATCGATAATCCACCAGAACGCAGGTTTTATTAGCGCTCCAAAAGATTCCTCTGCTTTTTTTAAGCTTGAACTTTTTTTAAGTCGCTCAAAAAGCTCTTTTTGGTAGTCGCTTTGATCTCTTTTTTCTTCCATATCCGTTATAAAGATTATAAGACGCGATGGATGGTGCTGTCAATCTCTATTTAGAAACGGCCTTTTAAGCTTGCCACTCCGACATCTTCTATCGACGCCGTAGTGTCTTTGCCAACCATCAGGCCTCCCTCTTTTATAGGAAGTTCTGCGCAACCCGAAAGGAGCAATAAAAACAGGACGGCGGTAAGTAGCTTAAACATAAAAGAATGCCTAAACCCTTTCGTATGGCTCAAAAAATTTCTTATACTCATCCAGAGCATACCTATCGGTCATACCTGCGATATAATCGCATATTACCCGACGATCTCCGTCATGCTTAAGGCGGGATTGAGTGTTTGGTGGAAGCTGTTCCGGCTTGTCCAAATATATATTGAAAAGGCTCTCTATAAACCTATATGCCTTATTTGCCATACGCACAACTCTGTAGTGGTGGTAGAGATTCTTTGTTAAGAACTCTCTCATCGGCCTTCGATGTTTAAGCATATCTTCGGAGAATGAAACTATGCGATCCGGCAGTTTTACAGCATCATGTGAGTTTCGTATTTTGAAGCGTTTAATATTGGCTTCCGTCTCAGCGATTATGTCCGTAACCTGCTCATTTATAAGCGAACGAATTATCTGATACTTCCTAATCTCCTCATTGATGTGAGGATGCTCTTTTTCTATCCTCCTCTTCTTGTCCGACCAAAGCTCGATCCTCTTAAGATCCGATTCTTTGATTAGTCCGCTCGTTATGCCATCGTCGAGATCATGATTGTCATACGCTATCTCATCCGCGAGATCGACCACCTGTATTTCGAGTATCGGAGACGGGCTCGGTTCGAATGAATCTGACGGCCTCGGCCGATCGAATGCAGTCGAGTGTTTTATAATTCCTTCGCGAACCTCATAAGTAAGATTAAGGCCCGGAAAGTCCGGATACCGCTGTTCGAGTATATCCACAACGCGCAACCCTTGGGTATTATGATCAAAGCCCCCACTGTCCTTCATTAGATCGTGTAGCGCATCCTCTCCTGAGTGGCCAAACGGAGTATGTCCCAGGTCATGCGCAAGAGATAGCGCCTCAACGAGGTCCTCATTAAGGTTTAAAGCTCTCGCTATTGATGCGGCTATCTGACTTACCTCGAGTGTATGCGTAAGACGGGTGCGATAGTAATCGCCTTCATGGTTAACAAATACCTGAGTTTTATATTCGAGTCGACGGAATGCCGTAGAATATATGATACGGTCTTTATCACGTTGATAACAGGAGCGGTAGTCATGTTCCTTCTCTTTATATACACGCCCTTTTGTCGTCCGGCTCTTCTTGGCATATGGAGCTAAAAGATTTTCCATTTTCTCCAAATCACGACGTTTAAGCATAATTTTAGGCTATTTCTTTCTTAGCAGGTCACACATTGCATCCAGCGACTCAGAGACTACCTTGGCATCAGATATAATCGGCATAAAATTCGTGTCTCCAGTCCATCGCGGTACGACATGCATGTGGAGATGGCCCGCGAAACCTGCGCCGGAGATCTTACCTATGTTTAGGCCGATATTATAGCCGTTTGGCTTTAATTTACGATCCAATAAAACTTTGGTTTTATTAACAAGGTTCATAAAATCCAGAATTTCTTCGCTAGATAGAAGCTCCATGCTCTTAACGTGTCTGTATGGTGCCACCATGACATGACCATTATTGTAAGGGTATATGTTAAGCATAGAAAATGAATATTTGGTCTTATCGATAATATGCCTTTTCTTAACGGCACTGGGCTTTTTAGCTCCGCAGAAGATGCACCCGGAGCTTTTTCTAAGATAGATATACTTACTTCTCCATGGAGCCCATAACTTATCCACAATTAACTCCCTTAAAAAAAATCATGAATTGTTCTTTTCCTTTTCGAGCTTAGCCCTTGCGTCCTCGAAGAAGGGTTCCGCGAACTCTGAGGACCATGTCTTTTCCGCGAAAGACCGCCCTCCCACATTCTTAAGAAAATTCTGGAAATCATCAAAATAGCTTCCATAGATGTGAAAGCTATCACTAATATCGACATACCGCCCGACATTTACCTTTTCCTTTAAACCCTTTGATATCTCCCCTGCCATCATTCTTTGCAGGTCGGTTAGAGCAAATATATTCATAAAACTCGCTTTGTAGGCATCTCTGGAGCGCCAATGTGTATTCATATTTAGAAGATAACTGCCATCATCTTGTCTTACTAATCTACACCATATTCTCTGTAAGCACGGCGGATCGTCGGTAACCGGATCTATTCCGGGATTCCAGGTTATGCCCTGCGCTCTCCTGGTATACGGAGCAGATGATAACTTCCTTATCATATAATCGATCTGATTGACCGCTACATCCTCTATCTCAAAGGACGCCAACCTCTGATGGTATGTATATGTCCACTTTCCCTCTTCGGGTTTTATCCAATGATCATGAATACCGAAGACTACTTCCTGCCTATATACCTCTAAGTCTTCAAGTCCGCCCGGAAACGATCTATGAATTCTCGGCTCCCGCATAGGGTCGTTCACCACCATAATCATCGTGGAATCCTTACTCGGCGGATCCGAAAGCTTGTCGTATTCGGTCTTTATGTCCAGGCCTTCCTTCCAAGTAGCCAAAACAGCCTTCTCCCATGTCTCGGGAAGAGTATCTCCTTCCACTCTTATTACCGGTATCTCTGTCTTCATTGCAACCTCACGATAGTGCCCTCGACGCCTTTATCATTAATATTAAGTATTCCGTATGTCTTTTCTTTTGCAAATACGGTATCCGTAGGACTACCGGGATTAAAGAATAGAACCCCATCCTTTATCATATTGGCGGCCTCATGAGAATGCCCGAATACGATCACGTCAATATCTCCAAATTCTCCCCTGACCGTTTGTAAAATATCCTTGGGCGCCCCATAGCCATGTATTAGCCCTATTTTAAACTTCCCGATCGTAAATGTTTCTTTGTCGTTTAACCTACGGCGCAGTCCGGGAGAATCCATGTTACCGCAAACTGCATGTAAAGGTTTATTCATTTTAGCAATCTTATCGAGAACCTCTTCATCAGCAAAGTCTCCGGCATGCAGAACCATGTCCGACTTACTTATCTCGTCTAGAATTTCAGGAGGCAGGTCGTGCGCGGCTCTTGGTATATGCGTATCCGAAAGAACTAACACTCTCATAATACGATCAACCTCTTCTTTCCATATAGAGCTAATAACATATTAACCGTGCGGTTATCCCAGATAGTTATTTTAAGCTCTTTTGCGATAAGCTTAGCGTTTTCATCAATACCTTTAAGAGATATCATAAGCTTACAGGATATTTTACATCCCAGGTTCTTAACATTTTTAATATAGCTTATTACATCGCCTTCAGTTATGTCGTGCTCATACATCTGGCCGATCCAATAATTTCCCCGGAACGAAGCGGCAAGATAACGGCTCGAATCCGGAAAAGATCTTACATCGACCTTCGAGAAGTGGGGCATTCTCGAACTCTTAACGTCGAACGATACCAGTTCGTTAGAGAATAAATTAAAAAGATCGGCCATTCTGTCTATCGATGGCACAGCAAATTCACACTTAAATTCTTCTATACACGATTTGATATCATTCCGAAATAATGTAACCCTGTCGATCGCTCCGTCCACAAGAAGTTTCTTCTTCCTGTCGTAAACATATTTAAGCCAGAACTCGAGCATCAGATCCTCTATTATATAGAATGTCCCGCTCTTTGTAACCAGGCCCTGCTCCGACAATCTCTGTAATGCATCGGTTACTACAGACTGCTTCACGTGCAGGGTCCTGGCTATATTCGTAGCGCTATTTTTACCGCCGGCTATCGATACGAGCACTGATATGTGAAGGTCTTTCATTTTTGAATCGATAAGCTCTAAAAGATAACTCATAAGATACTGATGAATCGTTCCGCTTGAATTGTACACAAGATCCAGTATGGCCTCGGCAACAATCTCTATATCTATATAACTCGTCATACGTTCGATCGCTATATCTTTCATCTTTACCGCAAGCTTGTTAATATAGAACGGGTTTCCATCAGTAAGGGCTATGAGGAACTTCTTAAGAAAGGCATCCATGTCGAACCCGGAAAGCACATTGCCTAAAAATTCGCATGATGTCCTGTTTCCAAAGTTAGATATTTTTAAGATCTCAAAGCTACCGAAGAGCAGTGAAAGCTTCTCGGATATTATCTTCCGTATCGCCAGGCTTCTGGAGCTCGATACGATATACATGGTATCTTTCTGCACCATTATCACTTTGCCAAAAGCGGCGAAAGGATTCTTAATACCTAATCTCTCAAGGTTATCGAACTCATCGAATATTACAATGCATGGAAGATTCGACTCTTGCTTCAGGATCGATGTCAACTCAAGCAGGGCAGAATACGCCTCTTCACATTGCTCTTTTTCTATAGATGCAAAGACATGCTTTATTGCGAAATAGGTTTTGGGAAATAACCTGGAGGCATCACTCATCAGGGACTCAAGATCAGGTTTCGCCTTTTCGCCTTTCTTAAGCAGGGAATTGTATAGCATTGTGGCAATAAACTTCTCGGCAAAAGCCCGAAAAGTTTCTTTAACAACCTCAACATAAATCGGAACGAAGTCGTCTTCCTTTATGGCTTCGAGGAATTTAAATAATACTGATGATTTTCCGGACAGGCTGGCTCCGGTTAGCGCGATATTCTGCCTGTAGCCATCCTTTAGCGCGATAGCCCTCTTGTTCAATATATCAAGGACATCTTCGCGCCCATAAAACTTCTCACCCACTGCCGGTTCGCTGAACATATCTATCTCAACCTCGATAAGTATAATTCCGGGTTCTGGGGCGCGCCGTTCTTTCGAATTTCAAAATGAAGCATATTGCCGCATGCACGCCCGCTCGACCCAACCCTGGCTATTATATCATTCTGCTCGACCAAATCACCGACTTTTACAGCTATAAATGAATTGTAGGAATATACGGTCTGGAAACCGTCCATGTGATCTATGATAACAGTATTACCAAAACCTTTCAACCGCGAATCGCAATATACGACCTTGCCGGCTCTGGAGGCAAAAACATCCGTACCTTCGCTGGCCCTGATATCGATGCCTTTATTCACAGATTTATCTACCTTTAAACCAAAATATGACGCTATTTCGCCCTTTACAGGCCACATGAATTGTGAGTTACGTCGTGGGCTATAATTAACCTTCTTTGTAGTAGCCTGCGAGTATTTGGGCGAGGCCGGCTTACGAAAAACAGGCGTAGATGAATCTATATCACTTGAACGTATTATCATAGATGAGTGTGTATGCGTCGAAATATTTTGCTGCTCATATGTGGTGTGCGTTTTAGTGGCGCACCCCTGAAGGATTAGTAGTATTATGCCAATAATAAGTATATTCATAATCTTACTCACTGCTCGGCGCTCATGATCTTCGATTCCTTGCGTGTTGCAACTCTTAAATGGAGCGAGCGAGGGGAATCGAACCCCCGTAGCCAGCTTGGGAAGCTGGTATTCTACCATTGAACTACGCTCGCCTGATTTTGCCATAGTTTAAAATTTGGTTATTCTTCTGAAATTATCAAACCTATCTTTTATATCTTTTGCGGAGATCTCTAAGAGCCTATTAACGCTAAAATCTTCCACTGTAAATGACGCCATAATGCTTCCATAAACTATGCTCTTACGTATTGTCGCCTCATTAATCTTACGAGCACGGCTTAAATATCCCATCATGCCACCGGCAAACGTATCTCCGGCACCCGTAGGATCATAAATATTCTCCAATAAATAGGCCGGCGCAACAAAATGGGTCTGTCTCGAAAAATAGATCACTCCGTGCTCACCCCTCTTTATGACCACAGCCTTGGGGCCGTAGGATATAATCGATCGTGCCGCCTTGAATAGGTTGGACTCGCCGCTGAACTGTCTTGCCTCAGCATCATTTAATAGAAGGACATCTATCTTATCTAAAAGCCGCTCGAGGGATTTTCTCTTCGTGTTTATCCAGTAATTCATAGAATCGCATGCCACCAGCTTTGGCCTCTTCACCTGACTAAGGACATTATACTGCAGGTCCGGATCGATATTGGCCAGGAAGAGTAATTTTGGCTTGCGAAGATCTTTAGGCACATGGGGATCGAAATCTTTAAAAACATTCAAATGTGTCGATATGGTATGAGCCGTGTTAAGATCGAAATCGTAACGCCCTTTCCATCGGAATGTTTTTCCTTTACTAATGGTCAGGCCATCTATGCCTATGTTCCGATCTTTAAATAGCCTGACGTATCTTTTTGGGAAGTCCTCACCAACCGTAGCAATAAGATCAACTTTATTAAAAAAAGATGCCGTTATGGAAAAGAATGTCGCCGACCCGCCCAGTATCTCTTTTCTTCTACCGAATGGTGTTTCTACGGAATCCATCGCTACAGATCCTACTACAAGAATGCTCATGCACTCCTCCCAAAGCATTGATCAGAAATTTTTATAGAACAATACTCACCGCACATTGTGCAGACGTCCTGCACGTCGGGCTTCGATGAGCTCCTGTACTTCTTAGGTTTCGTTTTATCGATTGCGAGGCTGAACTGCTTTTGCCAGTCCCGGTCGTGCCTGGCCTTCGAGATGGCAATATCCCAATCCATAGCGCCCTTAACCCCTTTAGCGATGTCGCCGGCGTGCGCAGCAATTTTTGACGCGATAACGCCCTCCTTCACATCATCGATAGTCGGAAGCCTCAAATGTTCGGCAGGCGTAACATAACAAAGAAAATCAGCGCCCTTGCCGGCAGCCAGAGCGCCGCCTATGGCTGCGGTTATATGATCATAGCCCGGGGCTACATCCGTTACCAGCGGCCCGAGAACATAGAATGGAGCGCCATTACATAGCTCTTTCTCCAGGATCACATTCGCTTCAACCTGATTCAGAGGCACATGCCCGGGCCCCTCTATTATAACCTGAACTCCCTTATTTAAAGCCCTCTTCTGTAATTTCCCCAAGGTCGTCAACTCTATTATTTGAGGCCTGTCGGTAGCATCGGCAATGGCACCCGGCCTAAAACCGTCTCCCAGAGAAAGCGTTATATCGTAACGTTTCGCAATATCTATCACTCTATCAAAATGAGTATAAAAAGGGTTCTCTTTCTGATTTTCCATCATCCATTTAGCGAGGAATGCTCCACCGCGGCTAACGATGTTAAGTATTCGTCCATATTTCTGTAACGCGGCAACAGCCTGCCTGACTACTCCGGCGTGAATGGTGAAGAAATCCACCCCGTCTCTTGCCTGTGACTCAAGCACATCGAAGATATCGTCCACATTAATATTTTTAATGGCGCCATACTTCGCAAGCCCGTTTATAACTATCTCGTATATAGGCACTGTCCCTACCGGAACACGCGATTCGGAGATGATAGCCCTGCGCGTTTTTTTAATATCACTGCCGGTGGAAAGATCCATTATGGCATCTGCGCCCAGATCTATCGCGGCATTCATTTTGACAACCTCTGTCTTTATATCAGATGAATCTTTCGAAGTTCCGATATTGGCATTTACCTTAGTTCTTAACCCCTGTCCGATCCCGCATAATATACTTATTTTACGGTGCGCATTTTTAGGTATTACGATACGGCCCTTAGCGATGCCTTTTCGTATAAACTCAGGGTCAACACCCTCATTTCGGGCTACGTCCCGCATCTGGGTCGATATTTTACCTTTTCTGGCAGTCTCAATCAGTGTCACAATAATCCGCCTTATTTTGAATATTTTGGCGTGGAAAGCTTAATCACAGCCTTCTTTTCAATGTCATACGCCTTAAACCTGATCTTCTGTATATTTGCCGAAGCCTTAAGATCAATGAGCTTCAAAAATTCTTCCAGTACCCTCAAAGACTCTTTTACGCGCTCTATGTTAGCAGAAAATATATCCTTCGCCTTCTGCCTCGGAACTTCGATACCGAAATCGGGCTCCTTACCAACGTCGCCGTTTACATCACGGGACCTCAGCAATCTGTCCGAGATACCGCACGATGACTTTACGATCGACGATATCTTGTGACGTTGGGACTTCAGGTCCTTCGAAAGAACGGATGAATTTAAGATAAAGCGCGCGATATCTTCACACACTCTCAGTCCTTCTCTTGAGCGATTAAAATTAGCATCAATTATTCGGTATATCTCCGGATTTGTAACCATCTATCTCTTTATTTTTTTAATAACGGATGTTGTAGAGTGTCCTTTAACAAAAGGTATCCTCGAAACTCTACCGCCATAGGACCTTACAAAATCGCCCCCGGCGATCTCCGAGATCTTCCAGTCGGAACCCTTTACCAGAACATCCGGCTTCAGGGCCCTGATTAATTTCTCCGGATTGGATTCGGAAAATATCGTCACATAGTCGACAAACGATAGAGCCGATAGAATTTCTGCTCTATCGGCTTCTCTATTTATCGGCCTGTCCTTACCCTTAATAGCGCGTACAGATGCATCACTGTTAAGACCGACTATCAGCGCATCACCTAACTTCTTGGCTCGCCGCAGGTACGCAACGTGACCTACATGCAGGATGTCAAAGCATCCATTAGTAAAGACGGTCCTCTTTTTGCGGTCCCTTAGGCTCGATACGATCTTTACTAGAGCACTACACGACTTAAGTTTATTTTCCACAGGCTTGAGGCCCTTATTTAAATAACTCTTTTTCTATCAAATCGCAGAGAATATGAATTATCGTGATATGTGATTCCTGAACCCGGGGCGTATCTTTTGCCTCGACATTTATAGAGATGTCACATACCTTTGCCAGTTTGCCGCCATCACCACCGGTCAAACATATTGTGCCCATATCCAGAGATTTGGCCTCTTTTACGGCATTGATAATATTTGCAGAATTACCGCTCGTGGATATGCCTATGGCCACATCGCCCTTCCTGCCCAGCGCGGATATTTGCCTCGAGAATATGGCTTCAAAGCCATAATCATTACCTATAGCTGTAAGTATGGATGTATTAACGGTAAGCGCGATTGCCGGAAGCGCTCGGCGCTCTTTTTTAAATCTTCCGACAAGCTCTGCCGCCATATGCTGACTGTCTGCTGCGCTGCCGCCATTTCCAAATATAAGAATTTTGCCGCCAAGACGCAGGGATTTAATAATAGACCTCGCCGCCATCTCGATATTCGTAACTTGGTTTTTTAGCAGGTTCTCTTTCGTCAGGATACTATCCCTGATCGACTCTTCGATAATATTTTTCATTTATGGTCTCTCTATCTTCAAGAATATCATCCGAAGAGCGTCTTCGCAATATCATATAATTTCTTATCTACGGTCTTCAGCGTGCCCACGGCATCCTGAATCGGCACCTCCACGACATCGCCGCCCCTCAAACTGGCCATATATCCAAACTTCTTAGCCAGAACAAGATCCATGGCCTTAAGCCCAAAACGTGTGCCAAGAAATCTATCGAAGGCACTGGGCGTACCGCCTCTTTGGATGTGACCCAGAATTGCCGTCCTGGTCTCTATTCCGGTCCTCTTCTCTATCTCTTTAGCCAGAGTCTCGGCTATACCGCCCAACCTGACATGGCCGAACGAATCTAGCTCCTGCTGCTTAAGTACCTCTTGGCTCGTTCTTATTTTAGCGCCCTCCGCGGCGGCCACTATGGAGTACTGGTGCCCCTCTGCCTTACGCTTATTGAGTATCGCTACAACCTCATCGAGGTCTACCGGCACCTCGGGTATTAATATTATGTTGGCTCCGGAGGCTATACCTGAATGCAGTGCCAGCCAGCCCGCATGACGGCCCATTATCTCGACAACCATCACCCTGTGATGGCTCTCGGTGGTTGTACGCAATCTATCAATAGCCTCCGTGGCTATGTTAACGGCCGTGTCGAATCCGAAAGTGTAATCCGTCGCGCTTAGGTCGTTATCTATGGTTTTCGGGCAACAGACAACATTTATTCCCTTATTTTCTTTGTTCAACTTATTAGCAACGCCCAGCGTGTCCTCGCCGCCAATAGCAACGAGCGCATCGAGTTTCAATTTCTTATAGTTCTCTATTACGCTCTTTACATCTTCGGGCTTCTTATATGGATTAGTCCTGGAAGTGCCCAGGATGGTTCCGCCTTTTGCCAGGATATCCTCGACGGAATCTAACCCCAGGTCTACGGTATCCGTCTGAACCAGACCTTTCCATCCATTCTTAATGCCCACGACCTTAATATTATTTTGAAACGCCTTAATAACAACCGCTCTTATTACGGCGTTCAATCCCGGACAATCTCCACCACCAGTTAAGACCCCGATCCTTTCCATGCCTTCCTCCTGATTATTTCAATTTTAGTATTCTATATTGCCCCTGAATTGCGATTGCTGAACTTTGTCTTCCTTCTTAACATTCTTGGCCAACTCTTCCTTATGAGCTATCTTTACGACGTGAACCTTAATATTTATAGGCTCCTCCACGCCAAGCATATCCTGAACCCTTGCCTTAACCAGATTCTGAATCTTTTCCGTGGTCTCCGGTATGCTAATATCAGAAAATAGCGTGACCCTGTTAGTTATGGTAATACCCTTTTTAGTTGCCTTCACATAGGGCCTTAATTCTTTTACTTCCGGCAGCTGTTTTAAAGTTCTTTTAATGAAATCCTCTATGGCGCTTAGGCTTATCGTGACTTGTCCGTCGGGATTCTCAAATGCTATCGTCTTCTCTCTGGAAAGCTTACCGAGGGCAATCTGCATAACCAGGATGCTTATAAATATCAGGAGCGCTCCCGTTATACCAAGACACAGGCGGGCATTCACCGTATCAAATATCACCCCGAGGGTGGCTATCACTGCCTCCTGAGTAATGAGGTTAGCGGCTAATGCGACAAAAAAACCGCCTACGAGAAGAAATACAAACGTGTAAAAAAATAAAGTCAAGCCGCTGAGAAATCTCATATTGCAGATCCCCTCCTATTTTCTTTCGTATTCATCGAAGGTGAATGTACACCATCAACGACGACGTCAACCTCTGACATTATAAGGCCTGTCATTCTTTCAACTGCATGTTTAACATTGTCCTGAACCTCATCGGCTACGCGCGGTATGTCTACTCCATACTCAACTATTATTGAAACGACAAGCTTAATATCGCCGTCCTTGGCGAATATTTTAACTCCGCTTAATGAGGGTGTGCGTAAGAATATGTCATGGAGCGTTTTTTTGATACCGCCTCCCATTCTATGCACCCCTTTCACCTCCATCGCCGCGATTGAGGCAATAGTCGTTATGGCTTCGTTATTTATCCTCACCACTCCGAGATCCGTAGCTCTGTCTCTTTTGGTTATATCATTCGTCATAAGCGATCTCCCTAATCCTGAGTCTTCGCGAAAAGTTTTTCGACAAAATCGGTCGAAAATTTACCTTTTAAGAACGCAGGATCATTCATAACCTTCCTGTGAAAAGGTATGGTAGTCTTAATCGGTTCGATTATAAATTCGTCGAGGGCCCTCTTACAAATACTTACGGCCTCCTGCCTTGTCTTACCATGAACTATCAGCTTACCTATCATCGAATCATAATACGGGGAGATCACATACCCCTGATAGGCATGCGAGTCTAATCTGACACCACGTCCGCCCGGAGCATTAAACGTATCAATTTTGCCGGGACAAGGCATGAAATCATTATCAGGGTCTTCGGCATTAATCCTGCATTCTATAGCGTGCCCATCAAATTTTATATCTTCCTGTTTATAGGCCAGCTTTTCACCGGACGCTACCTTTAATTGTTCCTTGACAAGATCGATGCCTGTGACCGCTTCAGTTATCGGATGCTCGACCTGAATTCTGGTATTCATCTCCATGAAATAGAATGAATTATCCTCATCAAGAAGAAACTCGACTGTCCCTGCATTGACGTAAGCAATCGATTTGGCGCATTTCACGGCGGCCTCGCCCATCTTCTTGCGCAGTTTATCGCTCAATACCGGTGAAGGGGATTCTTCTATCAGCTTTTGGTGCCTTCTCTGAATAGTGCAGTCCCTCTCCCCGAGATGTACGACGTGACCGAATGCGTCGCCTATAATCTGTATCTCTATATGTCTGGGCCTCTCTATAAACTTTTCGATGTAAACATCAGGGTTGCCGAATGCGGCTTCAGCCTCTCTTTGGGCTGTAAGAAATGCGCTTATCAGTCTGACATCGTTATGGCATACGCGCATACCTTTGCCGCCGCCTCCTGCGGATGCCTTTATTATAACGGGATATTTCATATCCTTAGAGATCTTCATAGCGTCTTCTTTGGTCTTAACGCAAGTCTTTGATCCGGGTATCGTCGGAACACCGGCCTTCTTAGCCGAATCTTTTGCGGCCATCTTATCGCCCATGCGTCTTATATTCTCAGGCGTAGGTCCGATAAATTTAATCTTACATGACTCACAGATCTCGGCAAAATGGGCATCCTCCGCCAGGAAACCATATCCGGGATGGATAGCCTCGACATCCGTTATCTCCGCGGCACTGATAATACTGGGTATGTTCAGGTAACTATTAGCGCTGGAGGCAGATCCTATGCATATAGCCTCATCCGCATACTTTACGTGAAGACTGTTTATATCCGGCTGCGAATATACCGCCACCGTCCTAACGCCTAATTCCTTGCATGCCCTTATTATTCTAAGAGCAACCTCACCTCTATTAGCTATAAGTATTTTAGAGAACATGATACTCCTATAAAGGTTCTACTACGTATAGGACCTGCCCAAATTCCACAGGTTCGGCATTATCCGCTTGGATATCGACTATCTTGCCCTTCACCTCGGATTTTATCTCATTCATCAGTTTCATTGCCTCTATTATGCATATGACCTGCCCGGGTGAAATGATATCGCCCATATTTACATAAGACGGAGATTCCGGTGACGCCGCGCGGTAGAACGTGCCGACCATAGGCGATTTAACGTCGACCGTGTTTTTAGTATCAACTTTAGCGCCTTCGGCCGCCGTTTTATTTGTGGCTCCGGCGAGCTGAGGCGTTGGCACAAACTCAACCGCTCTCTCTATCCCGCTCGAGCCTTTCCTGAGTTTTATCCGCACACCCTCTTTCTCTATTTCAAGCTCCGTTAGATTATTATCGTTCATTAAGACTATCATGTCTTTTATCTCTTTTATGTACATCTCTCCCCCCTTGTAAGAACTTCACATCCTTTATCAGTAACCAGAACCATGTCCTCTATCCTTACGCCGCCGAATCCGGGTATATATATCGCAGGCTCGACCGTGAATATCATTCCCGGCCTGGCAACGCCCTGTTCTCGGACGGATACCGTAGGTTTCTCATGAACGCTCATGCCTATCCCATGGCCGAGCGAATGCCCAAAATACTTTCCGAAGCCTTTTTTCTGGATATACGACCGTCCGGAGGCATCTATATCAGATAATCGCACACCGGGCTTTATACTTTTTACAGCCTTCTCCTGTGCGGCACTTACAATATCGTAAATTTTTCTATACTTTTCCGTAATACGCCCAAAGGTGATCATCCTCGTCAAATCGGAGCAATAACCCTTAACCTTCGCACCGATATCAATCATCACAAAGCTATTGTTCCGGATCTTCTCGCCTGTCGCAATCGCGTGCGGTTTTGACGCATTCTTTCCTGAAGCCACTATAGGATCGAACGCCGGCCTGGCGAGCTCTTTAATGAAAGCGATCTCGATAGTGCGCGCAATAGCGCTCTCCGATAGTCCGGGTCTTATATAATCTACGATCGATTTGAGCACTTTTCCATTTAGTTTAACAGATGCTTTTACCAGGGATATTTCTTCGGGATCTTTTATTGCCCGCTGGTTCTCCACGATATCAACACACGGTAATATCTTCGCGCCTTTTAAAAGCTTGTCCAGGCGCGCGGCCACGCCATAAGGCAGATCCATCGACTCGAAACCGATCTTCTTAAGACGTTCTTCCCATACGATATCAGAAATAGTGCCAAAAGTAGACGTCTCGACCAGCTCTATACTGAATCCGCTGATCGTTTCTTTAGCATTTTGAGCATATCGCGAATCGGTTATGAAATAATCTTTACCTGAGGTTATCAGTATAGCCGCATCATGACCGGTAAAACCACTAAGGTAAGAGATATTAATGCCGTTAGTTATCAGCATCCCATCCAGAGAGGCTTTCCTGATCCCATTTTTTAAAAGAGCTACTCTTTTTTGGAAATTCGATCTCATCTTACTTATCTAAAAGCCCTATAACGGCCTCTAAGCCCAGAACATAGCTCATCTTACCGAATCCTGATATCTGGCCCTTAGCCACCGGCGCTATCAGCGATGTATGCCGGAATTCTTCCCTGCTGTAGATGTTGGATAGATGCACCTCGACTACCGGCACTTTGACTGCGCTTACCGCATCCCTTATCGCAACGCTCGTATGGGTATAAGCGGCAGGATTTATGACTATGGCATCGAACTTCTTAGTGGATTCACCTATAGCCTCAACAATCTCGCCCTCATGATTCGACTGCATTATCGTAAGATTGACATTTCTGGATTTGGCTATCTTTTTTAGTTCTTTATTAATATTGTCAATGGTAATGGTACCGTAAATATCTACCTCGCGCTTGCCCAGAAGGTTTAAATTAGGCCCATGGATAACTAATATCTTCTTCATCTCTGGTCCCCCGCTTTATTTTCACCCGGCATCTTCGCCTGGTCAATAAGCATTATAGGTATGTCGTCCTTTATAGGGTAACGCCTCTGGCACTTCACGCAAACGATCTCCTCCGCCTCGAGCTTGACATCTGCCTTACATGCCGGACACGCGAGTATGTTCAATAATTCCTTATCGATCATAATGCTTCTCCCTCTATTTTAATCTCTTTTAGCTTCATCTTAAATTGCGGGCTTACAGCGTATACGATGCCGCCAATTAAGCTGGTAATCAAAAGCACCACGATCATCAGTATGCTTATTGCAAGGGCGTGCTCTTTGCCTATTAATCCGCCAAAGAATACGACAGTCGATCCTTCTCTTACTCCAAGCCCGTTTATTGAAGGCAATAGCGTAATTATGCTGACTATTGGCATACGTAAAAGGAGATCTTGCGCCGGGATCCTTGAGTTAATGCTTAAAGCCAGAATTCCATAGCACGCAAAATAGGATAGTTGGCTTACGATAGATATTGCAAATGCAGACAACATCAACGAAACCTTGTTACGATAAATGTCCGCCATATTATAGAGATTTCTGAGTTGTTTTTCTATCGGCTTGACCAGGAATATAAGTGATGAGAAACTTTTTGCAAAGCTCTTATTGGCAAAAAACAATACTGCCAAAACTGAGACTCCGGTGATAGCAAATATAGCTATGGCAACGCCCTTATCCACAAAACCGGTCCCTACATATAATAGCGCCGCAAAGGCCATAAATATCATCGTTAGTAATCCCACGACCCTGTCCACGAATACTGCGGTGTAAGATCCGGCCGTAATATTGCTGTGCTTGGAAAGATAATGCGCTTTTATCACATCACCGCCTATAGATGTGGGCAGGAAATTGTTGAAAAAGTACCCGATAAATGTTAAGGATAAGGCCTCGCGATACAATATCTTTATACCCTGGGCTTCTATGAGGATTTTCATCCTGAAACTGGCTACAAATGAGGCGATCGTGAAAAATAGGAATGCGAGCATGAATATCGACGGGTTTGCGCTTCTCAAAACACCCGCTATTTCTCCATATTTGCCCCTCATTATATAGAGTAATAACATAATAAGCAGTATGCTTACAGATGCCCTTAATATGGGACGGATCTTCTTTTTCATGGGTAGTTAATTTAACATAAAGAGGCTGTGAAGTAAAGTAATTTATCCGCCTTTGTCCGCCTTGTCCGCCTTTTCGGCCAAAGAATGGGAATGGGAATCTGCTTCTCCTGATTTTATTCGGGATCACCATCTATTGGGGAGGACTCGTTACGGAATCACTGCCAAAGGAGCTCAACGTTTTACTTTATAGGCTTGGACTACCACTACCCAATAAACCACGGATTATGGAAAACGCAGTGGAGACTTTTGTGGGTCAAGAGACGTAAGTGCTTGATATTATTCCAAGTTCATTTTTTAACTGCGAAAGATGGGTTAAAGGGTGACGCTTCTGAGTATGACGCTTATTTCGCAACTCTCACAAAATGATATCTACTAAATTTAGGATAGTCCCATCAAGTCGCCCACTAACTCTCCTTTTTATATTTATTAAAAACCTCATCCGTGAATTTGCTGTCCAACACTATAGCCTGAGCGGCAATGTGGTTTGCTTCCGGAGTGAAGTGGCCATCTACATCGAAAAATAGTTTTTTATCCCTATTTTTCAAAAACTCGGGTAAAAGATTGATGCAGGGTATGCCATTATCGTGAGCGTAATTTTCCAATAAATCGAACGCATAATAATCACTATAAACTCTGCCTTTTTCAAAACCCCAGTAAACCCTTCCCTGAGCCCATTCATCAGGACCGACATGTATGCCGTAGGGATAGATCACAAGGATCATCGGGATGTGCCGGGCGGCAAGAAGCTCTTTTATCTTGTTGAGATATTTTTCTGTCCGTTTGAAATGCTCCAGTATATACGGCAGGCGCTCCCGGCCACGTATCATGAGATAACCGTCGTATTCCACTGGATCGCGGCCGCTATAGTAGGCATTTTCATTAGCGATTATCAGGGATTTAGCGCGCTTGCCTGCGAGCTTTGCTTTAATATAATTGGCGAAGCCAAGAATGCGTATCTTCTCTATCGTTCTTATTATTTTATTGTGGCTGTATGAACAAAGGCGGGAATGGCTGCATATGACCAGCTGCCAGTCATACTTACCATCAACATAAACGGGATCACACCGCAGAATGTTGCCGGATTTATCATATATCAACGACCTCTCACCGCGCCAGTCGTCGGCAAGATCCGAAAAGTCAAATAATAACAGTACTAAATCCGGTTTAAACTCCAGATATTCGTCGCGAAGCCGCAAATAATGCAACACGGTCGAATAACTGCCAAATCCGGCGTTAATCATCTCGGCGTTTATATTTTGCATACGGAGGCCTTGCTCTATTAAAGATGGTATGGTTTCGTCATCATTCGCCCCCACTCCGAAAGTGAATGAATCTCCTACCGCCATGATGCGGATAACGCCCGGTTTCTTTTCCATAGCAACGTCGTGCCCGCGAAAACCGTAATTATTAATATGTACACCCACATCATATTCACCCGGTACAGAAGAAATAAGCCGGAAACGACTATTCGGCTTGAAGGAATGGTGGTATTTCTGGTTGACACTCCCCATGCAATTCTTCAGCCCACGATTCTCGTCGAAAAGCCCATATATCCTGAAACCGACTTCTGCAATTAGCGCGGCAATAACGATCGAAACCACAAACATAATCATAGCGAAGAACATCTTTTTAATCAATTTTAACTCTCCCTTTTCGCCTTAAAAAAAGACGCCAAACTAACTAAACCATAAGCAGCTATAATTGCTATGAACGGGGAGGGTATGTCTGATCTACTGGTGACTGTTAATGTGTATGTGTACTGTGTGTTAGATGATAATCCGCTGAATAGGAGACCTTTATTGTAGGTAATCACCGGAACGATACCAATAATAATCATCGTGGTTCTTCGTAGAGAAATCATATCAGTAGTAGCAGCTTTCTCTTTTTTGCTTCTTTTTTCTCTTTACTACGCCCTGTGAATATGTGGATATCTTTTTAG
>CAIMPC010000042.1 GCA_903843285.1 Candidatus Omnitrophota bacterium
GCTGATAAACCGTATATCGGCGAGATACAAAAGGATTATGCTTTCCAGTTTATCAACTGGTTAATGATTATATCAATGCTTTGATCTCGGCTAAAACTTCCGAAGCTCCATATTGGGGCGTTGATACTACAAGAGCAGAATTAGCCATTGCAAGAGTTCATAGCAGAGCATATAGAGTTTAAGTAGTAATTGCGGCGGTGTCGGAATGGCATACGAAGAGGTTTTAAAAACCTCTGCCCGAAAGGGATTGAGAGTTCAAGTCTCTCTCGCCGCATTTCCCCGTTACACTCTTATAATAAGAGAATACTATGGATCAACAAGCAAAAATCATCGAAAAGCCTCACTTGCTTTTCACTGGTGCTAATGGCTCTAGGATTGCTGGAATCAAAGTAGAGGCAATAGGCAACCAAGTAAGAGGCTATCAACATCAATGGGCTATAAACTCTTATTCATTATCTCATGGTGGTAGTGCTTATATGGCTGGCTATCTTGGTATCACCGAAACCGAACTAGCCAAGATAATTAAAGAGTGCGAAGAGATTGAGAAGTAAATTCTAAGCGAAGCGTAGAGTTCGTGAAATCCACGTTAGCCTAAAATAATTCTCTAAAGCAGGAGAATCTCATGGCAACTGAAACTAGAAAATGTAAAACAATTAACGATGTGCTCGATCTTTTAGCCGATTTTGAGGTAAAGGTTTGTCTCTGTGCTTCTGGTTTTATCTAACTTCACTAAAGAATCCAGTTGAAAACAGTTCCCGTTACTCTAAGATAATTCTTTTAGTTAAGAGGACACTAAAATGACTAATATCGCTGACTGCCATTTCTCCGATGATGAAAAGAAGATCGTTACTGCTCGTCTTTTTGACGCTACACCTAAGCACCAGACTGCAATAGCTTTCTACTTCCCCGATGATCTTAATCTAGAGGCAATAGACACTTATGGTGATGTTCCTCACAAGGGACAAAGGATTTTTATTAATGTCTATGGTCAACCGGAAAAAGATCGTAATTATATTGGCAAATCTGAAAATCGAGTTAGATTTTGGATTGTAACCGATGTTTATTATTCGATTACTGCCGTTGAAAGCTATCGGGCTTCTCTTTTGCGTGATCCTACTTATCATGCAGAAGTAAAGTTGAAACCTATTTTCTTTCGGCGTGGTATTTTGTCAAAGATGGGATACTATCGCCTTAAGTGGTGGATGATACGTAAGTTGAAGCAAAAGAAGTAATTCCCCGTTACACTAGACTAATTGAGCATGGTATTATGAAATTCAAAGATATACCGCAATTTACTAGCGATGGGAATTATCAATGCGATACTCCTTGGGATTATCTTCTTGACGCTATTCAGCGATACATTGACGAATATCATCTGGATATGAATCCTGATTTCCAGCGTGGGCATGTTTGGGATGATGCCAAGCGGATTGCTTATGTCGAAACCAGCGAAGAGATTGAAAAGGTCAAAAGGCTTTTGGAGCAAGAGAAAGCCGATTCCCGTTAAGTAAAGATAATTCTCTCAGTTAAGAGGAACACTGAAATGAGTAAATTAAATAGTAGAGACGAATTAATCCCAGGCAAGGCATATAAGGTTAAAGGGGTTATGTTTCTATGCCAGTGTTTGCTCCCTGCCAAGTATGATTCCATGTACAATAAATCTGTCGCAAACCCTGACGACATATTGATATATCAGTTTTGCCACAAGGGACCGCGTAGCCCCTATGATATGTACGATGACAAAGACCGTGACGGGCGCGGATGGGGCGGTATGATATGAGCATAGTCGATAAC
>CAIMPC010000043.1 GCA_903843285.1 Candidatus Omnitrophota bacterium
CATTTGATTTGAGAATGACCGGCAGGGAAAGTCCTTTTGCATGTAATGTATCCATTGTTTTTGCTTCAGCGAGAAGATCACTTTCGCTTTGGCCTTTTTTAAGGAATTTGACGGCAATGCGCCATCCGTTCCCGGATCCTGTGTCGACCACGGCGGTACGCCCAAGCCAGTTCTCTTTGGGAAGATCCTTAAGCCCTGTCAATGCCTTTTCTATGAGCGAATCCGTATCGCCGAAAGTTGCCGCGCCGCCGAATGCGATATCTCCGGGGTTGTGTACGTCGCCTTCCGCATCCACCGGCTTCGCGGCGGCGCTCCCGCCCGCGCCCGGATTTTGCGGTGCCGCTTCTTCACTAAAAGAAACGATGTCTGTCCCTATTTTACCAGATGAATGATATGGCCATAAATCGTCCGGATTATCTATCGCAACATCCAGCGGCATTATTACTAGCCCTATATTTCTAGATTGTATATTCATAAGCAAGTTTTGAGTGATACCCCACTCCCTGTCTTCTAGTTCAAGAATTTCCTTCATATTTATGATCTCAAATTGCCGTGCTGATGGGTCGACTAAAAATGGCTTTCCATGAATTTCAACTATCAATACTATATGCGTATCCACAGGCCTATAAAGTTGATTATCCGTAGGCTTTGGCGAGCGTATTTTACGAAAATAAGTTTTAAAGCCCGCAGTACTAAAAATGCCGTTTGCTTTTGTGGCAAGTAATTGGCATTCAAATATATTTTTGTTATCAGAAACTTCTATTAACGGTAATAAATCAGCGAACTTCTTCGCTTCTAAGAGTGCCGGCTCGTTTTTAAAATATGAACTAAAAGTCGCTAAAAATTTAGCAGCGGTCATTTGAGCATATGTAGCATATTTACCTCCAAAAATCCTAAACCCATCAAGCGGTCTAACCTGGTTAGATTTGCCAGGTTGGCCAATAGCGGCTACAGACGCTCTATCCCGGGACACCTCCGTACCTTCCACCGCGACAGGAACTATGGGGGACGTGTCACTTCGGGACACTCCGAGCGCATCACCAGCCACGCTCTCCGCCGCCGGCTCCCCCCCAGACCCGGGACTCGCCGTATTCACCATTCTGTGCGAGACAAGCGGCCCGCGCGGCCATTTATTTTTAGACATTATCGGCGGAGGACCGTGCGGATCAAGAGACGTATCTGCCAAAGCACTCGCTACGGGCGCTCGTTTCACGAGATTCGCCCCACCGAGAGGAGCAGGCAGCGTTCCGCCGATGCCGTGCCTATCAGGCGCGGGCGTGCCTTCATTGGAGCCGGACTGTGATTTAATGCCTGATCTTGCAAGCTCTAAAGCTTGTTCCACTCTCTCATAATAATCCGCTCTATATGGCTCTATTATCTTCGGCATAAATCGGATCGCCTTCGCATTATCGACCGGTATCCCGTTCTCGATAAAGATAAACCCCTCAGAGACATGAGCCGGTATGGATTCATAATCAGGCAACTTATGATCGAAGTATGTAAGCGTTATTCTCTGAATGCCTGATGCCTCCATATCGGTATATCTTTTGACAAAGTTTTGCAACCCTGATGACCGCGTATTGGCCGTAGCAGCGAGCATAAGTGGTGATAATACATCAGCAACGGAATTCGTATGCGCAAATAGCCAGTGCATTAATATGTCAAAGCATTCTTCGTCATCAATGAACCCGCTGGTTAAAGCTAGCGAATATATCGAGTCCAGTTCCCGGTTTTTATAAACGGTTACATTCTTGTCGTCCAACTTGTTGTGGACCTCGTAGGGC
>CAIMPC010000044.1 GCA_903843285.1 Candidatus Omnitrophota bacterium
CCGAAGCCATTAAACGCGAACGACAATTCAAATGCGGACGAACAAAGAAGTCTACCATAGAACGATTAATAATAGAATTCGCGAATAGGCAAAATGTCAACGGTCAATGGTTAACATAACGAACGTTATGTTAAAGCCACCATACCTTTACCCGCAAGCCCCATGTCGTATAATCGCGATTATAGGATGTGGGGCGATGATGGTGAGTGATTTATGTGTGTGGCGAAGTGTGAGCGGGTAAAGGTTATTGGCGAGGGGTTATTTATTATTTTTACTATTATAATCTTCTATAGAAAGATATGCTACCTTCGCAAGCATACGTACCTTATCGCTTGGGTCGGAGGTAGCCATTTCCTTTAATTTTGGGATAGCTCGTGTAATCTTAAATTCGCTAACATAATATATGGCTATAGCGCGAGCACGCTTATCCTCATCATATAGCCTTTTAACTAAAATATCTGGCAATCTTGAGTCATTCGTAGAGCTTACCAAAATTAGCAATACTATACCTTTTTTGTCTTGTCTTCCTTTTTCTTTTTCCAAATAGTCATAATAATAATTGATATATCTGTTATCTTTTTTTGCTAAACTAATCAGTTCCTCGAGTGACTTATTTACTGTCGCATTTTTTACTCTTGCCTCTGTAACCGCCTTTTCCAACATAGTTTCTATTTTTTGTTGTTCAGGCTCAGTTATTTTCACCATTTCCGATTTACAGAACGGCGAAAAAAATACGCAGCTAATTAACATTATTATACAAGTTATCTTGGCTATTATCTTAGGTTTAATTTTCATTGTCGTTCCTATAGGTTTGAACATATTCTATCAGTAACTGATACCACAATGGTTTATCATCGTAGTTATGAGTCAATTTATATCCTTCAACAAATGTATCTATAATTTTTGCTGCCTGTGTATTATTCGGGGAATGCTGATAATCATCATTTATATAATCCCATATGGCAATTGTTGCTTGTGCTATTTTTGCCTTATTCTCTATACTTGATTCAGTCTTACTTTTTATATCGAAATAATTATTATTGCCTTCTGTTTTTAATTCTACCATCATATTCTCCAAATCAGTCTCTGTCAGCCCATACCTGGAGAACAATACCTGCTTATCTGAATCGCTAAAAAATGTCACCCCATTAAATTGTATATCTGCAATGCTAGTGTCGTCAATGCCATTGAGCGAACTCACAAAATTATTCATATAGTCAATCTCTACATCCACATATTCCCCACTCGCCCCATACACATTATACCCTAATTTTTCATCTGGTGTAACGGTAAGGAGTTGCTGTCCTGCGCCCCGCAAGTCATACACGTCAGCATACGTTTGCTGGCCATCCTTAATCGTCTGCGTCTGCCGGATACCCTCATAAACATATTCGATCGCGGCATCTGTGAAGCCAATCTTGCCGTATGCATCCACTCCTACGTTTCCGAGACCGAAGAATGATCCGCTTGATGAAGTTTCACGTTTACCGACGAGCTCGCTCACCTCTTCACCGCTTGGGAGTTTTATTGTATCGAAAAGACCTGTTGAGCCTATTAAGTTACCGTCTTTATCGCGTATCTCTACGGCTTTATATGTCTTACCATTAATGATCTCTGATTTATAATTATTCTCG
>CAIMPC010000045.1 GCA_903843285.1 Candidatus Omnitrophota bacterium
AAAACTTCCGCGCCAATGTTTGATACCAATATAAATGTCGCGCAGGAAAAATAAACTGTTTCACCATCCTGAGTTGTTAGAGAGCCTTTCTCGAATACCTGTTTCAATATCGACAGAACATCCGGGTGCGCCTTTTCTATATCATCAAGAAGTATTATCGAATTTGGATTCGATCGTATCCGGCTAACGAGCACGCTTTCCTGTTCATATCCCACATAACCGGGGGGCGCGCCAAGTAACCTGCTAACGCTACTTGCATCTTTAAATTCGTTCATATCCAGCTTAATAAGCCTTGACTCATCTCCCAGTAATGCTGTTGCCAAAGACTTGGCTACCTCGGTCTTACCAACGCCAGCCGGACCGACAAAAAATAGCACTCCTGCAGGTTTATCATCGCTTATCAACATTCCCGTCTTTGATAAATATATTACATCTATCAACTTGCTTATTGCGTCATCCTGCCCGATCACCCTTTCAATTATCCTGTCTTTAAGCAAGGCAAGCTCTTTTGCTTCTCCCCCTAATACCTGAGTAATCGGAATCTGCGCGATCTTGGCAATAACACCTGCCACTGCTTCTGCCGTGACTATTTTATCACTATTAGGATCGATCTTTTCCCGGGCGCAGGCATGGTCCAATAGGTCGATCGCCTTCCCGGGGAAACACTTGTCATTTATATACTCATTCGCATATTCCACGGCCGCCCTGACAGCTTCATCGCTTATCTTTACGCCGTGGAAATCCTCAAACTTGTTCTTGCGCTTTTTTAATATCTCTATCGTCTGCCGGACATTCGGCTCTTTGATAAATACAGGCTCAAATCTTCGCTTAAGCGCTTTATCTTTTTCTATAAACTGATTATTCTCTTTTGAAGTGGTCGCTCCGATGCATCTCAAGTTCCCCCTCGCCAAAGCCGGTTTAAAAATATTAGCTGCATCACCTAGGCCTTTATCTCCTCCAGCCCCTACTATCATATGTATCTCGTCAATGAACAATATTATATTCGGATCCTTCGCGCATACGTCTATTACATTTTGTATGCGTTCTTCAAATTGGCCTCTCAAGCTTGTCCCGGCCACTAAAGATGTTATACACAATTCTATGATCTCACTATTTTTAATGGCTGCGGGAACTTTCCCGGCTACAATAAGCTGCGCTATACCTTCCGCTATGGCCGTCTTGCCCACACCTGCGTCACCGATCAATAGCGGGTTATTTTGTTGTCGTCTGCATAAAACCTCTATCGTAGAAGCGATCTCTTCATCCCTGAAATATACCGGGTCGAGCTTCCCGTCTATTGCAAGCTGATTAAGACTACGACCAAATTGTTTCATTTCGGAAGCGGATCGTAATTCGGAATATAATTGCTCTGTAGCACGCGAGACCTGCCTGGGAGATTTAGTTAGATGCGATTCTCTATCCTTCTGCATGATCTTAACAAGGTCAGAATATGAAACCATGTCCAGTTCTTTGACAAAAGCGGCCATCTTATAAGTCATCCCTTCCAGCATCCGCACAATGGCATTATTTT
>CAIMPC010000046.1 GCA_903843285.1 Candidatus Omnitrophota bacterium
ACACTTTTTTATTTTTATAAACAAGCCTTTTATCCACATATTCACACTATTCACAAAGAAAGAAAAAGAACCAAAAAGAAAGAAACGACCGCTACTATTATTTCTCTCTTCTAAGCACCCCACTAAATCTTACACTAACGTCTAAGCATAGCTCAATAGATCTCTGGGAAATATATTACCCAGCCCCAATATGCAGTTAGGATCAAGCGCCCTCTTTACCTTAGACATCTCCATGACTCCGTTAGTTCCATACATCTCCAATAAATATGGATGCTTTATCTTGCCAATACCGTGCTCGGCTGACACCGACCCGCCTAATGAAACACCTTTTTTGACGAATTTCAGAACCAACTCCCTGGCCAAAGATAGCTCCATATCCGATTTGGGCATAATATTTACATGGAGATGATTTTCGCCAATGTGTCCGAATATTATACGATCGATCTTTTGACTATTAAGTTCGTCATTGTAGAATCTGAGCATCTCCAGAGATGACGCATCGCTCACAGCAATATCCGCACTCAACTTCTGAAATCCATTCCTCTTAATAATACCGTTTATAGCCTCAGGTATCGCGTGCCGGAATTCGGTGAATTTTCGAACATCCCTCTCATTCATCGCCACCCATGTATCATCAATCAATGCGCTATGTTTCGAAATTAGATCCATCCATTTCTTAAGTATACTATTCTCACAATCATCGGATGCGATATCCTGCTCAAAGAATATTGCGCTATCCGCTTCATCCGGAATTTTTACACCCTTATCTCTTATAATCATCAGGGCGTTCTTATCAAAATATTCTATCGAAAGCGCATCTATGCCTAATATGTCCGGAAGGTCTCTGTTATTCTTTGATATGTCGCGCGCATCGGAAGCGAAATGCCAGGCATCTTCTTCCCTACCGAAAAATACGAACGCGCTCAATATCTTATACGGCTTCTTAACCAGCGCGATTTCGATTTCAGTAATAACGGAGAGCGTGCCTTCCTGCCCTATAAATAGGTCTATAACATCCATGCCGTCTTTGATAAAATATCCGGCCGAGCTCTTTACGTTAGGCATCTTGTATGTAGGAAACGGTATTGTGAATGCCAACCCGCCCGACAGATTTATGAAAGGTTTATTACGCGAAAGGGTTTCCTGGCCGCGGCGCAGTTCGACAATCTTACCATCGGTCATAACCATCTTAAGCCTCTTTACATAATTTCTGGTCGGGCCATATTTAAAAGATCGTGATCCCGATGCATTGGTGGCAACCGTTCCCCCCACAGATGCCGATCCTTCCGTAGGATGAGATGTGTAGAACATGCCCTGAATATCAGCGGCCTTCTTCAGCTCATCAACCATTACTCCGGTCTCCACCACGGCCGTCATCTCTTTATTTGATATACGTATTATCTTACTAAGTTTTTCCAGAGAAACGACTACGCCGCCAAATGGTATACGAGAACCCGTAGTACCGGTGCCTCCGCCTGATATAGTAACAGGTAGTTTCGCGGAGTTTGCATCCTTTAGAAATTGGGATAGTTCTCCGATATTTTCCGGGATCGCGACCTCATCCGCGTATCCGCCCCTAAGGTTGGAGCTGTCCTCAAAATATGCTTTTAATATGTCGGGATCTTTCTTATATAACATTTGTATCTCTCGAAATAGAGTGAGCGGCCGTCTCTACTATACTATCGAACGTGCCGCTCATCTCAATATTGTTAAATATGGCAGGGTCAGTTTACGGGGACTTCTTGCTCGGAAATGACCTTGCCGTTAGCATCATACTTACGAACGATCTTCTTCTTTGCCGCTATACCAGCCGGTAATTGCTGAGACTCGATCTGTGGCGCAGGTTGTTGTACATACTGAGACTCCTCATATCTTTGCTGATCTTCCTTGGCCTGACGTTCATACTGACGATCTTTTTTCTTCTTATCATCGTTCATGGCACCCATAAGCGCTCCGCCTACAGCGCCTATACCTGCGCCAATAAGCGCACCTTTACCGCAATTACCCGACCCACTCCCAATGGCCGCACCAAGTCCGCCGCCCAATAGTCCACCCATAACAGTACCGCCTAATGCAGAGCTTCCACTATCATCACCCGAGTCATCGTCACTGCTTGTTCGCGCGTAGGCCATCGGCATTCCAAAAGAAAGTGCAAGAACCAGGATTATGCTATAAGTAAAAATTTTCATGGCGCCCTTTCGTAAATTATGGATTAAATATTTTGAATTTGAGATGAGTATACATCAGATATGCTGCAAATTCAATAGGATTCCAATTTGTGGCTTGGCTCATCGGTGCCATGCTCATAGGCGCCACCCTTAAAGACCCATTTCCTTTGTTAAAATATCTTGCGCAGTTTAATCTTTGCGTAATAATGGTCGTAATTAAAATTTCGGGTTTCAGATTGGGTAGGGGCGGTATAATTAGTATCTGTAATCCTAAGAGTAGAATTGAAATTCTCTACCGGCCTATTATACTGATATAAAAATAACGCTGTAGGTTCATAACCGGCGCTTATGGTAATATCCGTCGTCTTATCGGGGCGGAATTTCAGCGCAAGGTCTATCTTCAACTGTTCCTGCGGCTCATCAGAATAACTGACGGAAGGCTTATTGGTGAAGTTTAACATATAATCATATTTTGATACCGAAGGAAACGTGTATGCTACCAGAGAAGCTAATTCGAGGGCACCGGTGATGCCGTATGAAAATTCCGACGAGAGGGCATATTCATTACGCGATAAGGCAAAATGCATAGGAAGCCCGGTGTCACCGTTCCTATATCTTCGATATCTATGCGTGTAATCGAAGAATCCACCCATCAGAAATTGCCCCTTCTCAAGAAGAGGCCGATCCAATGAATCGAAAGTCACCGGTTTTTTATTAATCCGTGAGTGAGAGTCGCTTATATAGGTTTCACCCACCCGGAGGGAATAGATATCGCGTCTACTCGTGCTGGAATACGGATATCTTGCCGCTGTGCTGCGACCATTGCTATCGCTGTATATATTATTGGAAGTATAATTCGAGGTGGTTGTAAATTCTCCCGAAAGCAAGAACTCGTAGTTCTCTCCCACCCTCTTTTTAAGTGTGCCGCCGACATCGTAAACCCCGAAATATTTTGCCGTCGAATCCTGCGTTGTGTTAAGGCCGCCACTGTCAGAGATCTTAAGTAAGTAATCGAATGGGAGATAATACCTGCAGAAGGCATCGAGTTCGGTAGTATACGGTGTGCCAACACCGACTTCGCCGTAAAAAATATTCCTATTTTGTCTTTCTTCCGATCTGCTAGGATTTGTTATCTTATAATCCCTGAATCCCAGTTCCTCGCATTCCAGTGAATAACCAGCTATGAACTTAACCTGGTCCTTTTCGAGAAGCGGATGAAGGACGCCATCAATGTCCGATTTGATATAGGGATGTTTCTCAATAGGGTCGTTGAGCCATGTCAACGTAAAGTCCGCTCTTTGCGAACAGGATGTGCTCCGCTCGCGAAGATCATATTGTATCGTTGATAATTCATTGCCTGAACGCGACTGAGTATATAAACTGTATATGTCGAGATTATAATTTACGGTAAAATCTACCTGCGGAGCCGGCCGGAATATAATCTCACCGTTGACCGTAAACGGGTCATCGATATTTACCATATCTTCCCGCCAGTTGTAATTATTACGGGCAACTAAGGTATCTTCTTCCACGTATCCAAATCTGTAACGCGAAGGCATCGTGTAGCCAACGTCGAGTTTTACCTGACAGACGTCTTTAAATCCTCTGGCCAGCGCCGCCTCAAATGCGGGCCTGACCACATACCAATCGAAGCTTCTTTCCGTTTGCCTGCCGGTGCCGTAAGAGGCATCAAACTTATAATCTTGCCTGTTGTAATTGACGTTGAATCCGAGATCCGCCTCATTTTGCCCATCGCTGAGGATCGAACGGTAGAGCTCGTCCATCGAGATTGCATCCGCTGTGGCAACCCGATATAAAAGCCACCATATAATGACCACTAAAAGTATAACACTTTTTTTATACATTTATAGGATATTATGACACACGGATTATTAACAATAAAGCGAATTATATTTAGAATTCAATTTGTGGCTTGTGGGTGGGCAACTTTTTACCATCCTCTGACGTATTCGTTAAAAAGCAGCACTTTTTTTGCATCTTCCGGAAGAAAGATAAACTGCTCGACATCTCTGGACAAAAGCTTAAAATCAAGTTTCGAACAATGTTTAAGCAAAGTTAACTTAAGAGTTTTTTTATTATTAACACCAATCCGCTCCTTCAAATACGTAAAATTCGGGCTTGTCTTGCCGGCCAGAAACACGGCATCGTAGAAATCCCTTCCCACTGCCCGTTTCCGGGCAAGGATAGCGTAAAATTTCTGCGCCAACAAAATATCAACAGGAACAACACTGATACCCGTAAAAACATCAAACTTATTAATAACCACCCGCTCAGCTGAATATTTATAATTCTGCGGCTCGGCATCAAGTTTAATTAGAATCTTTTCTCCTCGATGACCGGAAAGTCCTTCGTCAAACAAAATTCCGGTAACCTTAATATCCGCGCTAAAAGCCCCTTTAAACGAAGTGCCTGTTTCAACACCATACCCCTCCAGGGCAAGTTTCTTCGCAACGCCCTCTGTTAAAGCGCGAAAATCATCCTTAGAAAGCCCTCTGTTATCAAAATCCAAGTCTTCGGAAAATCTTGGCAAGCCGTGTACGATATGAATTGCTGTACCACCCATAAAGACCAGCTTCTGTCCGTATCGGCTGGTAAAGATCGCTTCAAGTATCTTGTACTGTAAATATTCCCGTAAAAGATTACGTTTAAAATGCCGTAAGTGCTCAGGAAAAAATGATTCTATCTGTTTAAGCTCAAGCATGTTTAATATACTCCAAAAAATTATTTACCCTGCGTTTTAAAGATATCTGCCCATAGATACCCAAATAATTATTTATTTTAACATGTTTCATAATCTTATTAAATGCCTCGCTATTTACGCGCAGTCCTTCAAAACTTGCCTCATCACGGAGCTCGGTCTTAATATAAAATAGATCCAAAAATGCCTTTTCCGGAGTAGCCAGCTTAAATGACTTCTCATTATTTTTCACTAAGTCAAAACCAAAATACAACTTCGGAGAAATGGTCCGATAAATAAAAGACCCTATCTGAGTCCTAAAGTGGCTGGTTTTACGTGTTGAGGCGGATGTTATCCCATAAACGCTTTCCGGGATTAATCCGTAATGAGCAAGCGCCATTTCAAATGAAACATATGAAGGCTCGTAAATACGATTGGCGATTTCGAAGAGAGATTTCTCATAAAGAGGCATATCAGCAAAAATGTAATACCCCCTAACTACCTTCCGAATATAGCCCTTTTTCTGCCATTCGTTGAGCCGCCTGCGATGAAAAGCAGAATCAGCCTGTCGTATATCAGCTATCGAGAAAACCGTGAACGGCTCCACGATCCTTCGAAATTCGATATAATTCATATATTTCTCCAAAGTGTTATTTATAACATCTATAAGAAATATATCATGGAATAGGGCTATTGTCAATAGGGCATTGATAAAGGGGACACCCATAAAGAGGCCCCTGTCAACAGAGAATAGTTTTCCCTAAGCTCGCGTAGGCGAACCATTTCTTTTTACCAATTCTGTTCGATTCCATGATTGCTGTAGGTAATCACCGGAACGATACCAATAATAATCATCGTGGTTCTTCGTAGAGAAATCATATCAGTAGTAGCAGCTTTCTCTTTTTTGCTTCTTTTTTCTCTTTACTACGCCCTGTGAATATGTGGATATCTTTTTAG
>CAIMPC010000047.1 GCA_903843285.1 Candidatus Omnitrophota bacterium
ACACTTTTTTATTTTTATAAACAAGCCTTTTATCCACATATTCACACTATTCACAAAGAAAGAAAAAGAACCAAAAAGAAAGAAACGACCGCTACTATTATTTCTCTCTTCTAAGCACCCCACTAAATCTTACACTAACGTAAGTAATAGTAGGACTACGGAAGAGGCACGGTTGGGGAAAATCTATCGTGGAAAACATTGCTAAAGACTTACAAAAGGAGTTCCCCGGAATGCATGGTGATGAGCATTTTATATAATGAGGTTCCTATTACGCGTGCCAAAGGGGTCTAAAAGTATCGTCATCCTGAGGCCATGAAATGGCCGAAGGATCTGATTACGATAGCACTAAATAAAAGCAGATTCTTCAGTCGGCCTTTGGCCTCCCTCAGAATGACGGAAGCTGTGATTCATGAGGTCATGCCTTCACACTTTGAGGGTGCTTGTGCAGATGCTTCTTAATCGGACATGGCACAACAAATTGACTCTGACCTTTTTTTACCCATTGATTAGCCCTGCAAGAAATAATGGCCGCCGAATATCGGTCATATCATAACCATCGGCAAATATAATTTTTCTTTTGGCGTCCATCCCTTTAAACTGGCTTCTTCCTTTACCCTTACCGCCAACCTCAAATATGATATCTTCAAAATCGCGAATAAGGTAATCCGGTGTTTTCTGGCCGCGCATTGATTTGAGATAAAAAACCTCTTTGCCAAAAGCCCTGCACGCCTCAACAAAAAAATCTTCCCGCAAGCCGCCAATCGCCTCATCGAGAGGTCTGTACAATAACCGGTACGGCAGGGCCATGACAACTTTGGGCTCCTTCATAACATTGGTTCCAATCGGAAAGATCCTATGTAAAACAAAAGCTCGCTCCAGGAGCGTAATGTACTGTTCTGCCTTATACTTCGTAATATGAACATTCTGCGCCGCCGATGAATAATTAATCCCGTCTATCCCTGAAAGCCCTATAAAACGAACAAGCCTCTCGATCTTATCTATCTCATCGGTCAAAAGCCTGGCGATACGAGGGATATCTTTAAGAATAATTGTTTTAAGTATATTTTCCAAAAGCGCGAGGGGCTGAGGTTCCTGCAAAGCGAATGGCATAAGGCCGCCCTGTATGTACGGTAAAAAATGCTCTCCCGCTTTCATAGCGTCCGGCGGAATATTATTCTGCACAATGTCCCGAAGGGTTAAGGCGCTAAACTCCTGACCATATTTAAAATGCGCGTACTCCCGCAAGGAAAAAGGGTAAAGAGTTTTGAGCAGTACGCGTCGCGATAGATCGTAGCCCGATTCATACATCCCCAGCGCAGTGGAGCTGGTGAAGATCACCCTAACCTTAAGAAGATCGTAGATTTTCTTAAGATCGGCTTCAAAACGATTATATACATGTACTTCGTCCAATAAAAATAATTTAATTCCCATAGTTTCATGTAGAGTTTTTACAAGATCGAAAAGATCTACTTCCGCGGTATCCAGGGAAATATAAAAAGTCTTATCGTTTGCCAGGGCCAATTGTTTCAGTATTATTGTCTTCCCCACACCGCGCGGCCCAACGATACCAATAAAATGAACTCCAACGTCCCTGGCGATGTCATCGTAAAGGGCGCGCCTTTTATCATATTTCCGGCCATCTTCCCTGGCAAGACGATCAAATTCAATTAATTGACTAATATTCATTTTTACTAGCACCCTCCATATTCATATTGTGCTAATGTAAGCATATCATAAATAATCATTTTGTCAATTTATTTAATAAAATGATAAGCATTTTATATAATTAGGCCCCTATTACGAGTGTAATAGGGGCTGTCACGGGAGTCGTGTCTTCACACTTTGAGGATACTTATGCAGATGCTTCTTAATCAGATATGGCACAATAAATTGACTCTGACCCCTTTTTTACTAACATAGCATCATTGTCGCAGTAATGTCATAGTAGAATCGTGCCATAATCGTGCCATAATCGTGCCATGGTTTTTCTTACTCGCTCCACTTATATTTTAAGCTTCGACCACTCCCTATAGAAACTATGACTTTCTTGTCAATAAGATCGGTTAAATCTCTATTCGCCTGTCTCACGGAAATACGCGCCAAATCAACATATTGCTTGCGCGAGATCTCTCCATGCAGTTCAATGAACTCGATTGCCTTTTTTTGCCTGTCATTCAAATCCAGTTTATGAAGTTTTTGATCATCGATGGCCTTCCCAAACGCTTTTCCGGGACCCAGTAACGTAACATTGAGTCCGCCAGATAACTCCTCAAATATCGGATCAGATAGCTTCTCATCCCGCATGGCGTCGACTACACGATTCGTTCCCCTTCCCCAATGCTCAATATATTTGATGTAGTATAACCGTTCTGCTAAAAATCTGTTACGCGGTATGGAAAGATGCTTGCGCTTAAGCATGGCAGGGGTGAGTGACTTAGGCAATTCTCCTGGATTCCAAACCTCGATCCGGTTATCATAAATCGATAAATGGGTATCGGCGCTTGACCAGTAATCTCTATGCGATAGGGCGTTATTCAAGATCTCTTCCAGCGCCCTGAAGGGATATTCCCATTTATCGAAGCGCTGGGCCGCCCTTAAACACAAGATTCGGATAGGCCTGTAAAACATCGCTCAATAGGTTAAATGCGTAAACACATTTCTCAAATATGCCGGGGTCTCTAAATCCAAGCTTTTTTCGTAATGCTTCCAGCTGATCAAGATTAAGAGTTTGCTTTGCCATGACTGCCTTTTTTACGGGTAACTTTGTCCACAGTTTTTAAATATGCAGCAAACGTTACCTCTTTAAGTCCATTATTATCAATTAGTTGCGAATATAGCTCTCCGAAGTACCTCCGCGCCTTGGCATATCGGATAATATCTGTCGCACGCACACGATAAAAACGATCTATACCCTTCCAAAGTTCCCAATAATCCGTGCTCGACATCAGGCCGAGGATTGTCGTCGAAATGCCCTCATTGATCACTGAGGTTTTATTTTTAGGCGCGGAAATCTTTTGAGAACTTCTCGAAGGTTATAAAATTTATGCGGCAGTTTTCATAACGTGTAACCTGATCGATCCCTTCATTAACTACATATGCCGATTGAACCGATGGATATCGTGCTAAAAACCTCTTAAGGCCGGATGGAATCTCCATAGAGGATATTTTGCTCTTAACCTCTATGGGAATAGGTTTCCTGTCTTTAAGCAGTATGAAATCTACTTCTCCGCCATCTCTGGTCCTCCAGAACTTAATCTCCATATTAGGCGAAAGACCACTCTGTAATTTCAAAAATACAAAAGTTTCCAGGATAATCCCCTTGTCGGGGCGGCTGTTGACGGCAGAAAAATCCTTCAGCAGCATATTTCTAATACCCAAATCGTATAGATATGTCTTACATGATTTTTTTAACTCATTGCCGAGATTTCTAGAGTAACTATATATGCGATAATTTACATATGTCTCCTCGAGAATATCGAGATAGTGGTTTATCGCTTTTGGGCTTAGCCCCACCTCGGCGCTTAATGAATGTACCGATATGGTGGATCCTTGATTTTCAGCTAAAAGATATAAGAGATGGTTAAATGAGCGTATATTCTCTTCTTTAACTAACGATTTTATATCCTTAAGTATATAACTTCCTAAAAGCTCGCTCAATATCTGTTGTTTCCTTTCGGCTGAAGCGGCATGAGTCAGCCCCGGCATGCCACCAAATCGCAGATACTCACCGAGCCTAAAATCGATATTGCTGTTTTTTATTTCAGCATATTCCAATGGGTATATCTTGTATAAAAACCGCCTACCGGCCATACTCTCTTTCAGATGCTTGTGTATCTCCAGAGAAGATGAGCCGGAACATACAATCTTAATCTTTTTCTTGGCATCAAATATCGCTTTGAAAATCTTAGATATGTTGCGCAGATACTGGAATTCGTCAATGAAAACAACGTCTCCCGATTCACCGATCAACCTGATGATTTCGCTATCAGAACGATTAAAGTTGGCCAGGACGTTGGGCTGTTCCAAATCAAAAAAGACGGTCCTATGCCCCTTCTTGCGGGCGAAATCCTCTAAGGCCCTGAGAAGCGTGGTCTTCCCCACCTGTCTGGGCCCAAGGAGAACAATGATCTCCGGGTGAGACAGCTCCTGCTCCAGCTTATGAATAATATTTCGCTCTATCATCATATTGACAAATGTAACCCATTAGGTACAAAAAGTCAAGACATATATCTCGCTGTTATACCTCGCCACGTCTTCACACTTCACGCTTCTCTGGAGGGTGCTTGTGCAGATGTTTATTAATCGGACATGGCACAACAAATTGACTCTTTTTTTTACCTTACCACCAAGTTAGCTACTGAAATTCCCAATGCATCAGAAATCTTTTCCAACGTCTCAAGGGCCGGATAATGTTTTCCTAGTTCTATTCTCGTGATATTGGGTCTTTCGATACCGGTTTTAATCGCCAACTCTTTTTGAGTAAGCTTGTTCGCTTTTCTGATCTTTTTGATCCTACTTCCAATTTCTTCGGGAGTAATGCGTTCTACGGTGTTGTCCTTGTAAAACTCGTAGTTCTTTTCGCATTTACTCAATACAAAATCCCAGGGAACAGAATATTCCTTCCCGGATTCTAAATAAACGGTAAAATAATAAAAATCTTTATCGATTACCGTATTTTTTATCTTTGATCCATCGTCTTCAGAGATATCAGTTCTTTTAAGAAAATATACCTTGCCGTTCTTAAAAGTGCAGGAAAACACTTTCTCCTCTTGTATGTAATCTATCTTCTCAAATCTCTTGTCCATATCCAACTCTAGCAATTCATTCAATTCTGATATAGTTTCGATTGCTTCCTTTTTGTTTTTTGGTGCTCTAATAAAACCATGTACGGATAAATTCCTTAATATTTCTTTCGCCTCTTTCGTCGGTTGTAAATGATCGAGCACAAGTAGAAGTACAGGAATATTAATCTTATGCCTTTTTACATAAAAAATAATTCTTTCAAGCTCTGCTTCGGGAACCTGCATATCAAGAATAAGCACTTCGAGCTGCGGGCCCTTTCTTTTCAATATTTTATTTAAAGTAGCCGGCTTACCCAAGGTGCCAAATCTAATATTCTTATCGACTACATACTTACGGAAATTATTCATAAGATTCTTATTTCTTGAAGCCAAGAGAACGTCGTGTTTCATGGTACCCCCCCATCTTCTCTCATTTAAAATATCCGCACTTTTTAAGCGCGGTTCGTAGCTTTCTAGTTATAATCAATTTTTTATCCATAGGCCTTTGATGCTCTATATCAAATCGTCCCAATTCTTTTCCATTATAAGAAACATGTACATGGTAAGGCATGTGATCTGCGACCCATGTTTTGAATTCAAAACCATCTATTCGTTTTATACCCATTAAATAAGTCCTATCATCAGACCTCTTCCTGAAGCCATCATAAATGTATCACACTTGATACATTCCGTCAAGGGGCAAAATCTATCTTTTTTAGTCACAGCTCAGTCTCAGAAGTAGTTCGCCGTCATTACGAGGAGCCCTTTGTCATGCATTAGGGCGACGAAGTAATCCCATTATGGAAAAATAGGGACTGTCCCTGGACTGTTATTTTACCGAGGTGGGGACTGTCCCATTTTTCCAAGAGTATTTACATTATCCGGCGGAGGCTAAATTTAAGGATATTGTAGCAGCGACTTGCTCATTATCAGTTAGTGCAGAGTGCAATAATGGCAGTGAATTAATATTTTGGGCTGTATCCATAGGAATCGCGTCTTCACACTTCACGCTTTGGGAAGGTGCTTATGTGCAGATGCTTCTTAATCGGACATGGCACAATAAATTGACTCTGACCCCTTTTTACAATTGGTTAAATCTATATACTAAAGGAAAATTATTTGGAAAGTTTTACGCGCCCTCCCTCGGATGGAACCTCTCATACACCTATATCAGATCCCTCGGATATTGCCGTGTATAAATCTGTGTGGTTTTAGGCGAGGACTGAGACTGTGTCGCAATAGCCGTTTTCGTCATCGCGGGACGTCGAGCGAAGCGAGACGGACGAAGCGATCTCTCTTACTACAGCGTAAAAGACGAGATTGCTTCGCTATCGCTCGCAATGACGGACGGTAGGGATCTAAAGAGCGAGATTGCTTCACCCTCCTTCGGCGGGTTCGCAAAGACGGGATCGTTCTATCGCTGGAATGTTACCATTTTTCCGATAGTATTTACATTATCCGGCGGAGGCTAAATTTAAGGATATTGTAGCAGCGACTTGCTCATTATCAGTTAGTGCAGAGTGCAATAATGGCAGTGAATTAATATTTTGGGCTGTATCCATAGGAATCGTATCTTTACGCTTCACGCTTTGGGAGGGTGCTTGTGTAGATGCTTCTTAATCGGACATGGCACAATAAATTGACTCTGACCCCTTTTCTATTTTCATTTTCAGTCTAGCGCGTCGGGCCGGAACTGAAAAATTCGTAACTAAAATATGCTCTTAAGTTCGAAATTGTAAGTGTCAATAATCCATCATCGGCCTCGTCCACGCTCGAGCCTCCATCGTGACGCCAGGGGTTATAAACCGTTGCATACATTACACCATTAATGGTTTTTACTGACTGGAGAGAATAGACGTGCTCAGGAACTATTATGTCGCCGACACCAGAACTAACCAGTGTTATTGCGTGACCGGTCGATAGTTGCGACTGCAGACAATTATAATAATCGGCATCACTATTCGGCAAAGAATTCTTCAGAAAACCTGAGCCCAGACCTGTCAGTGTAGTGAACGCTTCGTATCCAATGCCGCCGTAAAGCGAACTGTAGGTATTTTGTCCCGGTACACGGAATAAGGCATAAGCTTTTTCAAGCAACATAGCCCATGTATCGCCGCCGGTGCCGAAATTAGCATATTTTGGATATCCTCCAGACGCGGGGATATCTCCGTCTATTCTCAGGTATTGCGGCACACCATTATCATTGTAGAATCTAACTCCGTAGGTACCATCACCCATCGGAGCGATGGATTGCAATATTGTTTCAGGTTGCATTGAAGCAAGACTTGCCAGTCCCGCAAGGAAATAACAATCACCAAGGTACCCTTGCCCAATATCGTTATAATAGACCCTCCCATCATTGAATAATGGAAAAGAGCTTGCATTTCCAGTAGTACCTGAATCGGTAGGGTCTGACAGCTTCTGCCCCGCAAGGGTAAGCGGGACGTAGTTAGCATTGGTTGTGTCTTTGGTAAAGGGTTGGTAGAATTGGCTTATCTGGTGTATGGTGTTATAGCTATACTCGGCAGATGAGATATTCTTTATAATATCACTTGTATCACACCAGAAGCTATCAAACCCTTCTCCGCCTATAATCGTATCCAGATCACCATTAATTGTCACAAACAGATCGTCGCCATAACCCCCAACCAGTATATCTCCGACGCCGTTATCAGCGAATAATTGATCGTTACCTGAGCCTGCATATATATTGGTAGAAACGAGCACGCTTGAGGTAATAGTGATACTATCGTTCCCGTCAAAAGTGTAGATATCTATTCCATTTATTGTGCCCGTGAATACGATATCCCCCGTAGATGAATTAACAGTTACTCCGGATGTGTTCTGCGATATTTTAATACTATTATTGCTACCTACTCCTACTATGATAAGCGTAGAACCCTGCATAAAACCCCTAACCTGGCTTCCCGGAATAAGCTCAATACCATCGCTACGTATTTGCTTATCCACTCTGCCATAACCCTGACTATTCCAGTTTTCATCAAGATAATGGTAATAGACCATGCCACTTTCATCGGCAGAGGTCAAGGTCATCGAGGAAATGCGGCCATTACCATAATAAGTATAGGCTGTACCCGCGGCGTCATTGTCATAAATGTAAGTCTCCACGAGATTTGTAAAATTTGAATCTGAATAAGCCTTCTTCGTCTTAAGTCTGCCCATAGAGTCCTGATAGTAGCTGTATGTATAAGAGAGCTGTCCATTTAACGCAGTCTGTCTCTTAGACTGGTCTACCCTGCCGTAGCCCTGATTATTCCAGTTCTCATTAAGATAGTGGTAGTAGATGGTGCCGGTGGCATCAGCTGCGACGAGAGTCTTTGATGAGATGAGGTTAGATGCGTCGTTGGTGTAGGTGTATGTGGCGACGAGAGTAGTGAAGCTTGAGTCTGAGAATGATTTCCGGGTAAGAAGACGGCCTGTGGAATCTGTATTGTAGGTGTATGTGAATGATAGCTCACCGTTCAATGCTACAGATCTCTTAGACTGGTCTATCCTGCCGCAGCCCTGATTATTCCAGTTCTCATTGAGATAGTGGTAGTAGATGGTGCCTGTGGCATCAGGAGTGACGAGAGTCTTTGATGAGATGAGGTTAGTGGTGTCATTGGTGTATGTGTATGTGGCGACGAGAGTAGTGAAGCTTGAGTCTGAGAATGATTTCCGGGTAAGAAGACGGCCTGTTGAGTCGGTGTTGTAAGTATATGTGAATGATAGCTCGCCGTTTAATGCTACAGATCTCTTAGACTGGTCTACCCTGCCGCAGCCCTGATTATTCCAGTTCTCATTAAGATAGTGGTAGTAGATGGTGCCGGTGGCATCAGCTGCGACGAGAGTCTTTGATGAGATGAGGTTAGATGCGTCGTTGGTGTAGGTGTATGTGGCGACGAGA
>CAIMPC010000048.1 GCA_903843285.1 Candidatus Omnitrophota bacterium
ATATGTACCTAATGGTAGAACTGTAGACATTGTATATCTAGTAGTATTAACTGGAGATTTATAACCAAGCGTTACTTCTTCTCCTACTGCTACTAAATAATCGTTCGGTAATTCAGCTATATAACAATAAGGTTTATCTGTTATATTAGAATCTTTATATGCATCAATAGTAGTTTCTACTATCATTGTTCTAAGATCAGACATTCTTTTTTGAGTCTGTTCAAATGATTCCAGTTTAGCATTAGTTCCAGAATACCTAGTCTTTTGAAATGATTGTATGGCTACATTTAGCCAATAATCTATCTCCTCAGCAAGCCATGAGGCGTACTGAAGAGTATTAGATTTATCTACTTTTAGTCTAAAGTATGTATGAAATTGATCTATTAACATTATTTCTTAGGATCTACTTCTAGTTTTATAGCTTTCTTTAAGTCAGAATGTTGTGGATTATTTAGGTAATCAATAGCATCTGCTAATGTATATCCTAAAATATCCTCACCAAACTTATATATAGTATTATTCTTTCTAACAACATTTTGAGCTACAGCTTGTGCTATTAAATACTCAGTCTCACGTTGTTTATTGTTAACCGTTGATTACCAAGAAAAAACTTATGCGGCAGGCAGGATTCCCGGAGGTTTTTTTAAACGTGAGGGTAGACCTTCCGAAAGCGAGATTCTGACATCGCGTTTGATTGATCGTCCTATCAGACCGTTGTTTACCAAAGGCATGCTTAATGAAGTACAAATTATAGCGCTTGTTCTTTCCAGCGATGGCGAAAATGATCCCGATGTTATGGCGGTTAACGCCGCATCGGCTGCGTTGTGTATTTCAGATATACCTTTTAACGGTCCGGCAGCTTGTTGCCGCGTCGGCCTGGTAAAAGGCGAATTGATTTTGAATCCTACGTATGCCCAGCGCAATGCCGCCGAGCTTGATGTAATTGTGGTTGCCGGCGATAACGGTATCTGCATGCTTGAAAGCAAAGCCAATGAGATTTCCGAAGAAGAATATCTCAAAGCGGTTAAATTTGGCCAGGATGCATTAAAGGATATGCTTGCCTTTCAAAAGAAATTTGCTCAAAAATATGGTAAGACAAAAATTACCGATGCTGTGTATGTAAAATCCGATGAAGCGTTGGATAAGAGGGTTGAATCGCTTGCCCGTGATCGTTTGATTAAAGTATACAAGATGGGCACAAAAGAAGAGAGGGAAGATAATGTTTCCCTGCTTTTTAAGGAAATAGTTGAAATATTATCACTAGAAGGATATACTGCGAATGCCATAAAATCGTCTCTTCTTGAAGTCGAAGAGGCGCTTGTTCGCAAGATGATTCTTGAAGATAACGTCCGTGTCGATGGGCGTGGGTTTAAGGATATAAGGCCTATTACATGTGAAGTATCTTTATTGCCTCGCACGCACGGCAGCGCGTTATTCACCCGCGGGCAGACGCAAAGCCTTGCAATAACGACTTTGGGCACAGGTGACGATGAGCAGATGGTTGAAGCTCTCGAAGGCGAACAACATAAAACATTTATGCTTCATTATAACTTTCCGCCGTTCTCGGTCGGAGAGACCAGGCCGATGAGAGGCCCGGGGCGGAGAGAGATAGGCCACGGCGCTTTGGCGGAGAGAGCATTGAAGACCGTAATGCCCAACAT
>CAIMPC010000049.1 GCA_903843285.1 Candidatus Omnitrophota bacterium
ATAATGCTTCATAGGCTACCTCCTTATTTTGGGACGTATCCACAATGGATACGATCTCCGTATTTACTTGGGATATATTCTATCACGAATATAAACCCGTTCAATGAGGGGGTAGCTTTTTCATAATATCAATCTCTTTTCCAATCCCAAATCAGACGTTAAATTCACAGGGGTCGTGTCTTCACTCCACACTTAGATTGTAACGCAACAAACGGGCCCGTAATCCGGGTAAGGCCAACAGATCCGAGTCAAAATCTTGGGACAGGTCTAAGATGAGAAATAAAGCAGTTCTAAGGTAAGTTTTGAAAACGTCCCTGATATCGCTACTCCTTATTCCCCAAACGTTTTATCGATTTCTTCTTTGAAGTTTTTGAATAGCTTTGAGGCGCTCGAAATAAGCGGTTCGATTCTATCGGGAAATAAATCTAAAGCATAGGCATGACTGAAGAAATGTCTAAAAGCGAGATATCGCTTAAGTTCGTCTGATAATGTCTCGGAAACAATATTCTTCTCGGTAGCCCTTAGCAACAAATCGCGATGCCAGGACTCGCCCTGTGGGGTTTGAATGTTTTTGGCATGAAGCGCCTGTTTAATTACATTTTCAATGCCATTATAAAAATTGTGGATAAGGGCCGCGACACCGGCTAGCTCAAGTTTGGAGAGTTCGGAAAGAGGCTTTGTCGGCAAAGAATGTAATACCTTTTCGATAGCCTCATATTCGGCATCAATATATTCTCTATAATCAGCCATAGAGAAGGGTTCCTTCCCGCAGTATCAGCTTAATAAACTTGGATTCCCCTCTTATATCAATTACATCAACAGGTTTTGACAGTGAAAAGATAAGGGCACCGTAATATCTAAAAAAGTCTTTGGCGGAGATCCCCTCTACGGCTATGTCAATATCACGGCTCTCTTTTTCAGGATCTGTGCTCGATCCAAAAAGTAACACCCTCTTCGCGTGATATTGCCTGGAAATATCCCTTATTATTTTTTTATCCGCATCTGCGATCATAAATACCCCTCTTGTTTATACTTTACCATGGGGCGCATAAATAGACAAGGGGAACACTGTCAATGACTGGGAATGGGAAGATACATCGTACCCCCACCCCCCCCTCACCCAAATAAAGCCTTCATCCCGCCCATGATCTGATGAACCGGCACAACGGAAATCTTTTTATGAAGCTCGTAACGTTTCTGACCAGGATAAATAACAGCGATACGCTCCAGCTTTACATCCTCCAGCGCTATGCGCATGGACGGCGTCATGGTCGGTGCGTCCTGGCGCTTAATTTCGACGCCGTACATCCGCCCGCCTTTGAACAATACCAGGTCAATCTCCGCGCCTTGATGGGTCGCCCAATAATAAACATCATCCGGCTCGAGGGCGTGAATGATCTCCTCGATCACGAACCCTTCCCACGAAGCGCCGCAACTGGGGTGACGCGGAACATCCGCCTCGGTTTTTATCCCGAGTAATGAGTTAAGAATCCCCGTGTCACGAATATAAACTTTCGGTGCCTTCACCTGACGCTTCTTAATATTCGCATACCACGGTTGAATCTGACGAACCATGAATAAACCCGTTAGAATATTAAGATACTTCCGTACCGTCGGCTGACTTAAGCCCAATGATGCCGCAAACGGCGCGGCATTCCATATTTGGCCATGACTGTGCGCAAGCATGGTCCAAAAACGGTGCAATGCGACCGTTGGCACATCAATCCCCTGCGCACGAATATCTCGCTCCAAAAATGTTTTTATAAAACTATTCCGCCAGGCGAAGCTATCCACATCGCTTTTGGCGAGGAACGACAACGGGAATCCGCCACGCGTCCAAAGAGTCGATGCTTTTTTCTCTCCCACCTCGGACAAGTTGAACCCATCCATCTCGATCAATTCGAGACGTCCGGCTAGAGATTCAGAGGATTGTCTCAACAGATCAGGCGAGGCGCTACCGAGGATCAGAAACTTGGCAGGTAACGGCGTACGGTCTAACAATACTCGCAGGATTGGAAAAATTTCTGGACGCCGCTGGACTTCATCAATAACAACCAGCCCTCTTAGAGAAGCAAGCGCCGTCTTGGGATCAGCCAAACCGATCAGGCAGGAATTATCTTCCAGGTCAAAATAATTGGGAGAATCAATATCAACGAACTCTCGTGCCAAAGTGGTCTTGCCGCACTGACGCGGCCCCAATAAAGCTACCGCTCGGCTCCGATTTATCGCCTTTCCGACATACTCTTTGTAAGCGTCTCTTTTTACCATACCTTAAGCATACCATGAAATACGAAAATGTCAATTTCTTATTTCATTGGCCAATTTTTTTATTTTTATGTAAATTGCAATAAAATATTGCATTTTGCATTAATAGGGGTCGCGTCTTCATGCATTAATTGGGGTCGCGTCTTCACACTTCACACTTCTTGATCAGCTATGTGCAAACAAATTGACTCTGACCCTTTTTTATTTGACTTATTGACTAAATAGTGTATAATTAAGTCAGTTAAAGGACTGAAATATGTATATTAAGCAATATCAACTATCTAACTTGGAACGTCTTATCGCTCCTCAGAAAGCCATAATAATATATGGCCCGAGGCGGTGCGGAAAAACAACCCTTGTCCGTGAATTTCTCAAAAATACGCCAGATAAAAACCTGTTCGTGAGCGCGGAAGATATTGCCGTTCGCGACTACCTTGAAAGCGAGTCTATAGAAAAATTACGTTCCTTTGTCGGCTCAAACACTCTCCTGGCGATCGATGAAGCCCAAAAGATAAAAAATGCCGGCCTGGCTATTAAGCTGATAGTGGACAACATACCGAATATTAAAATAATTGCTACCGGATCATCATCTTTCGACTTGTTGCAAAAGGTTGGGGAACCCCTAACAGGCCGTAAGTACACTTTGCGGATCTTCCCTCTATCGCAACTCGAACTTAAATCTGTAGAGACTCCGGCTGAAACATCCGCCCGCCTCGAGGAGCGACTCATATTCGGTTCTTATCCGGAGATTATTCTCATGAATGATAATACCGAGCGCGCTATCTATCTTAAAGAGATAGTGAGCTCATACCTATGTAAGGATATCCTTGAGCTTGATGGCATTCGTAACTCTGACAAACTGATCCGCCTGCTACAGCTGCTCGTCTTCCAGATAGGAAAAGAGGTGTCACACTCTGAGCTCGGAATGCAACTCGGAATGAGTAAAAATACAGTCGAATGTTGGCGATCATGACAACGGTACCAAAAGTAATCACGGTGGTTCCCTCGTAAGCGTATCATGACGCATGGGCATCTAAAATCCTGACGATGGTTTCCCCTTGTAATATAAGCTTAAGAATAGAAGATACCCGGTTATTTCTTACTTCGATAAGATCTCCCTTCACATGTAATAAAACG
>CAIMPC010000050.1 GCA_903843285.1 Candidatus Omnitrophota bacterium
GAAAAGAAACGTTTGACCTTGGAACGCAGGAAGAAGTATAATTTGGAAGGTAGAAACATTAACCAAAACAATGACCCATACCAGTATCAAGTCGCAAAGCTAAATAACGCCGAAGTGTCCCAAAAGGTCTGAAGATATACAATGTCCAGTGCGCACCTTAAGGGGTTGTACAAAGACGTTTGTGAAGAGGGGGTGCGCGCCGCAGTTTAAGGGTTGGTATTTTGGAGTAAGAATTTGGAGATGCAGCGCTTAATTCGGGATAAGAAAAGTGATACCTGACAATTTGAAAAAATAGGGGACAGACACCCATTTAACCCATTTTTTAAATAACATAATTTATATGACCATATCCTACGACATTAACAAATTAAAATTTGCGACAGACGAGGCGACATTCAAGCGCGCGGTCGGGCTGTATGAAAGCGGTAATGTCACGAAGGTGGAGACAATGGGAGGGTATTATTCGGCTGTTGTCGTAGGAACTGAGCCGTATCGTGTCTCCGTATCAGCGCGTAATTACAAACAAGGGCACTGCACTTGTTATATCGGGCAGAAAGGTACTCTCTGCAAGCATATGGTTGCCTTGGCACTCCATGCGGTTATGGATGGCAGGACAATAAGTGATAAGGATAGGCAGATTACTAATGAAGTTAAGTGCAGCGGTCTTCGAGATGTAATGACTCAGGACGAGCTGGCCAGGGTCAAGAAGTCCATTACCGAATCGATGAAGTATATCAAGCCATACTCCGGGCCGTCTCGAACCTGGTTTGCAAATCAGGATTCCCTGCGCGAAGGGAGTAATAGGTTATCGGCGGTTGTTTCAGATCTGCCGGTTAATAGGCAGACCGCGGAGATCTTAGTAAAACTGCTTTTGCGGCTGGACAGAAAGTTGCGTGTCGGAGGTGTGGACGATTCAAACGGCATCGTGGGCGGTTTTATGACTCAAGTCGTCGGGATGCTTCAAGAATATGCGCGAATCGACCCTGATTGCATCAATGCTTTTAAATCACTTATCGGGATAGGAATTACCTGCTTCCAATGGGAAGAACCACTCGTCAGTATTTGGGATAGCGTTAAGTAGGGGAAACTTATGGGGCGGTAAGGCATGAACAAAAGACGACTGCTAAACATATTAATGATCGTGATAAAGACGCTGAGGAGTAAATATTATGAGTGAAAAACAGAATATAGAATACAAAATAAATTGGCACGATGATTATCTTAAGTGGATATGCGGATTTGCCAATGCCAATGGCGGTACTCTCTATATCGGTAAAGACGATGATGGTAATGCGGTTAATGTTGCTGATTATAAAAAATTAATGGAAGATCTGCCCAATAAGATTCGCGATATCTTAGGAGTTGTGGCAGAGGTTAATTTATTACAGGATAAAGGGGCGCATTACATAGAGATCGTGGTATCGCCGTATTCAGTGCCAATTTCATATAGAGGGAGGTATTATTATCGCAGTGGTTCTACTAAGCAGGAATTGATCGGAAACGCACTAACCGATTTTCTGCTTAAGAAATCCGGGAGGACTTGGGATGATATGTCAGAGCCGCGTGCTACCATGGCTGACATAGATGAAAAAAGTGTTGCCAGTTTTTTGAAGGCTGCGGAAAAGGCGGGCCGGTTGCCTGCGGATGAGTCTATACCGCTAAAGGAGCTTTTGGAAAAACTTAGGCTTTTTGAGAATGGGCATCTAAAGAGAGCTGCGATAGTCTTATTCGGCAAAGACCCGGGAAAATTTTACGCAAACATTACGATTAAGATCGGGCGCTTTGGCAAGACGGACGATGATCTAAAATTCGAAGAGTCTGAGGAGGGTAATCTCGTTTATTGTTTAAGGGAAGTCCCTGCTCAGTTGAATCGTAAATTTTTTACCAAGCCTATAGAATTTGAAGGATTGCAAAGAGTAGAGAAGGGGGAGTATCCTGTCGCGGCATTACGTGAGATGCTCTTAAATGCTCTTGTCCATCGTGATTATATGGGGAGTAGTATCCAGATAAGGATGTATGATGATAAATTTTCAATATGGAATGAAGGTTTTCTGCCTGAGGGATTAAAATTAGAGGCATTGAAGCGGCAGCATCCATCGCGACCACGCAATCCTATAATAGCTGATGTATGTTTTAAGGGTGGGTATATCGACGCATGGGGTAGAGGGATATTAAAAATGATCACTGCCTGTAAGCAGGCAGGGCTACCCGAGCCGGAGATAGTCGAGCAGGATGGTGGATTACTGGTTACGCTCTTTAAGGATCGGTATACTAAAGAGTCTTTATCAAGGATGGGTCTTAGCGATAGACAGATTCAGGCGGTGCTGTATGTGAAAGAAAATGGGAAAATAACTAATTCCCAATATCAGAAGATTTGCACTGTGTCTAAGCCAACCGCAACTCGCGATATTAAGGAGCTTGAAGAGAAGAATGTGTTTATAAATAGAGGAACAAAAGGCTCAAGCGCTATTTATCAGTTACAGTGATGAGTTGGCTCAAAGTTGGCTCAGTTGGCTCATTATAGGCTCAATGTTGGCTCAGGGGAATAGAGGGACGGTTCTATTTATCAAAGGCTAGCCAATGTCTGAATACTACAATGCAAAACGCATTAAAAATATCTACGACCCAAAGAGCTCGAGGCCATATAAGCTAAGCCGGACGCGGATAGATCTTTATGTGCAATGCCCGCGGTGTTTTTATCTGGATAGGCGGCTCGGTGTGGATAGGCCGCCAGGTTATCCGTTTGCATTGAATAGCGCAGTCGATGCGCTGCTTAAAAAAGAGTTCGATCTCTTGCGTGCCTCAAAGAAGCCGCACCCGCTTATGAAAAAGTACGGTGTCGATGCGATACCCGCCCAGCATGAACAACTTAATGAGTGGAGAGAGAATTTTAAGGGCGTGAAATATCATCATAAGCCAACAAACCTTATAATAACCGGAGCCATAGATGACCTCTGGGTCAATACGGACGGGGAATATCATGTGGTCGATTATAAATCGACTAGCAAAAATGAAGATATTGTTGCCCTCGATAAAGAGTGGCAGAATGGGTATAAGCGCCAGATGGAGATCTACCAGTGGCTTATTCGCCATAATGGCTATAAAGTCTCCGATACGGGATATTTTGTATATTGTAATGGCAAAACGAATCTAGCTAAGTTTGAAGGGAAGTTAGAGTTTGATATTACGCTTATTGCCTACAAAGGTAGTGATGGCTGGGTAGAAGGAACTATCAGAGAGGTTCATGAATGTTTAAATTCTGATGACATCCCTGCGGCGGGCGATGATTGTGATTACTGCTCATACAGAGAAGCAGTTGACGATGTGACCAAAGATATGTAAAAATAGTCATTATGAGCCAGGCCAACTACATAAACTCACTCGAATTCTACAAAGGCGTAACTATATTAAGGTTAGCCGGGGCCATAACCTGCGCTAATGTGAAGGATGCACAGGAAGAGTATCGGGCAAAGATGAAAGGCCGCTTAGTTAAGAATGTGTTGTTTGATCTCAAAGAAGTAAAAGAGACAGATACGGCTGGATTGGCTGCGCTAATAAGTCTTTTTAAATACATGAGAGACAATAAAATTGGCGAGAAGATAGGCCTAATTAACATATCGGATAAGACGAAAGAGCTTTTGGATATTTCAAAGACTGCAATTTTATTTCACATATTTACGTCGGAGGAAGAAGCGATTTCAGTGCTTCAATAAAAGAAAGAAATTTTTTTACGATAATACTTGACAAGTCAATAGTTGAATGGTAAACTATATGGGAATAAAAAAGGAGATCAAAGATATGAACATATTTCGTGAACTTGGAATAAGGGATGGCAAGGATCGAATAAATGAAGAGGTCGTGTATAACGTAGCCCGGGCATTTACAATAATAGAAAGTCATATAACAGAAATCCTCTCTCCCTATAACTTAAGCATAGCGAAGTTCAATATCATGCTTATGGTAAAACACGTTGGGCAAGAGAAGGGGCTCTCTCAACACGAAATATCAAAGTATCTCTTGGTGACTACCTCTAATATAACGCGCATGCTTGATAAGATTGAAAAAGATGGATATATAGAACGTTGTGCCAAAAAAGGGGACAGACGCGTTAACCTTATACGCATAACTAAAAAGGGGTCTGATTTGCTAGATTATGTATGGCCTTATTATAAGAAGTTGGTCGATGGCTTAATAGGCTCCAAGTTTAATGATAAAGACAAGAATCAGCTAAACAGGATGCTTGAGCGGTTTAAAGACTTCAAAAAGGCATAATTGCGGAGGATTCATATATGAAGATGTTGGCGATCATGACAACGGTACCAAAAGTAATCACGGTGGTTCCCTCGTAAGCGTATCATGGCGCATGGGCATCTAAAATCCTGACGATGGTTTCCCCTTGTAATATAAGCTTAAGAATAGAAGATACCCGGTTATTTC
>CAIMPC010000051.1 GCA_903843285.1 Candidatus Omnitrophota bacterium
AAATAACCGGGTATCTTCTATTCTTAAGATTATATTACAAGGGGAAACTATCGTCAGGATTTTAGATGCCCATGCGCCATGATACGCTTACGAGGGAACCACTGTGATTACTTTTGGTACCGTTGTCATGATCGCCAACATCGTATGCTCGCAAACGAGAATTCAATGCAGAACGAGGATTATGCCATCTATCAAACAGACACGGTGGTGATGGCACAGAAATATTTGATGAGTAGAGGTTGCCCACAGTCTGGACAACCTCATCCGGGAAAACGAACTGACCTAGGAGAGAATCATGTAGGAGCAAAAGAAATCTCCGAGTTTCTTGGAGAGAAGAACTGGTCAAAGAGCAAGGTTGCCAGTTATCTTCATATTCACGGAGGATTGAATCCAAGTATACTGAAAGACTTGAAGAACTCATCGAATAAGGATGGCAAGGGCGGCGGTCTTACAGTCTCTCATGCACAGTCTCTTGTAAGATTGAAGAAAGACGAGCAAAAGGAAGTATACGGTGAAGTGCAAGGCAAGGGTATCACCCACAAAGAGATGAAAGATGTGGTTGTCGATATCGAGAATGGTGCGATTCCAAAGGAAGCGGTTAGCAAGGCAATAAAGCACAGAGACGATGAGAAGGCGCTTCGAAAGTCTCTGCCTCCGATGGAAGGTCAGCTCCTTCTTGTCACTTGCGACAAGCTAATAAAGCTGGTCAAAAAGCACCCATTGGAAACTTATCCGACAAAAGGTCAAGAGGTGCTTCGGAAGATGTACAGTCAGTTGGTAGAGATATTGACTAAGGAAATGGATGCCCACTCTGCCCTCTGACATGATGCAGGGAGTTCGGTATAGACCGTTCGGAACGTGCAGTAAAAGCCGTAGCTAAAGCGCCGGATAAGCAAGCTATGCCTAACAAAGCATAAAGGAAGCACACAAAGACGCTATTAATAGGTCTATAACTTCAAAGAAGGAGCTCGAGTTATGGCACTAGCAATACCTTTTAGATGCGATTGCGGTAAGTTATATCAAGTCTATGTACCTTGCATAAGAGCATGTGAATTTATGCCGTCTTACTCCCCGCAAGATATCGAAGAAGCTAAGAAGATAGATGTGGAAGATAGAAAAAGCGGAGTGATAGATGATATTAAAAAAATGGTTGATCAGGATAAGGATATAACCTTTATCGATGGGGGAGGGGTCGAGCTATTTTGCTGCAGCTGTGATGCAATTTATGAGTTAGGTAAGATATTTACTTACAAGGACAATATAAGAGCAATGCTTGATTATACAGCGGCTCCTAAGAAGGTATTAACACAATAAGGAGGGGCTTTGTTATGGGGCATTTAATGGAATGCACATGTTGCGGTAAGGGGCTTGTTATGTATGTGTCATTTAAAAGAATAGGTATGCGGGAAGGCAATCAAATAGATCCTAGCGAGGGGGAGTCTGGAGAGATAGAGAAGGCGAAAAAATACGCTGCCATACATAAAGCACATTTTATCGATGGCAATTCTGTAGAAGCTTATCAGTGTAAATGGTGCGGTAAAACTCTCTACGTCGGTGAGGCCATCGATGATTGTTTCGGGAAGCTCGTGGATAACAAAAGGAGTTAATAGTATGTTTTTATTGAAAGGTGACTATGTTCTTGGAGTATGGCATTCGGAAACTGAGGGGTTAGATTTTCTCGCAAGTGTGGTCAAACGGGGTAATAAGTGGTTGGGGGAGTTCCGGTGGCGCTATATAGTTGATAACAATATTTTTGAGAACTCAAAAGATATAAAAAAGTTTAAAAGATTTGAGACAGATGATAGACCAGGTATAGAGCAGGAGCTGAAAGAAGATATTAGTGAATTAGTTTTTTCAGGTCTTGGGTTTAAGGATTTTAAGAACAAACAATATCTCGAGATAAAAGGCGACGCTGAAAAATGTCTTTTTATGATGGGTCAACAAAAATGGTGTCATAAGAGAACCGGCAAGAAAGTACGTTAACATGACAAGGCAGGATATATTAACAGTCGAGCAGATATCCGAGATATTAGGCGTATCTAGGAACACGATTCACAGACGATGTTGGCGAGAAAAGACCGGATGCCCATTGCGGAAAAAAGGTAAGCGGTTATATGCTATGGTAACGGAATTCTGGGGTTGGATAAAACAATAAATGAGCAGAAGATATTCAGGGATAAGAGAGATTGTCAAAGACAAGGTCTATGAGATTAATTTCCAGATAGATAAGATCAGGAAACAATATCGTATAGAAGCCTCGTCCTTACAGGATGCTTATATACAACGAGCCGACGCTATCGTAGATTTAAGTAAGCTAGCCGATAAGCCAAAAGAACAGCTGTATTTAACTACTGATTTTGACCATGCGTGGACTGAGCTACAGAGAGGTCTGCTAGGTGATAATATACCAAGAAAAACTGTAACCAGATATCGCAATAGCTTTGACAGAATGTTTAAGGAATTCAGGATAAATAAGTACCCACATATTCAGTACCCCCGTCAGCTAAGTCTCCAGTTTTTTAATGACTATAAAAATTATTACGTTATCGATCTAAAAAGACCCAATGGCTTACGGGCAGAGTTAATAATCGTGAAGGCTATGATGAAGCGTTTATATAGGCTAAAACTGTGTACCAAAGAGCTGATAGAGGAGTTAAAAGACATTAAAAAGCCAAAGGCAAATAAGAAGAACTATCCGAATATATGTAAGAGCGATATGGCGAGGTTGATGGCATATATGAAGTCAGATAGGCCAGATTACTATCCACCGATATATTTTATATCACGAGTAGGCCGTAGGATAAGCGAAACGACCCAGATAAAGAAGAGCGACGTGATATTTCATGGCTTAAGGCCTGTCGCGATCAATATAAGAGCGGAGACCACTAAGATGAAGGAAAATGCGCCATTGGATGCCATAGATGATGATCTGGCGAGTGTTCTGAAAGAAGCATATTTGAAGAGTAAGAACGAATGGCTGTTTGTAAATAAGTGGGGGAGTGTTGGCGATCATGACAACGGTACCAAAAGTAATCACAGTGGTTCCCTCGTAAGCGTATCATGGCGCATGGGCATCTAAAATCCTGACGATAGTTTCCCCTTGTAATATAATCTTAAGAATAGAAGATACCCGGTTAT
>CAIMPC010000052.1 GCA_903843285.1 Candidatus Omnitrophota bacterium
GCATACGAACATGCGCAATGTAGTGGTCATGGCCTCGAGTCGGACGATAAACTCAGAGAGCTTCTCAGCTCTTAGAAATGCCAAGGATGGTGAAAAGCCGTTCCTGGCAGGCATAGACCCCTCCGAGCTTATAAGATTCTACGCGTCATTCGATGAAAACACCAGTAATCAACTACATATAAGATTGGCAGGGCTCTTATATATGACACTGGAGCTTGCCGCAGGCAAAGAACCTCCACAAACCCCTGTAATAACCTCGTATGATAAGAAGAACAGGATTATATTCTTCCTACCGAAAGTCGAGCCTATCGAATACGAGGCTCTTAAGAATGCTTACAACGCTGAGGTAAAAGCATTGACAGCGGCGTAGTAGAAAATAGGTAATGACTTAGTCATATAAGTGCGCGTGTCATTCTGGAGGAGGGCTTTAGCCCGACGAAGAATCTAAAAGCAAGATCCTTCCCCTTCGTTTCACTCAGGGTCAGGATGACGGAAGTTGATATTTCGCAATAGCCTCTTATTCAGTTACGGAGGTGGGCTACAAGTGTATCTGGCATATTAAAGATATTTAAAATGGATTTAGTCTTTTTCGAAAACTAAAAGAGCTATACATATGGATAAAATAAAACATTCACGTCTATTTAAGTGCATATCTTTCTTTTTAATCATAACCTTCCTGTCACTCGACATTGTCTACGCTTATCCTCCCGAGCATAATGCCGGGAATTCTACATTAGCTACTCCTTCTGTTTTGCAACAAGTGCCTATAAATCAGCAAGCTACACAGTTTCAGCAGTCTATATTTTCTCAAGGCGAGCTATTAAGCTCTATCTGTAGCATTGGACAATATCTTTTAAAAGACGAGCTCCCGATTAGGCATTTAGATCAGGTTATTTCAGCAGAGCTTGGGGATGCCACCACGAATATAGACTTATCTCGAGTTGATAAAACAAACGGTGTTGTATCAATCCCATGTTCAATAAGAGGCGGGAAACGTGTTATACAAATAGTATTAAAAAATACACTTAATGTACAGGATTTAGTCGGTAGCGATTGGTTAGTGCTGGATAGCTACGCTATTAAAGGACTTCCTGCAGAATATAGAGAACTATTTGCTAAATCTGCTAAAGATACTGAGATTTGCGAAGGACCTAAAGCAATTATAAGTGAACCGATTGCCGAGATCAGCGCAGTGAACACTAAAGCGCGTCAAATGTACGCCTTGACCGAAGAGGAGCTCCTGGAAGATTATTTGAATAAGCAGACAGCTTTGAAATTTGATTTGTTGCCGGAATCCACAGCATATCTTGATGGGAAGGTAATCATGATTGTAGGCGCTGGTGGAACGATCGGCGCGGAGCTATCTCGTCAGTTATCAGCCGGAAATATAAAACAACTCTTAGTAATCGATAATAACGAAAACAGTATTTATGATCTGAGAAGAGAGCTGAAAGAGAGATATGGAATACCTGATGAAAAACTTGTATATCATCTTGCAGATGTTCGTAACCCAAAAAAGATAGAGTCTCTATTTGTAAAATATAAACCTAATATTGTATTCCATTATGGTAATTACAAAAGTCTGTTGATGGGAAACGTTTCTCCTGGAGAATTTGCCAGTAATAATATAGGTGGTACGCGGAATTTACTGCAGGCGGCTTGTACTTGTCCTAGCGTAGAACGATTTATTTATATCTCTTCCGATAAAGCCGAAAATCCGAGTCAGAGCTATGGCAGAACCAAGCGAATTAACGAATTATTGGTTATGGCATATGCCCACAATTACCCGAAAATAAAATTCGGCTCACTTAGATATTGTAACGTGTTAGATGCGGCAGGGAGTTTCGCTATCCAAACATTCAAAGATCAGATTATAAACGGTAGGAAAGTCACGATCAGAAGGATGGAAAATGGCGATATCCCCGATCGGTATTTTATATCTCTTTCAACGGCTGCCAAACTCGCGATCAAAGCAGGCAATGAGTGCAATAGAGGAGAGGTATTTAGTTTAGATGAAAATGAGACTATACCCATAAAAATAGACGCACTGGTAAAAATGCTTGCTAGAAAACTAGGGGTAGGGGACGTTGATTCATGGTTTGATAAGAACGTTGAATTTATCAGCGGAGAGCGTGGTGAAAAAAAGTCTGAAGAACTGGGGATGGGCGATCATCTATTAGGCGCTCCCATGATAAAGATGCCAGTGATTGGCTATCCCGATGGAAAATTGCTAAATGATTATATTGACAGGCTTTTAAGTCTAAGTGATGATGTAAATACAGACGGGCAGGTAGAAAGGTTCCTACGGGAAATAGTAGACAATATTCATATTTTGTTTGGAGAGCATCAATCAGGCAAAGATTTAGACACCCATGACAGCAGCTATAAGGATAATCCCAATGACGTTGCCGTGGAAGGCTTGTCCGATGTTGCTTATAATATATTTGATCCAGTATATGGGGACCGAATGTATAAAGCGCTGCCCCACATCATCACGGTTGCGATTATTTCGTCGTCTTTAGATAGAACCCGCCAGTCACTGAAATTTATAAAAGAAGAACAGTCTCGAGCTCCCCCACATCATTTAGCTACCCCCGTTATTATCGGACTTGTTAACGGCGAAAGCGACCAATACCGTGAGATGGTGCAATCGCTCATCAAGGAGATAGGCATTAAGTGCGAAATTGTTAGTTCTGACGTAAATGATCGTTCGGACCTAATGTATAGATTAAGGGATAAGGCATATTATGAATATGGCGCTACGATATTAAGCGTTATATCAGACCAAACAGACTATAAGGCTGGAGATATAAATAAAAATATAAAATCACTAATGTATTATAGAAAACCATCCGTTATTGTATCTTTAGTAAGGAATGAACCAGATGATAAGGTGGTAAGCGATCCTGTAGATTTTACGTTTTATACAGATTCTTATTTCACGAGAGAGCGGCAGCTTGGCAAAAGTTTCATAGATCAAGTTGCTCCCCATATTATTTTAAATAATAAAAAAGATAACGAAAATCGCGTATCCGTAAGCTTGCAATCGGATATACGTTCTCGCTCCACTGCGCTGTGGAGCAAATCCTCTTATAGCGCATTTCCTTTGGTGCCTACCGGCAGAAGTGACGATCCGGATTTTCTTCCCAGCCACAAAAGGGTTCTTTTTTTCGAACCGCACCAGGATGATTATTGCCTGTCTGCTACTACCATATTAAAGGATCTAATTGTCAGAGAAAACAACGTTAGCGTTTTAGGCATAGATAGTAATATTGATAATGATTACTGGCCCAAAAGAGAAGAGAGCCGTGTCTTAGAAAATAAGAAAGCCTTTGAGTCGATTTATAGTTTGGCATCAGGAGTTAATGGTAATGCAAAGCCTATTAGTTACAATACGATCACTTTTAACAGGAGAGGGTCACCGAAATCTAACTTAGAATCTGTAGACTATGAATCCGGAAAGATTCTTGACTATATAATGTCAGTCGGGCCTGCCATCATAGTTATACCCGCCGCGGAAGACACGCATAGACATCACGTTAGGATGAGAGAAGCAGCGTTAAAAGCTGCCTCGGTGTATGTTCAAACAACGGGTAAAAGCCTTAGAGTCTTTAGTGTCCCGCTCTTTTCAGCGGAAGAAGTAGCATATGAGAAAGCCAACAGGTTTGTATCCCAGAGCACATTCGATATTACTGATAAACGTCACATACTGGATGTGTTCAAGTCACAATGGGAGTATGTAGGAGGGGAGCTTTACGAGCAGAGACACGGTAGGTTAATTGAGCGAGCGAAAGATAGGTCTAAAATATTAAAGTGTAACGGGCATGTAATTCCCGATAATATTGTCGAATACGAGTGTTTTACCGAAGAGGTGCTTCTTGCTGGAATAATAGCTAAGTCACCATTAAGCTTTAACGCGATGGGTCAGGATTCATTTAATCTATCGGTTGCACTAGATGGAGTCCAATACTTCATTACTTATACTAAGTTTAAAGCGGGGTTAAGCCTTTCTGCTTATAACGTAGCCACGCAACAACCTATACGGCCAGGCTTCAAGGCGCTGGAGTCTATTGCGGATATGCTTCTCGACGAGATATATGTGAGAGACAAGAAACGATTAAATGTACTGGACCGCAGAATTCTGGTTAATGGCGAATATCGCAAGCCTTTGGATTGGATGGCGGAGTTGCTAAACGAAAAACATGGCTTGCAAGGCCTGGATAACAACGAAAACGTAGTTACTGCATTGAAAGTATTATTTGAAAAAATTGTAAGTGAAACGGAGGAGATAAAGATAAGGGATGGTCTGTTTGATTCACGCCCGATTGCCACCGATCATGCGCTATATGAAAGTCGTGTGAAAGAAAAGCAAAAACTGATCATAGGTATTCCCTCGCACAAAAGCTCGGAGATTATAGGTGAACGGCTTAAGAGCATTCGGGATCAAATTCGTGACCTCCCTGAAGAGTGGCGTCATTGGGAGGTGGAAATAGTTATATGCGTAAACGGCACTCCGGAAGAAGTGGATGCTATGGGCAACGCGACACTTTCACAGATTCCCTCTGACATATTTAATGGTCTGCGTAATCCTGTCAGGATAGTGATGTTAAAAGAAAGATATCCGAGTTATTCAAACGCACTTCACGTTATATATAAGTACGCCCAGAAGACGAATGCTACCATGGTATCCATAACGGACGACGATGTTAATTACGATCGTTATGCTTTAAAGTATATGATAGAAAAGCTCCTGTTGTTAAAGGCTAAGTATCTAGTGGGTGCGAATTTTTATTGGCGACGGCGACCTGCCTATATCATATATCAGGAAGGGCTCGATAGGCTTCTTGGTGCAAAACCATTCAATAGATTGGCAATTCCTTTATTAAGCCTAATGACTAAAGTTAAACTTCCGCTCGATCTTCTTTGGCAGGAGATTGCGATATTCAGGAGACGTTCCGATATACCTTTTTCACCAAAAGGAATATTGGGGGCGGCATCGGTTAGATGGGCAGATGATTATAAAGGTATACCATATTGGATAAGGCAAGGAGATATTTGGGAGCGTTACAGGTACGCCCCATATGCCATTTTAGCAGAAGGAGCATCTGCCTCATGCGTTGCTGCGAGGACATTACTTTATTATCTCAGTAAAAGACCACGATCATTTTATGGCTTTATTAATGATATAAATGTCATATTTTCAGAAAATAGACGCATTATTCAGGACGATGGAGAAGTTTATTATCTAAAGCATGTCAAGGAACACGGTATTAAACAACTTCAGTTTAAAGACAAAGTGATATTAATATTAAACATTGGCTTGCATGAATTTTGCGAATGGCTATTTCGTAATTTTGAGTTTATCTTCAATAGGCCAAGCTTGTTCTGGAGCCTTGCCGAGAGAGGCACGGATGCCCGCAGCATACCGGTCGCTCAAACGCTATTTGGAGCTGATATTAACGTAATTAGTGAAAAATGGGACCAGTTGACTGTAGACCCTGCAGGAGTAACATTTCAATTCAGCGATACTGGATTGTCTGGGGGAAAGCATGTTTTTAGTGCAGAGAATAATATCTCAACAAACGATTTTGAGGCCAAATTATTGGAATATTTTGAAAATTCAACAGTTGACGATATGGGGGTTCCATTACTTCCGGAGTCACAACTTAACAGCCTGACGTATATGCTTTATAGGTTACAAGGCAGCGCGCGGCCTATAGATTTTATTAGATCTGTTATTTTAGTCTTTTCATATTTATATGCAGTTCCTGATGTCCGCGCTTCGGAGATCATGGCACGCTTTAACATAGACAAGCAGAATCTGATAGATGTTTTTGGTTTCATAAGGGACAACAATATTTTGCAAAGTCTTTTAATGAAGCATCCTATACATAGAAATTTCTTTGATAAGATAAAAGGTTTACTTGGTACTCCTGATCAGATCCAGAAAATGATAAATCTCAAAGCCGCCTTTCCATTGGCTACCGAAATCCATCCATCAAAAAAATGTAATTCGTTTTGCAAATTTTGTTATAGCAAGGGCCGATGGTATTACAAAGAAGAGAAAGACGGTATGAGCCCTTTAACCGCAAAGGCGTGGGAAAAAATTGTGGATGACGCCGCTGATAATGGGCTAAAGAGAATTTACGTAGTGGGAGGCTTGGAACCATTAATGGCGCCGGCAGAGACTACAGCTGTATTGAATAAGGCTAAAGAGAGAGGGCTTGAATCAGTTATTTTCACTAATGGTATATTGATTAATCCTAATAATGCGGAATTAATCGACGCCATGCTAAACGCAGATACCATTTTTGTAAGCTTAAGGGCGATGCGTGCCGAAACTTATACTAAGGTTACTGGCACAAAGGCATTCGATCATGTGATGGAAAACATAAGATATCTTCTTAGCGAAAGAAAAAAACGTGGATCCAACACGTCCATTGCAGTCGCATATTTTATTACGCCAGATAACTATAAAGAATTGCCTGCCCTTCTTGATTTCGCAGCAAAATCGGGAGTAAATATTGTGGGGTTAGGGAGCGATAACATGTCGGACTTGCCCGGATTCAGCGAGGCTCATCTTGCGGAGCTTCGAGAAATAATGCGGAAACTTTTAGTGGATATAGAAAATAGACGCTATGGTAAGTTGAAGATAAGTCTTAATGACACTCTTCTGGCTATGGGATACCCACGAGATACAATGCCGGAGATATATAGGTATAGGCTAAGGGATGCTAAAGAATGCCAGACATTATATCTAAAATCGGCTATTAATCCGTTCGGGAACGTATTTGATTGCTGTCTTCTGGCACAGCCAGGGTTTGCAGATATCGTTGAACCTGTGGGCCAGATAATGGGTGGACATTCAATTGTGGATATAATGCGGGAGAATCAAAAAAGGATCAGGGATCCAGTAACGTGTCATTCATGCAATCCATCGGAAAAAAATGGACTAATTGCATTTGCCAAGATAAAAGAGGATCAGGCGGTCGGAATACCTTTATATATGCAGCCTTTTTGCACCGGAAATACGTTAAAAGTGCAAGATATAAGAAAAAAAGAAGATACAAAAATAATACATCAAGAGATAATGAGACGCTATGATGTAGCAAAGGCAGAATGTTCTTACTATTTTGATTCGCCAAATACAGTAGTGTCAAATGATCCGGATGAAAAAATAGAGGTTAAATCAAAAATGGCAGGATTTGCATGCGGCTCCAGCATAAAGCTTGTTTATTTAAAAGGCAGGTCCGGTATCAAGCCAAAGCCGAACATACCGTTAATGGATTTTACCCTAGATAATAAACGATATAGACTGGTAGCTCGTAGTAATCCATACAGCGAAGGCCACATGATATTAGAAACCGTGGAACCCAAGTTACCGCAACGGCCTGACAGGGATGCCGTTGCAGCTGTTTTAGAGACAGCGCGTGTTCTTGGAGGGGAATTCGGAGGCATATGTAATTTTGCCGGGTATTCGGATGGAAGATTTCATGCACAATACTTGAAAACAACCTTACCGATATGGAGTTTTGATAAAGAAAAATGGCCTTTATACTACGAAGAATTCGAAGGTAAAGATGCAGGTAAATTAGCCGATATATTTCTTGAAAGATGTGCTTATTACAAGAAACAGGATTGTCCAGCAGACATCATTTTTAAATATGATGATGGACAACAAAAATACAGGATTTTGGTGCTACCTAGAAAGAGGGGGGATAAACACAATCAGGATGACGAGTTTAGTGGAATATCTGCCTTAGAATTGAGTGGATACGTGGTCTCAATAAGAGATGATGAAATCTTCGATGCATGGTGCAAGAATGCGTCACATCTTGAAGAAGCTTTCAAGGAGCGATCCGGAATCGCTGCTGTGGAGTATCCGCTTTCTGGAATAACGGAATTTATGCCTAGCAACGAAACGGCATCAGGTTCTGCGACTAACCGCAAAATTATGCGATCGAAAGTTCATAGCTTTGTCATGCGGCTGAGTGCACGCCTTCAAACACGTCTAAGCCTGGAGGTCGATGACAAGACTATCAAAAAAGTCATCACCGAAATAATGCAAAAAGGATTATTTGAATTCGCCAATCAAATTAAAGGCAGAGAGTCTTTTAAGTATCCCGAGTGCTCCATCGAAGATTTATTGCGGCAGGAAGCCAGACTCTTTATTTATGCTGAGCCCTCAGTAGGTGATATAGCGCAATCTGTTCAGGCTTCGACGACATGGAGCCAGGATGCGAGTATTACTATGAAAAAAGCCCGTGAGCAATTCGAATCAATGCAATTAAACGGTGCGACCGAATACTATTGGAATGAAGTATTACCTGGCACAAAAGGCATAGTGGAGAAGTTCAATCAACAATCTGGCAATATAGGAGTAAGTGTTGTGATTCTTGTTCTCGCAAGGAGGATAAGCGCCTTGCCTCATCGATTGAAAGAATTAAACGATACAATGGCAAAAGGGACTTACGAAGTTAACATTGTGCTGGCTGACCCTCAAAATCTGGATTCCGCTGCCAGGCAGAATGTCATTGACACTATTGCGAGCTATAATTTCCCAGTTAAACTAATTAATTCAAAAAATAATAGTATAGCAGCTGATCGAAATCTGGGTTCGAGCGAGTCAAAAGGAAAATATATTATATTTCTGGATGATGATGTGCGTTTGTCTGCGCGAACAATACCTGCGATGTTGGAGTCTCTGGAAAAACATCCAGAAATAGGGGTAACGCAGGCCATCACTTATGATGGGGAAACAGGAGCGCTCGACAGGCCGAAGATGTGGTTTTCCAAACACGCTGTTTCAATAGAAACAATGGTTACGAACATAGCTGTCGGCATGGTCGTGGCGACAAGAGCTGAAATTGTGCGGGCGGTGCCTTTTGCACCATTTTGGCCAAATTACGGGGAAGACGAGTTCTTTGGCTTGCAGGTGAGAAACTTGGGCTTCTATCTTTCCTTCGTCTACCCTGCAGATGCCTCCGTTACGCATGAGCATGTTACCGAAGAAAGTGCAACGCGGAGCAGTGTTACATTCAGGAATTCCTGGATACATCATACGTTATTATATTACTTAGCTCCGGATTATTACGAAGACTTGGGCCAGATAGAAATAGCTATGCGAATCAATAGGGCATTTCCAAAAAGTCCGGAAGCAGGGGAAGAGTTTTTCCGAGCGTTACGAGCCGGGATTAAGAATTTCTTAGAGGACAAAATTGCCGTTGAAGAATTTAAGAGCCTGCTACTGGGATTGGAGAATGACAGCTTTTCGAAACAAGTTTTAAATGAAATAACTGATTTTTATATCATGAATAAAAAAGATATAGTAAATTTCAAGAAGGCATGGCTTGGAAGGAATAAAGTTCTGAATAGATATGTTCAATCCCCTGATAATACGGTAGTCGTTAATTTCCCCGAAAGAGAGGCTGATAATGACCTGGCGAGTAGATTTTCAGCGAATGTGAATTCCTCTGCGGAAGCCCAAGCTATAGTTGACAAGATTTTGCATACCATGTGTTATAAAGCCGGCCCCAAGGTTAATATATATGCGAGGGGCACAGCCAGAACTTATCTGGAACGGGCGATTACTCGGAGCATGTCCAGCATAGAGAAGATCAAGAGCGATCTGGAAGGACGTTACGGGCCTGGGACTTTCAACATCAGTTTGATCGAGGGGCAAGATGCTGGCGAGACTAAAGATGAAACCACAACGCAAGTGTCAGAAGAGACGCCGCAGCTAAAACCTGATATTGCACAAAAGGCAACTCAACTCTTTGAAATAGTGGGACCCTCACTGAATAATGAAGCAGCAAAATTTTTAGACTCCGTAAATAAGCTTATTAATTCAATGCCATCCCAATTTGGTTCCGAAGCTGCTGCAAATATCGAAACTCTCTACAAGAAGATGTCGACGGCTGAGATTGCACGCAGGGCGAAGAGAGCCATAGAAATGGTTGAGGGCCCGGCCGGGGATGGCCTACCACAGGAAAGCAGGGACAGGGCCGATACATTAAAAAAGAATCTCAACCAATTCGAAGCAGACGGCGCGGTCGGGGCGCTGATAGTTCTTGCTCGTAAAGCTCAGCGAGATGGGCAGAAGCTCATCATAGGCCTCGAGACGGACTGGATACCGGGCATGAATACAGAAGGTAGTCTTCAGCGTAATGCTATCAGCGCGCTAATGAAAGAGATCGACTCCATAGGAGATACGCTAAGATCTATGGGATTGGATAATGTAGAGATAGTACGCGGAAGCGGCAGTGATCTATCCACTGCTATTATCGATATGGCAGATAAAACGCATACGAACATGCGCAATGTAGTGGTCATGGCCTCGAGCCGGACGATAAACTCAGAGAGCTTCCTATCTCTAAGAAATGCCAAAGATGGTGAAAAGCCGTTCCTGGCAGGCATAGACCCCTCCGAGCTTATAAGATTCTATTCGGAATTCGGTGAAGCTACCGAGAGACAGCTCTACATAGGGTTGACAGGATTATTGTACATGACACTGGAGCTTGCCGCAGGC
>CAIMPC010000053.1 GCA_903843285.1 Candidatus Omnitrophota bacterium
AAGCCCCTATAGATTGATTGGGACGCCTGGTCCGGATTTTTATAATGTGCGTTAAACGCACGAATAGATGCTTGGATTATAGTCCAAACTATATGTATCCGGATATTAAAAGAGATTACTTCACCCGCCACTAAAACTCCGACGGGTTCGCAAAGACGGACGGGGTGCTTATTTACGATAATCAAAGAACCATGTTTTGTATAAAAAAAGGGTCAGAGTCAATTTATTGCGCACATAGCTGATTAAGAAGCATGAAGTGTGAAGACGCGACCCCTGTGAACTTAACGTCTTATTGGGGATTGAAAAAAGAAAGATTGCTTCACCCGTCACTAAAACTCCGGCGCGCCTCGCAATGACAAGATGGAAAGCGTCCAATTATCTTGGCACTACTAAAACAGGAGCAACTATTGACTATTAGTATACTTTAGAGTATACTACTCACGAGTATACTAATTTAAAGAGGTGGGAGATATGAAGTTTATCAATCGAGAAACCGAGCTAAAGGCATTAAGGGATAAGTGGGCGAAAGGCGAATCACAGCTTATTATCGTCTATGGAAAACGTAGAGTCGGGAAAACCGAGCTCATTAAGCAATTTATCAAAGGTAAGGAAGCTGTCTATTTTCTTGCTGATAAACGGACACCGCTGGAGCAACTGAGAGAGCTTGGCCAAATTATCGGCGATATGTTTAATGATGATATGTTAAAGAGCCATGGATTCGAAAACTGGCTCGAGGTCTTTAACTACATAAAGAAGCGCAAGAAAGGCAAATTCATTTTTGCTATCGATGAGTATCCCTATCTTGTCGAAACGGATAAATCGATAAGTTCAGTCTTTCAAAAAGGGTGGGATGAATGTTTGAAAGACGCCGGCATATTCCTTATCTTATCCGGCTCAAGCATTGGTATGATGGAGTCAGAGGCCCTCACATATCGTGCGCCTCTGTACGGCAGGCGGACAGGCCAATTTCTTATTAAACCGCTCCTATTCAAAGAGGCGCGTCAGTTTTTCCCTAAGAAAGACTTTGATGAATGCCTGGGAGTATATACCATCACCGGAGGTATCCCTGCCTATATCTTACAGTGGGACGGCGCTCTCTCCATAAAAGACAATATAAAAGAGAAGATCTTCTTAAGTACCGAATTCTTACATAATGAGGTTGAATTTATTCTGAAAGAGGAATTCAGGGAGCCTAAAAATTATCTGTCAATTCTTCGCGCTATTTCATGGGGGAAGCGAAAATTTGGGGAGATTGTAAATGAAACTGGACTCGAGAAGAATATTCTTACCAAATATCTGATGACGCTTGAGCGGCTTCAAATTATAGAAAAAGAAGTGCCTATTACTGAAGATGTACCGCAGAAATCACGAAAAGGGCTCTATGCTATAACCGATAACTTCTTTCGATTCTGGTTTCAATATGTGTTTCCCTATAAGAGTGATCTGGAAATACAAAGATATGACGAGGTCTTAAGGAAGATGGGGGAGAGCTTTAAGATGCTGGAGGCCTGGACATATGAAACGATCTGTCGTCAAATGTTATATGATTTTCGAGACGAGCTATTTACATTCGAGCGGATTGGAAAATGGTGGGAAAATGGAAGGGAGATTGATGTCGTTGCCCTCAACTCCCAAACGAAAGATATCCTGTTCGGCGAAGTAAAATGGTCGGAGAAACAAGTTGGCACGAATATTTATATGGAATTAAAAGAAAAAGCAACACATGTTGACTGGAATCGGGCATCGCGAAAGGAGCACTATATCCTTTTCAGTAAAAGCGGTTTTACTAAGGATATGGTTGAGTTAGCTAAGAAAGATGGCGTACAGCTTATCTACAAAGACAAGTCTATTAAAGGATAGCAGAATAAAAAACAGGCCCGGTAGAATCTACCGAGCCTGTTCGCTATATTACGATCTATAGTTTTACTACGTTTGCGGCTTGTTCACCTTTAGGACCCTGGGTGACATCGAACTCGACATCCTGGCCCTCTTTTAGAGTCTTAAATCCATCACCCTGTATAACGCTGTGATGGACGAATACGTCCTTTCCATCCTCCGGTGTGATGAAGCCATAACCTTTGGCGTCATTGAACCACTTCACTTTTCCTTTAACCATTACTGCGACCTCCTATAATTGAACCTATGGCGGATAAGATCGCCTCATGCGTAAATTTATCTCACCACGTGCGCGCATTTTACCATATTTTTAGTAATACGTGCCACTTTTTTTATAATATTTATAATATTTCGAAATTTATTGATATAATACTACTTTATGGCATATTTAAATTTATCTAAAATATTTATATTTGATCCGCTATCGATATTTTTTCTCGCGGTTATCGTCATAGTATCTCTGCCTTCAGCTGTGTATTCCATCGGCTATTTAAGAGGGGAGACGACCGTTCGAAAGACATTTTTGGCATGGATTTTGCTCGCATTCTTCATAGTCTCAATGGGCCTCGTAGTTTCGGTCAGAAATATCTTCCTTTTCCTCGTCGCCTGGGAAATAATGTCCCTGGTGTCATATTTTCTGGTGATATTTGATACTAAGAGTGAGAAATCCATACAGGCCGGCACCATCTATATAATTATGACGCATATAGGTACGGCATTTCTCGTGGCGGCATTCATGATGATGTATAAGTGCGCCCATTCGTTCGATTTCATGGTTGTTAAGAATGCCTGTTTATCAATGCCCACTCATGAGCGAAGCATAATATTCACGTTTCTCTTAATAGGATTCGGGACCAAGGCCGGTATCGTGCCGCTGCATATCTGGCTTCCATACGCCCATCCTCAGGCACCGAGCCATATCTCGAGCATTATGTCGGGCGTGATGATAAAGACCGCCGTGTATGGGATGATCAGATTTATTATATATATTCTCGGGCCGGGAGATCGCTGGTGGGGCATATCGATACTAGCCTTTGCGGTGATCACATGCCTGGTCGGAGTTATATATGCCCTCATGGAGCGCGATATTAAGAAGTTGCTCGCGTATTCGAGCGTAGAGAATATGGGCATCATATTATTGGGTGTGGGGTTATCAATATATTTCCTGAGTGTTAATATACCGTATTTGGCCGTATTTTCAATGGTTGCCGGACTATATCATCTTATTAATCACGCTATATTCAAAGCCCTTCTGTTCCTATGCGCGGGCAGTGTCTATAAGGCGACCGGGACGCGTAATATAGAGAAGCTGGGCGGGCTTATAAAGAAGATGCCCCAGACTGCCGTCTATTTTCTGATAGGAGCTATGGCAATCTCCGCGCTCCCTCTCCTGAACGGCTTCGTCAGCGAATGGCTCACTCTGCAGGCGTTCTTTATGGGCGTTGTCAATGCGAGCGGCGCATCCAGGATATTCCTGATAGTATGCGCAGGGGCACTTGCCTTAACGCTCGGGCTTGCCTCGGCATGTTTTGTGAGAGCATTCGGCATAACGTTTCTTGCTAAGGGGAGGACGCATCATTCGCTTAACGCAAAAGAGGTATCGCTTTCGATGCGCTCAGGCATGTTTTTTCTATCGGGCCTGTGCATTATATTTGGTTTGGGCGCGGCTTATATCATTAAAATATTAGCCTCCGTCGCCGGCGAGGCCGCCGGTATTAATATCAGCGCCATGAAATTTTCTCTAAACAACTTCGCCTTAACTTTACAGCCGGGGCGAGGCGTCTATCTATCCACGCCGATATTGGCGGGGGTATTGGCCATACTTGCGATAACAGCCTTCGCTACATATAAAATGATCGGGAGGGGGAGGAGAGTTGTATATAATACCTGGGATTGCGGTTATTATAAGCTCGACTCTCGCAATGAATATACCGCGACGGCTTTCTCGAAGCCCTTCAGGATTGTATTCAGCTTCTTCCTGTTGCCGTTCCGAAAGACGCAGAAGATAAGGGATTCGTTTTATCATGTAAAATCTTTTAATTACGAGACCCGAACGACGAAGATATTCATTAAGTATGTGTACGAGCCGGCGCTTTCGCTGATCATTAGATTGGCCAAATTTATGCGAAAGATCCAACCCGGTAGTATACATCTGTACCTTTCGTATATATTTGCGGCGTTATTGCTATTAATATTTTTTGTAAATAAATTCTGACGATATGACTAAACTTATAATAGCTCAATTAATACTATTCATCGTGATCTCTCCCGCTATAAGCGGGTTGATCACGAAGGTAAAGAACAATATCAGGATGCGTAAAGGCCAAAGCATTCTTCAGCCATATTATAATCTGATGAAACTGTTTTTAAAAGGCGAGGTGGTTTCGGAAACCGCATCGTGGATATTCAGAGTGACTCCGTTCGTAGTATTGTCTTCTACGCTTGCCGCGGCGCTATTAATACCTGTCTTCATCTTGCCTGCCTCTGCGAAATATCTGGGAGATCTCCTGGCGATGGTCTTCATATTTTCTCTGGGGAGGTTCTTCATGGCGCTATCAGGGCTCGACACCGGAAGCTCGTTCGGCGGCATGGGCTCATCTAGGGAGATGTTCATTTCGAGCCTGGTTGAACCCGTCGTATGTATGGCGGCCCTATCTATATCGTTACAGTTCGGATCGACCAGCACATCGGCATTTAGCGGTATGCATACCGTTTCAGTAGGTGCGATAATCGCCGCGGCCAGCCTGTATTTGGTTGCCCTTGCCGAGACCTCGCGCATACCGATTGATAACCAGGAGACGCATCTCGAACTGACCATGATACATGAAGCGATGGCGCTCGAATATTCCGGTAAGTCACTTGCGCTGATAGAACTCGCTTCCTATATAAAACAGATGATATGGTTCTTTCTTATAGCTGCGATAATATTTCCAATAAACGCACCGGCTCATGGGGGTCTGGCACAAACCATTCTATGGTTATCGTGGTATGTGGGTAGGATAATTATCATAGCCGTGACGGTTGCATTAATCGAAGTTTTGGTGGCGAAGATGCGCTTATTTCGCGTGGCGGATTACCTCGGGTTCGCCTTTGTCCTTGCGATCATCTCGACCATATTCGCGATTTTAGGAGTATAGTATGCAGATAATGATATTATTCGGAATGCTTGCTTCAACATACTTAATGGTTATCGCCAGAAGGATGCCTGCACTGATACGGGGTTTTCGATATCAGTCGGCATTCCTGTTTCTATTGACGGCGATGCTGGCATTTCGGGAAGGCCACAAAGATCTTTACATAGTGGCGGGCCTGATCTTAATTCTTAAAGTATTGATGATACCCCATCTCCTGATAATGGTAGCTAAGAGGATCAATCTGGACGAGAACCTGGGATTGTTCATCAATTCTCAACTATCGCTTATCATTGCTCTCGTCCTGACTTATTGCTCGTGGTTGCTTTCGGTGAAGCTCGACTTCAGCTATGTCCATTCTCTGCCTGCGGCTATAACGGTTGCGTTTTCTGTGGTCTTTATCGGAGCATATCTTATGATATCCCGCGTAACGGCATTTACACAGGTGGTGGGCCTTCTCGTCATGGAAAACGGAATATTTCTTCTGGCCTCGTCCATTTCAGACGGGATGCCATTTTTCGTAGAGATTGCTATATTTTTCGATGTATTCGTAAGCGTTGTGATCATGGGGCTTTTTGTTTACAGGATCAATAATCTTTTCACACATATTGACGTGAGTAAACTCTCGCGGTTGAGGGGATAAACAGCATATGTATATTACTATAATTCTGGCAATACCGGCATTGCTCAGCCTGGGCTCTATCGGCGTTCGTTCTCGTAAGACATTCGGGATCGTTAATGCCTGCGGATATTTAGCTGTATTGGCCTCAAGCGTAATGCTTTTTAAGGAGACCATTTCATCCGGATGCATAAAGGCGTGCAATGGGTTTATCTGTATAGATGGTCTCGGCGCGTTCTTCATATTCGTTATCTCGGTCGTGGCCTTTGCGGCAGCATTATATTCTATCGGATATATTAATAAGGATGTTTCTGCCGGGGTTATATCCGAGAGAAAAGCAAGAATGTATTATCTTTTATTTAATCTTTTCTGTCTTTCGATGATCGTTGTCCCTTCTCTCAATAGCTTAGGTATGTTATGGGTGGCTATAGAGATGACGACGCTAATTTCTGCATTCCTGGTAGGATTCTACAATACAAAGAAGTCAGTCGAAGCCGCATGGAAATATATCATTATTTGCTCGGTCGGAATAATATTTGCGCTTTTAGGCACGATACTTTTTTATTACGCTCTGTCGATATCGGGCGCGGCAAAGAGTCTGAACTGGTCAGATATGATCTCTGCCGCTGGCAGAATGGATAGGAATATTCTGAAGGTCGCATTTATCTTTATAATCGTCGGATATGGCACGAAGGCCGGCCTCGCGCCGATGCATACATGGCTGCCGGATGCTTACAGTCAGGCCGTAAGTCCGAGCGCGCTCCTTTCGGGCGTACTGCTTAAGATATCTATCTATGCGATATTGAGATTCGGCATCATAGTAGTCAAATGCGTAGGATTCCAGTATTTCGGTAATCTCATGATATTATTGGGAGTTATTTCGCTCGTCATATCGTGCGGGTTTATACTGGTCCAGAAGGATCTTAAGCGGCTTCTGGCATACAGTAGTATCGAACACATCGGCATCATAGCCATAGGGTTCGGGCTAGGGACTACATTGGGTATGGCGGGTGCGCTATTTCATATATTTAATCATGCTGTGGCCAAGTCGTCGATCTTCTTAGGATCCAGTAATGTGGTGAGAAACTACGATAAACATAATATGAACGATATTAGGGGAGTGATAGAGGTTATGCCGTTTACTGGCATCATGATACTTCTGGGGGTATTTGCGCTTACCGGATTTCCGCCGTTTTCGATATTCGTAAGTGAGATAATGATCGTGATCGCGGCCTTCCTTAAGGGTTCATATTTTGTGGCAGGAATACTATTAATAACTCTGTCTATTATCTTCGGATCATTCATTTACTACTTCGGAAAGATGCTATTTGATAAGGGCCCCAAAGATATGCAGAAGTATGGCGAGCCTGTGAGCGGGAAACTGGCGCTATTATTCTTATCAGTTCCTTTATGCGCATCAGGTGTCCTATTGCCAATATTCAAAAAGGATTTAATATGGATTCTTCAGGGATTATTTCAGAGATAAAAAAGAGCTTACCGTATTTTAGCGCAAAGACGGTGGCTGAGGTCCGGCCTGATGAGATCTATTTGCACATAACACCGGAAATGTTTAAGGACGCATGTCTTGCATTACATAAGATGTTGTCATCACCGGTGATGGCACTCTATGCTATAGACGAGCGCAAGGCCAAGCACATATATGTAGTGAATTGTATATTTCTGGATGCCTCTAAAGGTCAATGGATCATTGTGAGCATAGATGTGCCGGAAAAGGAGCCATGCTTTGAATCTCTGTCGAAAGATATCCATTCGGCCAGCCTCTTTGAGCGAGAGGTATGGGAGATGTTCGGGGTCGAGCCTAAAGGCCATCCCGACCTGAGGAGATTGCGCTTACATGATGAGGTGTGGCCGGAAGGTAATTATCCCCTGCGGAAAGATTTTGGAAAAGTCGAAGTCGGAAAATTATCCGAATATAAATTCAATAAGGTAGAGGGGGAGGGCGTATTTGAGGTGCCAGTCGGTCCGGTCCATGCCGGTATAATAGCGCCCGGTCATTTCCGTTTTAGTGTGGCCGGAGAGCCTATTATCAATCTGGAGGCAAGACTGGGTTTCATTCATCGCGGTATAGAGAAACTCTTCGAGGGCAAGTCTTGTCTGGCCGCCTTGCGTATAGCCGAACGTGTATGCGGAAATTCGGGTTTCGCGCATAGTTTGGCGTTTGCCCGCGCCGTGGAAAAGATTGTGGGGATCACATCGTCTAAACAGACCGAATATCCGAGAGCGATATTTTTAGAACTCGAACGCATGTATAACCATATAAGCGATATCGGCACAATGGCTATGGATGTGAGCTTCAGTTTTCCTGCGGCAGGCGCCTCTATCATAAAGGAAGCTATTCTACAATTAAACGATGAATTAACAGGCAGTAGGTACTTAAGAAAAGTTAATGATATCGGTCGTGTATTAACGAACTTAGACGATAATAAAAAAGATCTGTTGCGCGGCAATATAAGTAAGATCATGGCAGATTTTAAAGAAGTGGTTAAAATATTGAATTCGAGCGTCTCTTTCATGGACAGAGTAGATGGCACAGGGCTACTAAGAAAGAAGACGGCTGAGGATTTGGGAGTGGTGGGGCTTGGCGCCCGGGCTTCGGGCATCGCGGTGGATTTAAGAAAGTCATTTCCGGGTGTATACCAGGAAGTCAATCTTAGGATAGTGAAAGATGAGAAAGGGGATGCTCTTGCGCGACTGAAGGTAAGGGTGTCGGAATTCGAGGAATCCGCGCGATTGATATTAGAATTGTTAGATAAAGTTGATTCGTCAGAACGCGACGATTTTGAATTTAAGGGCAAGGCTGGAGAGGCTATCGGTTACGCTGAAGGCTGGAGAGGTGCCGTGTTGTATATGGTGAAGACGGATAGCACCGGGCTTATCGAAAGGTGTAAAATAGTCGATCCATCGTTTCATAACTGGCCGGCGCTAACATATGCGGTATTGGATAATATAATTCCTGATTTTCCGTTATGTAATAAGAGTTTCAATCTATCGTATCCGGGGAATGACTTATAAATATGTTCGACATATTGAAGAATAGAATCATTAAAGGCGTAGTTACTCGTCTAAAGGGCATGGATTCTTCCCTCCGGGCCTACGACCCGTTAGGGTCGGAGACGGCTCATTCTGGGTCTCAGAATGACGATATTGTCGGTTTCGAATTAAAAGCGCTTATTCATAAGAGGTTCGGCCGTTCATTGCACATCCGCTATATCGATACGGGATCATGCGGGGCCTGCGAATCCGAAGTGATAGCGGCAAATAACCCTATTTACGATCTACAGAGATTCGGCGTGAACTTCGTTGCCTCGCCCAGGCATGCCGATGCGCTTCTCGTCATCGGGCCTGTAACTAAAAACATGGCAGTTGCCCTTAGAAAGACTTATGATGCCATGCCTGAACCGAAATTTGTGATTACGGCGGGAGATTGCGCCTTTGATGGAGGCATATTTAAGGATTCGTACTATACGGAGGGCGCGGCCAAAAATCTTCTGTCCGTTGCATTACATATTAAGGGATGTCCGCCCAGCCCATCCGATATTATTAATTCTCTGGTGAAATTCTTATCCGGATAATATTCTTGCCATCCATCTCTGTGCTATATATAATCGCGATATGGAAAGCTATATGAAAAAGTATAAGATTATAGCGATAGCATTCATGCTAATGGTCTCAGCCAACGTCTACGGGTATGACAATGGTGACTTTCAGATCTGGGACACCAATGGGCAGGATGTAAAGATAGGCGTGGGCACAAAATTTATGATGGAGGAGGAGTTTCGCTTTGGCGAGAATGCCAGCGAATTCTTCTACCAGCATTATGATTGGGGCGTCGCTTACGCATTCGATAAGAGGCTCGAATTAGCGCTTGGGTATAGATATGTGTTAGAAAGGGCCAAGCAAAAATGGATGGAATCGGACGAGCCATACACCTGCATTACCGCGAAGCTCGATATATGGAAGTTCCAGATAGAGGATCGTAATCGCATAGAATATCGACATTTCAGATTCGCTGATGACCAGGTACGATATCGAAATCGGTTCTTACTAAAATATCCATTTAATTTTGATACGACAACGATAGCGCCTTATACATCAGATGAGATCTTTGTTGTATCCAGCGGCAGAGGATTTAACCAGAACAGGTTCCAGTCAGGGCTCGAATTCGGAGTGATGAAATATGTTAAGGCCGACATATCCTACATGCTTCAGTCTCTCAGGGTCCAGGGTGATAAGTGGGTTACGGCAAATGTGCTATGGACTAAGATTAAGATAATGTTCTAAGATGTGTCGGGAGATCCTTTTATGGCTTCCAGGTCGGTAATTGACAGAATATCCAGATTCTTTAAAGCAGTTTATCTGAAGCTATTTAGGATTAACGATTCGCCGCAGAAGATCGCCATGGGATTTGGAATAGGGGTCTTTCTGGGCGTCCTGCCATTTACCGGACCGATCGCCGCTTTGGCTATGGCCTTCCTGTTAAGAGTGAACCGCGCAAGCGCACTGCTCGGCAGTATTCTTACAAATACCTGGATGAGCATACCCGTATTCTTTTTCTCTGCGCGCATAGGCGCGTTTATTACCGGAGTGAAATATCAGGACCTGCATAGCGGCTGGACGCTCCTGGTGAATGGCTTTCGCTGGGAGAAGCTACTGGACGTGGGAGTGTATAAAGTTTTATTACCGATACTGGCGGGATATGCCGCAGTTTCTCTTACTATAGGAATAATTTCTTACCTTCTCGTATTTATTGTAGTAAAATATGCCAAACATGATAGATTTCATCCTTCACATAGATAAGCATCTGAACGCGATCATACAGAATTGCGGTGCCTGGTCGTATCTTCTCTTATTTGCGATAATATTCGCTGAGACCGGGCTGGTGGTGACTCCATTCCTGCCCGGCGATTCACTTCTCTTCGCATCCGGAGCATTTGCCGCGTTGGGGTCATTCAATATTGTCTGGCTGTGCGTAGCTCTGGCATCTGCCGCAATAATCGGGGATAGCGTGAACTATGCCATCGGAAAGATGCTGGGCGATAAGGTATTTCGGCATGATTCCAGGATATTCAAGAAGACATATCTCGATAAGACGCACAAGTTCTACGAGAAATACGGCGGCAAGACTATCGTGATCGCCCGGTTTGTGCCTATAGTCAGGACGTTTGCGCCTTTCATTGCCGGCGTGGGCATGATGAGCTACGGCCGCTTCTTCGCTTATAACGTAGTCGGAGCGCTTCTCTGGGTGGGCTTATTTGTGCTCAGCGGTTATTTTTTCGGAAATATTCCCATTATCAAGGAAAACTTCACGATCGTTATATTCATAATAATATTCCTATCGATACTCCCGCCGTTTATAGAGTATTTCAGACATAAAAAAACAGAGCAGGTTTAACCCTGCTCTGTTTCCAATGTGCCGCTATATAACAGCAATTACAGCTTTTTCACATTCGTGGCTTGTTCGCCTTTAGGACCCTGAGTTATATCAAACTCAACTTCCTGGCCTTCCGCCAAGGTTTTGAAACCATCACCCTGAATTGCGCTGTGATGTACGAATACATCCTTGCCGTTCTCGGGAGTGATAAAGCCATAACCTTTTGCATCGTTGAACCACTTCACTTTTCCTTTAACCATTGTTAACTACCTCCTTCCCTTCAAATTAAGGTAAATGCCAGGACCTAAAAAAAGACCGCGAGGTCTGTAGTCTCATCCTCACGGTGCAAGGTACCTGAAAACCCATTTACCACGTTGTAAGAATACCATTATTGCATGGAATTGTCAATAACTATTTTATATAATGATGGAATAAAATAAATTGAGTATTGATGGGCATGGCTTTTTGTAGTAGTATATGCAGACGTATTTAAGATATTCGCGCCCGTAGCTCAACTGGATAGAGTGAGTGGCTTCGAACCACTAGGTCGCAGGTTCGACTCCTGCCGGGCGCGCCATTTTGATGGCGATGCCTTCAGGGAGTCGAAGTAGCCGACTCCTGCCGGGCGCGTCATCATTACGGTGATGCATGTTGCGGGCGTGGCGGAACTGGCAGACGCGTACGGCTTAGGACCGTATGGGCAACCATGGGGGTTCAAGTCCCTCCGCCCGCACCATCTTAATATATTCTAACCTGGTTAGATTTGCCAGGTTAGATACGGTGAAGAAATATCTATACGATCAGATTGCCAATATTGATTTTAAAATCTACTCACTTACTTTAAATAAAAAGCGCGTCTATGAGAACCTCTCAAGTAGCAAAGAAAGGTTGTATAATTATATTGCCCATCGCGTTATAGATCAAATTGATCTTGGCGATGCCGGTTCTCGGGTTATGCTTATTCTGGATAAGAGCAAGAATGGCTATGAAGTGGGTGAATTCAATTCGTACATACTGAAGCAAATAAGTGGTAGGCTTGACCCCAAGGTTCCCATAGATATCGTGCATAAGATATCTCATGAAACGCTAGGACTTCAGGTTGTTGATCTTTTCGCGTGGGGAATATTTAGGAGATATGAACGTAATAACAATGAATGGTTCGATGTGTTTAAAGTAAAGATTGCATATGATCAGGTATATCTGGCATAAAAGAAAAATGAGCGTGCCCCATAGGTTTGTGATGTTTAGGCTTTTACCCACCATACGGAGGGAAACACCTAAAACAACCCACGGCGGTCTTACCGCTCACTCACAAATATACACGACGGCAGCATAGAAGTCAACTTTTTTATAAAAGTTGTCAATAAGGTGTTTTTAAAAATCTATTCTAACCTGGTTAGATTTGCCAGGTTAGATACGGTGTGCAGCACATGGACGCATCCATTAAGCAACCTTACCGAAAAGACGCAGAAGATAATTTTTGCGTCTAATTCTTGCTTTTAATTGTTCATTTTGATATAATCAGGCCTCTTAAATACTGATCATTTACGATGCCCGTCCTACTTCGTCTTTAATGCAGTTTAGTGATAGTAGGTTTCGTAGAGACTGGGCGCATGAGTAAGATTACGGCGCCCGCATAGCTCAATTGGCAGAGCAGGACACTCTTAATGTCAAGGTTCCAAGTTCGATTCTTGGTGCGGGCACCATATAAAGTAAAACGTTATTTTAGATTAGAGTTGAAATTTTTGCGGCGGTAATTCAGTGGTAGAATGCGACCTTGCCAAGGTCGATGTCGAGGGTTCGAACCCCTTCCGCCGCTCCATTTTTCTACGCTACGGCAGTCAGACCATAATGAAGCTTCGAGGGAATTGTTTCTACGTAGCTCCATTAGGGATTGAGAATAGTAGCGAAGTAGAACATTTTTTTTGCCTCGGTAATGTTGTTTTTAAAGCGAGGTATTGCAGCATATAAACAGGAAAATCCAAAGGAGGAAATTTACAAATGAAGATTATGGATTTTTTGAATCCCAAAGCAGTCATAGCCAACCTTAAAGCCACTGATAAAGATGGAGTGATAAGAGAGTTGGTGGATGCTATTGCCAAGGCGGAAGATATTAAGAATAAGGAAGAGCTGGTTAAGGCGCTTCTCACCAGAGAGTCTCTGGGCTCCACAGGAATAGGCCAGGGCATAGGTATACCCCACGCGAAGACCCAGAACGTTAAAAGCCTGGTAGCCGCGTTTGGTTTATCCCATAAAGGCGTGAATTTCGATTCCCTGGACGGAGAACCGGTATATATATTCTTTCTTCTCATCGCTACGGAAGAATCGGCCGGCCCTCACCTGAAAGCTCTTGCCAGGATATCCAGAATGCTGAAGGATAAGTATTTTAGAGAGCTCCTAAAGAAAGCAAAAGACGAAAAAGAGATACTTCGCATAATCCAGGAAGAAGACTCTAAAAAGTACTAAAACTACCAGGATGCCATCGATTGAAGATCTTAAAAGCATTTAAATGGCTTTATCCGGGGATGTGGGTTAAGAGGTGGATTCTCCTGTCGGTGTTTGGTATCATCATGATATCGATGGGGTTTGTAGTAATGCTTCTGGAGCAGAATCCTAAGAGCAAGCTTTATGCCACGATCATCATTATCTTAGGTATTGTCACGGTGGTGACCGGCATAAAGAGGATAATAAAATCATTCATAACAGTATTTCTTCCGGAACGCGAGGGCGAGCTTGTCGACAGAGTATATCTGAAGAGAGTGCTTGAGAGAGGTCCCCGCATTGCGGTCATAGGCGGCGGCACAGGACTGTCGACTATGCTTCACGGTTTGAAAGAGTACACGTCCAATATCACAGCGATAGTAACCGTGGCCGATGACGGCGGTTCTTCCGGTCGTCTCAGGAAAGATTTTGACATGTTGCCGCCCGGTGACATACGTAACTGTCTGGTGGCGTTGGCGGATGCAGAGCCGCTGATGGGAAAGCTATTTCAGTTTCGGTTCGAGGATGGCGGAGACTTAAAAGGCCACAGTTTTGGCAATCTTTTCATAGCCGCTATGACTAAGGTCGCCGGTAGTTTTGACGCCGCTATCAAAGAGTCGAGCAAGGTCCTTGCGATACGCGGTAGCGTGGTTCCTTCGACGCTCGATAAAGCTGTGCTCGTCGCCGAACATGCCGACGGCCTTGAGACGGTAGGCGAGAGCAACGTATGTAAGGCCAATAGCCCGGTGGCCCGCATGCGTTTAAGACCCTCTAATTGCCAGGCTACGGACGAGGCCATAGAAGCTATTCGTAAGGCCGATGCGATAGTCCTCGGCCCAGGCAGTCTATATACAAGTATAATGCCTAACCTGCTGGTTGGTAATATATATAGGGAGGTCGTATCGTCCAAAGCCATTAAAGTTTATGTCTGTAACGTGATGACTCAGAAGGGCGAGAGCGATGGCTATAAGGCTAGCGATCACCTAAGGGCGATAATCGACCATACGGCTCCTGGCATAGTCGATTACTGTGTAGTTAATACGGCTAAAATATCGGACGAGATGCAGAATAAGTACAAGGGGGAATATTCCTATCCCGTTACAGCCGACATTGAAAACCTGAAGAGATTAAAAGTTAAACCCATAGAAGCGCACATTATCAGCACTAAAGATTATGTTCGTCATGATTCGGTCAGACTGGCCAAGATAATAGTGGATCTTGTGGCGAGCCTAAAGAAAGAGAAGGGCTAGACAGGTCTCGAATAATATGATTGTAGAGAAGAAAATCACGATAAGAAGTAAACAGGGATTGCATGCCCGCCCGGCGGCATTGTTTGTGCAGATAGCGAATAAATTCAATAGCGAGATAACTATCTCCAAGGGGCGGCATAAGGTTAATGGTAAGTCCATAATGGGCATTATGATGCTGGAGGCAGGAATTGGCTCTAAGATCACGATGGTGGCAAGCGGTGATGATGCTGAGGCCGCCACAAAAGAGCTTGAGACGCTCCTGGTCAGCGAAAACATAGACGATCTGGTGATATAACTATATGAAGAAAAAAGAGACTATATTAAGAGGAATACCGGCATCTCCCGGCATAGTGAGCGGTAAGGCTTTTCTGTACGGCAGGGAGCAATATACCATCACTCGTCGTTTGGTAAAAGAAGACCAGCTTCTTAACGAGATAAAGCGTTTTAAAGAAGCCCTCGTACAAACTAAAAATGAAATCATCGAGATAAAGAAACGTATCTCCGAGGAGATGGGAGTCAAGCACGCCGAGATATTCAGCGCACATCTGCTGGTAATAGATGACAGCATGCTTATAGAGGAAGTCATATCCAAACTTAAGAAAGAAAAACTCTCCATAGAATACATATTCCAGGACGTTCTGCGCCGCTACATTAAGGTTTTCTCCGAAATGGACGATGAATATCTTAAGGAGCGTATAAGCGATATTAATGATGTGGGTAGGCGAATCTTGCGTAACCTGATAGGCGCTAAAGAAGACGTTTTAAGCAACCTGAAGGAAAAGGTCATAGTAATCGCTTACGATTTATCACCCTCCGATACCGCTACGATGCATAAAAAGAATGTCAAAGGCTTTGCTACCGATATAGGCGGCAGAACGTCTCATACCGCCATTATGGCCAAATCGTTGGAAATACCGGCTGTTGTCGGCCTTGAATTATTGACAAAGAAGATCGAGAGCGGCGACGAGGTTATTATAGACGGCACACATGGTATAGTTGTGGTGAATCCCACGCCTAGAACCATGAAGAAGTATGAACAGGATAGAGAGAAGTTTGTCAGCTATGCGAAACACCTGCTCGATCTGAAAGACCTGCCTTGTATTACCCTGGATGGAAAGAAGATAGGACTATCGGCTAATATAGAAGTTCCGGAAGACGTGCCATCCGTAGTGGCTCATGGTGCCGAAGGTATAGGCCTCTATAGAACCGAATATTTCTATATGAACCGCAAAGACCTGCCAAATGAAGAGGAACAGTTTAGGGCATACTCATCCGTAGCTAAGAAGATTAAGCCGCACTCGGTAACTGTGCGTACCATGGATCTAGGTGGGGACAAATTTCTTTCGCAGCTTGATGTTCCTCAGCAGATGAATCCATTCCTGGGCTGGCGCGCGATCAGATTCTGTCTCGCCCGCCCTGACATATTCAAAGTCCAGCTGAGGGCCATACTTAGAGCCTCGGCGCACGGTAAGCTTAGGATCATGTACCCTATGATATCCGGGATAGAGGAACTTAGGCAGGCCAATGTGCTTCTGGGTGAGGCGATGAAGGAACTTAAGAAAGAGGGCCTGCAGTTTGACGAGAATATTGAAGTGGGTGCTATGATAGAAGTGCCGTCGGCGGCGCTGACGAGCGACATATTGGCCGCCGAGGCCGATTTCTTCTCGATAGGAACAAATGATCTAATTCAGTATTCGCTAGCCGTTGACCGTGTCAACGAAAAGATAGCATATCTATACGAGCCTACTCATCCCGCGATCCTGCGTTTAATAAAGAATATCATTGATAGTGGTCATGCCTCCGGTATATGGGTCGGGATGTGCGGTGAGATGGCAGGCGATATAGTCATGACGATAATACTTCTCGGTCTGGGCCTGGACGAGTTCAGTACTTCGCCGATTGCGACTCCGGAAATAAAGCGTATCATAAGAGCCGTGACTATTAACCAGGCTGAACAGGTGGCTAAGGGCGCACTGACCCTTTCCACCGGCAAAGAAGTTGAAGCATACGCAAAGAGCAAGCTAAAAGAGATCGTGCCTGATATTGCAGCAGAGCTAGAGTAGACATAATGGTTAGCCTTGATGATTTAAACGCCGTGCAGAAGCTCGACCGGTCAGGTATGGCGAATATTATTGCATCGTTTCCAGCACAGTGCCTGGACGCCCGCAATATCGGCCTCCGCGCAAATATTCCGAATTCATTCAAAAGAAAATATACAAATATAGTCTGCGCAGGTATGGGCGGCTCCGCCATTGGTTCTGACATCGCTAGATCCTACATCGCAGATGAAATCGCGATCCCGGTATTGGTGAATAGAAACTATAAACTTCCCGCTTTCGTAAACGGTTCCTCGCTCGTAGTGGTCTCGAGTTATTCAGGTAATACGGAAGAGACGATGAGCGCGTTTAAAGATGCCCTCGCCAGGCGCGCACACATTATAGTCATAACATCCGGCGGATATATTAAAGAGCTTGCCTGCCGTCTTTCCGTTCCGGTCGTAAGCATTCCATCCGGACTTCAGCCGAGAGCGGCGTTAGGATATTCTTTCTTCACTCTTATTACCTTATTATCCAGGATTGGCGTGATCGGTGACAAGGCGCGGGATATAGAGGAAGCCATTGTGGGAATGGAGAAGTTAAATAAGACTGTGCTGGCCCCTATGGTGATAGGGAAGAAAAATGTGGCGAAAGATATAGCGCGGAAGATTTATTCCAAGATACCGGTCATATATTCAGACGTGGATCATATAGATGCGGTCGGCACCAGGTGGAGAGGGCAGATATCCGAGAACGCGAAATCAATAGCCTCGGGTAACCTTTTTCCCGAGATGACGCATAATGAGATAGTCGGATGGCAAAATCCTAAGAAGCAATTAAAGAATCTGGCGGTTATAATGTTAAAGGATAGCGGCGATAATCCCAGGACCGTCAAACGCATGAATATAGTGAAGAAGATAGTAACCGGGCTCGATGTTGATGTAATCGAAGTTAATTCGCGCGGCAAAGGGCTTCTGGCAAGAATATTTTCCTTAATATATATAGGTGACTACGTAAGCCTATATCTCGCAATATTGTATAACTGCGATCCGACTCCCGTCGATAGAATAGCGTATCTGAAAAAGGAGATGTCCGGATGAAGGTAATAATTTTGGCCGCCGGATATGCCGTTAGGTTGCAACCACTTACTTTGAATATGCCCAAATCATTGCTCCGGGTTGGGGGCAGGACTATTATCGATCGGATACTGGATACGGTAATTGGGATAAAAGGTTGGGATCGCGTATATGTGGTTACAAATGATAAATTTTTCGATAAGTTTGATAGTTGGGTAGAAACCAATCCATTAAAAGATAAAATAGAGATAATAAATGACGGCTCTACCACTAATGATAACAGGCTGGGCGCTATAAAGGACATGGAACTGGTAATAACCAGTAAAATGATAGATGATGATATTCTGGTTATTGCGGGTGATAACCTATTTGAATTAAATATGGCTGATTTTATGGAGTTCGCGAGGTCTAAGGACGGTGTGTCGGTAGCTTTGTATGATATTGGAAACTTAGAGCTGTCCAAAAATTACGGGGTTGTCAGGGTAAACGAAGACCGAAAAGTCATAGAATTTGAGGAGAAGCCGCAAGCGCCTAAGTCGACATTGGCATCCACGGGCATATACTATTTTCCGAAAAATAAGCTTCCATTTATAGAGAAATATGTTAAAATGCACTCTAAATTGGATGCGCCGGGATACTATATAGGCTGGTTGAGCAAAGAAGATAAAGTATATGGTTTCAGGTTTCTTGAAGATTGGTATGATATAGGAAGCATCGAATCCTATAATAAAGCCGATCATAATTATACAGAAAAGGAGAAGTAGAGCATGTCAAAGAAGAAATTTTTATTCACTTCCGAGAGCGTTACCGAGGGGCATCCGGATAAAGTTTGCGATCAGGTATCGGATTCGGTTTTAGATGCGGTTTTGACACAGGATGAGAGAGGAAGAGTCGCGTGCGAGACTTACGTTACCATGGGCCTTCTGATAATAGGCGGGGAGATAACCACTACTGCATATGTAGACATCCATAAGCTATGCCGGGATCTATTAAAGGATATAGGCTACACTCATCCCAAATATGGTTTCGATTATCACACATGCGCGATATTAAATGCTATCCACACGCAATCACCCGATATAGCTATGGGCGTGGATTCCGGTGGTGCAGGGGACCAGGGTATGATGATGGGCTATGCATGCCGCGAGACGCCTCAGCTTATGCCGCTTCCTATCATGCTTTCTCATCAGCTTTGCCATAAGTTGGCCGATGTGAGGAAGAAGAATATATTGAAGTATCTCGGGCCCGATGGTAAGGCTCAGGTTACGGTAGAGTATAATGGTGATAAGCCGGGGCGTGTTACATCGGTCGTAGTGGCTACTCAGCATACCGAAGAAGTAGTGGATAAGAAGACCGACCTCATGTCTGATGATGCAAGGCGCGAGATAATAGAGAAGATTGCGAAGCCGGTGCTGAAGGACCATATCACTAAGGATACAAAGTTCTACATCAATCAGACCGGTAAGTTCCTTATCGGCGGCCCTCAGTCGGATACCGGTATGACCGGCCGTAAGATAGTGGTCGATACGTACGGCGGTTCTATAGCCCACGGAGGCGGTGCATTCTCAGGTAAAGATCCCACAAAAGTCGACCGCTCTGCCGCTTATATGTGCAGATATGTTGCGAAAAATCTGGTCGCCGCCGGCATAGCAGACAGGCTTATGATACAGCTGGCCTATGTTATAGGTAAGGCTGAGCCTCTGTCGATAATGGTCGATACTTACGGCACAGGGCGTGTGGCCGATGATAAGATAGTTAATATAATAGAAGACCATTTCGAGCTTACGCCTCATGGGATAATAGCCGAGCTCGACCTGCGTAATTCAGATGGTAAGCGTTTCAGGAAGACGGCCGCATACGGTCATTTTGGCAGAGAAGAAGAGGGTTTTACATGGGAGAAGACGGATAAGGCTAAGGATCTGAAGAAATACGTTAAATAGTCTTTAAGGCTTGTTTAGGCAGTGGGTGGAATTGAAGAACAAATAAAGGACAATAAATGAAATATGATATTAAAGATATAAAGTTAGCGGGCAAGGGAAAGCTTCGCATAGAGTGGGCAAATGAGTATATGAATGTTCTCACTCTCATCAGGAAGCATTTTTCCAGTGAGAAACCGTTGAAGGGCCTTAAAGTGGCTTGCTGTCTGCACGTTACTACTGAGACGGCAAATTTGGCTATAACTTTGAAGGCAGGAGGCGCGGAAGTATACATATGCGCGTCGAATCCGCTTAGCACACAGGATGATGTAGCGGCTTCACTTGTCAAAGACTACGGTATCCCGACCTTTGCCATAAAAGGAGAGGACAACAAGACTTACTATCGTCATATAATCGATGCTATCTCATGCGGCCCGAATATCACGATGGACGACGGCGCGGATGTGGTATCGCTGATACATAAAGAGAAGAAGCATCTGGTAGAAAATATCCTCGGAGGTACGGAGGAGACGACCACCGGAGTGATAAGACTTCGCAGTCTGGAGAAGCAGGGGCTTCTGATGTATCCGATTATCGCGGTCAACGATGCCGACACTAAGCATCTTTTTGACAATCGTTATGGCACGGGACAGTCGACCATCGACGGAATAGTGCGCGCGACGAACGTGCTTCTGGCAGGCTCCAATTTAGTTGTAGCGGGTTACGGTTGGTGCGGCAGAGGTGTGGCTATGAGGGCCAGGGGATTGGGCGCGAATGTAATAATCGTCGAAGTTGATCCGACGAAGGCGCTCGAAGCCGTCATGGATGGTTATAATGTCATGCCTCTCAAAGAGGCCTGTAAAAAGGCGGACGTCTTTGTTACCGTAACCGGAGATATCAGCGTATTGAGAAAAGAGCATTTTGAGGCGATGAAGGATGGGGCCATAGTTTCAAATTCCGGCCATTTCAATGTCGAGATTGATATACCTGCCCTCGAAGCGATGTCCAAGAAGAAGCGTAAAGTCAGGGAGTTCGTGGATGAGTATACTCTGCGGGACGGCAGACGAATCAATCTTCTGGGCGAGGGAAGGCTTATAAACCTGGCCGCGGCAGAGGGCCATCCGGCAAGCGTTATGGATATGAGTTTCGCCAATCAGGCGTTATGTAGTGAATATGTGGCGAAAAATTACAAGAAGCTCTCTAAGAAGGTATATAAAGTGCCGGAGTTCATAGACAAAAATATCGCGAAGTTAAAATTAACGTCTCTCGGAATAAAAATAGATACTCTTACCAAAGAACAGAGAAAGTATCTCGAGAGCTGGGAGTCGGGAACGTAGTAGAGAATTGGTAATTGAAAGGAGATGGCTGTAAGATGGGCAGAATAGAGGCAAATATGGACAATCTGGTAATAGATCTGGTAATGGCAGATGATGCGTCCCAGAAGAAAGCGATAGCCGATAAGATAAAAGGTATCGCATATAAGAAAGGGATATTCCCGGCGAGCATAAATGAATTCTACCTGGCGCGTGGCCGGGGAGAGACGGCAAACGATTTCACAGTGCCGGCAATGAATTTAAGAGTTCTGACATACGATCTGGCCAGGGCCATAATACGGGCAGCCAAGAAGATTAATTCCGCGTGTTTCATATTCGAGATAGCAAAGTCGGAGATGGGGTATACTAATCAGCCTCCGGTGGAGTATGTAGCGGTTATATTGGCTGCGGCTATCAGGGAAGAATGGGCCGGCCCTATATTCATTCAGGGCGACCATTTCCAGGTAAACGCAAAGAATTATAAGCAGGATCCGGAGAAAGAGCTCGATGGTATTAAGACGCTCATTCTACAGGCCATGGAAGCGGGATTCTACAATATAGATATAGATTCTTCCACGGTAGTTGATCTGGAGAAGAAGGATATAAAAGAACAGCAGAAGTCGAATTACGAAGCATGCGCCAAGCTGACTAATTTTATCCGGCAATACCAGCCGAAGGGCATACAGGTATCTGTCGGTGGAGAAATAGGTGAGGTGGGGGAGAAGAATTCCACGGTCGAAGACCTAGAGGCCTTTATGACGGGATTTAATTCGAAGCTGAGGAAAGGCCGTGTCGGAATGAGCAAGGTCAGTGTCCAGACCGGAACGTCGCATGGCGGCGTAATGCTTAGCGATGGAACTATGGCGAAGGTTAAACTTGATTTCGAGACGCTGAGGGTACTCTCTGAAGAGGCGCGCGATAAGTATGGGATGGCTGGCGCAGTACAGCACGGCGCGTCCACTCTTCCAGCCGATGCTTTCGGAAAATTCCCCGAGGTCGGAACGGCTGAGGTGCATCTTGCCACAGAGTTCCAGAACATGGTTTATGAAAGCAAGCACTTTCCTAAAGATCTGAAGGATAAGATATACGAATGGATCAATAAGAATCTGGCGTCTGAGCACAAATCAGGCCAGACGGATGAGCAATTTATCTATAGCGCGCGCAAGAAAGCCCTCGGGCCATTTAAGAAAGATATTATGGGGCTGTCTCAGTTAACCAGGGATGCGATAACTAAAGATATTGAGGCCAGGTTCGATTTTCTATTCGAGAAGCTCAATGTGAAAAATACCCAGGATTTGGTGCTAAAGCACACTATATTAAAACGCGTTATTCATCGTAAACCGAAAGCGCATGGCGCTGTGGATATGAGCGGGGAAGGCGCGGATTAGTTAGAAATATATAAAAAAATAGGGACAGCGTGAGCTGTTCCTATTTTTTTAGTTGCGTTTATTGATAAGATATATTCCCCAGGCGGCGAATCCTACATTGCCAAGCCATGCGGCTACGATGGGAGGAAGAAGCCCCGCTTTACCGAAGGCGAGAAATATCGCTATAGAGGCGTAGTATAATAAGCCTATAGTTATGCTCATGCCTATACCCATAAGAACCCCGCCCCTGGTATTTACAATGGCCAGCGGTGCCCCTATCAGGATTATTACCAGGCTTATGAATGGAAAAGCCACCTTATAGTGCAGGTCTACCAGAAGTCCCCTGATTAACCGCGAACCCGCGTTCTGAAAATTATTTATATAATTCTTCAATTCATTATAGCTCATGTAATCGGCGCGCCATTCATTACTTGCGAAGTCGCTCGGCCTCTCTTTAATGGGTATAATTTTCTCCTCGAAGAATTCGGGTTCCTTAAGTATCCTGCCGGAGTTATCTATGGTATAAATAATAACTTTGTTGAATTTCCAGCCGTCGCTTGTCCACGAGCCGCTCTGGGCGGTAATCTTTGAGGTCAGATTCTCATTATTGTCATGTTTATGTATTATTATGTCCGCCAGGGTCTTGGCCTCGGTGTCATAATTGCGGGCGAATATTATGCGGTTGCCCACCCCATATATGGCGATGTTTTTAACCACTCTGGCCTTATTCTCTTTTGCTTTATGGCTCTCCAGTTCTTCGCGCCTGATATAGTTTGCGGTTTTGGCGCATATCGGATTTATTTTATCGCTTACCAGGAAAACAAAACAACTTATAAGAAACCCCAGAGCCAACAAAGGCGTGAGTATTCGCCATAGGCTTATTCCGCTGGACTTCATAGCGGTGATCTCACTGTTCTTATTGAGATTGCTCAGTAGATATATTGCGGACAGGAGCGCGGCCATGGGGGCAACCTGTAAAAATATTGTGGGAGAATAGTAGAAATAGAAGGCCGCAATCGATGTTAGCGGTATCTTAAATTTGATTATTTCATCGATAAACGAGAATATGTCGATGACGATGGCCATGACTATGAATAGTATCATGCACCATGAAAAGCTTGCGAAAAAACTTTTCGCCATATACCTGTCGATTATCTTCATTAGTTACCTCTTGCCAATGTAAGGCACCGCACCTGTTTTGCGCCTCCGCGCATAATAGCGCGGCTCGAATCGTTAAGGGTAGCACCTGTGGTCATCACATCATCTATTATAAGCATATCCATATCTTTTACAATGTTTTCCATACCATGTTTTATGGCGAATGCGTCTTTAACATTGGCCAATCGTTCTTGTCTCGATAACTCATTTTGATTCTTCGTCTGAACTCTCTTTTCAAGGCATCCTTTAACCGGAATTCCGAACACCCTGCCGATGGCTGAAGCCAATAATTCAGATTGATTAAATGTGCGCTCAAGCTCTCGCTTTTTATGGAGGGGTACGAAAGTGATTATATCCACGTTATCTGTTATCTCGTGGTTATCGGCAATATAATCTATCATTATCTTCTCGAAGACTTTCGATAATCCGCGCTTATTATTATATTTAAACTTGTGTATGAGCTCTTTTAATGGATCTTCGTACAGGCACGCGGAGTATGCCGAGCTGAAGGAGGGGCGCATCTTCAGGCATTCAGGACATAAGGCCTGAGCTTTCTGCACAGATCGTCCGCATCGGCGGCAATATGGGCGCGGGTTGCGTTTTATGTGAGCTATGCATGCCTGGCACGCCTGCGCCTCATCCGTAGCTTTAAGGCTCTTACCGCATGATGCGCAGTGCGGAGGGTAGATAAGATTAAGGAAACTGTTAATGAGCCGGGATGCCGTATTCATGAAATTATCATATCACGCCCCTCCGAGAATTGTCAAATATGACAAGGTTCACTATTTTCATTGACCTAATCAGCGCTATTATATATATTAATATTATGTTACTAAAGGGGAGGATATGGCTCAAGAAAAGATAGATCTATTGAAGACGCTTTCGACCGATAAATGGAAGCGGATAGGCACTCATAGGCGCGCGGGTCTTCTGGCGCCGCTTTTCTCGGTGTACTCGAAGAATAGCGTCGGTATAGGCGATCTGGATGACATCAGGCTATTAGTGGATCTATGTGAGAAGACCGGGTGTTCGATCATCCAACTGCTTCCCATGAATGAGATTGGTTCCACGTTCTGCCCTTACGATGCCGTAAGCTCATTTGCGATTGAAAGCTCGTATGTTTCACTGAGATCCGTTCCCCATGATAATAAGCAGATAAAATCGAAGATAGATAAAATCAATAAAGAATTTCCAGCCGGAAGCGGCCATGTTGATTACGCGATAAAGGAAGAAAAGCGGCAGGTGTTATGGGATATATTTATTCATACCGCGCCCAAAGACCCTAAGCTTAATAAATTTATAGAGTCGAATAAATACTGGCTGAATGATTATGCATTATATAAGGCGCTGAAGAGCCATAATGCGGGTAAACCCTGGTATGATTGGAGCGAAGGATATGCGTATCGAGACGAAGATGCTCTTTCAATGTTCGGGGATGAGCATGCAAAAGAGATTGCCTTCCAGAAGTGGGTTCAGTGGCTCCTGCATAAACAATTCACATCCGTAAAAGAATACGCCGGGTCGAAAGGCGTTCTGATAAAAGGGGACCTGCCCATATTAATATCCCGCGACAGCGCTGATGTGTGGTCTCATCCCGACTATTTTAAACTCGACTTTGCCGCAGGCGCGCCTCCGGATATGTATTGCTCGAAGGGCCAGAGATGGGGAATGCCCACATATGATTGGGATAAGATCGCCGGAGATGGTTATAAATATTTTAAAGAGAAACTTGGATACGCCGGTAATTATTATGATATACTTAGGATCGATCATGTGGTGGGGCTGTTCCGAATATGGAGCATACCTTACAGCGATTCCATTGAAAATGAAGGAATGAACGGCTCGTTCGATCCTGCAGATGAGAAGATCTGGGGCGATCACGGCAGAGAGATATTATCGGTCATATCGGAAAATACCGATATGCTTTTATGCGCCGAAGATCTCGGGGTAATACCTAAAGCGTGCCCGGAGATGTTAAAGGAATTTGGCATTCCGGGTAACGAGGTCCAGAGATGGGTGAAGGACTGGTCGGTGACGCACGATTTTCTGGCGCCCGGTAAGTACCGCGCCATATCGGTGGCGATGCTATCGACGCATGATACTACGAACTGGGCAGCCTGGTGGGAGAATGAAGCGGGCACGGTTGACGAAGCGTTATTTATCAGAAAGTGCCGTGAGCGCGGGATAGATTTCGAATCCATTAAGGATCTCCTGTTTGATCCTAAAAAATCCAGGCGCGGAAGATTACGCTGGAAGGATTCGGTAGGCAGTAGAGAGATATACACAGAAATATTGGGTAAGCGCGAAGAAGAGCTTATGGACTTTCTGGATATGTACGAAAATACTTACCACGAGAAAGAGAAGCTATGGGCGCAGTTTAAACTTAAAGGCGCTATGTCAGAGAAGCACGATCCCAAAATAGCTCGTTCTGCTCTGGATGTGACGCTCTCATCGCGCGCAATATTTTCGATAGAACTACTGGTGGATTATCTGTATCTTACAGACTTGTTTAAGGCGGATCCTTATCAGTACAGGATAAATACCCCGGGTACTATATCGAGGGCGAATTGGTCTCTTACGATGCCTATTTCACTCGAAGGCCTTTTGGAAGATAAGGTATGTAAGGATATAAAGGACCTTGTAGTAAAATCCGGCAGGACCAGGCTTAGCCCCGCACCCAGAATGACAAATGAATAGAATTTTAAGGAGATAACAGAAATAATATGCCAGATAAAAAGACGAAAAAACAGGTAATGTTCTTAGATTTTGACAATACTATAACCAATTTCGATATTCTGGATGATATGCTGGAGCGCTTCTCGGCAAATGACGAATGGATTAAACTTGAGGATAAATGGAAGAATGGCGAGATAGGCTCCAGGCAGTGCCTCGATGGCCAGATGCGGGGAATTAAAATAACCCGCAATAGGCTTAATAAATATCTTAAAACAATAAAGCTCGATCCTAATTTTAAGAAATTGCTGAAATTCTGCGATGCCAATGATATTAAAAAGATTATATTAAGTGATAATTTTGGTTATATTCTTAAAGGAATTCTTAAAAATAACGGAATCGATGGCCTGGATGTTTATTGTAACTCATTAAAGATCACTAAAGATTCTCTCGAGCCGAGTTTTCCGTACACAGACATGAAGTGCGGCAGCTGTGCACATTGTAAGACCAAGAATTTACTGGCTAACACGCCATCCGGCTATGAGTCGATATATATAGGAGACGGCTTATCTGACGTTTGCCCTTCGAAGGAAGCAGATCTGGTATTTGCCAAGAGCGCTCTTATGAAAAACCTGAAGGCGGATAAAGTGCCGTATGTTTCATTCGATGATCTCGGTGATGTTTATGAGTATCTCAAAAGGAGAAAGGCATGAGTCAAAATAAGATGGAGATCACAAAGAGGCCTGAATCGAAAGCAACTTCCAGCGGTATGAGTTGGGACGAATTACTTAAGCTCGAAGAGAAATACTGCTCCTGGGGAGACACCGTACATTATGTGCCGCACCCGAACATATTTAAGAGCTGTAAAGGATCATACCTTTACGATATAGAAGGAGTTGAGTTTCTGGATCTGCAGATGTTGTACTCGGCGGTAAATTTCGGGTATAGAAATGAACGTCTTGACGCTGCACTGAAGCGGCAGATAGATATCCTGCCTCACCTGGCGTGCCAGTATCTGCATGAGGAAAAGATCCTGCTCGCCGCCAAACTGGCGCAAAGAGCTCAGGCGACATTCGAAGAGGCCGGGCGGATACATTTCAACGTCGGCGGCGCATCCGCTGTAGAGGATTCGCTTAAGATCGTTCGTAATCATACAGGTAAGAGCCTTATGTTCGCTTTTATGGGCGGTTATCACGGTAGAACCTTAGGCGCATCAGCCATAACTTCAAGCTACCGCTACAGGGAAAAATATGGACATTTTGGCGACAGGGCGATGTTTATACCATACCCCTATTGTTTCAGGTGCCCTTATGAGAAAAAGAAAGACTCTTGCGGGATGTTCTGCCTTAAGCAGTTCGAGAAGCTCTTCGAGACCGAATACTACGGGGTAATAAATAATAAGAACAATAACTGTGAGTTTGCCGCTTTCTACGCCGAGGCTGTGCAAGGCACCGGCGGGTATGTGGTGCCGCCTGCGGAATATTTCTCCGGGCTTAAGAAGATACTAGATAGCCATAACATCATGTTTGTAGATGATGAGATACAGATGGGTTTCTTCAGGACCGGAAAATTTTGGTCCATTGAGCATTTTGGTATAACGCCGGACATTATAGTGTTTGGGAAGGCAATGACGAACGGCCTTAACCCGATCTCCTGCATTTGGGCGAAAGAGAAGCTAATCAATCCTAAGGTGTTTGGGCCCGGTTCCACGCATGCGACCTTTTCATCAAATCCACAAGGGACCGCCGCGAGTCTCGAAGTCATGAAACTTATCGAGGAGTCGGATTTTGCTACGTCAGTACCCAAAAAAGGAAAGTATTTTCTCTCCAGGCTTAAAGATTTGCGAAAAAAATATAAGCAGATAGGTGATGTGGACGGCCTCGGCCTTGCGCTCAGGATGGAGATGTGCGAGAAGGACGGCTTCACTCCCAGTAAGAAGCTTGCCGACAGGATAGAAGAGATCGGCCTGGAAGGAAAATTATCGGCCGGCGGGAAGAGGCGCGGGCTGATCCTCGATATAGGCGGATATTATAAGAACGTCTTTACTCTGGCACCGTCGCTTTATATCACGGAGAAGGAGATGGATCTAGGGATGGACCTATTTGAGGAAGCTCTTAAGAGAGCCCTTAAGGAGTTGGCATAACCTTATGCTGGCAAACTTCATAGACTTGTTCGTCTCAAAGGCCGGCCCTGGAGCGCTCGCTTTCCTTGCGGATAAGATGCCGCGGTACGTTTTAGAGTGGAATGCCGAAGATGCATTCCGTCAGACGGTAAGGTACGCTTATAAATATTCCAAATTTTATAAACGTAGATTTGACGAACTCAATATAGATGTCAGAAAAATAAGGAGGCCCTCGGACCTTAAAGACTTTTATACGATGCCCTTGGATATAATAGAGCATGCCGAGGATTTTATCTGCAGCGCGCCAAATATGGTCTTCGAGTCGTCCGGCACGACGGGCAGGAACAAACGTGTATATGCGTCCATGGAGGAGCTCGACAGGATCGGTAAATTCAATGCTGCCAGCATGTTATACGGCGGGATAGCGAAGACGGACAGGCTGGTCAACGCGTTCGATTTCAACATCTGGATACCGGGCATGATTACCCAAAAGACACTCGAGCAATCCGGGATGTTCGGTATGGCGGCCGGCAAAGTCGATCCCATGGAGGTCTATTCCAGGATCCCCATCTATAAATTTAATATTGTTATGGGCGAACCTACCTGGCTGATAAAACTGACTGAGTTAGCAGAGAAGCATGGCTCGTACCCGCTAAAATTTATTATAGGCGGCGCGGAACGTATGCCTGATGCGGCCAGATCGTGGATGAGTAAGGTATGGCAGGGCGCCCAAATAAGGATGGTTTATGCATCAGTGGAGAGCACCGGAACGATAGCGTACGAGGCCTTCAACGAGTGTGAGGGCTACCATATCGATGAGACTAATTTCATAGTTGAGATCGTCGATGCCGGTGAGGATGGATACGGAGAGGTTGTATTCACTACGCTATCGCGCCGCACGATGCCGCTCATCCGGTATAAGAACAGGGATATCAGTAAGATAACGGACGTGAAGTGCAATTGCGGTCTTCCGTATAAACGTCTTGCAAAGATACGCGGCAGAGCCGACGAGCTTGTCGTCGCATCGGGTGGAAATCTCTATCCACTGATGTTTGAAAATATTTTTAAGGATATCGACGGAATAGCCAGCGACTGGCAGATAATATTCAGACTTCGGGGAATAAGAGAGGTCATGGAAATTAATCTGGAGGTACGCGAAGGTGTTTTGGGCGATGTTATTAAAAAGAAAGTGTTCGCTAACATAAAATCGAGATATCCGGACCTGTGGAAGAATATGGAGATTGCCATATTTGAAACCGATTTCGTATTTCACGTGCCGGGGACCTTGCGATCTGACAGAAAACTCCTCAGGCTCATAGACAAGCGTAGTTAAATAATGACATGGCGAAAAAACGGCAGACTTGGGGCACAAGGCTGGGAATAATAATGGCGGTGGCGGGCAGCGCTGTCGGTCTCGGTAATTTTCTCAGGTTTCCCGTACAGGCGGCGTCGAACGGCGGCGGCGCGTTCATGATACCGTACTTCGTTGCCTTGTTTCTATTGGGGTTACCGTTGATGTGGATCGAATGGACGTTGGGCCGTTATGGCGGCGGATTCGGACACGGTACTGCGCCAGGAATATTCCACACGATGTGGGAGAAGAATCGTTTTATTAAATATTTCGGTGTCATCGGGATATTCGGTCCCTTGGTTATATTCATTTACTACACCTATATAGAATCATGGACCCTGGCGTACAGTTTTTTCGCAATCACAGGAAAGTACGTCGAGGCTGCTGCGGCACAGGGTGGTATGCAGTCCTTTCTGCATAGTTTTCAGGGCCTCGAAAAGAACCGGTATTTTTCCAATCTTGTACCAGCCTATATATTCTTCATGGTAACCTTCCTGGCCAACATATGGGTCATATATTATGGCATAAAGGGTGGTATTGAAAAGCTGTGCAATGTCGCCATGCCATTACTGTTCATATGCGGTTTTGTGGTTGCGGCCAGAGTTTTATCTCTGGGGATTCCGGATATCTCTAAACCTTCGTGGAATCTCATCAATGGACTCGGATTTCTCTGGAACCCAGACTTCTCAGCGCTTAAAAGCGCTAAGGTATGGCTTGCCGCGTCGGGCCAGATACTTTTCACTCTCAGTGTAGGTATAGGAGTGATATTGACTTATGCGAGCTATCTCTCCAAGGGCGACGATGTTGTGCTGTCAGGCCTCTCGGCCGCGGGCATGAACGAGTTCGCCGAGGTTATCATTGGCGGCAGTATTGTAATTCCGGCCGCATTCGTCTTCTTTGGCCCTCAAAACATCCAAACGATAGCTCGCGGCGGGGCATTTAACCTGGGGTTTGTAACAATGCCTTTAATCTTCCAGAAGGTTGCGTTCGGAGCCTTTTTTGGCGGCGCATGGTTCTTACTGCTCTTTCTGTCAGGTATCACCTCATCTATATCGCTGGCCCAGCCGGCGGTAGCTTTTCTCGAGGATGAGTTCAATATAACAAGGCCTCGGGCCGTTAAGATATTCGGCGCCGTAACATTTGTGCTCTGCCAGCCGGCCATATTCTTATTGGGAAAAGGTGTTATTAATGAATTAGACTTCTGGGGAGGCACATTCTGCCTTGTTGTCTTCGCGACAGTTGAGATAATTCTATTCGCCTGGATATTCGGAATGGATAAGGCATGGAAAGAGATACATCACGGCGCTGATATGCGGATACCGGGAATCTATAAATTCATAATTAAATATATAACGCCGCTCTTTCTCCTTTCGATATTGGGATTCTGGGCCTGGCAGGATGGTATTCCTACAATATTGATGAAGAACGTAGCGGATTGTGACAAACCTTACGTCCTTGGGACGCGGGCCTTCCTCGTGGTCATATTTATCGGCCTTTCTGTGATGGTGAAGATAGTATGGGCGAAGAAGAGGAAGGCAAAGCGATGAGGCTCTCGGGTTGGGCATTTCTCATTCTCTCGTGGGGGTTCATTATGCTATTGACAATATTCTGTTTCTACAGGATCCTCACGAAGAAGAAAGTCAGTTAGTGAGATTTTTCGGCTATAATCGATATTATTTACGGATGGGCGCATCGCGGGGACGGAGCCATGGATAAAATCGGTATTAAAGATCTGACTAAGACGGAGCTCGAGGCGAAGCTGAAAGCCCTTGGCGCTGAAGGTTACAGGGCCAAGCAGATATTCAGGTGGCTCTATAAGGTGGGAGTTAAGTCGTTCGACGAAATGGCTGATATACCCGATAGTTTGCGGCATACGCTAAAGACCAGTTTTCATATTACCCATCCGGTGCTTCTTGACAGTAAAAGCTCTAAGTCGGATCGAACCACTAAGTACCTGTTGAAGCTGGAGGACGGAAATACTATCGAGACCGTCTTTCTCTCCGAAAGCGATAGGGCCACCATGTGTCTTTCCACCCAGGTCGGATGTAAATTCTCATGCAGTTTCTGCGCCAGCGCCCCATTTGGTTTTGTGCGAAACCTTAAGGTGTCGGAGATACTGGATGAGGCACTATTTATAAAGATGAAAAATCCGCAGGTCCCAATAACTAACCTGGTCTTCATGGGCATAGGCGAGCCATTAGATAACTATGATAATGTATTGCGGGCGATAAGATTATTTAACGATCCCGATGCGTTCAATATCGGGGCCAGAAGGATTACTATATCGACATGCGGAATAATACCCGGTATTAAGAAGCTCGAAAAGGAAGGATTGCAAATAGAGCTCTCCGTTTCGCTGCATTCCGCCGATGATACACTGCGTTCCAAGCTCGTTCCCATAAATAAAAGATATCCGGTAAAAGAGCTGATGGCCGCCTGTAAAGAATATACAGAACAGACCAACCGTGTTATAACATTTGAATATATATTGATCAAGGGCGCCAACGCTTCCAGTGAGGATGCTTTGAAAATTTCGAAGCTCCTCAAGGGTGTGAAATGTAAAGTGAACACGATAGCGTATAACAGCATAAGGATCAAAGATTACACAAATCCGTCGCAGACAGATATCAGGAATTTTATTAAGATCCTGAAAGACGGAGGCGTTAACGTTACTCATCGTAAGTCTAAGGGCGAAGATATAGATGCCGGCTGTGGACAACTAAGGATATCGAGATTGTGATATGAGACGTGTAGACAAAATAAGAAGGGCTATGGCGTTTTATTTTGCAGTTCTTCTGTTCTGCATACTTCTCCCCGTGATATTATCTTATGCGCTTGGCTATAAGATCGATTACCGTCATTTTAAAATCTACAAGACGGGCATACTCTACATATCGAGCCGGCCCGTCGGCGCATCTATATGCATAAATGGCAAGATGTGTCAGTCGCTTACGCCGGCCCAGATAGAAGAGCTTAAGCCCGGCGACTATAAGGTGGAGGTGCGTAAAGACGGTTTCTATCCGTGGGAGAGGGAGATGGTGGTCAGGCCTAACATGGTGACTAAGGCGGACCGGATTGTGCTATTTCCTATAACTCAGGAAATGAAGGCCATAAGCCGTGGAGGTATACGGGACTTTACCGCATATGGTAACAGCTTTATATATTACATGAAGAGTTCCGGCCTATTTCGCTCGGATATGGATGGCGGTGACATGAAGAGATTGTCATCTTACAGTGACTGGCCATATGATATCATCGGTAAGAGATTTTCCGTAGATGGCAATGAACTACTCTTCTTTACGACGTATAAATTAAGCATGTTGCACCTACAGCCCGGAGCCATTAAGGTAGACGAGGTATTTACGAGCCAGGATCCCATAATCGATGCCTTCTGGTATCCGAGTGCCGGTTATATAATAGTCGTAACTCACAGGGATATAATGGTGGTAGAGCTGTCGGACTTCGAAAGACGTAATGCAGTATCATTATATAAATTCAACTCGAGGCCGCGGAGTGTAAGTTACGATGATAATAAGGGCTCGTTGTATTTTATAGATACCCGCATAGGAGAAGACTCGAAGAACTCCAATTTTTTATATCGTCTCGACCTTAAGCAGAAGCTGTTCACCGGATTGATGCAATTACTGATAAAGAAAGAGCCGGATGCCGGTTACGAAAAGAGATAGATTTTATAAAAGGCTATTCGAGATAATCCCCGGGTTTCTGACATGGGCAACCATGATATCTTTATTTGTGCTCGCGTTTGTCAGACCGTTATGGGTGGCAATATTTGTTATAACGTTCGACCTTTACTGGGTCATAAGAATGATGTATTTAAGCATGCTCATGCTCTTTGCGTATCGACGCCTGGCCAGGGAGAGAGTCCTGGACTGGTTTGAAAAATGTAAGGCACTGGGTAAAACGAACGGTATGGAGTATAGGGATATTTATCACGCAATACTTTTTCCCGCGCATAAAGAAGGTATCGACATATTAAAGCCTTCCATTGAAGCCCTCGAGAACTCTAACTATCCGAAGAAATCTATGATAGTGATTTTAAGCGTGGAGGAGAGGGCCGGTGAGGAATCAAAGAATAATGCACTCATACTAAAAAGGGAACATGAGAATAATTTTAAAGCATTCATCGTTACCGTGCATCCTAAAGATCTGCCGGGTGAAATAAAGGCTAAGGGCGCGAACGCGACCTGGGGAGCGAAGGCATTAAAGGATTTCTTAGATTTCGAGGGCATCGACTATGAGCAAGTTATAATATCGTGTTTTGATGCAGATACGTGCGCCGATAGAGAATATTTCGGATGCCTCACATACCATTACATTACGAGCCCGCATAGGACTCGCTCGAGTTACCAGCCCATTCCCGTATATAATAACAACATTTGGCACTGCCGCTCTATAGCAAGGCTTCTGGAGCTTGGGTCGAGCTTCATGCAGATGATAGAGACAATGAGGATCGAGAAGTTTGTTACATTTTCGAGCCACAGCATGAGTTTCAAGACGCTTGTTGAGGTCGGGTACTGGCCGCTCGACATGATATCGGACGATTCCGTGATATATTGGAAATGTTTTCTGCATTTTAACGGAGATTATTCTGTCGTACCGATGTATGTTACGGTTTCGATGGATGTCGCTACGGAAGAACGTATATTACCAACGATAGTGAAGCAATATAAACAGAAGCGCCGCTGGGCATGGGGAATAGAGAATTTTCCGTATATAGCGGTTGGTTTTATGCACAATAGAAGAATACCGATAATTACCAAAATACGCAGGTCTCTCAATGTGCTGGAGAGCCATTATACCTGGGCGGTGTGGGCGGTTATAGTGACATTTGTGGCGCCGCTTACTTTAATATTCGGCGGCGGGTTATTCAGGCAAACCTCCATAGGATATAATCTTCCGAGCGTATCGGCCACCCTTCTCGATATGTCATTATTAACAATGTTAATCTGTGTGTTCGTTAGCATGAAACTTTTACCGCCCCGGCCGCCGGATGTGAAGAGGCAGAAACATTTCATAATGTACGCCCAATGGGTAATCGCGCCTCTGGTGGCCACCATATTAGGATCCACGCCTGCGATCGATGCGCAGACGCGCCTCATGTTCGGCAAATATATGCACTTTCAGGTAACCGAAAAGAAGCGCCACCATAAAAATAAGACTTAGTGGCTTGACTTCCCTGGCGCGAAAATTATATTGCCGGAGAAAATGTTTTGTGGTAGACTCTGGATACTCATGTGAAACCTTGCAGGGGTTTTATAGCGTAAGAACGAGGTAGAAAAGGAGTGGCCATGGGAAAATACGTAGGTGTAGTCGTAGGGATCATAGCCGTGGCATTCGGTATTATAGGGTTACTCAGCTGGTGGCACTATTTCGCCGCGCTCCTTAAAGGCACTATTCCTGCAATACTCATATTCGCAGGTGCGGTTGCGGTAATAGCGGGACTCAGTGAAATCAAAGACGAATCCGCTGTAAAAAAATAAGAATCAAAATAATTCCCCCCACCAGCCTTAAGAATTTTCAATCCGTTATAATCCAAATTTCCCGACGATAAAAAGCACTACTAATGGTGTGATTATTAATTAAACACACAATAAGTAGCGCTTATACTTGACTACTCATAATTCATGTGATATCATTCTTTCGGTTTGTCTGAAGCGAAAAAATAAAAGATGGAGGCTTGGGAAAGGGAATGGGGAAAGACGCCGGGATTAATACGAAGTTGTCTGATAATGCAGTGAAAGTTTTGGAGAAGAGGTATTTAAAGAAGGACGATAATGGCAAACCCATCGAGACACCGGAAGATCTGTTCCGCCGCGTCGCAAAGAATATTGCGACCGCGGATTCGTATTACGGCAAGACGCCCCAGGAAGTGAAGAAGACGGAAGAAGATTTTTATGAGATGATGACCGATCTCAATTTTCTTCCAAACTCCCCCACCCTGATGAACGCGGGCCGCGAGCTGCAGCAGCTCTCGGCGTGTTTCGTCCTATCGATAGATGATTCGATGGAGTCGATATTTGAGACGATAAAAGATACAGCGCTAATTCATAAATCCGGTGGCGGCACAGGTTTCAGCTTCTCGCGTCTAAGAGGAAAGAATTCACCGGTAAGATCTACGGGAGGCATATCGAGCGGTCCCGTATCATTCATGAAGGTATTCAATGCCGCCACCCAGGCTGTAAAGCAGGGTGGGACACGCCGCGGCGCGAACATGGGCATCCTCAGAGTAGACCACCCAGACATTCTCGAATTCATAAAGTGTAAAGAGAATGATAAGGAGATAACGAACTTCAATATCTCTGTAGCCATCACCGAAGATTTTATAGCCAAGGCGCTTAAGAACGAAGAGTATGATCTGATCGATCCGCGCTCTAAGAAGCCTTGGGGTAGATTGAATGCCAAAGATGTTTGGGATCTGGTCATAAAAATGGCGTGGCAGAACGGCGAGCCCGGTATAATATTTATAGACAGGATGAACCGTGATAATCCGACCCCTCAATGCGGGCAGATAGAGTCGACTAATCCGTGCGGAGAACAACCGCTATTGCCATACGAGAGCTGTAACCTCGGTTCGATCAATCTCGCGAATATGATAAACTCCGGCGGCATCGATTGGAATAAACTCGGAGATGTGGTCGAGAAAGCCGTCCATTTCCTCGACAACGTTATAGATATGAACGCCTATCCTTTAAAGAGGATAGAAGAGACCACAAAATCCAACCGCAAGATTGGCCTTGGAGTCATGGGATTTGCCGACATGTTATTCATGTTAGGGGTTAAATATAATTCCGATGACGGCGCGCGCCTTGCCGAGAAAATTATGAAATTTATCTTAGATCGCTCCAGGACCGCCTCTCAGAAATTGGCCGCTGAGAGAGGGGCATTTCCTAACTTCAAGAAGAGCATATATGATATGAAGGGTGCAAAGCCGCTCAGGAATGCCACCGTGACTACGATAGCTCCGACCGGCACGCTCTCGATCATAGCTAACTGCTCCAGTGGGATAGAACCCGTATTTGCCATCTCTTACGTAAGGAATATCATGGATAATGTGAAGCTGATCGAGACCCATCCTTATTTTAAGGAAGTCGCGGACAAAGGGGGTTTCTATAAGCCGGAGTTGATGAACCTGATAGCGCAGAAGGGCACCATTCATGGTATTAAAGAGATACCTGAAAACATCCAGGACTTATTCGTTACAGCTCACGATATCGCCCCGGAATGGCATGTGAGGATGCAATCCGCATTTCAGAAGTACACTAATAATGCGGTTTCTAAGACGGTTAACCTACCGCAGGAAGCGACTCAGGAAGATGTGCGCAAGATATATATGCTCGCCTATGAGAGCGGGTGTAAGGGCGTGACCATTTATAGGGATAATTCTAGGGCGGAGCAGCCAATGAGTAATCCTCAGGACGCCAAAGGCAAGTCCGATCAGGTACAAGCCGTACCTGTAAAGATAATTCCCAGGCCTCGTCCGAATGTTACAGTAGGAACTACTACTAAGATAGCCACAGGTTGCGGAAATCTATATGTCACGATCAATGTAGATGAAAAGGGACTGCCTTTCGAAGTCTTTATGTCGATGGGTAAGGCAGGTGGTTGCGCTATGAGCCAGCTCGAGGCCCTCGGAAGACTCGTATCGCTTGCCCTCAGGAGTGGTATCGAAGCTACAGCCATAATAGAGCAGATCCGTGGCATAAGATGTCCTTCGCCCAGCTGGGAGAAGGGGGGCAGAATATTCTCATGCTCGGATGCAATTGCCCGTGTGCTTGAAAGAAGGCTGCAGGGCACCGATAAGGCCAGAGCGATGACGGATGTTTCGGATAAGACTAAGGTGGCCATCGAAGAACATGCGACTACCGATTCCAGCGGAGGCGCCTCCAGGCCAAAGAGCAATAAAAAAGGTGATATAGTGGGTGTTTGTCCGGATTGCGGAAGCGCTCTATGGCATGTGGAAGGCTGTATGGTGTGTAATTCGTGCGGTTATTCTAAGTGCGGATAACGTGAAATTTGGCGTTAGTGTAAGATTTAGTGGGGTGCTTAGAAGAGAGAAATAATAGTAGCGGTCGTTTCTTTCTTTTTGGTTCTTTTTCTTTCTTTGTGAATAGTGTGAATATGTGGATAAAAGGCTTGTTTATAAAAATAAAAAAGTGTA
>CAIMPC010000054.1 GCA_903843285.1 Candidatus Omnitrophota bacterium
AAGGAGGATAGAGCCCGGACGCACACCGCTGGTTATAAGATTGAGTACGCGGTATTCGATGACGCGGGTCTTACCGCTTCCGGCGCCCGCTATTACCAGTGACGGCCCGTCTATAGCCGAAACCGCGGAGAGCTGCGAAGGGTTTAGCTTGTCTTTTAGGTCGAGCATCGTATTTATCTGCGGCAGGTTAGCATTATTATTTCTTAAAAGGATTCCGTGATGTTTTAACGGCGGAAGGCTTAAGCCGTTCTTCCGGTGGCAGCCTGCCGTCTTTCTCTATATACTCGAACAGCTTCTGGGAAATAAGCTGCGAAAGGCTGTAATTAAGGGATGTCACTTTCACTTCGGTCTTGTGCGGCTCTGTTTCTGTAAAGAATATGCCAAGTTCGGTAGTATTTGTACAGCCCCTGAAGACCCCTTCAAACTCCATGGCAATTATATAATTGTCCTTATACCTCTGGAATCTGACCGCTCCCCACTTATGGAGCGCCTCAGTGGCCAATCTATAGCAGCCAGAGACGTCCTTATCAAATATCTTTGCGTGTGCCTCTTTTACCTCGCTCAACCCCTGGACATCGGCTCCAAATATCGCGCACCCGGCTAATACGACGGCGAGCAAAGATACCGTGAAAATTTTTACAAAAGCTATCTTCATACGGTTATTATATCATCAAGGTATAAAATTACAAGAAATACAAAAATATTTCAGAAATGAGCTATCGCCTTAAAAGCGTCCGAGGAGATATTGAGCCCTCCGGTAAACGGAAAATCCAATAATAATATCGTAAATAATATAAGCGCTATCACGAGCGCCAGCATGGCGGCCATCAGTATCTGAGCTATGAAATTTTCCGTTCCAAAAAAGAAAGTGAAGATTATGGTGGTCAGCCCGCCTACTATCAGGACAGACCATAGTATAGGGTGTATTCCCGTCCTGGAATCCATGAGGCGCAGCATTCGCAATTCTCCGGCCTCATTGAGCTTCTTAACCGATTCGGCTAAGAATATCTTCTCGTTCTCCGTTTTTGGCTCATACGAGCTGTAGGATAACCATATATTTTTCGCTAACGCATGCACCCGCGGGCTCTGCTCGCCCCTGGCAAGCATCTTCCATTCTTCACCGGCTATAACGTCAGCGTATTCTTTGATCAAAGGGCGGATCCGGCCTTTGACAGCCTCCGGGAACGCCGACGAATCCCTGTACAGGTCAACAAGGCAATTCGCCTCCCGCTCGACATCCAGATTGGACTTATCGAAGCTCTGCCATGCTATCACGACCACGAACGCAAGCAGCACCGTGTACGCCATTCCAAGGGTCCCGAAAATAGCCGAGGCGACGTCATTATGCACCTTCATCCTGTGGTGAGGCACGAATTGGCGCACCACTATTAAGCCTCCTACCGATATCATGATGAATACGGAAATTATTATGGTGCCCAGGATCGGGGTAGGTATATAATAAAGTAGCGTTTGCGCAAACGGCATCTATCCCTCCTTTTTCAGGATCTC
>CAIMPC010000055.1 GCA_903843285.1 Candidatus Omnitrophota bacterium
CCGGAGATAAGGAATAGGCGGCTTAAGTTCGAATATCTGAAACAGCTCGGCTCGAACCCGCCCAGGTTCACATTCGGCATGAAGAACCCCAAATACGTGAACGATAACCTGAAACGCTATACCGAGAATTTCCTGAAGAGCATCTGCGATTTCGAAGGCGTACCCATACGGATAAGTTTCGAAAAACGGGCGAAACCTACAAAAATCGTAATATATTAGCCGAACGGCATTGAATTTTTTAGACACCTTTTCCCGTTTATCCGTTAAGCAGTATACCATGCCCATAGGATTGTCAGCGCTGCAATGGCTTAACTCCGGCAATAATCAGGGGATATTAAGGCGCTCTTATAAGATTGGCGAGAGTTACTTTATCGGGTTCGGTGAATATTCGGTGGAATATCTCGGCCGGATGGCGATTATGAAGCCTGGCGGTCTGGAATATTGACATTATTACAGAGTGGTTCTTAATTCCATTATCGCTCCTGCTGCCGAAAGTTATCTTTCTTATTATCACAGATAGCCTCAGCATCCTTTCGACAAAGTTATTGTTAAAATCACTGTCGGGATGGAAGAGACATTCATAAAGCTCATCCTGATGTATCCGCAGCTTCCTTCTCCACTTATCGGTTCTATCATGTTTCAGCCGCCGCCCTAAAAGTCTCTTTATCCGGGCGATTACATCAGCGCGCCGGACCAGGTAATCCGCTATCTTTCTTCTTTCCTTGAATAGATATGCTATGAGCTTCATCAGTTCCTTAAGACGATCGCAGAACTCTTTTACCTCCATATCGGATCTGTAGTAACGCTCTATCATCCTTAATACATGGGGGATGCATTTTTGCTTTAAGCTTTCTATATGGTTATACGCCGAGAGGAAGTCGCTTATAAAGACACCGCCGAATTTATTTCCAAGGATAGAGGTTGGAACATCCCCTCCTCGTGATTTATCTATATGGAAGAACGCAAGCTCCTTGTTGCATAGGCACCACAGCCATAGATTGGCATCGCCTTCCGGCCAGCCGGTCTCATCAATATAAAGCAGTCTTGCCGTTTTCAGAGAGTCCCTCATCTGATTGTATAAACCCTGCGATCGGGCTCTTAGCTGATTCTCGAAGCCAGTGACAGACGTCTGGTCGAACTCCAGATCAAAGAGCTCCTTAAATATGCTCTTTATCTTATGCATGGGAATGCCCATGCCGAATCTTAAGTAGCTTGCCAGTGATTTGGCCGTTGGGCCGATATAGGCGTTTGGTATTTCATCCGGACCTCTGCCTCCCCGGACGAGCCTGCCGCATCTTCCGCATTTAAAGACCGGCCTTTTGTATTTTGTAACTTTCTTTCTGGGGAGTACTATATCTTCCTGGATGTGTTCATCAGGGGGCATGGTAGTCTTTTCAAGGTGATCGCTTCCGCAATATGAACATGACGGGGGTATTAACTCTATCTCTTCGTCTATACGGTCGGGTTTTTCGCGGGTTACGCCTTTATGGCCGAATGGAGCGCCCTTCTTCCTGGGTTCGCCTTTTATGTCAGGCGGCTTCTTTTTCTTACGGCCATAGAGGCTCTTCCTTAAATCATCTATCTGGGCCAGCTTCTCTTTTACGGTCTCTTTTAATGATTCGTTTTCTTTTATAAGCTCGGCGACACGCCGGCAACGTCTTAATCTGCCGCATGATACGACCATATTATGCTTTTTCATGTCGTTATCTTTGCCGGGGGCGTTGTCTACTTCGCCGTAAAGCGCATGAGGTTCGATTCCGAGGCTTTATATATAGCCCTTTTTATCATCTTGTAATTCGCGACCAGCCGCTTTACCTCTTTCTCATTCTTTTTCGGGATGTAAATCATGCGGGGCGATCCCTTGTCATACTGGGATACATAAAGAGACCTGTGCTTATGCCCCTTCGTACACCGGCAGTTGTCGTATCCGCAGGTCCTTCGCATGACTACACAGGAGCCGCGGATGACATCGTCTACCACGCTCATGCGAACATTGGATTTGACCATAGCGACCTCCTTGTTATGATATTATATATACTATCATAGTATAGCGTATAAAATACATGTTGTCAAGGGGATGGCGAAAATATTTTTGATGAGTTGTATTTGGGTTGAAACCTGCTGGAAATTCCCGGAAAGGGCTATGGCAATCTATAAAATGACATACCGTTCGGCTAATATATTACAGTATTTTTTTACCATTTCAAAACCGGGTTTTGATCATGCCGGGTTTTGTTTATACCGGGTTTTGGAATGAGAAATAGTTAGGTAGGCCCGACATAAGATGGATTTGAGGTCACGCGCAGTGGTGGCGAGGGGTAAAAAGAGATAGATGATGTTGCCTAGTGGACGCAATATGAGG